>SAAO01000111.1 GCA_009929375.1 Bacteroidia bacterium
TTAGCAATTTAAAGCTCTTCCCGGAGGGAATTTAGTTCAACACACGCCTATGCGCTTTGGGCGGCTAATGTGCTTCTGGCAGTCTTTGCGCCCGCATTTGCCTTGTCGCTGTGCGACAGCGAATACTCCCGCAAACCGCCCGTGCCCATAGCCTCGGTCGTTATGTGTAACTTTAAAAAAAATGAAGACAGTTATATCGACAATTATAATACTCTTTTTGACAGCTTATGTTTACGCAGACTGTGAGAGTAATGGACTTTCAGTTTTTCCAACCGGAAAGACTTTGAGACAGAACTCTATTATTGTAATTGAAGGGTACGGAGACAGCCAGACTATTATATCTGATTTGAATAAAAAGTATCCGGTGTATTTGAAATCTGGAGAAAAGAAAATTGGCCTGAAAGTAATTGAAACCTGCATTGGTCAGTACCATTTAACTCAAGCTGTTTTGAAACCAGATACTTTGCTAGAAGCTGGTTTAGACTACGAGATTCAAATCGACAATTTACCTGAATCTGAATCACTGAATCGCTATAACTCTGAGACAAAAGAATGGGAACCAATCAAATTTAAAGTAACAAGCGGTAACGACACAGAGAAACCTTTCGTTAGTTCGATACCAAAAGAGACAGAGAAAAAGCTTTATTATTATGGTTGTGGACCTTCGACTCATGTGGTTTTTAAATCAGTTGTCAAAGACAGCTCAGAAATCATTGTAAAAACGACTGTGACAAATATGAAATCTGGAATTGAATGTACTTATTATATTCAACCTAATAAGAACAAAATTGAGGTTGGACATGGAATGTGTTCAGGCGCATTTATATTTGACGATGGTTTAAATTATGAAGTTTCTTTCTCATTTATGGACGCTTCAGGTAACATGACTTATTGGAAAGGAAAGAAAATAAAGTTTACTAAACCAACAAGACAATCGACTGATAACGAATAGAAAAAAGCTACACATAACACACGCCTATGCGCTTTGGGCGGCTAATGTGCTTCAGGCAGTCTTTGCGCCCGCATTTCCTTTTGTCGTTTCACGACAGGAAATTCGCCCGCAGCCCGCCCAAGCCCATAGCCTCGGTCGTTAGCGGGCATAGTT
>SAAO01000069.1 GCA_009929375.1 Bacteroidia bacterium
TCTGAGTTTCTCAATCTTTTTTTCTACTTTTGTGCCGTACTTCTTCGGTTTTAAGAGGAAGCCGGGGCGGAGGCTATTGTCGGGTACTTTGCGAGTGTTAACAATTATTCCGCCCCTTTTTCCTGTATTAATACTAATTGGTTATCAATTTAACGATTTGGCAAATTTAAGTATATTAATCAAACCAACCAAGTTAAAATACCTTTCAATTCTGTCTCAATTCTGTTGCAACACTGTCGCCGGATGCAATTATTTTGCGAACTTCTTCCCTCATTTCGTCGATGGCAGGCGAATGTACTTTGGGTTCTTTTTGCAGCACAATGCGGGCGGTTTCAATGGCCATGGGTGTGTTACCACATTGTGCGTATAATTTTGTAAGTAAATAATACGGATAAAGCCTGTTGCGTACAATGTGGGTTGCCATTCTGAAACTCTGCTCTGAGTGGCGAATGTACTCCGACTTAAGTGTTGAACTAAGACCCGGATAAAACGCTAAACTTTGATAGTTTTTGCCCATGATATTATAAAGCATCGGATCGCAACTAATGCGTACAGCACGCTTTAGCACTTCGTTACTTTGGGTATAATCTCCTGTTTTCGAAAGGATTTGCCCATACTGAAACAGGAATTCAACATTATCGGTCAGCAATGGCTCAAGCTCTGCATACCTGCCTTTCACATCCGTATAGAGATTCATTGAAAACAAGGTTTTTGCATTGTTCCACTCTTTATACGCCCGATAGCCCGGGTAACGACTGTATAAGCAAAAGCCCACCACCAAAACAGAAACAGCAACAAGCCTGCAAGACCGGTTTCAAGACCAATTTGCAAATACTCATTAAATGCATATTCCGGATTTCCGGCCACCAGTTCTTCCTGTTCGGTTCCCCTACCCGATTGAAAGTAACCGGCCTGTTGCTTACCGTAAGCACCGGCAAAATTGCCAATGCCCACTCCCCCGGGATTTTTAGCGATAGCCGTAATTGTGTTTTTCCAGATCAATATCCTACCATCGGCCGAGTCTTTTTTCAAGCTGTACATTCCCCATATTCCCGCTATCAAAAGCACAAAGACAACTCCTGCAACTTTCAATATTCGCACACGATATTTTTGAACAAATTCTTTAATCCTGAGCTTATGTTTGATTTTCAGAAATAACACCACTCCACATCCTCCAATAGTTGCCAACCACGCAGCACGACTCATGGCTGCAGGCAATACAAGTAGGACAGCAACAAGAGTCACGGCAGAAATAATCCAACGCAAATAAAACAAGCCATATTGCAGGTTGAATTTCCGATTCCAGACTTTATAGTCGGACAAGAGATAATAAAACGCCATGGGTGTAACCATAGCCAGATAACCTGAAAAAGGGCCCGGGTTGAAAAATGAACCTGTAAGCAGGAAGAAGCTGTGTTGTGAAGGAATAAAGCCATAAAGCTGCCGTAAGCCCCAGATACTTTCGACCAGTGCCGTAAGAATCAAAAACAGACAAAAAACATATTCAGAGACTTTCACTACTGAAAGCACCAACCGGAAATAAATGTAGAGTACAAACAACAAAACCAACAGCATAATTTTGGTATTGACTGCCTCCGAACCTGTAAGGAACGGAAGCAAGCCAACCAATACAAACAGAAAAGGTAAAAGGTCTGAAAATTGAAAACTGATTCTGAATTCACTAAAAAACAACGAAAAAAAAGCTATAGCAAATGCGGCTAAACCAATGGAAATATAAAACCAAAAATACTTTGCACTTACCACATCGTTTGCCAGAGTGGGGTTTAGCGCAAAAACAGTGGTAAAAATGAGTAAAAAAGAAACAAGAAGTATTAGTTTGGCAGTTTTAAACATATTAAGTTCGTTCAAATATTTAATGATATATTTCTAACACAATAGAACACATAGAAATAATTGAGGAAAAAGACTTAGTTCACATAGTAAAAGTATCTGACAATACTTTTATCGCTCTGAAATTGTCCCGACATTCGGGATAATCCTATGTGTTCTTAGTCTTTTCTTTTGTTTTCAAAACTACTGTATCTCCCGATACGCGGGATGTTCCATATGTGGTGAAAATATATCAATAATAGAGTTTATATAAGTTTGAATATTATAAAGATAATAGAACGCGGACGGAGTATTTCGACGTCCCGTCTCAACGGGAGACGCTGACTAAGCTGATTTTAAAACAGATTTATATTATCTCCCTTTGGTCGATGACCGCTGGTTCCTACAAGTTGAAATCGAAGACCAACGAAGTTAATGATTAAGATCCCGTTCGTAAATCTTACCCGATTTATCGGGGATTAAATCCGCGTTTAGATCCTTTTTTATATTAAATCAGTGAATATCCGCTTAGTCAGCGTAAATCCGCGTTCCAATTCTTATTTTCTTATATATAAATTAGCCCCCTTTAGAGGCTGGAAATCTTAGCGTACTTTGCATCAAACACTTTCAAGCATCAACAATTATTAATGACGACACTTTATGTATCTGAATGACCTTTTGATCCCGAAGCGAAGCGAGAAACTAAAGGGCAATTTATCAAATGTTGATTCAAATGAACCTGCCTTCGCCCGTTAACAACAAAACCTGATCAAAAAAAAGAAATGCCTGGCTATCTGATAAATTTCATCACCCTATCCCAACGGATTTTCTCTGTATTAGTATCTACAGATTTCCATATTATTGACGCCTTACCAACTATATGGTCTTCGGGCAATAAGCCCCAGTAACGGGAATCGCGGGAATCGAGAACCAAATCGCCGGCCATAAAGTAATAATTAAGCGTAAAAACATATTGCATTAATGGCTTATTATCAAGATAAACCTGTTGACTCCTGACGGCTGTGGTTTTACCTGTTTCATATTCAATAAGTTTTGAATACAGATGAAAAATTCGTAAATCCACGGTGATTGTATCTCCTTTTCGGGGTATATACAGCGGACCAAAGTTTTTCATATTCCAATTAAAATCACTGTGATACGGAAAGCAGTGAAACATATCCTTATTCAGTTCATTATCGGGCATACGGGATATTTGCAACTGCATATCTGCATTACCAAGCGTATCACCCACACCCGATACTTTATACATTCCGTTTTCAATCTTAAAAGTATCGCCCGGAATGGCTACACAGCGCTTCACATAAAAGACATCGGGCGAAAAACCCAACTTATTCCAATCGGTATAAGGAAAATTAAAAACCAATATATCGTTTCGCCGTACTGATCGTATGCCTTTTATCCGAAACATATCAGGTCGCTCACCTTTCTCCACAAAATCCAGATTCCTGAATATCCGTGGCCCGGGTATGAGCTTATTTACCACAATCCTATCGCCACACCACAAAGCAGGCTCCATTGATGGACTTGGAATTACAAAAGTGGAAAAGAGAAACACTCTCATAAAAATCGCCAGCAAAATCACCAACATAAAAAAAACAAAACATTTTAATATGGTTTTCAGACATTTGTATTTTTTTGATCTTTCGTTCATAATTCAAGGATATTATCCAGATAGACAAATCGTTGTTTACCCTTTTTATCAATAACAAACGGCATCTCTTCCTTCCCTGTTGTTTCATTCCGGAGCCAATACAAACGATTTGTTTTAAGGCCTTTTATCCGAATATATTGTGAATGCGCTCTTACGTTGAGTTCTTCACTCCATTTTCCATTTTTCCAACTTCGGAGCACATATATATCCCCGGGCTCTATACCATTATTTGCATTCTTTGGACAAAAGCGCAAACAAGTCACAACCTGCGCTTTAGGCAGCTTAAAGTTAATAGTCGGATAAACCGAAGGTGCTGTTTCCATATTTCTATCATACTCGGCTTTCCATTTAATATTATCCAGAGAATCGTCGAGCAGACGCACCAATCCGGAATCTGCAATAATCGGGCTTCCTTTTCCGAAACGTGGCAATGGTGTGGCTTTGATTATGTTTTTATAACCATACTTACGCGCAGTCAGAAACTCCACCTCCGAAAAATTTGCATAGGGTGCTTTATCTGTTGTTTTAATCCTGTAAAACAGATAGGGTTTCGTGTTCTTCAACTTCAAATCCTGAAAATACGGACCCGGAGGGGCGGTGATTATTGCTAAAGTGTCATAGGTCATGAATTTCGAATCATTTGAACCTAACACTACGCTTCCGACCAAATCGTCGGCAACTTTTTTCATGGACGGCTTTTGAGGGTACTTACGCAGTATATCAACTGGAAATTCTATGCATTCTTCGTTTTTTCCGAAGTCCAGCTTTTTGTAACCTTTACGATTCGTACTATCTGAACATACCAAAAAAGCATTTCCAAAACTTACGGGAGTTGAACCATCGTAATACACCGGAAAATACACACGATCGGGGATAACATTCTCAAAAAGTGCCTTGTTTTTTATACGATTCACTTTTGCCCAGGTTACAGGAATCAGTCCGTTGGCACCCCTACTAAAAGTAGCCAGATAAACTAATCTGTTATTCAGGGGAATTTTGCAATCAAGCGATAATTCTATTGTATTGATAATCTCAGCACTCACATCAACAATACATGGACTGTTAAGAGGTTCAGGTATATATTCATCCTTATTTCTGATAAAAAAAGGAGTATTGGTATTGGCTGCAAAAGTATGTCTGTAAATATTCATTACCCCGTCATCAGCAAATTTTTCATTTCGAAGCACAGGAATCTCTGACTCGGGTGAAAAAGTCCACGAACGTCCGAGCGAATCTTTTACAGAACAGTGGTAGTGCCTACCCTCTAAAGACCTGTAAGCAGAATTGAACTCGATAGCTACCGGAACCCCACAAGCTCTTAGCCCCACAGCGCCGTAATGTGCTATTTCCACACAATCGTGAAATCCCCTGAAAAAAAGTTCATTCATCCCAATATAATCTTTAAACGGATACTGACCCATAAACCAATGTAGTCGGGAAACAGTAGTATTATAGCGCTCAATGGCTGTAGCAACCGACAATTTCTCATCTGTATTCACATACTTCGATAACAGCCGGGCGAGCTCCTCACCTGACTCTGCAATCGGGTAGTATTGCAACGAACGATACGGCAGAATATATTCACAGAATGTATCAAAATCTATATCCCTGCATAATGTAGATTGTTTCCACCGGATAAAAGCATTATCGATATGCGCAATCAAAAAATCGGCATCCAACAGCAGCAAATCATTTACAGTTTCTTTACGAACAACGGGATTTAAAAATGTCAGAGCCTGAATCTTTTCGCGAAATGCTGTATCGCGCACACGAAGACTATCCATCAAACTTTTCGCTGAGTGCAGGCTATCGGGAAGCACTGACACCAGCGAATAGTAAATTGAATCGGCACGCATAGCCAATGTATCTATCAATGGATCATAACTCTCAACTATCTGTGTGCTAAAATGATATTTCATATTTTCGATCAGAAAACACGCAGCTTTGTATTTTAATGCATCATGGCTTTTATAATGTTCTAAAACTTTCTCCATCTCTGATCGGTTATCTCCCGATATTTCTAACGACAACTTAAGCTCATCGCTTGAACATGAAAATAATGAAACAATTAAAACCAGTACACAAAACAAATTATTTAAACATCTTGATTTCATTACATTAATTATTTAGCTTTTGAAATAGTGAGATTTGAGTAATTGAATTGACAGCCAGGTAAAAAACCTTGCTTAAATATATTTAGCAAAATTCAAGCATACAATTATTCCAACTTAAATCTATTTGCTATTTCAATTAGGTATTTTTCTGTTCGGGCAAAATTCATTTTATTGACTACATGTATTGATAACACTT
>SAAO01000112.1 GCA_009929375.1 Bacteroidia bacterium
GTTGGAAGAATTTGCTCACGAAACCGCCACGCTCTCGCTGTGGCTGGCCGAGCACCAGATGAATAAACTGTTCGAAAGTCGCTTTCAGGCACATGTGGATGCGCTGCCTCTCCGCCACAGCGGGCATATTGTAAACGGTAATGCCTGCCGGCTCGATTGGAATACCGTTTGCCCGCATACACCAGACGAAGAAGTGTATATTATGGGAAATCCCCCGTATCTGGGAAGTAAAATTCAGAATGAAAGTCAAAAAGATGATATGGAAATGGCGTTGGCTGAATTGACGGATAAAAAAACGCTTGATTACATTGCTGCATGGTTTTGGAAAGCTGCAAAATTTATTCAAAACAAAAATATCAAATGTGCTTTTGTATCCACAAATTCTATTTGTCAGGGCGAACAGGTAAGTATGCTCTGGCCATATATATATAATCTCAAGCTCACCATATTTTTTGCATATACCTCTTTCAAATGGTCCAATAATGCAAAGTACAATGCAGGAGTAACGGTTGCAATAATTGGTATATCAAACGAGTTTTCCGGAAAAAGGAAACTTTACAAGGACGAGACCTTTGAATTGGCAAACAATATAAATCCTTATCTCACAGCAGGCAGCAATACAATTGTCTTTAAAAACAGCTCTACGCCTAAGGGGCTGCCGAAAATATGTTTCGGTTGTATGCCATATGACAATGGTAACCTTTTAATGTCACGAACAGATAGAGATGAGTTTATCGCAAACTACCCGTATGACTACGATTTGGTAAAAAGAATCATGGGGTCTCAGGAGTTTATTAGGGGCGAAGAGAGATTTTGTTTTTGGATTTCGGACAACGATTTGGATAGAGCAATCAATAATCCTTTTATAGCCGAAAGAATGTCGAAAACCCGTGAAGTTCGTCTAAAAAGCTCTGACATTGCAGGACGTAAACTGGCGGAACGGCCGCACCAGTTTCGTGAGTTTATCGAGAATATGACAGATTCAATTATTATCCCAAGTGTATCTTCTGAAAGCCGAGACTATATTCCTATTGGTTTTTTAGATGAGAATACTGTCATATCAAACTCTGCCTTTGCTATTTACGATGCC
>SAAO01000113.1 GCA_009929375.1 Bacteroidia bacterium
TACCTTACGAGAACACCGGTACTTACTGAAACACAAAAGTCAATAAATATTCTATACCATGGATGTTAGAAAACAATCGACCGGAAGTCATTGTTGTTGACTTCTGGTTTATTTATGTGCAAAAAACCAAGTGAATATGTTTTTACTCAAAGTGATTATGTTTTCTGTATATCCAACAAATAGGACGTCAACATTGATATAATGTATGCGGAAAAGTGGCGCTATTCGAATGCTTCGAAAGTTCATGAGAATAACCAATGAAAGAACGCTACTCACGAAAAAAGCGCCTATCATTTGATAGGCGCTCAGAAAACCAATGTTATTAAATTATGCTATCGACCCACGCGGAAAACGGTGTACGATTGTCTGGCATTCGCGTGTTTGGACCATACCAGTAATTCGTGATCAGAAAGGTGCGCCCGGCGACAGTCACTTTTTCTCTGTAATACCGTGGCTGACATGTGCCATCCTTACATAATGCCGTCAAGTCCTCTTCTGTAGTATTTGAAGGAACTTCCTTAAGTACCGCCGAATTTCTAACGCAGTTGAAGAGGCGTTTGCATTCGGCCCCATCCACAAGGATTTGAATGGTCGCGTCATTCAGTTTTTCTGCCTGTAACAGTCGGTTTATGCAATCGAAAGCGAACGCCCTATTGTTCATGCGGTTACCTCCCTGATCTTTTCTTCAGTGTAGCACAAAAAAGCGTGATTGTATTTAACCGAGAGGAAAATCATAGGCAGTTACAAAACAAAAAAGCCAGCTGAACCGACTCACCACCACAGTTAAGGACAAGCAGGTTATAAAGATAGCCCCTCAGTCTCTTGAGCGATGTTTAATGCAAGGTGACGGTATTTCCTGACGCATCAACAAAAATAATGGCAAAATTGTTCATATAGTGATATAATCAAGACAAAATAATGGTAAATGTTAGAACTTGCTGTTATTTCAAAAGAGGGGGAATCAATGACCTGCCCCCTGTTTTCGCGCACAGGAAATGTCAGTAATTGCTCAAAAGTTTCAGTGCAAATTCTTCTGGCGTCAGATTGTCGAGCGAAGAGTGT
>SAAO01000114.1 GCA_009929375.1 Bacteroidia bacterium
GGCGTATTTTGTGGGTGGAGAGAATATGGATGAACTTATCCCTAGAGGTGAGAATAATCCGCATCATGAAGTAAAATAGAGAGCTTTACATGTAAAGCTCTCTATACGAAATTTAGCTAAAATTTAAAGTACAAAATAGAGGATTAATGGTTGAAAGTTAAAAGTTTAGCCCTCGTAATAAATGTATATGGAGTAAATCGAATAATGGCAAATAATTGGAACATTCCTAAATGGCTAGAAGATGAAGTGCGAGAAAGAGATAAGAAATGTGTTTATTGTGGTATCCCATTTACATCTATAAAAGTTTCAAAAAAAACTACTGCAAGTTGGGAGCATATTATTAATGATGCTAAGATAATTACACGGGAAAATATTGCTCTTTGTTGTTGTGGCTGTAATGCAAGTAAAGGTCAAAAGCAACTTTCGGTCTGGCTTCAATCAAAATATTGTCAGGAACGTAATATCAATGAGGGTACCGTTGCACCTATTATTCAAATGGCAATAAAAAATGGGTTGTAAAATTAGACAATGGGGTTTTAGCCCTCTCTTTCAAGGGCTTAAACTCTTTACATGTAAATCTGTCCGCCACTTTTTTTAAACTGCTCTGCTTGCTCTTCCAAGCCTTTTTCTAACGCAACATTCACATCTTCCGCGCCGATTTTAGCGGCATAGTCACGAACGTCTTGTGAGATTTTCATGGAGCAGAATTTTGGGCCGCACATGGAGCAAAAATGCGCTACTTTGGCACTTTCTACGGGCAAGGTTTTGTCGTGGTATTCACGTGCTCGGTCTGGGTCGAAGCCGATGTTAAACTGGTCGTACCAACGAAATTCAAAGCGGGCTTTGCTCATGGCGTTGTCACGGATTTGTGCTCCTGGAAAGCCTTTGGCAAGATCGGCGGCGTGGGCGGCGATTTTGTAGGCGATGATGCCTTCTTTGACGTCTTCACGGTTGGGCAGCCCTAGGTGCTCTTTTGGGGTAACGTAGCAGAGCATCGCTGTGCCGTACCAACCGATTTGTGCCGCACCGATGGCGGAGGTGATGTGATCGTATCCTGGG
>SAAO01000115.1 GCA_009929375.1 Bacteroidia bacterium
GTTGTTTACTTTGTGGTACGAAAATGGTATTTTTCGACGAAAACGGTCCAATTGCGTTTGAATCAAAGCCTCTTCGTTCATATTTTTACCTTCTTCGTCCTCTTCTTCCACCCACAAGTCGGGGTAAAGTTCTTTTATTTGCAACGGCATTAAACCCGAAAAAATGGCGTTACGTGCGTATTGCGTGGCGGTTGGCAGAATGGTACAATAGAGTTCCTCTTGCTCCATGGTGTAAAATTCGCCTAACAGTTCTTTAATCACCTGCCATTGGTCGAGTCGAAAATTGTCTATCACGACTAAAAAAACTTTTTCGCCTTGATCTAATAACGGGAAAATGCGCTTTTTGAAAATATCAGGGCTCATCAATGGACGTTCCTCGGGATGTTCGAACCAAAGCGGATAATTCTGGCGAATATATTTGGCAAAAATGCCATTAGCTTCTGTTTTTTGAGCAGCCAACATTTCGTGCATACCCGTTTCGGTATCGTTCAATTCAAGTTCCCAGTAAACTAGTTTTTTATAGAGTTCTTTCCATTCCTCGAATGAGAGTGAATCGCTCATCTGCATCCCAATTTGCATAAATTCTGCGCGGTAGTTCGACGACACTTGCTCCGCGATAATCTCTTTTTTGTGAATATGTTTTTTGAGCGCCAGTAGAATTTGGTTCGGATTGACCGGTTTTATCAAATAATCGGCAATTTTGTTGCCAATGGCCATATCCATAATATTTTCCTCTTCGCTTTTGGTAATCATTACCACAGGTACCGAAGGGTCTATTTGTTTGATGTGCGTTAAGGTTTCTAAGCCACTTAAACCAGGCATATTTTCGTCCAAAAAAACGATATCGAAGCGTTCTTTTTTACAATGCGTGATGGCATCTTGTCCATTGGTGGCGGTTATCACTTCGTAGCCTTTTCCTTCTAAAAAAATGATGTATGGACGCAACAAGTCCATTTCGTCGTCGGCCCACAGTATGCGTTCTTTTTTGTTCATAATTCTTTTAGTTTAAAACCTTCAAGGCTAGTGTTTACTTAAAATTCTGTTT
>SAAO01000116.1 GCA_009929375.1 Bacteroidia bacterium
GAAAGAAATATTGGCGTGTTGCGTACCGAGAAGCAACAACTCGAAGAGCGTTTACGCTATTTGAAAGCTGATTATGCCAAATTAATACGCGAAACACATGTGCGTCGTAACCATTTTTCGCCGCTGTTGTTTATTCTCTCTTCCGATAATGCGGGACAGGCGTATCGCCGTTTCCGTTACCTACAAGAGTTTAGCGATTATCGTAAAAAACAGGCGTTCGAAATTCAGCGTGTGACCGCTCAGTTGGCAGTGAAAGAAAAAAATCTGACCAATGATGTGGATAAAAAAGAACGTGTGTTGACCGAAAAAGAACGGGAAGCCAAAAAGCTTGAAACTGATCGCCAACAGGAAAGTAAGATGTTGACACAACTTCAGAAAAAAGAGAAGAAGTTGAAAGACCAACAGAAAAAACAGCAACGCCAAGCGAATGAACTGAATAATAAGATTCAGAAATTAATTGCAGCCGAAATTCGTAAAGATGAAGAGCGCCGTAGACAGGCTGCCAACGAATCGGCTAAAGAGAGCGGTAAACCGGTTCCTACCACATTCGAAATGAGTAAGGACGAAAAGTTGATAGCTGGTAATTTTGAACGGAATAAAGGAAGATTGCCATTACCGGTGGAAAAAGGCTTTATTAGTGGCCATTTTGGCGTGCAACCACATCCGGTATTGAAACATGTAACCACTAATAATAAAGGTATTTACATACAAGCGCCTTCGGGCTCATCAGCACGCGCGGTGTTTGAAGGCGTGGTAACGCAGTGTTTTATGGTGCCAGGCAGCAATAGCGCGGTGATTGTGAAACATGGTAACTACCGCACCGTTTATTCTAACCTGACGGAGATTTATGTGAAAGAGGGCGATAAGGTGTCGACCAAACAGAGAATTGGTAAAATATTTGTCGATACCGAAAATGACAATAAAACCGAGTTGTATCTGATGATTTATAGAGATACTTCTATTCAGAATCCTGAATTGTGGTTAGCACGATAACGGTTACTAAAACAAAAAAACGCCCGAAGCTATCAGCTCGGGCGTTTTTTT
>SAAO01000070.1 GCA_009929375.1 Bacteroidia bacterium
TGCAGCAGCTGCATTTAACTTCAAAAGGATGATGAATAAATGGAAATCATCTTTTTGGCTCGAATTTAAAATACAAATTGTTGACTTGATAAAAGCTATCTTTTACCAAATCAACAATAATATAATACGAAAATGGGCTTTTTAAGGCTCGACTAATTATACAAGCGTGTCAGGTTGAATTGCGTCGTCAATACACTCGAGATTCCGGGCGATTTTTCAGTTTACTTCCAAACTTCTTATTGGGCTTTTCGCCCATTACAAATTCAAGCGTTCCGCCTTTTACAATTTCCTTGTAACTAATAAATGAATTGGCGTATTTCTTTCCGTTTAGTTTTACCGATTGAATGTAAATGTTTTTCGGACTGTTGTTTTTTGCGGTTATTTTGAACGATTTCGAACCGGGAAGCGAGAGTGTCATTTCCTCAAACAGCGGCGACCCGAACACAAAACAACCCGCAGCCGGATTCACAGGATAAAAGCCCATGGCCGAAAGCACATACCAGGCCGACATCTGTCCGCAGTCTTCGTTTCCGCTCAGTCCGGCAGGTTGATCGTGGTACATAATATCCATAATGTAGCGCACCTTTTCAGCCGTTTTCCACTGTTGTCCGGCATAGGCATACAGGTACGCAATGTGGTGACTCGGCTCGTTGCCATGTGCGTACTGACCTATCAAACCTGAAATATCGGGTGAAGCCTGTGCGCCCATTTCGCCCTGAATTACAAACAGGCTGTCGAGCTTTTGCACAAAGCGTTTTTCGCCACCGTATAGTTTTATCATTCCTTCCACGTCCTGAGGAATCAGCCACGCATATTGCCACGCATTTCCTTCGGTGTAATCACCTTCGCCGTGTATCGACTCCAAAGGATTGAACGGACTTTTAAACTGTCCGTTTGCTAATTTCGGACGCAGAAAACCAGTGGCCTTATCGTAATATGCCTGATAAGCTTTTGCTCTTTTCGAAAAGTATTCGAAGTCTTCTTTCTTGCCGAGTTTTTGTGCCAGTTGTGCGATACACCAGTCCGAAACAGCGTATTCCAGCGCTTTCGATACCGATTCTTTTTCTTTATCGGCCGGAATAAATCCCATTTGTTTCATGTATTTCATGCCATAATCGTCGCGTGTGGCCGATGCTTTCATGGCTTCGAAGGCCAGTTCAGTATCAATTCCTTCAAAATTTTTGAAAATAGCATCGGCAACCACAGGCACTGCACTATAGCCCACCATACAATCGGTTTCGCAGCCCATCAGCGCCCAAATCGGAAGTTTTCCCTGTTGCTGATAAATGGCCAGCATGGATTTTATCATGTCGGGCACACGTTCGGGTTGCACCAGCGTGTAAAGCGGATGTGCGGCGCGATAGGTATCCCACAACGAGAATACGCTGTAGTTGGTGAATCCCGTATTGCGATATACTTTTTTGTCGGTGCCACGATAATCGCCATTGTGGTCGTTGAAAATAACAGGTGCAGTAAATGCATGATACATGGCTGTGTAGAAAGTACGCAGGTCTTTAGTGTTGTCGCTTTTTATGCTGATGCGGGACAATTCCGTATTCCATTTTTGCTCAGCTTCCGCAGTGACCGCTTCAAAACTTTTGGCACTGATTTCTGCTTCAATATTGGCTAACGCATTTTCTTCGCTTACGGGTGAGATACCTGCTTTTACAAACACAGCTTCGTTTTTGGCAGTTGTAAACGAAAGTATGGCGACGGCTCTTTCACTTTTTAGTGAAGTGACATCCGCTTTTTTCTGATTGTCCATAAACAAAACAGCATCGGCTGCTTTCGATAATTTTATGGCAAAATACAATCGCTGATCGTTGGCCCAGCCTGTCGAAAAGCGATATCCTGTATAGGTCAGTGCATCTACTTTGCGGATAAATGTTTCGGTCGGGCGATCCCAGCCAATGCCATGACCAAGGTCGATGGCAATGCGCGACTCCTCCGATTCCGGAAAAGTGTATTTATGAAAAGCCACGCGCTCAGTAGCTGTAAGCTCGGCTTTAATGCCGTATGCACGCAGGT
Organism: Bacteroidia bacterium; assembly: GCA_009929375.1. Lineage (GTDB taxonomy): Bacteria > Bacteroidota > Bacteroidia > Bacteroidales > Paludibacteraceae > Paludibacter. Next base: position 2,029 of record SAAO01000070.1, read on the forward strand.
TAATGGCATAATATCCGGCGCGGGCAGTTTCGTCGCTGTGTTTATAAAGCGTGGCATAGCCCGAGAGCGGTTCTTTTATTGTTCCGGGAAATGTTTTAATGGCTCCTGTGTAGGGCATGATAAGTACATCGCCCAGGTCACCAATGCCTGTTCCGCTCAGGTGTGTTTGTGCAAAACCAGTCAGAATGCTGTCGGAATAATGATAGCCCGAACACCAGTCCCAACCTTTTACATAGTTGGTAGGCCCGGTTTGAACTGCTCCAAAAGGCACATGCGCACCCAGAAATACATGTCCGTGATCGCCCGTGCCGATATAGGGATCGACAAATTTTACGGGTTGTGGATTGCCTGCAAAAGAAACAAGGCTGCAGAAAATAAGGATTGACAGGAATGATTTTTTCATGTGTGTATAATTGCTTTTGTAAGTTGGATAATTCAAACTTTACAAAAATAATATTTTTTCAGCGCTTAAGGGCAATTTTAAAAAGCTTTCCGGTCTTTGGGATACACTTTTGACTAAATAGTATACAATAAAAAACGATCGGACTGTATTATTACCGGTCCGATCGTTTATAAACTAAGCTGCAATTTTTCTTTTTCTTATATCTTTCACTATTATCTTAATGATGTGCTGCTAATTTATAATGGGAGTAGCATAAAAACAAAAGCTAGAGAATTGTCAATTGTAAATCGATACTTTTCTGCCCCCAACCCCCTAAAGGGGGCTTTGACATTGTGTAAATAAAGGAATTACGTTGCACACACTAAGTCCCCTTTAGGGGATATAGGGGCAGAAAAAAGTTAGATAAGACTTACACAGGCATTATTTCTTCTTTTTAAGCCTGCACTTTTTCAATGCTGTTTCGTGGTCGTCAATATCCTGTCCAAAATCGGGCATGCCGTCTTTTGTCCAGCGAATAACTCTTGCACGGGTGTGGCGGTTCGGGTCGTACAACGGTTCGCCTTTAATATCTTTATAATCGCGGGCGTGATAAATCATAATGTCAGTTTTACCATCTTCTGATTTTGTGAAACTGTTATGTCCAGGTCCGAAACGTTTCAGTGCTTCATTGCTGTAGAACACTGGTTTCTCCGATTTTTTCCAGGATGCAGGATCGAGCAGATCTGCATTTTCGTCGGCCCAAAGCAATCCGATACAATAATTGGCATCGGTGGCGCTGGCCGAGAAGGATACGAATACTTTTCCGTTACGGATAAGGACTGCAGGACCTTCGTTTACGCGATGTCCTTTTATTTCCCAGTCGTATTCAGGCTGACTGATCACCACTTGTTTGCTGTCGAGCGTGGTGGGGCTTGTCATTTTGGCGATAAACAGTCCGGTATTTACGACTTTGTCTGACGCTCTGTCGGTCCAGATCAGGTAACGCTGCCCTTTGTGTTCAAAGCTCGTTGCGTCGAGCGAAAACTTATCCACATTGCTCACAATCTGGCCTTCTTCTGTCCATAATCCCTGCGTCGGGTCTTCAGAGGGATTTGATAGCGCATACATTCTGATTTTCCATCTGTCCTCAGCACCTCCTGCCGCAAAGTAAATATACCATTTACCATCAATGCGATGTAATTCGGGAGCCCATATATGATTTCCCATAGCGCCTTTGCTGTGTTTGCGCCAAACAACTACAGGAGTGGCACTTTTTATGCCATTGATGGTTTTCGATTTGCGTATTTCTATGCGGTCGTATTCGGGCGCAGTGGCAATAAAATAGTAATAACCGTCGGCAGCTTTGGTGACAAACGGATCGGCACGCTGAAGCGCCAGAGGATTGTCGAACTGATTTTTCTTTAATTTCTGAGCCGAAAGCGACCATGCGCCCAGCACACACAAAAGGATAAGAGAGATACGGAATAGTTTCATATTTTCAGAATTTTGATTTGCATTTTAAATAAATACAGGAAATTTTCCTGAGAATTACTTCTGCAAATTTACTAAAAAAGTGCAAGCTGTTCTGTAGTCAGATAAGTCTGAGGGATACTTATAAGTGGATAAATATCCTTTTTATCTCTACAATTTTGTCAGAGACTAAAAATTGGCTGGAATTTTGGTTTTAGGTGTTTTTTTTCTTGTTACTGGTTTGATATTATATTTATTCACAGATTAACAAAGGCACGCTAACGAATGACCTTGTCTGGTGAGCCGAAAAATAAGAGAGGAAAGCGGTTAAGAATCGTCCTTGTCCGATGTTGAAGTTCGTTTTGAGATACTAATTTTATAAGCAACTTTTACCGAACTTCAACGAGTTTGGACGATTAAAGCTTTCCGAACGCTAATTTTTCGTGCGAAGCAGGCGAAGTCTTGACCTTTTTGCTTACTTTTTGTGTTAAGACAAAAAGTAAGTCGGGGCTTGGGGCGGAAGCCCCGGCTAAATAATAAATATAATGATCAAATTTGCAATCAGTATGGAATTCGTTTCCTTATACCGCTAATGCTTTCAAAGCTTCGTACACCAAAAACGCAGGCCATACAATGGCTTTCAGAAAACCGAGAACTCCCGCCCAAAAAGTGGTGGATGTTGAAATAAAATAAATAGCAGCACCGATAAATCCGAGTCCGTACACTGCGCCACCTGAAGCTGTAGCCTGATGGTTGTTTTTACAATCTTTGTTTTCCATTTTTTTTCTGATTTTTATTTGATTTCAGCTATTATTGCCACATAATTTTTGCCATAAACTTTAGCACATTTCGGACAGGTAGTGTACCACATATACATTCTACCCGTTGTGATTTGTTTTTCTCGTACTTTTTTCTCAAAATCAACACACCATTCACCTGTTTTTTTGAAATCACCTTCGTAAACGCAGCTGTAGAATTTTCCTGACATTTTTATATTTTCTGAATAAGGCATTTCCTTATCTACAGCCAGATAAACATCCATATTCCATTTCGATGTATGATGCGATAAACACAATGCTTCAGGCACAGTAATACCGCTTATATAAGCTTTTGTCATAATGCGGGTCATTACCTGACCAAAATTCACAGGCATATTCAATATGCAAAAAACCTTGTCTTTGATAAAAAGTTTTTCAGACCATTCAATAATCTGATCGTCCCAGGGAGCAGGATCGAAGGGAGGACAGCAGCCGGTGGGAGTGATTTCTGTCATAATGTGTAGATTTTCAGAGATTAAATTATCAGTTGCAAATCTAAATAATTTATTCTGAATCAGAATTACAATTTAGTGAAAACTTGCACATTGGTCTTTTATTCACCTTTCCGGGCAGTTGTAGAGACATGAAAAATCATTTTTTTAAGTACCTTTGCATACTGTAATTAACCGACAATTATTATTGATATGTTTTTCAGCACATAGTTCACAGTAGTTTTGAGAGTAAAAGAAAAGACTAAGAATACATAGGATTATCCCGAATGTCGGGATAATTTCAGAGCGATAAAAGTATCGTCAGATACTTTTACTATGTGAGCTAAGTCTTTTTCCTCAATAATTTCTATGTGTTCTATTGTGTTAGAAATA
>SAAO01000117.1 GCA_009929375.1 Bacteroidia bacterium
CTCTTTGGCAACGTCTTGAAGGGTTGAAAACTCCGATTTTCCTGCCCAGTAGGCTTCAAGAGCAAATTTTAACTCACGCTTCTCTCCGATGCGTGGAAATCCTGTTACATAGGTTTTTAACATCTTTTTATTCCTTATCATTTTCATTTTTTAATTCAGTAAGTGTGTTATAAAAATAAATGAAGTGGAGGATGAATACCTGTGCGACGAAAGCTAAAATAGCGGCAAGAGCAGTTACATTTACGGCGTTTTTTGGCGTGTTTTATGGCGGAGTGGGCACGTGAGGCAAATAAACGACTGCATCGACACACACGAGGGCGGTAGTGAAAAAGGGTCGAAAAAAGGGAAAGAAGAAGCGGTGGTGGGTCATCTTCGTGAAGCTCTTTTTCATTCTCTTCACAAAAAAGGTGTGTGGTATGAATCAGGCGTGCGTGTTGGCGTTTGGTTTTAACTTCACTGGTAGAAGCTTGAATGGCTGATAATGAAAAGTAGCCTTTTTTGCCAAAGCCACGAGGTAGACGCACGAAAATCCTTTGTAAAATGTGCGGGCATTATAGCACAACGCTTTTACATGTAAAAAAAATATTTACCAATTTGCGTTAGAATAGTCCTATTATTTTGAAAAAGGAATGAAAATGGAAGTTGTCAAAACCGTTGTATTATTGACTCTCATGACACTGTTGTTTGTTTGGGTTGGTGGTATTATGGGAGGGACTCAAGGGATGCTTATTGCCCTTGTGATGGCAGGTGTGATGAATTTTGTGAGTTATTTTTACTCTGATACCCTGGTGCTTCGTCATTACCATGCCGTTGAAGTAAGCCCCAAAGAAGCGAAGGGCTTATTTGAAATTGTTCAGAAGTTAGCCAATAGAGCGGCTATTCCCATGCCAAAGGTTTATATTATTCCTGATCACACCCCGAATGCGTTTGCCACAGGACGAAATCCTCAAAATGCCGCTGTTGCGGTGACGGAGGGTTTGTTAGAACTTTTAGATGAAAATGAAGTCGAAGCGGTGTTAGCACATGAGTTAAGCCAT
>SAAO01000118.1 GCA_009929375.1 Bacteroidia bacterium
CAAAGATATCAAACAAAAAGGTTCTGTAGTAAAAAGCAACAACACTTTCGCTTTATCGAATAATAGCGAAGTGGTTTTTAATCGCAACACATCTTCGTTCAAAATTGAAATGAAAATTGATGCCTCTGAAGCCGAGAAAGGATTTGGAATCGGGTTCGGCGCTTACGAAAATCAGGAGGAAGCTTACAAACTCATATTTGACATGACGAGCAACAATCAGTATAATTGCCCGGCACTTTTCATGTACCAAAACAATAAAGAACTAAACTTCACTCCACTGATTATTAGCAACAACAAACAATTTGATGTGAAAATTATTATCGAGAAACAAGTGTGTGTGATGTACGTAAATGGCAATGTGGCTTTTACAAATCACATTTCTACCATGGAGCAAAACCCGTGGATGATTTTCAGTAACTCAGGGGTAGTGAGATTTTCGGATATAAAGCTTTTCAAATAGATTTCTGTTACACCCGACTCGAAATGTATCGAAAATACATGAACGTGAAACAAAAATGACACAAGCCAGATGGAGCTTATACTAATTTTGCATGGGAAGCAATTGGTTAAAAATAATATCATGAAAAAATTTACACTCATTATCAGCATGATTATCACATGCAATATCGCTTTTGGACAAGTAGTCGTAAGTAATGGCGAAGACACCGGTTTGGGTTGGTGGCAAGCAGGCTCTACTGCTGTCGAAATAGTGAATTGGCATCCTAAAGTACGTAACACATCAGCCAAAGCCATGACCATTTGGATAAGTCCTACCAGCGTTGCATATTCGGGCGGTGGACTCGGTGGTCTCAATATCAATGTAAGTGTTTATAATAAAATCTCCGTTTTAGTGTATAAAAATGTGGCCGGAACTGTTCGGTTGGAATTACAAGATGGTGGTCCAAATCAATTTGTTACCGCCAATTATACAACACCGGGTGTATGGCAAAAATTAGAATTTGCAATTCCTGCCGGAATGGGCAATATCACTACACTTCTGATTGCTCCTTTTATCGATTATGATTTGTCAACAATA
>SAAO01000119.1 GCA_009929375.1 Bacteroidia bacterium
AACCGTTGAACTGAGAGGTTCCGGGGGTTCGAATCCCTCTCTCTCCGCTGAAAGGTCTGGACAAAACCAGACAATAACAGTACAAAAACCTACAAGTCAACAACTTGTAGGTTTTTTTGTTACCAATATGTCCGTCACAAAAGACACGAAAAAGCCTCAAAAAGACATAAATTTGTGCCTAAATCGTTACCGATTCCGTTCCGGACAAAAACGGTAACGATTTGTCCAAAATTGACCTCTCGCTGTCTCAATTTGTACAGCCTGTATATATCTCACAATTAATACATTAAAAGTAATTTTGTAACATTGAAAAGTGAGATTATGAAGAGTACATTTAAAGTCCTTTTCTACCTGAAAAAAGGGTCGGAAAAGCGTAATGGAGAGGTGTCGATTATGACAAGAGTTACCGTTGATGGAAAAGTTTGCCAGTTCAGTACGAAACAAAGCATCCTTCCCGAGAACTGGAATGTGAAAGCTGGAAAAGCCACAGGAAAGTCTGCCGGACAAATCAACAAGCTGCTGGACGATATCAAAGCTTCCCTCAACCAAATCTACCACGAGCAACAGCGGCGGGACAACTACGTTACTGCCGAAAAGGTAAAGAATGAGTTCCTGGGTCATTCAGAGAATCATGCAACATTACTGGATCTGTTCGTGAAGCACAACAACGATGTGAAACAGCTTATTGGTATATCCAAATCCGCATCTACCTACCAAAAGTATGAAGTAACCCGGAAGCACCTTGAGAATTTTATAAGATACAAGTACAATCTGTCGGACATTTCGTTGCAAGAGATAAACCTAATGTTTATCACCGATTTTGAAGTGTATCTTAAAACGATCTGCAAATGCAATTCCAACACCACAGCCAAATTTATGCAGTTTTTTAAGCGCATCGTTCTGATTGCCCGAAATAACGGCATCATTATTGGCGATCCTTTTGCGAATTACAAAATCCGGCTGCAAAAAGTGGATAGAGGCTATCTTACGGAAGATGAAATCAAAAAAATACTAGAACTCAACCTTGTATCC
>SAAO01000046.1 GCA_009929375.1 Bacteroidia bacterium
ACTGCAATTTTAAGAGCGCTCACTACGAACTTCAACTTCAAACAAGGACGATTTTTAACCGCCTTCCTCTCTTATTTTTCGGCTCACCAGCCGAGGTCGTGCGTCCAAGAGCAGCATCGCTTTGCGTAAGTTTGCTTTTTCACTTCAAGTGAAAAAATCAAAGGTTTGCATAAAACATAAATACAAATGAACAGTATTACATAAGCCTCTAATTGTCAGTGGCATTGAAATTACTAATAATTATCAATCAAGTATTTAATAGGTTGCGAAAGTTCAATAAAGAATACAATGTTGCATTATAGAAAGGTTACAAATACCAAAAAAAAATCATTTGAAGGTCTTTGGTCGTTTCATTCTGTTGTTTAGCGCATATACACAAAGTCATGATCGTTTTTACGAATGAAAGTCATTTCGCAAATATCAATTATTTAGTTGTGATGTTTCATATCCAGTTTAAACTTTTTCAGGTCATCGAGTTCATGCACAGGGCGTTCTATTTCGTAAGGGATTGGCATTTGCGAATAAGTTTGGAAATAAAGCAGAATGGCATCTTTCCACCACACAGCATCGCGTGCCTGAATACGCAAACGCGATTGTACTTCGACAAAACGCTGCGAATCAATCTCGCTTTCGAGCTTATCCCACACCTTTTGATATTCGCGCACCTGCTGCACTCCGCTATCGTAACGGTAGCAAAGTTCGTCCCACAATGTGCGTCCATTCTTCATTTTATGCGTCCATGGCACATGATGGAACCAAAGCAGATACTTTTCGGGGCAAGTTTCAATATTGTTGAATTGCTCATTCAGTGGTGAAAAATACTGCGAAACAGCATTGCTGCCTTTATCGCTACGATCGAAACCAATTCCATCTTTCGAAGCATTGTGATAATACTTTGGCAACCAATCCGGTCGCGCACCGGGAATATCGCACCAGGGCTCAGGTCCGTAATGATGATCCCAGGCGAAAATATGATGCAAACCCAACGGCATCATGTAGTTGACACAGGTTTCGTGGGAGGAAAGCAGGATTTCGACAATTGACAATTGACAATTGACAATTGACGATTTATTGGTTTGCTGTGGTTTATTAAAAGTCATCGAAGTCCATTCTTCGGCGATTTGCTTCGAAGTAATTTCATGATTCCATGCCTGCCGTCCGAAAGCGTACCAGTTGGCCTGCGCAAAATGATGCCCTGTCCAGCTAATATCATCGCCAATATTGGCTACTCCAGCGATGGCTGTGGTTTTTGCTTTCACAAAAGTACCATCGGTCACAGCAGCCACAGTCGAGCCCTTGCCAAAAGCATAAGTATCAGACTTAAGCACTTCTTCCCACATGGGCGCCAGAAAAACAAGATGGTTCGAATGTCCCAGATATTCCTGCGTAATCTGCAATTCAGGCATTACAGGCGTTTTTTTCAATGCTCCGAACAATGGACTGAACGGTTCGCGTGGCTGAAAATCGACCGGACCATTTTTCACCTGAATAATCACATTGTCGCGAAACATTCCATCGAAACCGATAAATTCCTTATACGCAAGCTTCGCTCTGTCGTCGCCCGGTTCGTACACAAAAGCGCGCCACATAAGCAATCCGCCATAAGGTTTCAGCGCATCAGCAATCATATTTGCGCCGTCGACATGCGTACGGCCATAATCCATAGGTCCGGGAAGACCTTCGGAATTTGCTTTCACCAGAAATCCGCCAAAGTCGGGAATTGCTCTGTAAATTTCCTTTACTTTATCCTTCCACCATTTTTGAACTTCAGGACGCATAGGATCGGCATCAGGCAAATTACCCAACTGTTTCGGAGATGCGAAATTTATTGAAATAAAGACCTTTATATTGAATGGGCGAAAAACTGACGCCAGGGCTTTTATTTTCTGAATATACTCAGTAGTCAGAATATCAGGCGTGGCATTTACATTGTTGAGCACAGTGGCATTGATACCAATAGAAGCATTGGCGCGGGCATAAGCTTCGTAACGAGGCGAAAGTTTTGCTGGCAATTCGTCCCATTTCCAAATAGACCGACCGGCATAACCACGCTCCACAGTACCATCCAGATTGTCCCAATGATTCAGAATCCGCAGGTTATAAGCAGGTTTTTCAACCACATTGATCTGACCGGAGAAAGTATTGGTTTGAATCAGACGCAGTAAATGAAACGATCCGTAAAGTAAACCTGCATCGGTATTGGCTGCCACAAGAGTCAGCTTTTTATTCTGATAAGTAATTGTACGAATCAGAAATCCTTCATCACCGAGCTTCTTCATTTCAGTTGAAAGACGTATATTTCGGACAATTTTATCTTTCGACAAAGCAAAAACAAGAGATTGATCAGCGATATTTTTTTGCAAAAACAGCTTATTCCCTGTCATTTCATTCCATGCGCGGTTGAATTCCAACACGGCGAATGCATCTGTTCGGCCGCTAACACCTGAAAACAGTTTTTCGTTGAGCGTTACATCCGAAAAACGCAACCACAAGCGGCTTCCATCTTCAGCAAAAAGGAAATTCCCTAACCCTGAAAGGGAAACTAATATCAGGTATAAAAACGTTCTTTTCATGAGTAAATAAATTATTCACCTGCCCCCTAACCCCCTAAAGGGGGAATAAGACAGGTTGAGCTGAGTTTTTTACGTTTATAATCATCCCTTTGTGTATCCAAAATTATTATATTTGGACATGGACGTTTCATGTGTAAATATTTCTTTTTAATGGTCATATGGAACTCGCATTCGATTTTCATCAAATTTGGTAAAAGCCTTCTTTCATGCTCGTTTCATGATAATTATTTATCCGGCAATTACGCCCGGGTTGACTACAAATCAGGGCAAATACATTTTTTCGCCCACAATATTTACATTACATTTTACAACACTCTTGGCCGCTACAGATTTTTGATCAGGCTGTTTGCCTCCGATTGAGATTTCCACTTTTCCGGGTTCCACAACCTGCGTATTGTTTTTGTCGCGGGCTGCAAACTGTGTAGGTTTCAGTTCGAATTCCACAGTTTTTGTTTCACCGGCTTTTAAAGAAACCCTTTTGAATCCCTGAAGCGCACGTATGGGTTTTTGTAAAGTACTTTCGGGTAACGACACATACAGCTGTATCACTTCATCGCCGGCCCGTTTTCCTGTATTTTTTACCTGAACCGAAACTTTAATGGACTCTCCGGCTTTAACTTCAGTTGAGATATTATTCAAACTGTATTCGAAGTTTGTGTAACTCAGTCCGTATCCAAATTCGTACAAAGGCTCCTTGTCGAAATAGCGATAGGTTTTTCCCCGCATATTATATTCGTCAAATGCCGGAATCTGATCGATGCTTTTGTAAAATGTAAGTGGCAAACGCCCCGAAGGATTATAGTCGCCAAAAAGAATATCGGCAATGGCAGTACCGCCAGCCTGACCGGGATACCAGGCTTCGAGAATGGCTGGTATATTTTCGGATTCCCAGTTGAATGCTACCGCGCTTCCGTTAAGCAACACAAGCACTGTCGGTTTACCGAGTTTCATTATTTCCTTCATCAAGTCGGTTTGCACCGTTGGTAATTTGATATCAAGACGGTCGCCATGATCGAAACCAGCCACTTTCACTTTCATTTCCTCACCTTCGAGCGACGGACTCAAACCCATGCAAAGTATCACCACATCCGAATTTTTAGCCACATCAACAGCCTCTTTCAACATTGAATCGTTGGGTTTATCCCACACCAAACGAGCCACAGCATATTCGGTATTATTTTGCAGATAATCGAAACGGATTTCGTGTTTACGGCCGGCTTCAAGTTCAACAAACTCATATTCGCGACGCGGATCATGATCACTTTTACGACCAGTCACCACTTTTTTACCATCAATAAAAATATCGAAACCATTAAATGCCTCGCCACCAATGGCATATTTTCCACTTACGGGCGGCACCAGAATTCCTTCCCAACGAACCGAAAAAGAAGCAGGATTCATATCGTCGAAAGGCGCTTTTGTCCACCACACGAAATCAATATTTTTATCAACACGCGTATGCGCAATTTCACCTTTGAAATCGGCCTTTGAATAATATGATCCGGTTATTCCTTTCTTTTTTAATGATTTATCTGTATAAAAACAGTCACTTTCAATGGCTTTAAGCAATGGCAGTTCATTGGCCAAACGACAACCCGGAGCATATTTCACATTCGCTTTCGGAAGTTTGTTTTTAATGCCTTTGAGTGGCGTCACCTGATGCATCGAATAACCGTTGTAATTTCCAAGCAGTATTTCCTGATTGTCGGCGTTGGGTCCGATAACCGCCACATTCTTTATTTTTTTTGAAAATGGCAGGATATTGTTTTCATTTTTCAACAAAACCATCGACTTACGGGCAGCATCGAGCGCAATGGCCTGATGTTCTTTTCCATCAACTACTGAAAGTGGAATGTTTGAAAAGGGCACTTCATTTTCAGGATCAAATTCACCCAGTTTCATGCGTGCCATAATCAATCGCTTCACCGAACGATCTATTTCTGACTCTGTTAGCAAGCTTTTTTTCACGGCATTGAGCAAACTGCGGGCATATACACTGCCGCAATTCAGATCGGTACCGGCTTTTACAGCCATAGCCGAAGATTCTTCGGGCGTTGCTACCATATTGTGCGCTTTCTTTTCGTAAAAATCCTGAATAGCACCACAGTCGGACACAATATAACCCTGAAAATCCCAGTTGTTGCGTAAAATATTTTCAAGAAACTGACTTCCGCAGCATGGAATACCGCGCAAACGCTGATAGGCACACATCACCGAATAAGCGCCACCTTCTTTTATAGTGCGTTCGAAATGTGGCAGATAAGTTTCGTACAAATCGTAATCTGTCGGCCATACAGTAGCCGAATGACGCGTGGATTCCGGACCGCTGTGCACGGCAAAATGCTTGACAGTAGCCACCAGTTTCAGATAGCGTGGATCGTCACCCTGAAGTCCTTTGATAAACGGAATGGCCATTTCGGCTGTCAGAAACGGGTCTTCGCCATAAGTTTCCATGCCACGTCCCCAGCGCGGATCGCGAAAAATATTGATATTGGGCGTCCAGAAAGTCAGCCCCTGATAAATACCGTATTTCTCCTGACGCTGATAATGATGATATTTAGCCCGCGCTTCGTCGGAGATAGCATTTGCAATATCGAACATCTGATTTGTATCCCACATGGCAGCCATACCAATGGCCTGCGGAAAAACAGTTGCCTGACCCGAACGTGCCACGCCATGCAGACATTCGTTCCACCAGTTGTACGCTTTTATGCCCAAACGGTCAATTCCCGGCGAATCGAAACGCATTAGTTCTGTTTTTTCTTCGAGTGTTAATCGACTTACAAGGTCATTTGTACGTTGTTCAAAACTTAATTGCGGATTTTGCCAGGGTTCAGAAGATTTAAGAGCTGTAAAAAAACAACCTGATAATAAAACTGTAAGAACAAAGAATCTGTTAATTAACTTCATAACGATTAGATGTTAATATATAATTTACTTTTCAATTTTTGAAATTTGATCTGAAATACGAAAAAAATCAAAGTCAGCACAACCGCCGGCATTTCTCGAAGCATAATTGAACAATCCAAAACGATAGCCCATAAAATGCTCAACGAGTGTATATTCCATCAGCAAGGTATTACCAATGGACTGCCAATGTTTGCCATCGGTGCTGTAAAAAAAGTTTGCTTTGTCGGCTCTGTTGCGGAAATCACATTCCACTTTCAAAAAAACTTTTTTGCCATTGAGCGGAATGCTTTCAATTTCGGCAGGTACATCTGTTTTATTATTTGTCATAAAAACGAAAGGTTTTCCACCTGAAATTTTCACTCCAACCTGTCCGAATTTGCGTTGCAGGGCGCATAAGCCGGCATAATCACCCTCTTTCATTTTATTGAAATGAAGCAGCGTGACAGCTGAGGAAACAGGACCAAAAGTGCGTTGTGTAAGTGTATTTCGGGCTTTCAGGAATAAAGTGTCGGTTCGACCGGTTTTCAGACGCAGAAACCCTTTACGTTCGGTCACCGACCACAAAGTATTGTCCGGATTATGATTCCACTGCCACACAAGCGGCAATGTAACTTCGTTTTTTTTTCGTTTAAATTCATCGGACGCCACAATTCCGGGCATTAAACCGCAACTTGCAGGCAGATTCAGACTTTCGGGTACTTTGCCATTTTCGCCTATCACAGGCCAGCCATCCTCCCATTTCATTGGCACGAGATAAGGAATTCGCCCCACCGAACCAAAATCGCGGAATAAATAAGCAAACCATTCGCCTTCTGGCGTATCAATAATGCCACCCTGCGCCACGCCCAAATGCTGAAAAGCCATTCGACCCTCATAAGGTCCGGTAATTTTATCAGCCCGATGCACCACCACTGTTCGCATTCCTCCACGCGGCCAGGTAATATTGAAAAGATAATACTTCCCATTGACCTTAAACATCTGCGAACCTTCCGCAGGCAGGCCAATGTTCGAACCTGAAGGAAGACTTGCATTTTCGATCAGCACACGGTCGGTACCCGGAATTGTGCCCGACAAGTCGGACTTTAGTTCCACAATATTCAGTTTACCAGCACCGTAAATAAAATAAGTACGACCATCGTCGTCGAAAAAAAGCGTATGATCGTGATAGGCAGGACCGAACGAAATCTCGTCCCATTCATTTTTTTCAATATTATCGGTTGAATAAATGTAAGTTTTATTGGTTGTTTGCGCAAAAGTGCTCACATAATAACGGCCATTGTGGTACCTCATACTGCTTGCCCACGAACCACGTCCGTAAGTACTTTTTCCATTTTTCAGATTCAGTTCGTCGATATCGCCAAGACTTTTGCTGGCGTAAGAAACGATTTTCCAGTTAATCAGGTCGGTCGATTTCATCACCGGCACGCCCGGACTCATGTGCATGGTAGTGCTGCTCATATAGTAATTTTCACCCACGCGAATCACCGAAATATCGGGTACATCGGCAAAAATTACCGGATTACGAGCCTGATTAGTCTGTGCGCCTGCAACTACAAACTGTAAAAGGAAATATGCCAGAAGAGCATATTTTGATACATCTAACTGAGAAAAACGTTTTATCATTACATAATATATTTAATTATCAGTGTATAATCGCATCATTTGCTGATGTGGCATACAATCCGATCATTGCTCCGGTAAAACCTCCGGCCACATTGGTCGACAGAATATCACCCGAAACAGTTCCGCCAAGGTTCAAAAAATCAGTTCCATTCAGCGAATAACTGAAGCGGTAATTATCACCATCGGCTTTCACCTGCAGCGAAACAGGATTCTTCAGATCAATTTTCTGACTTGCAATAATTTTTGACTGACCTTTTTCGGTTCTTTCGAGCAAAATATAAAAGTCCTTATCTTTTTTGGTTATTCCAAAAACATAATTGAATTTTTCACTTTGCAGACAAGTAATTCCGGCGAGTTCTTTTTCCGATTTCGGAATAAATTGCAGCGTGGTAGTAGCTGTGAACTTATTGTGCTGCTGACGATAAAAAAGTGTGGAAGTTGGTTTCACTTCTTTGATATTAACAGGAAAAGGTTTGATGACAAGTCCGTTTTTGGCAATTGAAATAAAATCCTCACGTGGTCCACGCAATCCAATCCAGCGATAATCGGGAATTGCAGCCGTGAAATTATCTGCAAAAGTGAAATTTCCATTTGGAAGAAAACCATCTTTCCCTGTTTTATTTTCAACTCCTTTTGGCATTTTGAGTTTTGGTTCCATAGGAACTAAACCATTTTCGAACACAGGAAAAGTACCACTCCAGTCCACAGGAAGTATAAATGTTTCGCGACCTGTATTTACACGTTGCTTTTCGTTGGGACGAACAGCCAGAAACACGCCGTAGAATTTCCCATCAGGTCCTTCCACCAAATCGGCATGGCCGGCCCAATCCACCTTATTGGGTCTGTCAGCCGGAAAATGGCGCTGTGTCAGAATCGGATTTGAAGGAGCAGGTACATACGGGCCTTTGGGACTATCGCTGATAAAAATCACTTCGCTGTGCCAGCCTCCGGTACCACCTTCGGCGCACATCAAATAGTATTTTCCGTATCGTTTGTAAATGTGGGGTGCTTCAATCCAGATAGGTTTTTTGCTGAGATCCACGCCACCATCAACTATCATTTTATCGGTTCCGGCAATTACCTGATCTTTTTCTATATCGTATTCCCAGACTTTTATCACACGGTGACCATTGTACAATTCCTTACCTTTGTCGGGCGCATCGTTGTGAACCACATAAGCTTTTCCATCTTCGTCGAAGAAAATGGAAGGATCGATACCATCAAAATTCAACTTTATCGGGTCGCTCCAACCTGCAAACGGATCTTTTGTTTTCACAATAATATTGCCAAACCCACCCGCAAATTGCGTGGTTATCATATAAAAAGTGTCGTTATGTTTGTTGTAACGAATGGTTGGCGCATAAACTCCGGCGCTGATTCCGGTATCGAACACTTTCAGCTGCGATTTTCGTTCGAGCACATGCCCTATCTGTTTCCAGTTGACCAAATCTTTCGAATGAAAAATGGGTACACCCGGAAACATGGCAAATGTTGAAGTCACCAGAAAATAATCGTCGCCTTTACGCGTGATACTCGGATCGGGATAGCAACCCTGAAGAATGGGATTGTAAAATTCGTTCTCATTCAGCGGATTCCGGTTATAAATATCATCGTCGCCCTGGTAGCTGAAATTTGAGAAAATTGCAGGATTCTGTTTCGGGCTTTTACTTTTTGCATTGGCCACATTAAAAACTGAAAATGAGAATATTAGACAGAGTAAAATGGTGAGTTTCTTCATTGTAAATAAATATCTGATTGTTTTTTATTTCGGTTTACTTCTTTTTAATTGTGGCTCTGAAAGGCGCTGCAGGCAATCCTTCGACATTTCGCAGATTAGCTCTGTGCGGATTATCGGCCCATGCATAACGCACAGATACAGGATTTTGCACTTCTGAAGCACTTACTATCACTTTATTTCCTTCGATACGTGCTTTTGCCCATACAAATTTAGCATCGGCACCGGCCACAGCAAATTCGTGCAGTTCTTCCCCACCCGATTTCAAACCATTTTCTGCATTTTTAAAAGTAATGATCAGCTCATTTCCTTTTACTTTCAGTGATTTAAAAACAGGTCCGGCACTTTGAATTTTACGTTCATGATAAGCCACTTTACGCGCAGCCAAAGCCAGACGAACACCCACGTCTTTTTTATTCAGCGGATGAATATCGTTCCATTCACCAATATCAATAGTCACTGCCATGGCTGTATTTTTGAGTGCAAGTGCAGCTTCCTGAGCTTCACGTGTTTTGGCCCAATTGCTTTCCACAGGCTGAGTTTTGGCTTCCATAAAATTAGCCAACTGCACAAACAGGAAAGGAAAATCGCCCTGACGGAATTCAGAACGCCAGTTTCGGATCATAGCCGGAAACATTTTGGCATATTCTTCAGGATTCGAAGTATTCGATTCGCCCTGATACCAAATGGCTCCTTTGATATTAAATTTAAGCATGGGTGCAATCATTCCATTGTACAAACCCATGGGTTTCCAGCGCACAAAAGTCTCACCCGGCAAAGGTGGCATTTCACAGCCTTTTTTCATTTTCCACGTTCCTTCGAGCGAAATATTGCGATTTCCAAGTGCAAGCACGTAAGGTTTTTCGGGAACAAAACCACCCGAACCACTGTTGCTCACCACACGTACCACCAACACATTGCGTCCTTCGACCAACACACCTGCAGGCACATTGTACCAACGTGGTGGATACTGATAAGTCACATTTCCCACAAAATCTCCGTTTACAAATACCGAATCGGCATCCACAATGCGTCCCATATTCAGGAAGGCAGGTTTTCCGGCTTCAGCTGCAGAAATCTGAATTTCGCGACGAAACCAAAACACACCATTTTCAGCTTTTCCGGCTTTGCTCCAATAACCGGGAACTTTAAAATCAGTCCATTGAGAATCGTCGGTATCAGGATTCTTAAAGTTGCCGGCCTGACCAATATCGTTGTGCGTAGATAACTGATACCACTCGTTGGTACGCTGACGTTCAAAAGTTTCAGTGTCCATAATAAGCTGATCGTTGCGCCAACGGTAGCCTTCCTCCAAATGTGCGGGAAAAGCCCTTAAAGCATCTTCGCTCATCCATGCCTGCACAGGTGAACCACCCAGACTGGCATTGATCAGTCCAACAGGAACATTTTTTATACGGTTTATTTCAGTGGCAAAGAAATAAGCCACAGCCGAATAGCTAAGCACTGTTTCGGCATTCACTTCTTTCCACGAAGGATTTCCCGTGTAATTTTGCTGAGGAGCTTTGAAATTATATTTTTGAGGCACATCGAAACAACGAATCATCGGATTTGAAGCTTTGGCCATTTCAGCTTCGTAAAGCGGTTTCACACGGCGCATGGGCAATTCCATGTTCGACTGTCCCGAGCAAAGCCACACATCGCCAAAAACTACATTATTGATTTCGATTTTGTTTTTCCCTTCAATCAACATCGTGTACGGGCCACCTGCTTTGTGCTTTTTCAGCTTCAGCGACCAGTTTCCGTTTGCATCAGCCTTTGTACTATAAGTTTTGTCATCAATGCTGACAGACACTTTTTCGTTTGGTTCGGCCCAACCCCACACATTCACTTTTGCATCGCGCTGAAGCACCATTCCATCCGAAATAAGCTTTGGAAGCAGTACATCTGCATTTACAGAAAAATGAAGAATGAAGAATGAAAATATCAGAAGAAAGATTTTTTTGAAGTTCATATATTTACCCCTAACCCCTAAAGGGGAATTTAGTTAGTTTTATCTTTGATTTTCTTAAATACAAATTTGTCATTTTCTTATTCTTATTTCCCTTTAGAGCTTGCCCGCCGTGGCGGGGGTTAGGGGTTTCCATCAATCATCTTGATGGTTCCGTCTTCGTTATATTCGAGCTCCACGACTTTCAGACTGCGAAGCCATGTTTTACCGCCTGAGGGTCGGGAGTCGTGATGGAACAAGTACCATTTCCCCCTGAACTCACAAATGGAGTGATGGGTTGTCCATCCGACTACCGGTGTCAGTATAATTCCCTGATATGTAAATGGTCCATAGGGATTATCGCCAATCGCATAACAAAGATAATGTGTATTTCCTGTAGAATACGAAAAATAATATTTTCCGTTGTATTTGTGCATCCACGAGGCTTCGAAAAAACGACGATCGTGGTCACCGGCTTTAAGCGGTTCGCCATTTTCATCCAGAATCACCAAATCGCGTGGTTCTTCGGCAAATTCGAGCATATTTTCGCTGAGTTTCGCCACTTTCGGACAAAGTGCAGGCTCGTTGTCGGCAGGCTCGTGACCACACTCGATGGCTTTATTGGCACGGTAACGTTGCAGTTGACCGCCCCAAAGACCTCCGAAATAAATATAATGTGTGTCGTCATCCTCCCTGAACACACAGGGATCGATGGAATAGCTTCCTTTTATGGGCGCATCCTCAGCCACAAAAGGTCCTTCGGGTTTATCGCTCACAGCCACACCGATATGAAACACATCGTTACGGTCTTTCAGCGAGAAATAAATATAATACTTTCCATTTTTATAAGCCGCATCGCTGTCCCACAACTGTCTTCCCGACCAGGGAATGGAAGGAACATCGAGCACCACACCATGATCGGTAAGTACGCCGTTTTCGATGTCGTCGGTGGAATACACATGATAATCGCGCATGTCAAAATGATCGCCGTTATCATTTTCAGGAATGCCCGATTCCACATCGTGTGAAGGATAAATATACAAACGGCCGTTGAATACATGAGCTGCCGGGTCGGCCATGAATAAATCTGGTATAAGATATTTTGGTGTTTTCATAAAATCATTTACAATTTAGACATTTACGATTTACGATTTATGGAAAAAACTTCAGGGTTTTGGATTAATCCCCATAATTCTTTTCACAACAGGTTTAGCGTCATAATTTCGGTCGAAAAGGAGCGGATAATCAGTACGACCTCTGATAGGCCAGTTGTTTTTCCACGAATCGGCATCGCGCAGTCCCCACAAAGTAACGCGACTGATTTTATCGCTGTGTTTTTCAAAGAGTTCAAAAAACGAGAAGAATCTGTTCTCCCACTCTGCATTTGCTTCGGGTGTTAATCCGTTTACAAAAGGATTCATTTTTTCCTTATATTCAGCCTTATCCGAAATGTTAGCTCCTGTCTGCGACCATGGCGATGGCAACACACTCATATCGAGCTCAGTAATCATTACTTTTACTCCGAGTGCTGCAAATGCTACGATACTTTTTTCAAACTCTTTCAAATCAGGAAAATCCATTCCCATATGTCCCTGCATGCCAATACCCGAGACTTTTATACCCTGCGCCTGAAGTTCCTTTACCATTGTAATTACTCCGTTGCGACGTCCTTCGTTCGACATGGAATAATCGTTGTAATACAGTTCTGCATCAGGATCGGCTTCGTGTGCGTACTGAAAAGCAAGTTTCACATAGTCCTTTCCGAGAATTTTGTAAAACGGACTTTCGCGCCACGAACCATCGTCGTTGATAGCTTCGTTGACCACATCCCAGCCATGTACACGACCTTTGTAGCGCGACACCACCGTTTGTATATGATTTTTCATTCGGGCAGAAAGCACTTCGGGAGTCACTTCATTGCCCTGCACATCGGTAAAAAACCATTTGGGCGCCTGCGAATGCCAAATCAGTGTGTGACCTATAATTTGCATTTTGTTTTCTTCGCCGAACCGGACCATTCTGTCGGCAAGCGTAAAGTCGAATTCACCTTCTACAGGCTGCATAACCTCACTTTTCATGCAGTTTTCAGCTACAATAGAATTGAAATGTTTTTTGATAAGTGTCAATGCAACCGAATCGTCACCCACGATTTGCGGCGTATTCATAGCCACACCTATATAAAATTTATTGGCAAAGGCATCTTTCAGACCTATTTCGGCTTTGGGTTTACACGAAAGCAAGGTGATACACAGCGTTGCAGCACTCAGTAATGTCAAAAATATTTGTTTGAATGTCTTCATTTTAATTAGAATATTAATTGAAATTTTTCGGTTTTACTTTCAATGTCCGATGCACTATTTATTCTGATTTCATAATTTGTTTCGGCAAAGAATTTTTCTGTACCGACCCCACAATAATCATCCTGTTTTTGTGTGCAGCAGTGTTTATAATTAATTCAGGTAAAACACCGGAAACCCTGTATATGTCATTTTGTAAATCGATAGAAGCCCTCAACACACCAAAATCATCCTTTTCGTCGATACAAACGGGAACTACCGTTTTGTTTTGAAGCAGCTGAAATGAACTAACGCCACTACTAACACTCACCCCACTGACTTTAATTCAGGCAACCATAGCAAGCAAATAAGTTAAGCAAAAAGATATGAACAAACACTCTTCATCTGTCGGTTGAAAAATCCGGCCGACCTTGAACAGGTCAGCCGGGTTGTTGTTAATTAAACTCTTTTGAATACCCGTACTAAAATAATACACATTAGTAATACAAAAAAGCAATTTATATAAAGAAAACTAACTTTATCTGTATCCGGGATTCTGATATTTATCTTTATCCTCGTCGCTCATTTCCATACCGTCGATCTGACCTTGTGGAATTGGACGCAGATAATGATGTTTTTCGATGGTACGGTTTACAGTAGCAGGTGTATGATCGCCATAATTCGTTCCACAAATCTGATACGAACCAGCCAGTTCATTCCATTTCTGGGTACGAACAAGGTCGAACCAGCGATATCCTTCGCCGTAATATTCGCGTGAACGTTCGGCCAGAATATAATTCACATCAATTACCAATGGAGTAGCAGCAGCCATTCCCAGACTGTTGTCAGCGGTTTTAGCCACATTACCATTGTTGTCCCAGCGCCATTTTCCGGCACGTTCGCGAATCACAAGAATAAGTTCACGGGCAGTTTTACCGACTTTTGTATTGGCTCCTTTTACAGCAGCTTCAGCAGCCACAAAGTATAGTTCAGAGAATTTAGCCACATTAAACGGACGTGTACTTCCGGCATTAGGTTGTCCTAAACCACCGGCATTGTCTGTACGATACGGGCCAAGTTTCCACAAACCGGGATAAACGATACGACTGATACCACTCGGAGCAATCACAAAATCAGCACGTCCGGGTAAAACACCAGCACCGATATTTGCGGTAGTGTTGCTGTACACAACTGCAGGATCATCGTCATGAAGGAATGTAAGTACGGCATCTCCCTGAGATATAGTTATATCGTTGGCATTTTTCAGTGTCAGATCAGTCACATTACCTCTGTTCCAGTTGCCACGATATACATAGGTAAATGTACCATCGTAACGCGAATCGTTTACTTTATCAGCAAATGTATTTTTCACCACTCCAATGGTAGGACACATACGGGTCCATGGGCGACCAAGTGCCTGAACAGCTTCGCGTTGTACAGAACTTTTACCATCGCTGCGGATGTTTGTATAGTTCCAGGTCATCATCCAACCGGCAAAGTTGTCGGGTGCACCACCACTACCGTAAGTAAGGCTACCACCGTTATAAAACTCACTGGCTTCAGTATGATCGGCATAAAGCATAATTTCGTTGTTGCGATCGTTCGAACCCAGATTTACATCGTAGAAAGTAGGTTGGAGACCAAAAGGACCGGGATTTTCGATACCTGCCACAGCCACATCATAAGCTTGTTGATAATACCATGCAGCATTTTTTCCATCGGGATCAACGCGTGCTACTTCGGGATAAGTAGGAATATCGTTTGGATTTTCCAACCACCACGCATAAGTAAGATAAGCTTTCGAAAGCATCAATCGGGCCAGTGTTTTGGTCGCAGTTCCGGTCAAACGGGGATTTTCAGGCAAATCTGCAACAGCTTTCAGCAAATCAGGAAAAATTGCCTGTGTGTACACTTCGGGAACTGTATTACGGGTTGAAGTACGTACCGGAGCAGTGTTGAACTTCAAAACTCCCGAACCTAAATCGAGTGGCACACCACCGAAAGTCTGAACCAGAAGGAAGTAGTCGAAAGCACGGAAAAAACGGGCTTCGGCAATAAGTGCATCCGAAATGGTGCCCACTGCAGCTGCATTTTCAATAATACCGTTGGCAGTATTGATATTCGGGAAAGCTGCATTCCAGAGTACATCCGAACGACTGCTGGTTGAAGTGAGCGAACCCACACCCGAAAGATCCAAATCCTTAAAGTTACCATCGGCACTTTGTGCATAAGTTACCTCGTCGGTTCCTGTAAGTGTTGCATTGTAATAGTAAGCCTGTCCGTAAATGTAACGCAAATGTGCATACATCGACGTAAGTCCTCCCATCACACCTTTTTCAGATTTAAAGAAATCGGGCGTATAAATGCTTCGTGGCTTTTCTTCGAGGATGTCAGAACATCCAAGCATTAACATCGATAACAGCCCTGCTCCGATAATTGCTTTTATATATATTCGTTTCATTGTATTAGATTTTTAAAAAGTTAGATTAAGACCTACCATGAAGTTACGTGTCGAAGGAGTGTTAGTTCCAATAGTGAGCAGGTGTTTTTTGTAAGTACTTGTTACAGCTGCATTTTCGTCACCATATGAGTTCGACTCAGGATCCATACCTGTTTCGCTGTGATAAGGCGAGAAGAGCACAAGCGGATTTTGCAGAGTGCCATACACGCGCAGTTTCGAAATTCCGGCTTGTTTAATCCATTTCGGATTCACATTATAGCCCAAAGTAATTGTTCTGATTTTCACGTAAGAAGCATCAAAAAGACCGAGTGTAGAACCGTATTTTGGATTATCACCATCCTGAATACCTCCGGGTTTCGGATATGTGGCATCAGTATTTTCGGGAGTCCAGTAGTCTACTTTCACATTGTTACGACGACCGGTAAGCATGTTCAGATAACCACTTGACGAGTAGAGTGTACTGATAAGTTTTCCACCACTGCGGAAAGCACCCACGATACCAAGGTCGAAACCTTTATAAGCTACACGGGTATTGAAACCACCCACCAGTTTTGGATCGAGTGAAATAATCTGACGATCGTCGGGGCCGATGGCTCTCTTAGGAGTTCCGTCTTCGTTGTAACCACCTGTATATTTTACCTTGATCATACCTTCGTTTCCACCGGGAACCAAAGTTTGCAGATACTGATAATCAGGATCGTTGGCATTCCACAAACCTACTTTTTCGTAATCGTACACTACATTGAGCGAATGACCCACGAAACGCCAGTTAGCTTCGTCGCGAAGTTGTCCTGAAGCAAGCGAGGTAAGTTCGTTGTGATTGCTGTACATATTGAAACCGGCTTCCCAGTCCCAACCATTCATATTATCGATAATCACACCATTAAGCGATAATTCCCAACCACGGTTCATGGTAGTTCCCACATTGGCAGTAAAGCTGTTCACACCTGAAGTTGCAGGTAAACCTACGCTGAGCAGGAGGTCTTTTGTGTTGGTTTTGTATAATTCGAAGCTACCGGTAATGCGATTGTGTAGCAATCCAAAGTCAATACCGAAGTTCATTGTTTCAGAGAATTCCCAACCCAGAAGTTTGTTTGGTAACTGCGAAACATAATAACCTGTGGCATAATCAGCACCAAAGTTGTAAGGACGTGTACTCAGCAAACCAAGGGTTGAATAAGGATCAACAGATTGATTTGAAGTTTGTCCGAATCCGGCACGAAGTTTCAGTAAATCCACAAATTCCACATCCTGCATAAACGACTCGCCTTTCATATTCCAACCAGCCGAAACAGCAGGATAAGTATGCCACTGATAGCCCGGAGCCAAACGTGATGATGCATCGGAACGTACTGTAGCACTGATCATATAACGGTCGTCGTATGAGTACATGGCACGACCCATCCACGACATAAGTCCGCTTTTCCAGTAATGCTGATTATCAGGATTAATTGAGATTTCGCCAGCTGCACGACCCAGATTGTAGAACTGGAAATAATCGGAAGGAATATCCTTGGCCGAAATGTGCGAGCGATTATAAGAAGTTTGTTCAGCAGAATAAAGTACTACTGCATTTACTTTGTGTTTATCAGCAAATACACGGTCGAAGCTCAATATATTTTCAACAGCCCAGTTGGTATTCAAAGAATTACTGATAGATGCTGTGGAAGGAGTAATTTCGTTTACACTGAAAACACCTTCGCCTGTATAAGAACCACCATTGGTCATACGGAAGTTAGCTCCGATATTGGTACGGAATTTCAAACCTTCCACCCATGGGAAAATAATTTCGCCGTACATTGTATTGTACGAACCAAAAGCTGTCGATTGGTCAATCCATTTATCACCAAGATTTTCAACCAGTTCGCGGGTAAACACATACTGATCATCCTGTGGCATTTTTACCACGCGTTTCCAGCTACCATCAGCATTGTAGGGATTTAAAATCGGAGTTGCGCTCAACACACTGTAAAGATTGAGGTTACTTCCCATGGAAACCGAATAATTATTGTTGGTGGTAAATCCAAAACGGAAATATTTACCCACTTCCTGATCGAGCGAACCGCGGAAAGAATAGCGTGAATAATCCTGACCGGCCATCACTGCTTCGTCACGGTAATATCCGGTTCCGAATTTATAGTTTGATGATGAAGTTCCACCGCTTACAGCCACATCATGATTGGTTACAATTCCCCGACGATAATACAAATCCTGCCAGTCGATGTTCATATCGTTCGATTCATCTTCGCCGTTATTTGGATATTTACCGGCAGCAGCACGCAGCGCAATAAATTCTTCGGCATTCATCATCGGATATTTAATAGCATTTTTCACTCCGTAATAATTGTTGTACGAAACCGAAGCTGTAGCACCTTTCTGACCTTTATTGGTAGTCACAAGGATAACACCATTGGCACCACGCGAGCCATAAATAGCTGTTGCAGAAGCATCTTTCAAAATATCTATACTTTTTACATCGTCGGTACTAATGTCGGACAGCGACCCTGCAAACGGAATTCCATCGAGCACCACAAGCGGATCGTTGCTGGCGTTGATAGAGCGTGTACCACGAATACGGATTTGCATCGATGCACCGGGTTTTGAATTGGTCTGTGTCATGTCCACACCAGCCACACGTCCCTGAAGAGCCTGAGTAATATTAGCAGCAGGCACATCGCGTACGATTTCGCCTTTTACTGATGCTACCGAACCGGTTACAGCCTCTTTGCGCTGAGTACCATAACCAATTACAATTACTTCATCGAGTGCTTTTGTGTCTTCCTGCAAAGTTATATTCATTGCAGCTCTGACATTCACTTCGGTTTCCAGAGTCTGATAACCCAGATAAGAAAAACTTAAGCGCGCATTCTGAGAACTCACCTTAAGGATAAATGTTCCGTTGACGTCGGTAATTGTACCGTTCGACGTCCCGAGTTCAATTACGTTCACTCCGATCAGTTCATTGCCATTGGCATCTTTCACTGTCCCTCTAACGTTCAGTGACTGAGCATTGGCCCAAAGAGTGAAAAAAGACAAAAGGACTACAAGGCATAAAGGCCTAATTTGTTTTGTGATTTTCATGTTTTGATTTCATTTTTAAATTTAAAAGTTGGATTTTTTTGAATTAGTTTTTTTTAGATTTCTGATTAAGTTGTTTTATTCCATAAGCAATATATTATTTTTTTAAATTTGTTTTATTTCGTCGGACAGTTAGCTCTGCCTGAATTTTTTCGTTCAGCGATTTAGAAATCGGATAAAAGAATAAGGCTACTACTCCCACAGCAAAGGTCACTGCGGGTATAATACTGGCTGTAAGCTTAATGCCATAAACTGCATCAGTTGTTTGCACCGTATTGGCTACAAAACCAAACGAATCGATAATTCCGCCGCAAATAGCGCCACCCACGCCCAAACCGGCCTTAAGCGCAAATACAATTCCTGCAAACACAAAACCCGTGGCACGACGATGATTCATCCATTCGGAATGATCGGCCACATCGCCCATCATAGCCCACAGCAAAGGAATTGTAGGAGCATACGCCAGACTCTTAAGAATATTGAGTGTGAAAATCAGACCAATATTGTCGGCAGGAACCACAAAGAAAAGTCCGGTAAAAACAGCTGTCAGCGCCAGGCAAACAATAAATACATTGCGTTTACCAAAAATACCCGACAACCAGCCTGATAAGAAAATAACTCCTAAAAGGGTTATTACCTGACCAATCATATTGAACAGGCTAAAACCTACAGCAAAAACCTGATCGTTGTTGTGTGCAATGAGTCCAAAAGCATCCAGAAATTTATGAAATGCACCATAAGTTATGCCCTCGTCGGCCACCAGATTGAAATTACGCAGAAAATCAAAAAGAGCATTTTTCTCCACGACATAATTAAAATAGTAAGACATGCCACTTCCCCACATAGCCAGCGTGGTGAAAAGGAAAAGTGTGAGCACAAACATAGCCCGCCACGGAGCATTGCGTATAATATCCTTAAAGTCCTGTTTGATTGATGTTTTCTGATTTACAGGAGGGGTAATACGTTCTTTGGTGGTAAAAAATGTGATCAAAAGCAATACCACCACAATCACTGCAAAAAGCCCGATAGTCCACGACCAGCCCTTTTCAGCATCGCCCTGTCCAAAGCGGGCAACCAATGGCAGCGTAAGTCCCTGTACTATAAAGGTAGCAATAGTGGCAGTCACAAAACGTATCGACGAAATACTTGTGCGCTCCTTAATATCGCTGGTCATTACACCACCAAGCGAAGAATAAGGAGTATTATTGAACGAATAAACCGACATTAATAATGTATAGGTGATACCTGCGTAAATAATTTTCCCACGTTCGCCCAGATCAGGAGTTGCAAAAGCAAGCACAAAAAATACTGCAAAAGGAATGGCTGTCCACAGAATCCATGGACGGTATTTACCCCATTTTGAGTTTGTACGGTCGGACAAAATGCCCACAAGCGGATCGACAAAAGCATCGAAAATGCGTGCAAAAAGCAGAATCATACCTGCGGCTGTAGCTTTAATTCCAAACACATCGGTGTAGAAAAAAAGCTGAAACATCATCATCATTTGGAAAATGAGATTGGCCGACCCATCGCCGAGGCTGTAACCTACTTTTTCGCCAAACGAAACTTTTTGTGAATTTGATTTCATAAACATTTTAATTATAAACCCGGGAACCTGATATTTGTAAACCGTATATATAAATGAATAAATTCAGGTACCGGTTGTGCTTTTGTATCTTATTTTTCAAATTGTATTTTGTACATTATGTCCTGTGCAAAGATAAAATACTAACATTCTTTTTACAGAGTAATATCATATCATCTTTTTGCTCAACTGTTACATTTGGCTTGTTTTTGTAACATTTTCTTTCCTCCATGTTACACAGGAACAAGAACTAACCATAAACGGGAATATATACTACCCAATTAGAAACATAAGTATAAACTATATGCAGCATACACATCCTGTAAATTCACTTTTTACTATCTTTGTCCTTTCGATTAAATTTCCAACACATTATTATTACGATGAAACAACTTCAAATTCCCGCCTTACTAATACTTTTTTGTCTTCCGTTCGGGCTTATCGGACAAAATAAAGTCAGCTCACGCATTATGGAAATGGGACGCACCGACAACCGCACCATGCAGCATCTCGACATTCTTGCCAACCGCATCGGAGCGCGACCTATTGGATCGGATGCTTACGAAAACGCCACTTATTGGGTTGCTTCGCAATTGAAAAAGTGGGGACTCGAAGTAGAAATTCAGGAAGTGGGCGAACTGCCTGTGGGTTTCAATCGCGGACCATGGTTTGGTAAAATGTATAGCGACCAAAGCGAAACACTCGATTTTGTAACGCCCTCCTACACTTCAGGCACCAAGGGTCTGCAACGCGGGCATGTATTGATAGAGCCACGCACCACACAGGAATTTGAACGTATGAAAGGAAAATTGCGTGGCTCATGGGTGCTGATTGAAGGTAAAAGCAACGGATTTGCCATTGACGGTTCAGCACGTGGCGATTCGCTTCGCAAAGCCATCCGCAATTACAACGACACAGTGAAAGATGCTTCGAAACGCAAAACCGAACCTGCACTTTTTTACAGAGAAATGGTTGAAGCAGGTATTCTGGGCATTATACAAGCAGCTCCCGTACCTTTAGTTGCACTTTACGACCGTCACAATCTGTACAAACTTTCATTCGACAATTTACCGTCAACACCCGACATTAAGCTCAACGAAAACCAATATCGCAAAATATACGAAAAAACACTGGCACGTGAATTTGTGACACTCGAATTCGACATTCGTAACTATTTCAAACCCGGGCCTGTGAAATATCACAATGTGATCGGAAAAATCCGCGGCACAAAATATCCGGATGAGTTTGTAATGAGTGGCTGCCACCTCGACTCGAACGATGCAGCTACAGGCGCAGTGGATTGTGGCACAGGAGTAGCTCCTAACCTTGAAATGGCACGCATGATAATGGCTGCCGGAGGCAACAAACCCGACCGCAGCATTTTATTCTGCTTTTGGGCAGGCGAGGAATATGGTTTGCTGGGTTCGAAATTCTGGGTGGAGAAAAACAAGGACAAATTGCACAGGATATCCAATTATTTCAACCGCGATGGTGGACCCACAGCAGCTTCTGGACTCATTGTTCCTGAAAATATGTACGACGAAATTCTGAAATGCACCGAAGGACTCGAAAACTACCATCCACAAATTCCCTTTGTAGTGGAGAAAAACACTTCCGGTCCTCACCCACGCCCCACTGTGGCAGGCGGAAGCGATCACGCATATTTTGCCATGAATGGCGTTCCGGTCATTTCGTTTAAAAACACAGACCCATTGGGGTACAATTTTAATTATCGCGAAATATGGCACACTACCCGCGACCGCTACGACATGAGCATTCCCGAATATATGGAGTACACATCGGTGACGCAGGCTGTAACTGTTTACAACATAGCCAATCTGAAACGATTATTACCCCGCGATGGAATTTACACTGAAAAATAAAAACTGTCAACAATGAAATTATTTAAAATCACAACCATCATTCTCTCTGTATTTGCTCTCACTACAGGAAGTATTCTTGCAGCAGAAAAGACTTATCGCACCATACAAAACATTGCTTATTATCCCGAGAAAGTCAGCGGGCAGGACAAATACATTGCCGACCGCTGTAAACTCGACATTTATTATCCTGAAAAAACAACCGGAACAACAGTCGTAGTCTGGTTTCACGGAGGAGGTTTGTCGGGTGGTGAAAAGGAACTGCCTGCTGCCCTGCGAAACAAGGACATTTGCGTGGTGGGCGTCAACTACCGCCTGACGCCTAAAGTACAGGTAAACGACTGCGTAAACGATGCTGCAGCAGCTGTGGTATGGGTTTTCGAAAACATTGAAAAATACGGAGGCGACCCGAACCGCATTTTTGTATCGGGACATTCGGCTGGCGGATATCTGGCGGCAATGGTTGGTTTGGATAAATCCCGCCTTGGCCTGTATGGTATTGATGCCAACAAAATTGCCGGACTCGTACCTTTCAGCGGACAAATGATTACGCACTTTGCTGAGCGGAAAAGTCGCGGAATAAAAGATACACAACCCATAGTGGATGCATTGGCACCCCTTTTCCATGTGCGGGCTGATGCTTCGCCCATGCTGCTGATTACCGGCGACCGTGAACTCGAAATGCTGGGACGCTACGAAGAAAATGCCTATATGATGCGCATGATGAAAGTTTGTGGGCACAAAAACACGCGACTGCTCGAGATTCAGGGTTACGGACACGGCATGACCGATCCGGCTTTTCCTTTGCTGCTTGAATTTATCAGACAGACTAACTAAAAGGCAAAACCTTGCTTTTAACCCGACATAGCGGAACGCTATGCCAAACGGGAAGATAACAAAAAACTTACAAATCAATACTTTCAACTGCCCCAACCCCCAAAAGGGGGCTGTGACATTATACAAATAACGAAATTACTTTGCTCACACTAAGCCCCCTTTAGGGGGTTGGGGGCAGAAATGAAAAAGTTCTTATAATTAGTGAGTTTAAAAGAGTTCAAGTGAGCTTTTGAAGCCTTTATATTTGTTCTACTCCTCAAATCACCATCACCTTATATCTTGCCCCATTCAGCAACAACAAATACAGGCCGGGCATAAGCGCTGCACTGTGTGATTGCTGCCTGCCATCGGCTGAGAAAAGTTTTACATCTTCTACTTCATCCATGAAAAGTAATTTTCGGTCAACAACACGAAAGTGATTCGATGCAACTGTTTGTACATCCACCGATGTGGCTGTTCTTTCGGCTTCGGTAATCTGATAACGGCAACCTGTATCGGTCAGATTAGTGCCTCCACCCCAGTTATACACAGCATAACCCAGTCCCGAATTGGTTTGATTCAGCTGTACTGCACCCGACGATACCGCAAATGTAAGACCTGTATAGGTGGGAATAAACGACCAGCCTCCGCTTGACAGAATCCCTGACACAGCTTTCAGAGCCGAATTGTACGCTCCTGCAGGACTTACCGAACTTTCCGACTGACGGTTTACCATAGCCAGAGAACCATCGCTGAGTTTTACAAATTTCCATTGCTGCGAAGCCGAACCATTTATTTTAGCTTCACCTTTCAGATTTACATTATTTCCCTTAAATGTAAGATAACGGTTTTCACGAAGGGGAGTGTGCAACGTGTACCAGATATTCTCGTTTGCTGTACTGGCCAAAGGCATATTGATAGTGGCCCTGTAGCTTTTCAGTCCCTCGCTTAATACCACAATCACCGAATCGTATTCTGCTACCACTTCCGATTGTGTTCTGAAAGTTCTGGCAGCATCCAACAATGCATTAATGGTGGTCACAGCTTCAGCCGGATATTCGCCCGGCTGAGTTCCTGTTTGTGTGCTGTTGACAAAGGCCTGCGTATCGTCGATGGCCGATGTCAACACATCCGACGAAGGATTCATATTCATTTCGGGCGAATAAACCACATTATCCAGAGCCTGACGGCCATCGGGAGTGACAAGCACAAAAGTAAACATCCATTTTTGCAAACGCACCTGCGAAATGGAAAATGCACCCACCGGAAGTTTCATCAACACTTTGTTCCAGCCCTGTTTCAGTTGTAACTGCACTGGCGGACGCACACTGAAGTTTTCGTTACCCAGCGGAATCTCATTGTCGCGTGTGGTATGAGTAGCCGTCCATACCGGCGCGGGGATTTCCACGTCATTAAACCAGATACGGCTTCCTTTGTAATCCCATTTACCCTGTGGAGGCGCAATATCCGACTCCGAACGTCCGTAATTCTGGAATTCGACAAAAGCACCTGCTGTTTGCGCAACAGGGGAATAGATATAGGTATAGGCATAAGCTGTGGAATTGGCGGCCGGAGTACTGAAAAACGAAGGTATAATTGTTCCCCACACATGACGTAAATACACGGCAGCACCATAAGCTTTGCGGCTTCCGTAGTTTTTACCTCCAAAACTGTAGCTTTCGGCCAACAGAGTTTCGGGAGGGAAAACAGCGCTCAGATTTCCCTCATTCGGGAAAGCATCGGTAATGCGCCAGCTCAGATTGGTTTGTTTTACATAGGCAATGGGCTCATCTTTCAAATGATGATAACGGTGATACAGGAATCGACGCTCCCAATCGGCAAATTGCTGATATTCGGGAGTATGTGGTGCATCGAGCAAGCAACCTTTTGTGGGAATATATGTACCGCCACCTATCCATGCGCGCTCGGCAATAGCCAGCATCGACTGATAAAAGGCATTCTGAATCACAATATCACGATCGGTCGAAACCACACGGTCGTTCCAGATGCCCATAATTACACCGGCATATTCATGGCTTCCCTTTGTTTGTCCGGCAATATTACTGTTGTAAATACCCACAATATCGGCAAATTGATCGAAATGGTTGATATAATGATATCGGCTATCGATGGTGGGTGTACCTGCCAAAGGTGCTCCGCGCGAGCTCCACATCTGCACCATATCCACTTCGCCGGTTTTATAGTTGTAGCCCGGATTCCACGAAACCACTTTTTTGCCCTGCGCACGAATATGAGCCACCATTTCGGGTACAAACTCAGCCATAGTAATCTGTACTTCGTCCGTTCCAATGTGCATCCATTCCGTTCCGCTAAACACATCACAAATCTCTGTCATCAACACTTTCAGCGTAGCCAATCCCTCAGGGGTCTGCATTTTATAACCAAAAGCACGTGTAAAAGCATCGCTGTGACCCGGCATATCAATTTCGGGAATCACAGTGACTCCATGCTGACGAGCCCATTCGACAAGCTCACGCGCCTGAGCAATGGTATAATACTTTCCGGGATGACGGGTATAATTGGAACTTGCATTCAATTGCGGAAATACTTTGCTTTCAAGTCTCCAGCCCTGATATTCGGTCAAATGCCAGTGAAACACATTGATTTTGTATCGTGCGAGCAAAGCCACATGTTTTTTCAGTTCATCGAATTCCATATAACTGCGTCCGATATCGTGCATAAAACCTCTGACCCTGAAAGCAGGCCAGTCCACAATACGACAAACGGGCAGATTCACCGAACCTTTAGTTTCACCTTCCGTAAGCTGAATAAGTGTTTGCAAAGCCCAGAACACGGCTTTTTCGCCTGCTGCTTCAATCTCAATTTTGCCCTGCGTAATATCAATGCTGTAAGCCTCTTCCACTCTGTCGGCACCTTCAATGGCTTCCACCATGCGCACAGCAATCGTTGTTGCAGCACCCGACTGTACCTGCGCACCACAGCTTTCGGTAAGCCATGCTGTGTAAGCACTTTCAAAATAAGGCGTTGTCAGCGAAACCTGTTGCAGTGCAACCGACTCACCGGTCTGATTCAATATCTGACGCGGCTTGGGCAACAAATGCGATATACCAGCTTTTACCGGTACCGAACACACAAGCAAAAAGCACAATGCAAGCCACAAACCCAACGACCGGGCAGCATTGCTGAAAAGAATTGATTTCTTCATTTTAGCAAACAGAGCGAAGTTAATACGAAATTATTTATGGAAAATTTTGCAATATTACTATATTTATTTTTTATTTTCAAGATAATTAAAAAATTATTTTACATTACGTGTAATTATTCGCAACATTATACTTTTATAAAAATATATTGACCTTGTATTTATATTAGACTCCCGATTGTCCTAAATAACGTGAGTTCGATATAAGAATTAAAATAATTGGAGTTGAAATGAGTCAACTCTTTCGGTATTAATCGATGGTTTCTTAGGTAAAAAGCTATAAGCAAGTAACCCAGCAATCAAGTTTGTAATAAAATTAGTAAACGAACGATGTCTAGTATGTTCAAT
>SAAO01000120.1 GCA_009929375.1 Bacteroidia bacterium
CTCGTCGTTAAATAAAAGCATACCACCTCCACCTGTTGTAATGGTTTTGTTACCGTTAAAACTAATGGCACCAACTTTTCCAAAGGTCCCTGTATGTTTCCCTTTGTAGAAACTGCCTAAGCTTTCGGCAGCGTCTTCAATCAATTCAAGTCCGTACTTATTACAAACTGCAACTAATTCATCCAGATGCACCGGATGCCCAAAGGTATGCATGGGAATGCAAGCCTTAATTCTTCTTCCGGTATGTTTGTTAAAGCAAACGCCATTCTTTAATTCGGCATTTTCATTCAACCATTTTTCCACTGCAACCGGAGAAAGTCCCATAGTGTCTTTATCTACATCAATAAAAACCGGATGAGCACCAATATAGCATATTGCATTGCAGGTTGCAATAAATGTAAGTGCTTGGGTGAGTACTTCGTCATCTCTTTCAACACCTACTAGAAGCATGGCCATGTGTAGAGCGTTGGTCCCGTTTACACATACCACTGCTTTTGTTGCCCCAGTATATTCTGCAACCATTTCTTCGAAACGGTCCACGAACTTACCAACACTCGAAACAAATGTAGTGTCAATACATTCGTTTAGATATTTCTTTTCGTTTCCAACAAAACGAGGAACATGCAAAGGAACAAATTCTTCTGTTTTGTATAGTTGATGTACAAAATCTACTATATCCTTAAACATTGTATATGTCTGCTTTATATTTCTTTAAATTTTCTTTGTCGAGGAACCATTTAACAGTTTCACGAAGTCCGGCTTCAATATCGTATGACGGAGTGAATCCTGTAAGTCCTTTTATTTTACTGTTGTCTCCCCACAAGCGGAACACTTCAGAGTTTTTTGGACGAAGCCGTTGTTCGTC
Source organism: Bacteroidia bacterium (assembly GCA_009929375.1). GTDB lineage: Bacteria > Bacteroidota > Bacteroidia > Bacteroidales > Paludibacteraceae > Paludibacter. Next base: position 866 of record SAAO01000120.1, read on the forward strand.
TTCGATGAATTTTACATCAGATTCCATAATCTTTGCAATCAATTCCAAGGTATCCCGCATGGAAATCTCGTAATTACTGGCAATATTTACCTCTTGTCCGATGGCTGCATCACATTTGGATAGTTCAATAAAACCTTTACAAGTATCTTTTACA
>SAAO01000121.1 GCA_009929375.1 Bacteroidia bacterium
GTTGGAAGTGGGAGCTTCTATTGCCGAGCAATATGGCGAACAAGCCAAACGCTGCCCTTTGTCATTTTTATATAAAGCGCTAGAAATTGCCAATGAGTGCGATTTAAACTATAAAGCGAGTCGCAACAAACGTCTGTTGGTGGAATTAACTTTGGTGCGTTTGTGCCAATTGACGGGCATTGTACCAAAACCTGAAGATGAACAGATAGAAATTAAACCGTTGGCAGTAGTGCCGGTTGCATCTGTGCCGGTCGAAGTAAAACCTACGGTGGCACCTGTTACGGCAACGCCTGTGGCGGCACCTGTCAAAGTGAGTGAACCTGCTCCAACGTATGCGGCTCCAGCTGCTAAACCAGCGAACGATGCGTTGTCGACGCCAAAAATTTCATCTGTGCGTGCGCCTCAAAACTTATCGATTTCGCAAGTAGAGCGACCAACGGTTTCTACCGAAGTAGAGGAGGTTGCCACAGAGCCAGTGGCTCGCGAACGTCGCGAATCGTTTACGGCAGCACAGTTTATTACTGCGTGGAAACAATGTGCTAAAGAGATTGTTGACCAAGCACATACCACTAATACGATGCTCAATTTTTTGCCAGAACCCGTTTCTGATGAATCTTATAAGGTTTTGGTAGTGAATAATTTACAACAAAAAACATTGGTGGAGCATCAACCGACTATTACTGCGCGCCTAGCGGAGTTATTGAAAAATGATTTTGTAACGTTTCAAATAGAAGTGGATGCTACTATTGCCGAACGTGCTGCGTTTACGCCCGAAGAAAAGCTTGTGAAAATGCAGGAGAAAAATCCTGATTTGCGCGCTTTAAAGCAACAATTAGGTTTGGAATTGTAGGCATTTTGCTTTACATAAAAAAGGTCGATGAAAAATTCATCGACCTTTTTTATATGACATCTGTTTATTCTGCAAATGGTTTTATCTCGCACATTTCTTGATACTCATTCCATTCCATGTCGTGTTCTACATAGAGTTTGATGGGTAAAAGTTCAAATGTGGC
>SAAO01000122.1 GCA_009929375.1 Bacteroidia bacterium
ATTGCTGATTTTCGCGACCCTAAAGTGTTTTGGCACAACGAATCGAACCAATGGATCATGTCATTGGCCACTCATCAAACCATTAGCTTTTACGGATCGACCAACCTGAAAAACTGGACACGCCTGAGCGAATTTGGCAATGGCATTGGCTCGCATGGAGGTGTGTGGGAATGTCCCGATTTATTCCCTCTGAGCACAGAGAACGGAAAAAAGTGGGTGTTGTTGGTTAGTAATTCCGGAGCTCCAAACGGTGGTACAGGAACGCAGTACTTTATAGGGAACTTTGACGGAACGAATTTCACAGCTGAAGATGCACCCTATCCTTTGTGGCTCGATTATGGAAAAGATAATTATGCCGGAGTGACCTGGGACAATATCCCTGAAAATGATGGCAGGCGTTTACACATTGGCTGGATGAATAACTGGCAATATGCTAATAATATACCTGTTTTCAATATCGCTCCCAAAGGTGCGCGTGGAAGCATGACCCTGGTGCGTGAGCTCAAGTTGGAAATGCATCCGGAGGGATATTTCCTGTTGAAGAATAAAGTGGTAAGCGAAATAGAATCAATAGCCAATGATTGGAAAACAATTGTTGATGAAGCTTTTACTTCAAAAACAGTTGCACTGAATTTGGACAATAAAAAAGCTTATCAACTACAAATGATCGGGAAAACATCTGATTCAGAAACGCTTTCTTTGAAACTGTCAAACTCAAAAAATGAATTTTGCAGTATAACTATCGATGCGCGGAAATTAATTCTCAAAAGATCCGATTCCGGTATTGTTAACTTTGCTGACGCATTTTCAGATAACTCCGAATCACCGGTCTTTGGAAACACAAATCCCGTTAAGCTGGATATTTATGTGGATCAGTCATCAGTTGAAATCTTTGTAAACGATGGAGCCGTTTCACTAACGAATCTTGTTTTTCCATCGTCGCTCTATGATGTATTGACCGTTGAAAGTAATAATAGCCATGTAAACACAAAATTTCGCACGTTTAAT
>SAAO01000071.1 GCA_009929375.1 Bacteroidia bacterium
ATTCAATAGAAGATATTTTGGAGAAAATTTATTCGACAGGCTTATGATAGCCTCGGTTACATATAAAAATCAATTTAGGTAATACAACGGATAATCATTAAAGAAATTAATGAGTTTCGGGTTTGGATTTGAAAATTTGAAAATTTTCGATCCCGGAAGTGATTTTCATTTCATAACTCGTTCCTGATTCTTAATTATCAATTGTCAACTGTAAACTGTCAATTATCAACTGTCTTTGTTGTTTTGTCTTTGAAGTTAAAATAGAAAAAAATATGCGTATCGTTTTTATGGGAACACCGGATTTTGCGGTGGAAAGTTTAAAAGTATTAGTCGAAAACAATTATAATGTGGTGGGTGTGGTTACCATGCCTGATAAACCTGCCGGTCGCGGTCATAAAATTCAGTATTCAGCCGTTAAACAATATGCACTTGACAATAATTTATTGATCTTGCAACCTGAAAAACTGAAGGATCCGCAGTTTCTCGACGAACTGAGAGCTCTGAATGCCGACGTGCAAGTGGTTGTTGCCTTCCGAATGCTTCCCGAGGTGGTTTGGAACATGCCTCCACAGGGAACTTTCAATCTCCACGCATCTCTTTTGCCACAATACAGAGGTGCTGCCCCAATTAATCGTGCCATCATGAATGGTGAAACCGAAACCGGTGCCACCACATTTTTTCTGACTCACGAAATTGATACCGGAAAAATTATTTTACAGGAAAAAATCCCTGTTCTGCCTGAAGACAATGCAGGAACCATTCATGACAAACTCATGGTTATGGGTGCACAAATGGTTCGTAAAACCATCGACATGCTGGCCAAAGGAAAAACTGACGCTGTGGATCAGTCGCAGTTTATCAGTCATGATACCGAACTAAAAGCTGCTCCGAAAATATTCAAAGAAGACTGCGAACTGCTCAGCAGTCTTGGAGTGGAACAGGCTCACAATTTTGTACGTGGCCTCTCGCCCTACCCCGGGTCATGGATCAATATTATACTGCCCGGTCAAACCGAAAAACAGGTTCTGAAAATTTTCGAAACCGAAAAAGAGTTTTGCGCACACAATGATGAACCGGGCACTTTTGTGACTGATTTAAAGAAAACAGCCAAAATAGCCCTGACCGATGGTTACCTCATTCTGAAACAGATTCAGGTTCCGGGCAAAAAACGTATGGAAACAGGAGAATATCTGCGTGGACTCCGTTAGGATTCCGAAAAAACAAAACACTTCCGAATTTGCTACTATTCGGCAACAAATAGCACCGAAACAATAAAAAACAAAAATAATGAGTTGAAAATTTGGCTCGTACCTGTCAAATTTCGTTATTTTGCAACGCTTATTGTATTTTTAAAACACTTAGCTAAAAGTATATGTCAAAAAATCTTGTAATTGTAGAGTCACCGGCCAAAGCCAAAACGATTGAAAAATTTCTGGGAAAAGACTATCAGGTTATGTCCAGTTTCGGACACATCCGTGATCTTGCAGAAAAAGGCATTGGTATCGACTTCGAAAACAATTACAAACCGCAATATGTGGTTTCTTCCGATAAGAAAAAAGTAGTATCCGAACTCAAAAAAGCGAGTAAAGAGGCTGATACAGTATGGCTTGCTTCCGATGAGGACCGCGAGGGAGAAGCTATTGCATGGCATTTATACGACGAGCTAAAGCTAAACTCAGACAAAACAAAACGCATTGTATTTCATGAAATTACAAAAGATGCGATACTCAACGCCATTGAGCATCCACGCAGCATTGATGTAAACCTTGTTGATGCGCAGCAGGCACGCCGTGTACTCGACCGCATCGTTGGCTTTGAGCTTTCGCCCGTACTCTGGCGCAAAGTACGTCCGTCACTTTCGGCAGGAAGGGTGCAGTCTGTGGCTGTGCGACTGATTGTGGAACGCGAAAGAGAAATTAATCAGTTTTCGGCCGAAAGTTCATACCGCGTTTCAGCAGTTTTTAAATCAATCGACATAAATGGTCAGCCTGTAGAACTCAAAGCTGAGTTACAAAACCGCTTTAAAGACAAGGAAAGTGCACTGGCATTTCTGGAAACCTGTAAGAGTTCAGACTTTAATATTGACAGTATTGTCACCAAACCGGCCCGTAAATCGCCGGCACCACCGTTTACCACTTCCACATTACAACAGGAAGCAGCCCGTAAACTTGGCTTCTCCGTAGCACAAACCATGCAGGTGGCGCAACGACTTTACGAAGCAGGAAAAATCACCTATATGCGTACCGACTCAGTCAACCTGTCGGAACTCGCGATCAACACATCGAAAGCCGAAATTATAAGCATGGCAGGTGAACGTTATCTGCACACGCGTCGTTTCAGCACCAAAACAAAAGGAGCTCAGGAAGCGCACGAAGCCATTCGTCCGACCTACATGAATGCTCATACCGTGGAAGGAACCTCGCAGGAGAAAAAACTCTACGAGCTGATCTGGAAACGTACCATAGCTTCCCAAATGGCTGAAGCTGAACTCGAAAAGACATCCATATTTATCAATATTTCTGGTAGCAACTATCAGTTTGTTGCCTCAGGCGAAGTGATTGTTTTCGATGGTTTTCTGAAAGTTTATCTCGAATCGGTCGACGACGAAAACGATGAAAACAACGAATCACTGCTTCCGGCCATGAAAGAAGGCGAAAAGCTCATTTCAGATGAAATTGTGGCTCAGCAACGTTTCAGCCAGAAACCGCCGCGTTACAGTGAAGCAAGCCTCGTGCGCAAGCTCGAAGAACTTGGTATCGGCCGACCATCGACTTACGCTCCTACCATTTCGACCATTCAAAACCGCACTTATGTGGAAAAGGGTGATCGTCCGGCAGAGAAACGCGAATTTAATGTTCTGAAACTCTCGGCAGGTAAAATCTCAGATAAAATTAAATCGGAAAATACAGGTGCTGAGAAATCGAAACTGTTCCCAACCGACATAGGTATTGTGGTAACCGACTTTCTGACTGAATATTTCCCTGATATTCTGAGCTATAACTTTACTGCCGAAGTAGAAAAGGAATTTGACGATATTGCCGAAGGCAAAATAAAATGGACCGGCTCAATCGATAAGTTTTACAAAAGTTTCCATCCGGTTGTGGAGGACACCATGAAAAACTCAGAACGTCAGGTTGGCGAGCGCATACTCGGAACCGATCCAGCCACAGGTCGTCAGTTATCGGTAAAAATCGGAAAATATGGACCGATTGCCCAGATTGGGACATCAGAAGAGGAGGAAAAACCTGTTTTTGCTTCACTTCGCCGCGATCAGTCCATCGAAAGCATCACCCTTGAAGATGCGCTGGAACTTTTCAAGCTACCACGCAAACTCGGGGAATTCGAAGGCAAAGAAATGACTGTAGCTATCGGACGTTTCGGACCTTACATACGTCATGCATCGGCATTTTACTCATTGCCCAAAACAGACGATCCGATGGAAGTTACTACCGAACGTGCCATCGAAATTATAGAAAGCAAACGTGAAGAAGAAAAGAACCGACTAATTGCCACTTTGGGTGAAAATGGAGAGATACAGGTTCTGAACGGACGTTTTGGGCCATATTTCACATGCGACAAGGTAAATTATAAAATTCCGAAGGGAACTGAACCAACTACTCTTACTTACGAAAAGTGTGTGGAATTAATGGCAGCACAACCTGAAGCAGGAAATAAAAAGAAAGGATTTGGGAAAAAAGCAAGTAGTGCTAAAACGACCAAAGCCACCAAAACAACAAAAAGCACTAAAGCAAAGAAATAAATCTGTAAATCTGTAGTTTATCTAAAAAACTTCTGAAATATGAGAAAACTATTTTTCATCCTTGGAATTTCGTTACTTCTGACAAATATGACAGCTCAGGAGCCTACAGCAGTAACCGAAGGACAGAGTCAGCTTGTTTATTCGCTGCCTGTAACCGAACTTGTGTTTGAAGTTGAAGTTGAGAAAACCACACAGACACCGGGTCCGTATTACCAGTATTCCGAACGATATCTGGCCACAAATCAGGTAATTGTAGATGCAAAAACCACTTACAGATTAAAGAACACCTCATTAAACACGAATGCTTTACCTGATCCTCAGCGCACTTATGCCGTTCCTGAAAGCAAATATGCAGCTTTACAGCAAATTAGTGTAAACGAAAAAGGATTGCTTACCGGCATCAACTGTGATCCGGTCAATATCGTAAAAAAAGAAATCCGTAAGGAAAAGAAAGAAATCCTGATACAAAATGGAGCAAACGTATTGCCTCTCACCGAGGAATATCTGATGGCTGGCTCAACAGCGCGTCTGGCTGAAGGTGCTGCAAAACAGATTTACCGTATTCGCGAGAGCCGTATAAGCCTCCTCACAGGCGACCTTGAACATATGCCTGCCGACGGTGCTTCGATCAAAACCATGCTGAACGAACTTAACCGCATGGAACAGGAACTCACCGAACTTTTCACCGGAAAAGTGCGCACCGAAACTGTACGACATACTATCCGCATCACTCCGCGTGAAGCTGCAGATAAAATGATTCTTTTCAGAATTTCGGCTCACAAAGGTCTGGTAGATGTAAACGATTTAAGTGGTGTACCGTATTTTCTGAATATTGTGCCTGAAAAGTCGGTGGCACAACCACTTAACCCTAAAGCAAAAAAAACAAAAACGGCACTGTACAATATTCTGCCTGCACAAACTACTGTAAGCCTGAGCGATGGAATAAACACCCTGCTTTCGCAAAGCATAGCCATGCCTCAGTTCGGTTTATTGATTCCACTCAGCGAAGAACTGTTTAAGAGCGCTAACACTAAACTTTGTGTAGATCCGAATACAGGAAGAATACTCCGTTTATCCCGATAACATAAAAAAGCACATCAGGTCGTACATAATCCATTGAACGACTTTGGCAATAAAACTTATAAAGCCTGCGAAAGATCGCAGGCTTTTTTAATCAAATTCATTAACTGCGCAATAATACAGTTATAACATTTTTAATTTAGTACATGACAAAAATTATATAGCGATATAATTATTTGATTGTCAATAAAATAGGCATCATTTTATTTGGTAAAGACCTTGAAATTATGTATCTTTATAGCTGACTATCAATCAGTTATAATGAAAACAATGAATTTCAAGGTCTCACACAAAAGTAGTGATTTAACCTCAGTTTTGGTTGAACACTTCGGAAAAAGTTTAATATGAGTATCCGCTTGGATACCTAAATGTGCTACTCATTAACACTGTGAGAAGATTTTTATAAAGAAATCAAAATTATGAGGTACATTGTGTAAATTTGAATTTATAAAGATGTCAGAGCTACGCTCCTT
>SAAO01000015.1 GCA_009929375.1 Bacteroidia bacterium
ACCGACAATTGAAACAACTTCCGAACAACCTACAGTAGAAGCTGAAACTGAACAGGCAAAAGTGGAAACAGGAACTGAGCAGGCAACTGTTGAACAACCAACAGTAGATGTAACTACTGAGGAAGCGGAAACAGAACATGTAGAATGTATGTATTGTGGCATTTCAGTACAATCAGATGTGGCAATAACTGACCATAATGGCAAAACATTTTGTAGTCAGGAGCATGCCGACACTTATGCTCAAACCATGAAGCAAATCAACCACACTTATTAATTAAAATCACATAGGTACATAGAAATCAATATAAAAAACTTTGTGAACTATGTGCCTATGTGGTTAAAAACAACACACACGATGCAACAGAAATTCATTTTTTGGCTGGCCAAACTCATAGCACCATTCATTATCAAATGGCGCGGAAATTTATTCCACTTTAAACGGGCAATACGCGAGGCCGAAAGAAAAACGCGTAATTCAAAAGGCAAACAAGGCAAACGCCACTACATATACTTTTTCGGAGGGCGATACAGAGTTTTAAACCGGAAACAAATTCAGTACTGGAGAAATAAGAAGGTATTAAAACACAACCTATCTGTAAGCCGGATGACAGGCATTCAGCTTTACGACACAATGGGACACGTAAACAGTCACCCAACTTACACACAGGTAGACATAAAAGGCATTTTAATTATTTATAAAAGGGCAAAAGATTTATGTACATCCAAACCAACGAAATAACAACTCACCTCGGAGTTGAACAAATTGAAGCCATCAGCGATGGCGACAGTACAATGCTTGAAGAGGCAATAAATTCGGCATTGGTTCAGGTGCGTGGCTACCTGAAAGGAAAGTATGACATAGCAGCCGAATTCACCAAAACAGGTACAGCCCGGAACTCTCTGTTGGTAACATATGTCAAGGACATTGCAGTTTGGCATTTCATTAATATCTGTCACGTAAATACTTCAATCGAAGAACGTGCTAAAAGGCGCGACGATGCTGTAAAGGACTTAATGAAAGCCCAAAAAGGCGACTTCGATTTTGAATTGCCGGCATTACCTATTGAGCAAAAAACGGATACAATCACATTTAGTTCAAACCCCAAACGCAATAATCATTTTTAAAAATGGCAAAGCAGGCGAAAATAGTAGAGCAGGAGAAAGCTCCACAAGGTATAATTATCAATCAAATTACGGTCAACCGGGTTAACCGTCAGGTATTAGATGTAGGCAAACTACGAACCGCTCAGCTTTCAGCTGATATGGATCGTTGGACTCTGCTTTACGATATTTACGACGATTTATTAATAGATGGTCGCTTATGGGATGCCATTGACCGCCGAATAAGAGCCGTTACGGGGGCAAATCTTACATTCCAGTTTAAGTCAGGCGAAGAAAGCCAGGAGATGATTGATTTAATCGACACAATCGAATTTGAGCAACTATTGCGGCAAATTATGTGGACAATCTTTTGGCGTGTTTCCGGCATTCAACTCGATTTTACAGGTGGAAATTTGAGCGTTTACAACGTGCCTCGAAAACACATCAGGTCAAAACAGCGAGCTATTGCAATACTTCAAAACGACGTTGAAGGTAAGATTCTGTTTAACGAAATACAAAACTTTATTTTTGCCGAAACAAAAGACGATCCATACGGCTTGCTTTTCAGAGTCGCGCCCTATGTTATTTTAATGCGTGGCGGCATAAGCGACTGGGCACAAATGGTCGAACTCTTTGGAATGCCTCAACGCATCGGTAAGTATTCAATCTACGATCAGGAAGCGCGCAAACAACTCGAACAGGCTTTCAAAGAACAGGGCGCAGCTGCCAGCATGGTAGTGCCTAAAGAAACGGATATTGACACGGATAACGGAAGCGCAAATGTAAACAGCTCTATCTATAAAGACTTCATGGCCGAACTGAAAGAAGCCATGTTGGTAACTGTATTGAGCAACACAATGACTACGCTCAACGGTTCGAGCAGATCACAAGGCGAAGTGCACCAGGACGTAGAAGATGCGCTGCACAAAGATGATTTAAAGTTTGTACAGCGAATTCTTAACAAGTCGCTAAAACCCATTTTGGAAGCTCGCGGATACAAAGTGAAAGATGGTTCATTTGTTTTTCCAAAAGCATTAAAAGACTTAACTGTAGATGAATTAATATCATTAAGCGATATCATTGAAATACCTGCTTATTATTTTCAGGAGAAATACGGACTTCCGCAAGCCGGCAAAGGCGACAAACTGGCGCGAAAATCACAACCTGAAGCTACCGAACCCAACAATACTAAAAAGGAAGAAGTAGAAGAGGTCGAAGAGGAACCGGCTAATAAGAAGGAAGAAAAAGAGCCTAAAAAACCGAAGGAAGCCAAAGAAAAGGAAATAAAGCTGGGCGACAAAGATCGTAAACTATTAGAACGCTTTTTCGATTTTTTCGTAAACGCCCGGACAATGGGGAGCCGGGCATTGAGCGCACTGAACTTGAACGACAAATCGACGAACAATACAGAGAGCATTGCGAAGATCACAGGCATTGATATTGATAAACTGATTGAACAAGCCATCAAAGAGGTATATGGCAACAAAGGCGAAAATGAGGTAGTAAACAAGCATCTATTTCAATCAAATTTCAAACCTCTTGAAATAGCAATTAATCGGGAATTAAACAATGTCGTTGACTCTGAATTCATTCGTCAGTTTCGTACTAACACAGCCGTATTTTCAGCATTTAAGGCACACCAACATTCAAAGGCAATTGCCGACCTTCTTATTGATGAAAAAGGCAAACTAAAGCCTTTCTACAAGTTCAAAAAAGAAGCGTTGCAAATAAGCAAGAAGTGGAAAGAAAGCTGGCTGCAGACCGAATATCAAATGGCCGTTCGTCAGGCGCGATTAGCAGCAAATTTAAAAGAGTGGGAAAAGAACCTCGACGTATATCCAAACCTTGAGTATATCGAAACCACATCTTCAGAACCTGATCACAAACATCTCACGTATGTAGGTACTGTATTGCCTTTTCACCACCCATGGATGAAAGCACACATGCCACCAAGCCGATGGGGTTGCCAGTGTTCAGTGAGGCCAACGCGAAAAGCTGTTACTGAAGTTCCGGATGGAGACTACAACGACCCGGCTTTTGCAAACTCGGTGTTGGACATAGCAGCATTTGTTGATATAACTGAAACGCCCTACTATAAAAACACTGAAGAGGAACTTCGTGAAGCGATAGAGAATGAAGCTGAAAGGCTTGCAAAAGAGCTCCGGAAGGAACAGCGTGCCGAAACCCTTAAAAAAGTAATGAAGCTAAAGGGGAAAGAGGTGACAAACAAAGAAACAGGAGCTAAAATCGGATTCACAGTAAAAGGACTGAAAGATGCTATTAATAATCCTTTTGCGAATTATACTGCCAAACTGGAGTATATAAAACAAATTGATAAAGCTCTGAAAAGTGCGGAATACATTGGTGAAGGTGCTAATATCAAAACAGGCAGTAAGCCACATGTTCTGAAGTATCATTACTACAAAGCTTTGATTGATGGTCAGGAGGCAGCAATTGTAGTTAGTCAGGATAAGTGGGGGAAACAAACCTTTTATTCAATATCCGAAAAAAGAAAAACAACCGAATAGCCTTTCACTTAGAGGATACAGTCCAATGCACTGGGGCTAAACGATTGTTTCTTTAGACTACAAATATACAACTGTTTTTCTGAAATTGTTCAACATCAATCAATTTTTAAATGAATATCGACGAATTTGCCAAAATGTTTCCGGACAAAATGGAAGAAATAACAGCTTTTGTACAGGGGGATACCATAAAAGATATCATTGGGACTGAAGCTGTAAATCATTTTAAGCAGTCATTTGTAAACGAAGGATTCACTGATAAAACGCTTGAAAAGTGGCCGGAAGTTGAGAGACGTAAGCCCGAAAGTGCATGGTATAAAAAAGGTGCTGATTCTGCGAGAAAGATATTAAGTGGCCCAGTAAAGGAACTACAAGACTCTTTGACTTTTCAATACATAGCCGATGGTGTGAAAATTTCAAGTCCTAAAATATATGCCCCGGTTCACCAGTTTGGTGAAACTGCTAATGTGTTTGGTAAAAAACCCTTCACAATGAAAGCACGTCCTTTTATTGGGCATTCTGAGGTAATGAAAGTGAATATTGAAAATGAAATACAAACAGAAATTAAAAAGATCATATCCTAATGAAAACAATATACAAAGCCATTTCGGCGAGACTGAAAACTGAAGTTCCGGAACTTGCATGGATTGATTACGACAAAGGGCAAATGAACGTGAAGCCGGGAGAACGCCCTGCATTGAAATTCCCTGCAGCTCTTTTACGCATTGAAGTACCAACGGCTTCAGATATTACTGATACCACCCAGGATGCTTCAGCTCGTATAACAGTGCGTTTAATTTTCGAGGCTTTGAAGTCGGAAACAGCAACGGCTTACAGCGAAGCTAAACAAGACAAATCGCTCGAACCATACGATGTGATTGCCGATGTTTACGCAGCGCTTCAGGGTTATGAAACAAACCACTTCAATGCTCTATCCCGTAAAAGCTCGAGCGATGAAAAACGAACCGACGGCTACTTTGCATATCAACACATTTTTACTTGTACATACGAAGATTTAACAGCGGATTAATATGAAAATATATAATTATTTAGGAGTCGAATTACTCGACATTGAGGTCGATGACAAAAGTTATCGTTACAAAGAGCTGATGTCCGACAATCAGCTTTTTCTTTATTTCAGCCTGCCGTATTTCGTCGAGCTGCCAATTGGTGCGTATGCCGATTTTAAGGCCGAACGCTACTACCTATCAGATCCGGAAAATTTCAAAATGAATCACACCCGCGACTGGGAATATACCGTGGTGCTCGACTCGTATATTGCGTTGACCAAAACCACCAAGTTTAAGTTTTTTACCGTGATTGGTGGTTTAGCTGAAGGCGACTTCGAGCTTAAATTTTCATTGACCGAAACAGCTGCTGAATTTGCAAGGCTATTTGTGCAAAATATGAACCATGCCGACCCCGATGGCGGATGGCAGGTGGGAGACTGTATCGAAAGCGAACCAATAACAATCGACTTTAATCACACATTCTGCTACGATGTGTTGAGCGAATTGGCCGACAAATTTAAAACAGAATGGGAAATTGAGGGAAAGACACTTCACATTCGGAAAGTGGAAAAGGAGAAAGAATCCCCAATATCACTCACGTATGGTTACGACTCCGGATTAATACCCGGATTTCAGCGAAGTAACGCCGGAAAGAAGAAAGCAAACAGGCTATATGTAGAAACATCGGAGCGTAATATAGATTGCGCCACATACGGGCGCAAAACGCTTGGTTTGCTAAAATCGGCAACCGTAGTACACAACGGAATTAATTACGTTACTGATGCTTCAGGATCATACATCGAACGACAGAACCGAACAGGCTTAATACTTGAAAACAGCATAGACCTCACACATATATATCCAAAACGTGTGGGTACTGTTACCAATGTAATTACTGTGAATGCAGAAAAGCACTTGTATGATATTGTAGATTTGGGAATTGAAAATGGTTTGAATTACAATGATTTTCTCATTGCCGGCGAAACCATGACGTTGATTTTTCAAACCGGTGATTTGGCTGGTTTAGAATTCGATGTAAAATATATTCATGCCGACCGTCGGTTCGAACTTGTGCCGATCACTGAGACTGGTGTTATATATCCGGCGGATGCTTTGCTTCCGGCAATTAATGACGAATATGCCGTATTTCATTGTTCACTACCTGGTATCTACATTACCAATGCAGAGACTGAAGCAACAAACGAGGCAGCTGCAGAACTGTACGAACAGGAACAGGACAAATATACATATAACGGTACACTCGACGAACTTTACGCAAAACGTCATTGGCTCGAAATAGGTGGTTTTCTAAATGTGGGATATTTTGTACGTCTGACACTGCAGGATGCTATCAGCAATCCTGTCGATATTCGTATTGTGGCAGTAAAAGATTATGTAAACAAGCCACAAAAACCCGAAATCACACTCAGTAACGAAGCTTCAGGTAAACAACTGGGTTCAGCGCTTGCAAGCGTAAAAAACAAAGAGCAAGCCGTTAACCGGATGAATAATAACACCACTCGTTTTGCACGACGTGGATTCCGCGAAGCTATGGAAACGGCCGCCATGCTTCAGAACTCTATGCTAAACTTCAGCGGATCAATTAATCCGATTACAGTTCAGGCGATGCAGTATGTGGCTGGCGATGCAAGTCTTCAGTTCGATTTCGTGGCAAACAGTAGTTCCAAAATACCGGTTGCCCACGTCGAAAGCTACGACCCGGCAACGAAGAAATTTACTTCAGCTGCAGGTGTTATTATGCACAAAACTTTAGGCATCGATACACTTTCGAGTTCATATCCGGCATCGGCATATAAGACGTGGACGATGGCTGCTTATATTTCACCCGTGCTCGATAATGCCAACAAAAGTTACTATCTGTATGCTAAAGTGAGCAAAACGGAAAATACAGGTGTATTCCTATTATCCGAAACAGCTATCGCTATGGAACAGGTAGCCGGGTATTATCATCTGCTAATGGGCTTGCTCAATTCAGAGTTCGATGCCGATCGTTCTTACTCTCCCATGTATGGATATTCCGAATGGTCACCAGGGCGATTCACTATAAGAAAAATCGTATCACCTGCAGGCGGTGTATATTTTGACCTCGAGAAAAACGATGGTCAGGGCGAAATAGGTGGATTTATAAAATTTCGTGCTTCTGACAATTCACTCAAGACAGTCGAACAGGCTATTGACGAAGTGGAAGTCGGGGGTGCAAACCTAATAGTTCAAAGCAACACTCCCGTATCAACAACCGCCTATTATCTTCGCTCTTGCGTTACGTCCGAAAATATTGTCACAGGCAAAGAGTACACATTGAGTATCAAAGGAGATGTTGGGCGGACGTATGATATATGGGTAAACTGGGGCTCGAATCGCATTGGTGCTACAACCGACAAAGGAAATGGATTGCACACAATTACATTCGTTGCACCTGCATTTGTTTCTGGCTTGGAGAAGCTTATTAATGTTTACAGAATGTCGAATGCCGACACAAGTGTGGCATCTATTCAATGGGTTCAGCTCGAAAAAGGCAATAAAGCAACCGATTGGTCGCCATCCTCCGAAGATGTAGCAGCCGACGCAACAGCAAAAGCAAACGCAGCACAAACAGCCGCACAAAATTATGCACTCGCCAAAGCCCAACTTGCAGAAGTGACAGCAAAAGCGCATGCCGATGGCATTGTAGATGCCGAGGAAGCTCGTGCAATTGCCGATGCAACTGCCAAAGCCGAAGCCGCAAGAGTCGCAGCCGTGAACGCAGCAGCAGTAGATGCAACATCAAAAGTGAATGCGATTGATATTGGTGACAGAAACTTAGTACTCGACAGTCTTGGTACTTATTCAGGGATAAATGCGCTGAAGTATTATAATCTTTCAGAACCTCTTGTAATCGGTCAGCAATATGCCATTTCAGTCAAGGGCGATGTGGGTGCCGGGGCAAACTTCAATGTGTGGATAAATTCAGATATAACTCATGCCCTTAATCTGCCTGCAACTGGCATCGCTAAAGGCACATTTATATATCAAGGGGGAGCTAATCCGTCTCGAATTTCTGTGTTTTCGGAAAACTCTGCCAATCCATCAACTGTTTATTGGGTTAAAATTGCAAAAGGAAACAAAGCAACATCTGATTGGTCTCCCGCACCGGAAGACACTCAAAAGGTTCTCGATGAAATGTCATCTGACAATAAGTTGACAGCACAAGAAAAGTCAGTTGCATTGAAAGAATGGCAGGCGATTCAGGGCGAATATACAAGGCTTTCGACTTTGGCTACACAGCTCGGAGTAACGAATACACTTTCGACACCATACACAAATTTAGCGAATTACATCAATCCGCTATTGTCGAGTATGACCGTCACAAGCGATATTGTCGGTTCTACATTCAGGTCGTATTTCACGGCTTACTATAATGCCTCTACCGACTTGCAAAACGCTTTGACAAGCAAAGTTCAATCAAATGTGACTAACCTGAAACCAGCCGGCAAAAACTACCTTATAGGCTCACGAACCGACAGTTTGGTTGGTTGGGGTGCGTATGGTGGAACGATGAGTGTTGTCACTGATGCGCAATACGGCAAAGTTGTCGAATACTCACGTCCGGCAGGTGGTGGCGATTTTATGAAAGTGTTCAGCATTGACACGTCAGAATTGAAGAACATAGAACTTGTTTATTACTGCATTGCAAAACCGCCAACAAGCGGAATGGCTGTATTTAATTTCGGAGGTTGGAGTGAAACGTTCACTATGTTGAACAATAATTCGCCATATCGCGACCTCGGGAACGGTTGGCGAATGTATTACAAAGTGTTCACGGCTGGCAACGCAATTGCATCGGGAACAACCTTTGGTTTGAACTCAGTTGGCGGTACTTGGAGATTTCACAGCTTTGGCGTTGCAAAAGGTAATACGCCTCCGGCTGACTGGGATGCAAGTCCGAAAGAGATTGATTTTCTGAAACAAGGCTATCAGGCTTCGACCGACATCGAGGGTGGTGTGGTGCAAACGGCTGTTCTTTTGCTCCGAAATTTGGCTGAACAGATTACGGCAGGGATGTCAGGACTTGGGGATGACAATATCGGAATGTGGGCAGGTGGAACGTATCAGGAAGCGCTGAATAGCATTGCGAAAATCATACTTCGCAAAGATGGAAGCGGACAACTTGCAGGTGGAAATATCACTTGGGATGCAGCAGGTGCGCTCGAATTGCTTGGTAAGATAACGGCTGGCAGTGGCAAAATCGGTGGCCTTGATATTTTTTCAAATTCGTTGAAATCCGCTTCAATGTCATTCAGCGAAACGCCCGTTGAATCGTTGGCCTCGCTGATTACTCCTGCAACTGTGCCGCTCGGCTTCCATTACACACAAAATGCTTCTGCAAACAATACGACAGCGATTGCATACACAAACAATTTTGCCATCCCGTGGGATGCAAAGATTAAGTTCAGAGCGACAACAGGCTGGGGCGTTTCATGGCCTACCACTGAAAAAGGAAAGTGGACTGTATTGGTAAAGCAGGTCGGTGGAAGTACCGTTTTCAGTCAGACAGGAAATGACGTTATCAGTAATCAGCTATTCGAAGTAAGCGTTCCGGCAGGCACATATATCATAGAGGTTCAGTCGAGGTCTGTCACACCGATACCTTTAGGGGAGAGTACAACGGCATCGGCTTATATTACAGGCGAATCGAGTAGTACGATTTATGCGTATGGCTACAACTTCCAAACCAAAATAGGGAACAACGGGTTTTACTCGTTTTGGGATGCGCTGAAATTCCTGTATTACAATCCTGACACAGGGCTTGTAGTTCGTGGTGCAACCGACATTCCCGCTGGGCTGGGCGGGGCTTCGATTAATAGTAGTGGCACTGTTGTCTCTGTATGGGGGAAAATCACAAGTACAGGACAAGTTGTAAAATCCGGTAGTAACTATACTATTACGCACAACATAGGCGATACCGATTACAGCCTTATATTAACGCCAAAAAGCGCAAATGTCCCCTATTTTCTTGACGCAAATAGACTGGCTAATACAATCGTAGTTACATGTGCCGGAGGGTTCGATTTTGTGTTGATTCGTACCAAATAACCATCTTCCTGACGTCAGGAAGATGATACAAAAAAAGGTCAGGAAGTATTTTCCTGACCTTTTTTTATTCCCCTTTAGAGCTTGCCCGCCGTGGCGGGGGTTAGAGATAATTTAGTTTTGCCCGTTTGCTTTCAAAGCTCTCCATTCAGCTCCCGTGATTGGTGTGAAAGTATATGCTTCGTTGAAAGCTCTGTAACACTCTTCGATATCCTTTGTTTCATATGCTGCTCGTATGGCCGTTTCCGCAGACCTTAAAACCTGATTTGGAATGTAGGCGATTGTGTCTCGTTTTGTTGGTGTATTTAATTCGTAATGCACCAATACAACATCAGTTGCTGTAATAAAATCAGTCTGAAGCGTACCATCGAGCATTATAACATCAGTGGCCCACATCAATAGTTTTGGTGGTGTAGAAACCGTATCTCGCTGCTCTTTTGCGAAGCTCCTACCAACGGGCTTACTTATCTCCGCCCAAATATAACTTATTTCAGTTGTTTGCTTCACAATCTCCAACGCACTCAAATGAATGTCATCCGCTTTTACTTTTTGCGGAGTATTGGCAGCACTGGCAGCGGGGCGAATGCTTATCATGTCTGTGTCTTTAATACTGAACGCTTTCGGTTCGTTGCTTTCGCAGGCTGCAAAAATAGCGGCCAATACTGTGATAAATAGAATTTTTTTCATTGTGGCGTATTATTAAAAATCATCATTTACACTCATAGTCTTAACTATTGATGCCCCAATTTCGCGGTACTTTTGGTCAAGCTCGATAGCTCTTTTCACTGTTGCATCTGAGAACTTATCATCATAGAATTTTTTGTAGCCGGACATTGTGACATTGTGGTTTGTCGTTTTGCCGCCAACGGTGATTACGGTCTCAAATACAATGTCGCTAATTTTGTATCGGAATTTTTTATCTTTACAATCTATTGTTATAGTAAACTTTTCCGTGGTTGTCAGCAACTTTCCGGGTTCAACGTTTACAATCTTTGCAATAATTTTACCCGATGCTGGATCCTCCAAATCTACGGACCGCTTATAACTGTTGAGGTTTGTCGCTAACCAAACTTTGGCGTTGCTAAACAGTTTATCCTTGCTTAGTGGCGTCTCTTTTACTTCTGTATAATACGATTCGCCGGTGATTGAATCATATGGTATATTAATCTCAGTCTGAGAATATGCCATAATACTCGACATAATTACGATACATAAAGCCATTACTTTTTTCATAAGACATAATTTTTAAAATTGATTAATAATTTGCAAATCTACCAATTCCGCCCGAATTAACAAGCGGAATTGGTCTTTTATTTTCAAGCCGATAGCTTTTTGGCCTGCTCCTCGTCGGGTATCATAGCGCGCAGCAGCTCCAGCAGATAATAGTAGTTTTGTGCGCCCCGCATATCGGTGTTAGAGGCCTGCAGCACGTCGATAATATCGTTTATAGTGCCCACGTAATTATCAACGGGCAAGCAGCCTGTGTGTACTTCTACAGTAAAGCTCGTTTCATTAAATGTGATCATACGGCTGCCTCCTTTCTTTTTGCCACCCAGCCCCCTAAAGGGGGAGTAAGACGCGGTATACGTGTGCCGTGTTCCTCGTTCAGGTAATCTATCAGCAGGTTTGGGCTGTGTGCCCTGAGCACCTCTTTAAAGCTCTCCACATCGGCGGTAATCTTCAGGCGGTCATCGTCCAGATGTTCCCACCTTTTGGCATATATGGTTAATATCATTGTGCGCCTCCTTTCCGTGCATTTTGGTTGCCTGTGCCGCCATGTTTTACGGTGGGTATAGCATGGGGCAGCGCCACCACTTCGTCGCGGCTAAGGCCAAGCAGGCGGTTGCGCATTTCGGCAGGTTGCGCGTACATGGCCATAGTTTCGCGGTTGGCCTGCGCCCGTTTGTACAGCGCGTGCAGTATGCGGTTGCTGCGTTGCAGCCCGTTGAGCACACGGTTGATGCTTTGCACCGATACGCCAATTTCAATAGCCACGGCTTTTTGATCGCCATGGTTCAGGAACTCGCCAATAGTCCACAGCAAACTCAGCATATCGGCATTTACCAACTCGCCACGGCTTATGCGCTGCCGTGTGTGCACAGGCATGGTGTAAGTACCCGTTTTGCGAATGCTTGGCAAAACCTCGGAGGTTACCCATTTACGGAAAGCTTTTGCTTCAGGTTTGCGACTTTGAAAAATCAAATTGTAAAGCCCGGACTCGTTGACAAGTGTCATTGTCTGTTCTCCTGAGGGGGTCGGTACTGCCGACCCCCTTCGTTCGTCGTCATCTAAGCGGCTTAATGCGTCTTTGTGGTTTACAATTGAAATTGCCGAACACACATCTTTTCCGGCGAACCAAGGCTCATTGTCAATTACTTTAACCCTGATGGGTTGGTTGGAGGGATTGAAGGTAAATACCTTCGGCAAACTCATGGTTTGCGTTTCATTGTTTTTGTTCATTTTTTAGAAGATTTTTTTAGCGTGTGGTAACGAAAAACGGCTTACCACGTCCCGTTGCTAAAGTCCTCTTCCGGGGGCTTGAATCCGCCATTACAACGAATTCACGGGGTTAGTAAGCCGCATATTGTGATGCAGTCCGAGCATAAAAAATGCCCAACGCAACGCTTGAGCAGTAACCTGCTCCCGGAATTTAGAAAACTTTAGCGTTGCAAACATACACAATATTTTTTATATACCACACGCTTGCGGTTATTTTTTTAGTGTAATTGGTAAAATTCGGTTAATTCGTAGTTCGTTTTATGGGTTTAGTCAAATAATTTTAGTTGATTGGGGTCGGGTGGCGGTGGCAGTTCTGCCTCTACTTCGGTCATTAGTCGCCAAAATGTGCGCTCACTAATGCCAATCACCGGTCGAACTTTGGTGCGATATATAGCGAGCTTGCACCTGTCCTGCCTGCCCGGCTCGTAATGTTCGCGTATAATCTCCTTTACACGTTCCGAACGTAGCTGTGTGCTTTTAAATCGTTTTTTTCGCGCCATTTAATCACTGTTTAAATAACCCTGCCCCCTAACCCCCTAAAGGGGGAAAAAGATAGCAGTTTGTTTTCACTATTAATTTCTTATTCCCCCTTCAGAGCCTGTCCGCCGTGGCGGAGGGTTAGGGGGCTTACAAATATCCTTCACGTGCAATCTTATCGGCGTACAATGGGTGTCGGTCTCGTACTGTTTCCATTATTTCAGGCCACGGTGGCAACGGGTGCAATCCCCGGTCATCGATATACATATCAGCAAATATCTTTCTCGAATCCACATTGCCATACATACGGAGGTTAGCCGGGGAGCTTTCATTAATTCGGTGATACTTTATACCATTTTTCGCCAGCCACTCTACAGCTTCCAACATGCGTATATGCGTGCGACTTGTCCAAATTATAATCTCATATCCCATCGAGTAGAGCTCGTTGATTGCCTCTTTCGCTCCCGGAATCATTTTCCCGATGTCGGGAAAACGATCTTCCACTATTGTGCCGTCAAAGTCTATTGCAAGAATCTTCATAAATCTGTATTTTTTGTTGTTTTAAAATTTCTATCTCTTTTTCGAGCTCCCCCTTTATGGGGTCGGGGGGCAGGTTAATCAGCCACTCTATCTGCGAATCTATCTCTAAAATGCTGAAGGCCGTCGTCCGGGTCAATTTCGGAGGGTGCGAGTTCCTTTTTGAGTTCTCTGAAGTTATCATCAATAAATTCATTAAGTTTTTCAGCCGTTTTATTCATTATAATGCACTCTTTCTTGTACTCTCCAAAGTCAATCATGCTTTTTTCAACTATTGCCCCCCTGCCACTCCATGTATGAAAACACACTCTGTATCGTTTTATGTCCAGCCCACGGGTGCGCGTATCGGTAAATAGTGCACCAATGGAGTGAATTATCAGTTTCGGTTTGCTTTCCCCCTCGCCCGTGGGAGAGGGGTCGGGGGTGAGGTATTCCTCCGCCCTATCATATCCCTCAAACTTCCACTCGATCGGTAATTTGAGTAGCGAGAAAAACTCCACTGCCAGCCGGCTAAGTTCCTCCGGGCTTTTTGCCGCTTCGCGCCCCCATGTTCCTTTACTCTTTGGAAGGTTGTTCATGTCACTAAGCAGTTTTAGAAAAGGAAAGCGGACGGCATACGGGTGGCGATATGCCTTTACTCTTGCTGGAGCTCCGCTTTCTTGAGTTATAATTGAATCTTCTTATTTTCTCACACTCTTTGCAGTTGTTGCACAAATACATGAATCCCGTTCTTGAATCGACCCTTTGATAAAACTCCGATACCGGCTTTGGCAATTGGCACTCGTTGCACACTTTTTCGCCAGTTAATTCAGTCTTTCGGCGCTGCTGCCTTAATGCCAGCAATCTCCTTTTTTCTTTAAAAACCACATCTCTCACTACTTTTACCACATCTTCTTCAGAACTGTATCCGATTACGTATACTTCGCTTACAATGTCTTTTACTGTTGTTACTGTACCAAAACTTTTCAAGTTCCGGTCATACAGTATATTTGCGTATTTCATTATTAGATCGTACATAATTTTTTTCTTTGCTTTTCTGTTGCGAGCGTTCGCCCTGCTTTCGCAGGGCTACCAGCACACATTGAAATTTGTTATTTTTTGCCAAGTGACAAGGCCTTTGCTTTTGTATTTCTTTTTAGCATAGGTGCGAGGTGTTACCTGCATTCGCATTCGAGTTATCGTAATTCGTATCGTTGAAAACGAAGCCCCTGGAAGACAACCTCACAAAAGCAAACAGCCTCTTTTAATTATTTCAGAATAATTCTGCTGTACACATCAGTGAAATGCCGTCCTGCATATTCTGCCAGTTCCTCCGTTGGGAAGCAAAGGCGCGAGGCGCGACCCGCAACCGCAAACGAGTAAGCGCAATACGTATCGCCGAAAACGAAGCCCCCGGAAGACAACCTGTCAAACCAAGGAAACCATTTACGCTGACTCCAGTCATTCCAGTCAGGCTTCCAATTGCCCACCAAAGCTTTGGTTATTACTACCGCCTCATAAACGGCCTTCATATACTCACGTAGTTCTTCGGGAACTTCGTTGAATTCAGGTGTTGCCGGCATTCCGGTCACATTACAAGCATCTTCTATTGTTTTGATGCTTTCCATTGTTACTTCTTGTTTTTCCATGTGTCAAAAAATTGTTTTTATGCCTTTCGGCGGTTATTGATAGAGAATGTAATCAGAGTATAGTTTTAAAAACTGTTTGCCTGCATATTCAGCAAGTTCGCTGCTTTTAAAGCAAAGGCGCGAGGCGTCACCCGCACCCGCATACGAGTGAACGTAATTCGTAGCGCAGAAAACGAAGCCCCCGGAAGACATACGGAAATAAGGGTAGTGTTTATACTGATCAGAATTTGTCCAATCGGGCTTCCAACCTTCGTTTAATGCTTCGGTAATGGTTTTTATCTCTCTGAGATAAATCTCATCGGTTGTAAAGCCGGCATCTTTCATTTCGTCAAAATCAATCGGCTCAATACCGAGTTCCTTACAAGCATCCTCGTATGTTTTAATGCGATCAGTGATTTTCTGCGAGAAAAACTCTTTTCCAAAGGTTGTTTCAAGCATTTGCTTAAATTCGGCTGACGCGGTTCTGTAGAGACCTCGAGCCTGTGACTCTTCAACTAATAATTGTTTTGTTTTCATGTTAATCTATTTATTTGTGTTATATAAAATTTCAAAATCATCATCGCTTTTAGTGGGGTCGGGCAAAATTCTGACACCTCTGAATCTGAGCATATCATACTCCGGATTGTAAAACACTGACATTTCGCCCATGGCAATACGCATCTCTTTCAGTCGATTAATGCTTACCAGTATAAGGTCAGGTTCGTGTTTTCTTTCACCTCTTCTATATCGTTCCACTATTGCAGCATTAAACTGCTTCCATAATAGCTCTGTAAATTGTTTTAGTTCCATGTGTGTATTATTGTTAGAATTTTTCGACAATCACTGTTTTTTCAGTGTGGTGAATCAGCAACTGAGCTTTATCCGACATAATGAATCGCTTTGTGTATGCCTTTCCGCAATTAAGTATCATTTGTGTTCCGGCCATATATGATTGAATCTTATCTGTCAGCTCAGAACCATAGTTCAACAGATCGGGGCTTTTAATTTCAATGATTCGTTTCATGTTTTGATTTTTGTCTTTAGTATCCCGGAAGCCGTCACCGGCTGCCGGGCTTATTGTTATGCTGCCTCGTACTTGTAAATGTCCATTATCGGGGTTTCGGCCACTGTATGTATTTCCCAATCGGCCATAGAGCCTTTCATGCCTTCGATAATACCTTCAACCGCTGATTTGACATCTGAAGCCTGAACCAACATTGTGACTCCGCTACGTTTTTCAACTCCTTTTTCTTCGTCGAGCGTAATGAAGTTGACTTTTGCGCGATACCATTTGTCGCCATCTTCGTTGTAGAAAATCTCGGCTATTTTCTTTCGAGCCACTTTTGACACCTGAAATTCGCCGCTGATAAAAGGCTTCATTTCTTCAATAATTTTGTTCTCAGCTTCAGCGTGAGTCAGTGCATCTACTAAGTAGTGCTCGGTCGATTTTACAATTCGGCCTTCGAAGCCAGTTTTTTCGTAGGATACTACGGTTTCAAACCATGTGTGCATATTCTTATTTTTATGCCCGTGTGGGCGGTTAGTATTAAGCCTTAGTGGCCGATAATGGGAGTTGTTTCATTTGTCCGAGTTCATCCTTTTTGAATACACGAACCGATACGCTTGTCATCTCTTTGTAGAGGCTTTTCTTTACAGCTTCAGCTGCTTTGTTCAGTAGTTCCTGGTCGAACTCTTCAGCGGAGCTTACAAACAGCAACAGCTTATCGGTGCTGTATGTGCCGGTTCGCGATTGGCCAAGCAAATTCTCAATAATAGTGGTCATCATTTGCATTTTCTCGCTGTCATCGGCCTGTTCGTCCAGCCATTGCTTTGCAAGCTCCATAGCAGCGTGAATGCCATCGTCGAACTTCAGCGTTTCGTTATAATCAACCACCACTTTCATGTCCTTGCTTTTGGTGCTGAATGAGTACGAACGCTGTTTGTCGGCTGCCTTTGCATGTTCTGTTTTCATACGCATCAGCGGTTCGAGTTTCTTAATGCACCGGTGTTTGAAACTTACAATAGCATTCGAAACCGTTTCTACCTCTCCAAAGATTTCGGCCACCGCTTCATCTTCCATTTGCAATAGTGCTACACGATCTGCAGCTTTTTTCTCGGCATCTGCTTTTTGTTTTGCCTTAAATTGTCGTTCAAGTTCTTTGAACTGTTCCGGAGTCAAGTCCGGGAGTGTTACTTTTTCGTTTTCCATTTTCTATAATTGTTTGTTATTCGTCAAATCCGTGGGCTTCCTCTTCGAGCCTTTGCAGCTCTGCAAATTTTTCCGGATAATCCGGATCATCAATTTCATTGTTTTCGAGCCAATCTGTGAGCTCATCAATACGCTGTTCTAATGTCTGTTCTTCCATATCAATTGAGTGTTGTTAGTTTATCTATCATTTCCTGTGTCATTTGCTTTACTTTGCCCATATCCTTTTTCATGTGTGTGAATGCGTTGTAAAGGCTTTGTAGTTTTACTTCAGGTATCGAGTTAAAGCGAATACTCAAGGCATAACCTTCGGGGACTTCTGCAGCCCGGCATGCAATCGCTTTTACAAGGTTCATATCAGCCGGAGCTCCAAGGCTCGCACGCCATGCAAATATTGAAGCTATCAGGCGTTTGCGCATAGTGTCAAGTTTTGCAAGTTCGTCATCTTCCTTTTTGCCAAAGGTTCGCTCTATTGCGTCACAGGCCTGAGCCAACTGGTCAATACTAAGGTTGAGCGATGTATCAACTCCAAATGTGCCGAGAATGGTCAATTTGTCCTCATTGCGAATGGAGTACTTGCTTAGGAGTGTGTGAAACTTCTTTACAAGATTTTTGTGGGTTAATTCTGCCGTGGTTGTTTTCATTGTCGTAATTTTATTTGATTGTCGGGGGCGTTCCCCAGTAGTTTAGTGCTCTTTCAGGCCATATATCGTATTCCTCTTTCGGCCCTTTATATCTTCCGTGGCTAAATGCCCGGTAACCTTCCACCCATATCTTCAATCCTGCATCAAACTTTACGCTTTTAGCGCTCCGGCCTGCCGGATTCTTCCCATCGGCATGGCTGATAAAGATTATGAGTTTATCCGGGAACTGACTTTTAAATTCGATATAATCCTTATAGCTCATCATCATGTACTGAAAGGAATCAATAACCACTATTCTCGCCGATTTCTTCATTTTAAGGCGTGTTGTAAGGTCATTTATCGGTTCGTCAACAAAATGCACCTTGTTGTCTTTTGCCTCGCTCATATTGAACTTTATGAGGTTTTCCTGCATGGTATGTTTTGTGCCTTCCTCCCTGCTGTTAAGCAGTACGTTGTCGAATTTTGCAAGCTCTTTTATCAGCTGGATCACAAAACTTGTTTTTCCGTTCCCGGAGTTTCCCCAAATAAACCAAACACCTGTCATTTCCGGTTTTTTAAAGGCATCGTACCAGGCGCCGGTAAAGTCAATAAGTTTGTATTTTTTATCAAGTATGTTTTGTACTGTGAGAGCTCGTTTTAGTGCCATGTATAAGTGTCGTTGTAGTTACCGTATCGTTCGCGTTTCCCCCTCTCCACATTGAGAGGGGGCAGGTGTGGTGTCATTACCGCATTTTGTTCAACTCAATTTTCACCCTCGTAAGACTTCCGTTTACCTTTGCAATCATTGCCGGGATATTGACATTCGGATTATTGGCCTTTGCCACCATTGCCACCTGTTCGCGTACAAAATCATCATAGGCATCAGCGCCATCGGGTGTTACTTTCTGATATCTGCTGCCATATCTTCTGAAAATTTCAGAGAAACCAACCTTGCTCAAGTCTTTTCCCCGTTTGATTTTTTCACGAAGTCCATCAGCGCCCATCATGTACCAGCCACAAGCTCCCTCGGTAGCGTTCCACAATGCTTTTAGCTCTAAGAATGCCGGATAGTCCAGGTCGCCGGCTTCGTCAAGTATGATAATGGGGTTGGGAATAGATCGCAGATAAAACACCAAATCCGCGTACACATCGCTGTACTTTCCTGTGTTTCCCAACCCCAGTTCTTTTGCTATTTGGCGGATAAGTTTTTGTTTCGATTTTACTTGTGAGCAATCAATGTACACTGCGTATTTGTTTTCTTTCACAAAGCAACGGGCGGTATGTGTTTTGCCTAAATCGGCCACATCGCAAAGCAACCCGCTCAGACTGTTTTTCTGACATGCCAGCAACTGAGCATAAATGAATTGATAAGCCGGTGTTTTAGCAGTCACCCATACAGGCTCATCTCTGAGCTGTACATCAAGCCGGCGGGCTATGCTGAACCATTTTGCATCGGTTAGTAAACCTTCAATTTCGCCATTAAAAATCCTGCTCAGTACAGATGAGCTTATCTCGAGCGATACGGCCATTTTGGCGTTACTGTCGTAGTTTGTTCGGGCGGTTCTCATTGCCTCTACTACTCTTTGTTTTGTTTCCGTGTTCATTATTTTGGTGTTTTAATTGGTGTTTTAATTGGTGTTTTAATGTCGTTTAAAGGCTGTTTAATCCCCATTCAGCAGCATCGGCTTCAAAGCTTTCGTCATGGTCAAAATATTGCTCTGTTGCTGTTTCCGGTTTTGCGGTTTCAACTTCAATGGTGGCATATTGATCCAAATTTTGCATCAGCTGAACTCTTGATATTTTTTCGCGACCATCTTTAATCATTCTGTCGAATTGTGCGATATATTTTGCCTGTTCAGTCATTGCCTCCGTATCGGCATCAGTCCATTCTGCATGCGATGTATTGTATTTCACAATTTTCTTAGCTTCACACAGATAATCGTCATGCTGATACAAATACACTTCGTCTATTTGGTTTTCCCCATTAGCATTCATTGGCATGTAATAAGCCTGAACCGTGTAGTTGTTTGGCTGTAGTCTTCCAAGAACTTCAGGGTTAGGAAGCATATAGTCTGAGTGCTGAACCTGACAGTACATATTGCGTTGAATGCTTGTAGTAGTACATTCGCCAATGTAGCGAACCAACAAAGGGCGGTTAATGCTTGCAAGGTTCGGATTGAGGTTTTCTTCCATTACCTGCATGCGTGTTTTTCCTTTGTATTTTTTCTGATCCCGGTGCAGTCCGTTATTGTAAAGAGCTATTGTGTGAATATCGTCGGCCACTAACTGTTCAAAACTGTATGTTTTTTCCTTAACAGTATACCTATTGTTAGCTTCGTCGTAAATACGCTCACCACCTGTTTGGTTAGCTTCGAGTTTTCCGTACCAGCGACCGATACCATCCTGATAGCGCTTTTCGTAGCCATATTTCTTTTGTCGGTTAAGTTGCTCGGCGTGTTTCTCCTGCGAGTTACTTGGTGCACACCAATGGACAAATGGGAACACAACCCCGGCTTTCATCAAATCATCCTTAAAGTTGCTTACAAGGTGATGTTCAACTTCCATTTCGAGGGGCATTCCCCAACCGCGCGAGTCAATAAATCGAAACATTTCACGAATACAACCGATAAACAGACCTACATCTTTGCGTACCGAGTAAGAAGCACCAATCAGGCATCCACTTGCAACATCATAAGCATAATAGGCTTTAACACGGTCGCCGTTGTGCATTTTGCGCGGTAGATCACGGTCATCGAGCGATATTTTACTCAGCGAGAAATTAGGTGCATGGCGATGCATGTGTGGGCGGATAGTAGATAAGAATCTATGACCGGCAGCGCGATAGCTGTCAACAATAGCTCTGTTTTTAGGCTTATTGATGTAGTTCCAGCAGGTTTTATCCGATACGGTTATAAACTCTCCGCGATTTTCATTGTAAAAGTCCATACGGTTGAAAATTTCACCCGTTTGAATGTTCACAACCTCAATTTCGCCTTTAGTGAATCGCTCATAATCCTCCGCTACCCAACTTGCATAAGGCTTGTTACTCATACAGTACACTGAAAGAATAAGCATTTCAAGCCTTTCGTCAACGATTCGCGAATTTTGGTTACAGAAATTCCGGTGTATCAAAACTTCGTAACCACCTTTTTGATATTGGTTGTATCTGTCTTTTAATCGACGGTCATTCATTGGCAATGAGTGCGGGTATTGTTCGCGATCAATGTCCATTACATTTTTGGCTATAGTTGGCCAATAAGCTTTTACAGTGCCTCCACACATTTTTTGAAGTGATCGGCGCGAGTTCAGCAATAAATGAATGGCATTCAGCACACACGCGTTAGCGTAGTATTCTTTTATCGTTTCAGCCGGCAGGTACCTGTCGTCGTCCACCTCGTATGAGCTATAAAATTCAATAGCCTTTGTGTCCTGACCAAGAAACTCATCAAGTGCGTTTGTGCTTTTCTCGGCTTTAGGATCGCCAAAAACAGTCTCCATAACCCTACGGAATCGCTCCGGGAAACTCGAAAAATCAGCCAACGCTGGAGTACCAAGACATCCGCGTTGTAATACCTTCACTTTTTTACGAGCTACCAGCTGATCATAATTTGACTTGCTAATGATTCCAGCTTCTATAATTTGTCTTACTGGAACCGCTATGGCGTTATTATAACTTTCGTACATAATCAAAACTGTTGAGGGTCACGTGGCCAAATTACACCTGTTATCATATTGATCACAAAAGCGATTGATAGTATAAGAAGCAGCCACTCATATATATTGGATTTGAAATGCACGTACAGTGCAGATATAATTTTCTTTTTCATATTATTCAAATTGTTTTTCAAATCGTCCGACAGCTATTTTGCGAATTTTCTTTGGTTGTATTTCCATTCCTCCAAGCTCAATGGCCTTTTCACGTATACGCACGCATTGTGGGGTGTTTTGTTTGCCGGCCAGCGCCTTGCGTATAGTAGGATAAGTCCCAATCTCTAAAAGCATCCCTTTAACCTTGTAATCCACAATAATTTTGTTGCCTTTTTCCATCTTATTACTTTTTTTGTACTTTTACCGTTTCAAAGTGTTTTTGTTCTCAAATGTTTTGCAAATATATACGCTTTTGCGAATACTTGCAACAGATTCCCGATTTATTTTTCGCATTTGCGTAATATAATTTATGTTATGACTATAAATCAGCGTTTTAAAAAAGTAATTGACGAGCTATACAATGGCAACAAAAGTGCTTTTGCTAAGTCAATTGGAGTTGCACCGACAGTTATTGAGAATATTGTAGGCACAAGACAAGGGAATCCATCGTTTGAAGTAATTCAAAAAATATTATTCGCAAATGCGAATATCTCTGCCGACTGGTTGATTACTGAGCGTGGAAGGATGTTGGATGTTCAAAAAACAGAAGTGTCCGATGAAATACAGATTTTAAGTGATCGAAATACTGATTACAAGAAAATTCAGAAACAACTAATTCCAATATACAATATTGAAGCTGCTGCCGGACTTGTATCATTATTCCAATCTCCGGGTAATTTTATACCTATTGACTACATTACGCTCCCGAATATGGGTAAAGTTGATGGAGGGGTATACGCTGTTGGAGATTCAATGTATCCATTGATAAAATCGGGAGACATAGTGATCTTCAGAAAGATTAATGACATGGAAAACAATATATTTTGGGGAGAAATGTATTTACTTTCGTATGATTTAGAAGGCGAAGAGTATATTGTAATTAAATATTTACATGAATCTGAAAAACCTGGCTTTATTAAACTCGTTAGTCAAAACCAATATCACTCACCCAAAGACATACCACTTAATAGAGTCAGAGCATTGGCGCAAATTAAAGCCAGTGTACGCTTCAATACAATCAGACCTAACCAATAGGACACACAAAAAGTCCAGTCACACGCACAAGTATCGGCCATTATTGATCATATATACATGTTTATCAGCCATATAAATACTGTATCAAATCACACAAAAATGAATTAAAGGGTGTTTTATTCGTGTTTTATACCTGTTTTTAACCATGTTTTAAGACTTAAAGGACAATATATTTGTATATTTTATTGCTAATTTGTAAGCCCATTTGTAAGCCCATTAGTAAGCCCAACGTGTATTTATGTACTTTTTTAAGCCATTTCGCACACCATTTTCCGGCCCGAAGAACAATGAAAAACTGCAAAACATTATACAAGATTAGCACATAAAAAAAAGCCCCAAAACAAGCGTTTCAGGGCTATCACAAAGCTTTTTAAGTGTCTTTTAAAGAGTAATTAAAGAAGGGCACTAATATATGAGCAAATTTGCTCCCAAAATTAAACCAAAATTAAAGCAAATGTACAAATCGTTTTTATTTTTATTTTCTCATTTCTTTGTTTTTCAGCCGTTTAAAGATTCGGCTTTTGTACATTCTGTTTTTCAGTCTTTATACTGCTGCCAAAGAAACGCTTTGTAAAGAGTTGGGCATTGAATATGTGGTGAGCAAACGTGTGCCTCATGGTGGATTACCCGCGCGTTCGACTACTGCTTTGCGACAGGAGTGCCGGATTCCGTATCGCATCGATTTGGCGGGTGGATGGCTCGATCAGCCTTATGTGAGTAAAATGGCTGCCGGCTCGGTGATTACGTTGTGTATTGAACCCGATTACGATTTCAACGATAGGAGCGGAATGGCCACCAGTAGCCGTAAAAAGGCCATTGAACTGTGGCAGACTGATGTTCCGCAGGGAGATAGTGAAAAATTAGCCAAAACATTGTTCTGTTTCGAGAACCCTCCGGGAACCGAATATGTGAGTGGTTCGCAGGATGCATTGGGTATTGTGATGCCGGGATTGAATAAATTTGATTATGTTGGAAATTTCTGGCCAGAGAAAATTCATTCCTGCATCAACGAAGATTTATTTCTCTGGCTCGAGACGCATATCTGGATGATTCCGCTTTATCCGCGTCATCAGGGCTACGATGTGTTGGCCAATACGCATATTACTGCTGAAGCTGCTCAGAAACTTGCTGAGGCTACTGAGAAATGCTGGTCGGCCATTCAGAATATGAATGCTGTAGAAACAGGTTGCGCTATGACTGAAAGTTTCGAGGCTCAGATTGCCATGTTCCCCGAAATGGTGAATGCTGATATTCTGGCTCAGATTGAACAGTTTAAACCCGATGTACTTGGTTGGAAAGTAAGTGGAGCAGGAGGGGGCGGTTACCTGATTTTCTTTAGTGAAAAGCCTATCAGGAATGCTATTCAGATAAGAGTGAGGCGGAGTTGACAATGATTACAATAAGATATTAAAAAGGATGACCCTGAATGGAGTCATCCTTTTTTATGAACTTAAAATCTCTGAAAAATTATTCCTTTATAACTTTATGCGTAGTGTTTCTCTCTGTGGTTTGAACTTTCAGAATATATAATCCATTGGCAAAGCCGCTTAAATCAACTTCAGCAATGTTTCTTACTGTTTTTACATGTGAACCTTGCAGGTTGTACACATTTATTTCGCGTACATCGTTTTGACTGCCGATAAACACTTTTGCATTTGTAACCGCCGGGTAAACCAATACATCCGATTTATATTCAGGATTTTCCACATTATTGGGGAAATCGATTTTTCGGTCGGTGTATATCAATAACTGCCCCGGTTGCATGTTGATGGTCATCGAAGTATTGGTTACATTCAGTTCAGCTCCTGTCAATGCATTGTACCATGTGCCGGTTTTGCTGAAATTCGGGTTGGCTGTAATGCTTGCGTCGGCCTGGAAGTTACCCAGAACCACCATGTTCAGATCATTGTGAGTAAGTGAAATACGGCGTCCGTTAGCCCAATCGGCAGAGCCAATATTAAGAGCGAAATTTCCCTGTGTAAATGCTGTGGGATACAATTTACGAAGTGTAATAATTTTCGACGACATATCATAAGCTGCTTTTCGGTGAGCCAAATTCAGATACGACCATGCCGAAGGTTTCTCGTTGGTGCGTCCGCCCAATGCATCGATAGAATAATCGTAACCCATTTCGCCAAACTGCCATACCATTTTAGGTCCGGGAACCAAAGTTGTAAAGGCAATATTCAAAGGTACGCGACTGATACGATAAACGGAGTCAGTTTTTACGGTGCCAAATCCATATGCTTTCGCTTTGAAAAAATTGCGTTCTTCATCGTGACTTTCGGCAAAGCCCACCCAGCGACGTGGAAGACTATTCATGCCACCAAAATCGCTATCGGACTGATAGCCCATTGCTGCCTGTGAATACGCATTGTTTACATTACGCCACAAATACATGCCGCGATTGGCCAGTTCGGTTTCTTCGCTTGCAGAACAGAAATGCTCCAAAATAAACATTACATCCGATTTAGCTGCTTTAGCAGCATTGTAATAATCGGTCAATATATTTATGCGACTTTCATCGTAATTCGATGCTGTTGCTTCGGTCGAACTTTTTTGCGTAAAACCTTTGGTCAGGTCGAGGCGATAGCCATCAATTTTATATTCGTTGATCCAGTATTGCAATACACGTTTAAAATAATCACGTGTAGGCTGATATTCGTGATTGAAATCGTGGAATACGCTGTATGGATGTGGTGCAGTGACATTAAAATAGGGATTGTTGGCATCAGTTTGATTGCTTGTCGCATTCCACCACATTTTGGCATAAGGGAATTCACCGGTAGCATGGTTGAAAACCACATCGAGAATCACTGCAATACCACGTTTGTGACATTCGTCGATAAAACGTTTGTAGGCCTGTTCGGTTCCGTAGGCTTTATCAGGCGCAAAGAAATGATTCGGGTTATAGCCCCAGCTGTTGTTTCCGTCGAATTCCTGCACAGGCATTAGTTCGATGGCAGTAATGCCCAGATGTTTCAGATAATCGAGCTTTTCAATAGTCGCTTCGAGCGATTTTTCAACAGTAAAGTCGCGTAGCAGAAGCTCATAAATCACCATATTGTCGCGATTATGCATTTGGAAATTGGGCACTTCCCAGTTATATGCGGGTTTGTTTGTTTGCAGTGTAGCCACAAGACCTTCAGTTTTTCCTTCGGGATAAGCTTTCAGATTAGGATAAATATTATGTTTCTCGTTGATCCATTTGTCGTTCCGTGGGTCGAGTACCATTTCGGCATAAGGATCGGACACGCGGATAGTGCCATCTACCAGATACTGGAATCCGTAAATATGGCCCGGAGTCAGATTGCTGAGTGTTGTCCAGAAATAATCACCATCTTTTTTCATCTGGTAGGCATTTAGTTGCATCCATTCGTTGAATTCTCCCAATACAAACACGTTTTGTTTTCCGGGTGCATGCAGTATCAGAGTTACAGTATTGGCATCGATGTAATTAATACCGGGCTGCGTGCCGGCAGGGCGAGCCTGAGTAGTGACGGGTTGAGGTACACATACATAAGCTGTGTCGCGTACGGTTTGTCCACCCAGAATACCTTCGGCAATTAAAGTATAATCGTCGGCAGTGGCAAAAGTGTAGGTGTGTGTAAGCGTTGAGTATCCGTTGAGAGTTTTAACGATAGTTCCATTTACGTATAAGTTCAATGTAGTGACAGCAATAGAAGTAGTTACCGAAATATTATAGGCTTCGCCGACTGTAAGCGTTATATTGCCATCGGGGCGCTGGAAACCGATATTCAGTCCGGCTTCGAATACATCGACAAATATATTGCCACCCGATGCTGTTCTGCCTGCTTTTGAACCATCGGTGTTGCGGAATACAAGAGCAATTTTCTGTACTTTTTCGCCGGTTGGAACACCGAAAAACGCACGCACACCTCCGGTGATTACTAATTTGTATTTATTGTTGCCTAAAGACGCAAGTTTATTTTTAGTTGTATTGGCTTGTGAATTATTGACGATTATATTGTCTTCGTTTAGCTCTGGCCATGTAGTTACCACATATTTCCAATCAGATCCGCTGGTGCTTTTGTCGGTAATTACTCCGATATGTGCATACACATCGCCGGTAAAATCTTTCAGTCCGGCATTCCCCTGAGTAGCATCGAAAATAATTTCTACGTCTCCGGTATAGGCTTCGGTGATAAATGCAGGGCTTGTGGACGAAATCTGAGCCTGTACAATATATCCAAAGC
Source organism: Bacteroidia bacterium (assembly GCA_009929375.1). Lineage (GTDB taxonomy): Bacteria > Bacteroidota > Bacteroidia > Bacteroidales > Paludibacteraceae > Paludibacter. The sequence continues at coordinate 26,796 of SAAO01000015.1, forward strand.
AAAGGATAAGAAGTGTGAGTAAGGTTTTTTTCATGATTTGCGATTTTTTATATAAATGATTGTTGTTAATTATCAGCTCTTTACAATATGTGGCTGCAAATATAACCGATTGAACATTCTTTTGTTTATATAAACAGGATGCAATGAAAGTATTTTAGCTGCAAACGATTGCAGAATCACACAAACAAAAAGAGCAGTGCGGGTTGGTGGCCGACTGCTCTTTTGTTGTGATAAATAATGAGTTTTGTTACATGTTTACTTTTTTACGGACTTTACAACCACCCAGTTGTTTTTTTCTTTAAAATCAATTAGTTCCAGTCCGTTGCGGTTTAGTTCAGCTTCGATTACGGGAATGTCGGCTTTGTAGAATCCGCTCATATAGAGTTCGCCACCTGTAGTCAGACAGGCAGCATATTTTTCTATATCGGCCAGCAATATATTGCGGTTTATATTGGCCAGAATAATATCGAAGTGCAATCCCTCCAGTAGTTCTGCACCTCCGAGTTTCACTTCGATTCCGCTAACGTTATTAAGTGCGATGTTTTCGAGCGAATTTTCTGTACACCAGTTGTCAATATCAATTGCCAATAGTTCGGTAGCTCCGCGCATGGCAGCCAGAATAGCAAGTACGGCAGTACCACAGCCCATGTCCAGCACTTTTTTATTGGTAAGATCCATTTTCAGAATTTCTCCGATGACAAGACTTGTGGTTTCGTGATGTCCCGTTCCAAACGCCATTTTAGGGTCGATGATAATGTCGTATCTGGCTTCGGGTACGTTTTTGTGAAACGAACTGTGAATAACACATTCATCGCCAATTACAATGGGTTCGAAATAATGTTTTTCCCATTCTTCGTTCCAGTTTTTCGAAGCGACAGTAATAATCTCGTACGATACAGCAACTTCGATAGGATAGTCTGCTATAAGCTGTTTAAGACTGCTTTCGTCAAATTTATTTTCAGGAATAAAGGCCTGCATTCCGTTTTCGCCGGGAACAAAGCTATCGAAACCGATTTCGGCCAGTTCGGCTGCGAGTATATCGGCCATAAATTCTTCAAAAGGCTCGAAACTAAAGTTTACTTGTATAAAATTCATTTGTTGTGATTTGTTTTTGTGTAAATGAAACGTACAAAATTACTACAAATAATTGTATCGTCACAGCAACTTTCATATTTCAGTTGGTATTTTTATTCTGATAAAATGTGTTTTTTAAGTACGAAACAACTTTAATGCTTTTTAATTTATATAGTTTGGCTCTTAAGGCCCGATTTTTGTTATAAAACTGTATATTTGTATATGCTGAAGTAATGAGCAAATAGCATGAAAAAAATATTCGTAATTTGTTGAATAATTATACTTTGTGGCATGATTATTGTTTATTTAAACTGAAATAAATCTTTCAATTATAGGAGGAATCATTATGAAACCAACCACCATTACTTTACTTATGTCATTTCTTTTATCACTTGGGTTGTTTGCCCAGGATAAAGAGTTTGTGGATGACATATATTTCAAACCGTCTGACGCAAAAGCTATGATCAAAGAGCGTAAAAGTAAACCCACTACGCGACCAAACGTCAAAAACGGAGCACGGGAAATAGTTTTTTCCGACGAGCTTGAAGATAGTACTTATCTTGAGTCAGATTCACTCGCTCTGAGATCACAACCTCTGGACTCTACAGATGAAGCCGGATATTATCTCAATGGATTTAACGGTAGCGAATCGGATTTGGAATATGCCAACAGAATTCGTAAATTTCATAATCCGAAGTATACTATCTTTATTGGTGATCCGGCTTACAATGATATTTATTTTCTGAATAGCTGGGACTGGAATGTGTATATTGATGGATCATATGCATGGGTAACTCCAACCTGGACTAATCCCTATTGGTTCGATTACATGTATAGTCCGTACAGCTATAGCAGCTGGTACTGGCGAAATAGTTTTTACTCTCCGTACTATGGTGGTTTCTACGGAGGATATTATGGAGGATATAACCCATGGTATTATGGAGGATATTATGATCCGTGGGGATATGGATATTATGGTTACGGATATGGTTACGGCTATGGTTATGGCTACAATGGTTGGGGATATCCTTATTACGGATCTTATTGGGGACATTCAAACTGGACTCCATCTTACGGAAGTAATTCGCGTAACTATAATGAAGGTAGCCGACGTGACTTGTATACACAGAGTGGACGTGGATCGGTACGAAATACTTCCACATCTACAACTATTGGTGGAAGCCGGAATAACTACAGTGCAAATACATCAACCGGAAGAAGTGGATATACACGTTTAAGTTCGGATGTGAATAACAATAATCCACGCAGTTCGTCTTATACTTCGATAAACAGAACTTCTACAGGAAGAGCTGTAACTCAGGGTAACACATTCAGAGCTGGTGAAGGATCGGCACCGCGATCGGGATACACAAGAACAAACCCGCAAACGACCAATAGAACATCTACTTTTTCGGGTGATGGAGTTAACCGCTCGTCATATGGTACAGGACGTACAAATACTGACGGTTATCGCACTTCAAACTCTACCGGTGACTACAGAAGTTCAGGCCGCGTTTCCACAAGTCCGAGAACCGGAACTGTGAGCTCTGGATCAAATACGCAGGGAACAACCCGTTCGTCTTCTACTTATTCGACAGGCAGAACGCAGTCAACGTATTCAGGAGGAACGTCTACGCCACGTCCAAGCTATTCAACGGGTTCATCAACTCCGCGTAGTTCGTACTCTACCAGTTCTTCGTCGTCTTCGTCCTCTTCAAGCAGAAGTAGTTATCAGAGTAGTAGTCCATCACGCTCATCGTCGTCAGGATCGTCCTATTCAGCACCATCATCGTCGTCTTCCTCTTCTTATTCTTCATCCTCTTCCTCTTCGTCCTCCTCTTCTTCAGGATCATATTCCGGTGGAGGTGGTGGTGGATCATCTTCAAGAGGAGGTAGCTCTTCAGGTGGAAGAAGGTAAAAAGGTCTGATGATGTTTCACAATGGATTGTCGAAGTTTGGCAGTCATGAACGATTTGAGAGTTTTTAAAATCTGATTTTATACATTAAGATAATATATTATGAAACGAATACTATTAACACTGGCTTGTGCTTCTGCTTTTTCGGTTGCTTTCTCGCAGGTGGAACTTGATGCACTGAAGGTATCACAAACAGAAATTATGGGAACTGCTCGATATACAGGAGTTGCCGGAGCTTTCGGGGCTCTCGGGGGCGATGCTTCTGCTATCAAGGACAATCCTGCCGGACTGGGAGTTTTCCGCAAGTCGGAACTTACTGCTACTGCCGATATATTAATCCAGAATGTTAATTCTGGGTGGAATGGTTCCACCGGTTACGATGATTTGTTCAAATATGGTTTCAATAATTTTTCATATGTCATTGCATTGCCAACATGGCGTTCGGAAAGTGGTTATGAAGGTTTAATGAGTTCGAATTTTGCATTTTCATATAATAAAATAAAGAATTTCAACCGTAGTTTAGCCATTCGAAGCAATGCAGCTGCATCGTCGATGACTGATTATATGGCTCAGTTTACAAATCGTAATTACGGTTATTACACAAACGATTTGTCGAGTTTTTATCTCAATCCGGATAATTATCCAATGGATGGAGCTAAAAACCCGTATGAAAACATCAAAATACCCTGGATATCGATCATGGCTGCCAATTCCCATTTGATTAATGAAAATATTGATACGACTACCAATAAAACAATGTATTGGTCACCTCTTTTAGGAGATGCTGAACAGGTTACTCCAACGTACACGCTTCGTGAGCAGGGTGGGGTTGATGAATATAATTTTGGTTGGTCGGGTAATTTTAGTAACCGATTCTATTTCGGAGCAACTCTTAATATGCAATCGCTGTATTATCGTTCGGATGCTATTTATTCCGAAAGTTTTGGTAATGGTGGTAATATGAGCCTCAACAATACTGTAATTATGAATGGTACAGGTTTTAATCTGAATGTGGGAACAATCTTTATTCCGGTTGACTTTATCCGTTTCGGATTGGCTATGCATACTCCGATGATTTATAATTTGTCTATGACTAATTATGCTGATCTTTATTCGTCGGAAGGAAATACGCAGAAGTCACCTGAAAATATGGTAAAATACAAACAGGTGTCGCCATTCCAATTGAATGCAAGTGCAGCTTTCTTACTTGACAACAGAGGATTCCTGAGTGCAGAGTATGTGTTTAGTAACTATAAAGGTATGCGTTTTAAAGATGAAGAAGGAAGTTCGCTGGCTTATCCGGACGAAAATGCAGGTTTTAGCAGTATGATGAATAATGCACGAACCATAAAAGTCGGAGCTGAGTATAAAGTAACAGAGAATTTTGCACTTCGTGCCGGTTTTGCAAACAGCAGTGCAGCTACCCGGCCCGATGCTACGAAATGGTTCGTACCAAGCACAACCCGTACCGATACAGAATACTTTATACATAATCGTACCGATTACTTCACTGCCGGACTAGGCTATCGCGAAGCAGGCTGGTATATTGATCTGGCGTACATGAATAAATCGCTTAATGAAACATTCTATGCTTATAATTCAGCTATACTGGCTGCTGATTATAAAGTAAATCCGGCAACCGTTAAAACAACTAACAACAATATTGTGATTACATTAGGATTAAGGTTTTAGTATTTTATTTTATCTTGTTTTATTTTTTTTGAAGAGAGCAGCTTTCGGGTTGCTCTTTTTTTGATATATTGAGAGGAATAATAAACGATATTATTTTATTCTGATTTTTATCTACGATGTCAGTATTGGTGGGGGCTTATATGTGAATTTAAACCCTGTTGCTGATTTATGATTTCCAGACTGTTGGTTTAATTTTTTAGAAAATACTAAAAATTATCGTATATTTGTGAACTTTTTATATGCTTTTTGTGACGAAATGAATAAAAGTGCAGTGTTTTTGATTACTTACGCATTTCAATAAAAAATCTAATGCAGTTTTCATTATGAGAAAATCACTACTTCTGCTATGTGGCTTATTATTTATCTTTCCTTTGTTTGCTCAGGAAACCGGGACCGATTTTCAGGGTAAACTAAATAATTTTTTTCAGCCCCTGCTTGATTTTCTCGACAAAATTCTGTTTTTCGACCCATTTGCTGCTTTGGGTTTCGAGTTTGGAGTAAAGATTCCCTTCATTATTATATGGCTGATATTTGGTGCGGTTTTCTTCACTATTTATCTGCGTTTTATAAATCTGCGCGGGTTGAAACATGCATGGGAACTCGTTGTTGGAAAATATGATAAGGATGGTCATGAAGGCGAGATTTCGCATTTTCAGGCTATTTCCACAGCCTGTGCTTCAACAGTGGGACTGGGTAATATTGCAGGTGTAGCTGTAGCCATAGCAATGGGTGGACCGGGTGCTACTTTCTGGCTTATAATTGCAGGATTTCTGGGAATGACAACCAAGTTTACAGAATGTACTCTGGGTGTAAAATATCGCAAATTGAATCCTGATAACAGCGTTTCAGGCGGACCAATGTATTACCTTAGAGATGGCTTGGCGAAAAAGGGTTTAAAAGGTATAGGGAAAATTCTTGCATTGGTATTTGCTGTCTTTGCATCAATCGGGGCTTTTGGTATTGGTAATATGTTTCAATCCAATCAGTTGGTGGCACAAACAATTCTTGTGTTTCCAGCTTTGGGAGAATATCAGTTGTGGATTGGAATTTTAGTAGCTGTACTGGTTGGTGTGGTGATTATAGGAGGAATAAAAGGAATTGCACGTGTGAATGATAAACTGTTTCCTTTGATGGCTATACTTTACATAGTGTCCTGTTTGGTGGTTATAGGCGTAAATTATCAACATATTGGTGATGCATTTATGTTAATTCTAAAGGGAGCTTTTACGCCCGATGCAGCTAAGGGAGGCTTTGTGGGAGTGATGATTATCGGATTCAGAAGAGCTGCTTTTTCAAATGAAGCCGGGATTGGTTCAGCTGCCATTGCACACTCAACTGTAAAAACACAAATGCCTGTTACCGAAGGCTTCGTTGCGTTGCTGGAACCTTTTATTGATACGGTAGTTATTTGTACCATGACAGCACTTGTCATTATCGTGACAGGTATGTATCAGAATCCGTCAAACCTTGAAGGAACACAGCTTACTTCGGCTGCTTTTGCCACTGTTTCGGACTGGTTTCCGTATTTACTATTACCGGCCATTATCCTTTTTGCCTTTACCACAATTATTTCATGGTCGTATTATGGCGTTAAAAGTTTCGATTTTCTTGCAGGTGGAATCAGTGAAAAATTGTTTGGAAAGCGAATTTATGCAACCAGATTTTATCAACTCATATTTTTACTGATTACAGTTGTAGGTTCAGTGCTGAGTCTGAGTAATTTGGTTGATTTTTCCGATATGCTTGTGCTTGCAATGGCTGTGCCTAATATTATTGGTTTGTTGATATTAGCCCCTGAAGTGAAAAATGAATTAAAAGAATATTTAATCTGGATAAAAACGCAAAAAGTCAAATGAGAAATTCTGTAAGTCAAACAATTACTGTGAGTTCGTTTCAGACCGCCGAAAGTCTTGGCTCCGGTTTGTTACCTGTTTTTTCGACACCTGCATTGGTAGCTTTGATGGAAAATACTGCTATGCAACTGATTGATACACCCGATGGAAAATCGAGTGTGGGTATTATGATTCAGGTAAAACACCTGAAAGCTTCACCTGTAGGAGCTAAAATTACCTGTACAGCTACTTTGGTGGCTAACGAAGGTCGTGGATATAGTTTCGAACTTGTTGCCACTGATGAATCGGGTGACAGAGTAGGAGAGGGACTCCATGAAAGAGTAGTGATAGATGTGGATAAATTTATGTCGAAAGTAAAATAATTTCCGGCTTTTCAAACAACAAACCCCGCGGATAAACTTTATCCGCGGGGTTTGTTGTTTGAAAATATCTGTTTTTATTCTTTCCACTTAAAAGTTACAACTTCGCCTGGTTTGAAAGTGTAACTGAACAGTTTTTTGTCGGTCTGAATCAATACTTCTTTTGCTTCAGAGCCGTAATAAACTCCCATATATACCAATGTTCCGTCAGGATTCAGGAAAGCTGCACCTTTTACTGCTTCACCGTTTGAAACCAAACGTTTTGCATTGGGTTGAATAAACTTTCCGTAATGAGTCAGGGCATAATACTCTGCATGTTTCTTTATTTCACCCGATTTGTTGATTTCCACCACGCCATAGCAGTCCTGACAACCAAAGTTTTTAGGTCCGTTATTTTCATCGAGTGCCAGATTCCACAGAAGTGCGTTTTTGCTCCAGCAATTCATGGCACCCACAAAAAGCTCACCCACATACCAACGTACATTCTGATCGAAATCAGGTGCCCAACCACCTCCCGATTGCTCGGTAAAATAAACATTGCGGTCAGGATGTGCTTCATGTACCTTGCAAAGAGCCGAAATGTGTCCTTTGTAAAGATGAAAACCTGAGCCATCCACATATTCCTTTGCTTTTGCGTCGTTCATAATGCTGATCGGATAATCGGGATTATCGCAGTTATGATCGAAAAGTACAATTTTGGTTTGCAGTCCTGAAGCTTTCAGTTTCGGACCGAAATGATCACGGATAAATACCTTTTGTTCTTCGGCTGTCATGTCCATGCAAGGATAAGCAGCAGTGCCATATTCTGGCTCGTTTTGCACGGTCATAGTATGAATATCGATACCTTCCTGTTTGTAAGCCTGAATGTATTTTATCAGATAATCGGCATACACATCGTAACAGTCGGGACGAAGTTTTCCGCCCACCATACTGTTATTTGTTTTCATCCATGCCGGAGGACTCCAGGGCGTTGCCATAATTTGCATTCCCGGATTTATAGCCAGAATTTCTTTCAGCATAGGAATCACATCTTTATGATCTTCAGCAATTGAAAAATTTGAAAGTGTAAAATCTTCGGTTTCGCTATAGCTGAAGAAATTAAACGAGAAATCGGAAGCTCCCACAGCCAGACGAGTGTAGTTGATACCAACTCCTGAAGGTGTAAAAAGCTCTCTGAAAAGCGAGTCGCGTTTTGCAGGTGTCAGATTGTGATGAAACACCCAGGCCGAAGCGTGAGTAAGTGCTGCACCTACGCCATGAACTGTCTGACAGGTATCAGCTGCCGAAATTCTGATAATTTCAGAGCCTTTTTTAAGATCTTTGCCAAAAAGAATTTCCTTTTCGACTAATAAACTATCGGTATCAGGCAATGAGCTCAGAACCTGAATTTTTTCGGCCTGGCTGCATGACATCAGACCTAAAGTAAGTGCAAGTAGTGTTGATTTGAATTGCATAATTTATTGTTATTTTATTTGAATTTGAATGTAACCACAGATTCGTTGTACTGGTCATAAGTGAATTTTCGATTTCCAATACGAATACTGTATTTTTGTTTGGCTCCGCTGCGGTTGAGAACCACCACTACTTTGGTGCCGTCAGTATTCAGAAAGGAAGATACCGTGAATCCACCGGGCCAGTTGGCTGAACTGTTTTTAATACGCAGGGCATCCATTCGAACTGTTTTTGCAAAATGTCCAAGTAAATAGTATTCTTCGTTTCTCTGATATTTACCATCAATTTTTATAGTCACAACGCCACGACAATTCTGACAACCGCCCGTGGTTGTGGTAGGGCCACTTTTTTCGTTAAGTGCCAGATTCCACATTAAAAAGTTTTTCGAACCACGGTTTACCGAGGCCATCAGAAACTCCTTCATATACCAGAACATATTTCCCATACGTGTGTCGGTATTCCAGCCTCCGCCCGATTGTTCGGTAAAATAAACGTCTTTGTCAGGGTGTTTGTCCTGCAATAAGTCAATGGCCGCTGCATTTCCTCCGTATCCGTGCCAGCCAGTTCCGGCCACATATTGTCGGGTAATGGGGTCGTTGAGAATGTTCATGGGATAATATGACATATCGAAATTATGATCCCAAATAATGATTTTTGTTTTGATATTGTTGGCAACGAATTTAGGTCCGAGATAGTCGCGGATAATTTCGTTTTGTTCCTGCCAAAGCATTTTCATGGTCGGATAACCATTGGTTTCGTGCATGGGCTCATTCTGAATGGTAATGGCATCGATATGAATTCCTTCCGCTTCGAAAGCTTTGATATACTTCACAAAGTATTCAGCAAAATCATTATATACCTCTTTACCTTTTAAACTACCTCCGTTCATGCTGTTATTTGCTTTCATCCATGCCGGTGCACTCCAGGGACTTGCCATAATTTTTATATCCGGATTTATTGCCAGAATCTGACGTAATACAGGAATCAGATCATTGCGGTCGCGTTCGGGTATCGCAAACTGATTAATGTCGGGCTGATCGCAATAACTATATGTGCCAATCGAAAAGTCGGAAGAGCCAATAGTAATTCGCAGATAGTTTATACCAATACCTTTTTCAGGGTCAAATAAATCCTCGAGTAAAGGCGTTCTGTCGGCCGAGTTGAGTTGATTAATCAGATAAGCTGAAGAACCTGTAAGCGCAGCTCCAAAACCGTCGATACTTTGATAAGTGGTGGTTGAGTCGAGCACGATGGTGAAATTACCAATGTCGCGCGAGAAATTTATCGGAAGCTGTTTCTGGTGCAGATGTACTTCGTTGTCGGTTGTAAGCCATAAATTTACGTCTCCTATTGAATCAACGGGATCCGGATCCGGGTTTGGATCCTGCGTAACCGGATCTTTACAACTATGGAAAAGGAGTATAAGAGCAAGAAAGATGAATGATATTGCTGATTTTTGTGACATAGTATTTATAAAAATAAGAAGCGTTCCCGGGGATAGTATATATGAACGCAAATTACGCAAATTTTAGTCTCCAAACCTACAAAACGATGAATAAAAATTTCAGTCAGCTTGTATGAATTAGTGGCTTATTTGCGTAATTTGTGTTCAGTGACTATTTACATAGTCTGTTATTTTATTTTTTCAAATGTACTGACTTTATTGTTAATGTCAAGTACAAAACGATAAATACCGGGTAAATTTTTGAAAGAAGCTGTTCCTGCAAAATTACCTTTGTCGTTCGGTGAGGGCGAGAACAGGTATCCGTTAGCCGGAAGCTGATAGTTTTGCGAGCTTTCTTCGCCTCCCCAACCGCGCTGGTGCATAAATTTCACACTAAATGTCAGTCGCCATGGTTCTGCTGCTGTTGGTTCAATTTCGTGTTCGGCATAGAATACCGATTCGAAAACGCCATCAGATATTTTACGGCAGAAATGATATTCGAGTGGCGAGTTCCAGTTCCACGAAGTGGTTTTTACACCCGGTGTACGGGCAGGACCCGAACCAACTCCTACGAGCCATAAAGCATCCGGATAGACAGCATTAGGCTGTTCTACAAATACATACTCAAGTCCCGGGTGGAAATAAACAGTATAAATACCTGTTTTGCCGAGGAATTTCACTGTGTTTGCACCCGTTGGTTCAAAGAATGTCGGATTCATGCAGTTTGCTACGTCGCTGAGTCCGGTAATGGTCATTTCAGTACCTTCGCCCAGATACATAACTGTGCTTTTCCAATCTTCTTTTTTCGCAACGTTCATATGGTCAATCCATGTCAGCTGAACAGTGCTAAAATTATTGATGTTCATTGTAGTGGCCGGCATGAGTTTATCACCTTCGCCAACTACGGTAAAATTGAATAGATCGAGAGTGATCTTTTTGAAACCAACCAAAGTCGGATCGTAAAGCTTTATCACATCGCCCGACACAGTGGTAGTAGTGCCTTCCACTGTTACATCAACCAGACTCATAGCGCCATTCACAGTCCCAAAAACCAGATTTTCAGGATTTAACCAGTCAATTTTCTTAAAGCGGTTCACTTTGGTTGCCAGTCTGAAAGTAATGTCGCTACCAAAATTCAGACCATCGGCAGTGTAAATGTGATTATCTGCATCAGTAAGCTTCATTTCTACAGTTGCAGTAGGCGTTACCAGAAATATCGAAGGAATTTCGGGGCGCGAAGCAATAGTGCTTGCAATAATGGTATCTCTTTTTGTTCCTTCTACATTTTCAGAAGTTAAATGTACTTCCACTTCTGCACCATGAGGCATACGGGCTACAAATGGTATCCAGTATTTCTGTGTATAAGTGGCTTTCTGACCTTTTGTTCTGATTTTTTCAGTTGCAATAATCTCATCGCCAACCACCACTTTTATGCTAAGCGTGGAAAGTGGGGTAAGCGGGTCGGATACTCCTACTGATAAGGTAATTGAATCGCCGTACATAATGGCTGTTTCTGCCACTGAGGCATTATCGAAAACGGGCATCGAAGCCGGAAAGTGAACACGAAGTTCCTCTTCCTGGCACGAAGCAAAAAATACTGCCATCAGCCCGATTATTGTGGTTTTAAATATGTTTTTCATTTTTATTTACGTTGAATGTTTAAAAATTAATAACCAGGATTCTGAACGAGATTTGTATTCAGGTCGATAGCTGTTGAAGGTATCGGGAATAAATATGAAGTCTCGGTATATGCTCTGCGAAGCGGTAAACGACCACTGTCGCGTGAGTTGAGTGAATTCATAACTTCTTCAACTTTTTCGTAACGTACGAGGTCGAACCAGCGCTGTCCTTCGAATGCAAGTTCAAGACGTCTTTCTTTCAGAATGGCATTCAACATGCTTTCTTTCGATGCTTTTGCACTTGCGGGTAAAACCGGAAGCGAAACACGTGCTCTTACCTGATTTACAATTGCTTCAGCAGCTTCGAGATTGGCAGCACCATCCAGATTGGCAAGTGCTTCAGCCTTCAAAAGCAGAATGTCGGCAAAACGTATTTTAATAATACTGTGAGCAGACGAACGCATTTTATACATAAATGGATAATGATTTGAAGGATAATAGTTGCTCCAGCCAGCTTCGTAATATACAATTGATTCGTTTTTACGGATGTTGTCATTTTCGGCATCAAATGCTGCAATCAGGTCGCGTGATGGTGTTACCCATTTTGCCCACGAGAAGTTCGATTCAGGATTGAGAAGGTCTTTTCCAAACATCCATGTTACCCAGTTTCCACCACCGGTGAAAAAGTTCACTTCAAGGATTGATTCTGCTGTCGATCTGTTTTTCAGGTCGGTACCAGCTGCATTCATAGCATAAATGTCTGAATAGCTTGGATTAAGTACAAAACCATCAGCAATTACTTCGTTACAATATTGTAACACTTTAGCATAATCGCGTGCAGGTTTTTCGGCATATACTTTTGCCAAAAGTGCTCTTGCTACCGATTTCGAAAGTTTTGTTTTATCGCCGGCGTTGTTGGCAGGAGCATCCACAATGGCTTCTGTCAAATCTTTTATCATTTGTGCATAAGCCTCTGATGGTTCAGTTTGTTTCGGATAATACAAAGGATAAACTTCCTCGATATTTTCGGCAGTAATATCGGTTCCTTCTTTCGTTACCACAGGAATATTTCCCCAAAGGCGAATCATATCGAACCATACCAACGAACGGAAAATTTTAGCTTCAGCTTTCCACTGTTTACGTTCTGTAGCTGTAAGCGTTGGATCCGGTACTTTGTCAATGTTTTCAATCACAGTATTTGCTTGTGCCACAGAGGCCAGATATCTGTCCCAGTCACGACCAATCACACTGTTTCCTCCATCAATCGAGTTGTTTTCCACAGGCATAACCTGCGAACCGGTAGTACCGGCATATGAATTGTCTGAGCGTGTTTCGCAAAGCATAATCAAATCGAGATACCAATGTTCCTGGTCCTGAAGTTTCTGGTAAAGCGACTGATATTGAGAGAACATTTCGGCTTTTGTCTTGTATTTAATTGAGTCGGTGCTCGATGTTTGTCCGTATGTTTTTTCAGAAAATTCCGAAATCGGATCGTAGTCGAGCGAGCAGGAAACAGCAGTAAGTGCCAGTGCTCCTGCAAAAACTATTTTAGAAATATTTTTTGTTTTCATCTGTTTCGTAATTTTTAAAATTCAACATTTAATCCTACAATGAAAGTGCGGGTTTGCGGATAGGTTCCCCAGTCGATTCCCTGTACTGTACCACTGTTTCCCCACTGATTTACTTCAGGGTCGAAACCGAGGTAATTTGTGAAAGTAAACAGGTTCGAAGCTGTCATGTAGGGTTGAAGTTTGATAATACCCAGTTTTTTCATTTTGGCAGGAGATACATTGTACGATAAAGTTACGTCTTTAATTCTCAGGAAGCTACCATCTTCGATATAATATGACGATACTTTCATGTCGTAACCGGCTTTAGGAATTGAGGTAATCATACCCGGACGACGCCAGCGATCAAGCACGCGGGTCGATTGGTTTTTGGCATCGTACATACCTTCGGTTTCCATACGCGAAGCATTGTAAATGTCGTTTCCATAAGAACCCTGAAGCAAGATACTCAAATCGAAGTTTTTGTACGAGAAGAAATTGGTCATACCAAAAGTAAAATCCGGATTCGGGTCTCCGATATAAGTTTTATCCGAAGTGGTAATTGAACCATCTTTGTTAATGTCACGATACATCAATTCACCTGTTTCAGGATCAACTCCATCACTGAAATATCCGTAGAATCCTCCGAGTGAATGACCGGGCTCGTTTCTTACCACAAATTCAGTAATGTTTTCGCTTGTTTTTGCAGCATAATATACCTGCGAAAGAACTAATTTCGTCAATTGGTTTTTGTTGGTTGAAATGTTGAAATCAGTATTCCATTTGAAATTCTTTTTGTCGATATTTCTTGAATTAATACTGAATTCAAAACCTTTGTTCGACATTTCACCTTCGTTACGTGTAATAGTCGAAGCTGTAGAAGCACCAGCAGGAAGTGTTACATACATCAACATATCGGTTGTGTATTTTGAATAATAATCAAGCGCAAAAGTCAGTCTGTTTTTCAAAATAGTCAAATCGAGACCGAAGTTGGTTTGAGTGGTTGTTTCCCAGGTAAGGTCAGAGTTGCGTAGTTCGTTCATTGTAATTACAGGCACTGCAAGAGCTTTCCCATCTTCCCACCAGTTCTGACGGTTGATTACAAAGCGTTGCAAATAACTATAATCACTCAGGCCGGCCTGATTACCGGTTTGTCCCCAGCCTCCGCGGATTTTTAAATCATCAATCCATGTAAGGTCTTTCATGAAATTTTCAGACGAAACACGCCAAGCGGCCGATGCAGATGGGAAATATCCCCAGCGGTGATTCGGATTCAGTTTTGATGAACCGTCCACACGCATATTTACAGTGGCCAGATATTTACTGTCGTAGTTGTATGACAAACGACCTACGTATGACATAATAGCCCAGGCTGATTCAAATGAACCACTTCCCTGCGATACCTTGTTACCGGCATTTACAGTTTTAATACTGCCATCGTGAAAGTATTGTGAACTAACATAAGATTTACTGTAGTTTGATGTGGTAGCCGAAGTTCCACCCATGAAATCAACATTGTGTTTTCCGAATGACTCATTGTAACTTAAAATATTGTCGTAAATCATTACAGTCCCAATCGAACGGTCGTCGCTCGCAACGCCACCCATTGTACGTCCATAGCCTGTTTTTACAGGGTCGAGGAAGCTTGTGTAATTGTTGTAAAGACGATCGAGAGTTACCGAAGAACGTAGTTTTAAATTCGGAAGGAAATTAATTTCAGCGCTTCCGGTGCTGATCAAACGGTTGTTCATTGTTTTGTTGTCGGCTGTACGCGACATATTCTCAACAGGTGTGGTAATGTTTACACCATAGAAATTATCGTAATATTGTCCGGGGTTGTTTTCGTCCCAGATAGGAGCGTAAGTTGGTGTATTGATAACCGAAAGTACCACACCGGCACGATTGGCTCCCAATCCACTCACAATTCCATTGCTTTTATAGTCGGAGTAAGAAATATTAGCACCGATTTTCAGCCATGGACGAATCTGATTTTCAATATTGGTACGGAAATTAAAGCGTTCGAAATATGCAACTTTGATGATACCTTCTTCTCCTGTGTAACCTGCTGAAAGATAGTAATTTATTTTATCGGTAGCATTCGAAATCGAAAGCTGATAGTTCTGAGTCAGCGCATTCTGGAAAGTTTCGTCGTACCAATCTGTTCTGTCAGTAAGTGTGGCTGGCAGAGCTGTGGTCGAACCCATATCCTCAAGCAGTTCACGATATTGATCCACATTGAGTGATTCGATACGTTTTGTAAGGCTTGTAACCCCTGCATATGCATTCAACGAAATTTTTCCTTTTCCTTTGGCACCGTTTTTTGTTGTAATAAGAATAACGCCATTGGCTGCACGCGAACCATAAATTGCTGCCGAAGAGGCATCTTTCAATACCTGCATGCTTTCAATGTCGTTGGCCGAAAGGAATGAAATATTATCAAGAGTCACTCCATCCACAACATACAAGGGGTCGTTGCTTGAGTTCATCGAAGTGGTACCACGTACACGAATCACCATACCTTCACCGGGAAGTCCGTTCGGTTTGATAACCGATACACCGGCAGCTTTTCCCTGCAAAGCCTGATCGGCAGAAACGATAGGGCGCTGATCGAGGTCTTTTGTCGAAACAGTAGTAATCGCAGTGGTTACGTCACGTTTTTTTACCGTTCCGAAACCAATTACCACAACCTCATCGAGTGTTTTAGTGTCTTCTTCAAGAGTAATTCTGATGTTTCTTTCCGAACCCACTTTTATTTCCTTAGGATTCATCCCAATGTAACTGATCACCAAAACGTCGCCCTGCGATGCTTCGATGCTGAACTTTCCATCGAAATCGGTGATAGTACCTGTTGTAGTACCCTTTATCAGTACGTTGGCACCGATAATTGACTCATTTCTACTGTCTGACACTACACCGTTTATTACGGCTTTTTGGGCAAACAAATTGAACGGAATTGCCAATGACAATATCAGCACAAACCGTAGCAGACTTGTTCTGCCGACAGAAAAGACTGTCCTTTTTTGTTTTTTGTGAGTGATTTTCATATGTATTTATTTGTTTTTGTTAATTATCAAATGATACCTGCACATTAAATTATACTGCGTGGCAGTTATAATTCTTTGCGCATGTATCATTGAATTAAATTGATTTATTATTTAAAAGTTACAATTGTTTTTAATCCTCCTGTTGTCAGTTCAAATTCTCCGGGTTCTGTTATCCATGCGTTGTGTTGGTTTACGAATGCCAGATCTTTGTCAGTAATTTCGAAGCTTACAGTTTGAGTCTGTCCCGGTTCGAGCGAAATTTTACTAAAGCGACGCAAACGTTTCATGTCGGGAGTAATTGAAGCATAAAGGTCACTTGAATATAGCAGAACTGATTCTTTTCCAATGCGGTTTCCACTGTTTTTTACATCGACACTTACTGTCAGAACTTCGCCTGCACTAAACTCATTTTTGGATACTTTCAGATTGCTGTATTCAAAAGTAGTGTAGCTTAGTCCGTGTCCGAACTCATATTGCGGGTTGTAATCCGACTCATATATATAAGCACCCTGAGCACGTTTTTGTTCTTCCGAAGGTTTGTGATAATATGTCACCAGCGAATTCGGATACGAAGGATATGTGTAAGGCAATTTTCCCGAAGGATTTACATCTCCAAACAGAATGTCAGCAAGGGCATCGCCTCCGTAATTGCCTGGCAGGTAAGTTTGTACCACGGCTTGCATGCTTGGCTCAACAGCACTTATACAGCGTGGACGACCTTCGTTAAGTACCAGAATCACAGGTTTTCCTGTTTTGGCAAGTTCTTTTGCAAGGCGCAGTTGATTGGCACTTAAACTAAGATCGTTCAGGTCTCCCGGTTTTTCAGTATAGGTATTTTCGCCCACACAAAGAATTACAGCATCCACTGTTTTTGCAGCTACAACTGCATTGGCAAACTGATCTTCCACATCTTCAAAATATTTTCCATCGTTTACATAGCTTACGCCGGGAACGTATTTTACGTTTTTTGTGCCAATTTCGTTTTGTACAGCTTCGAGAATTGTATTAAATTCTTCGGTGTAACGGTCGGTTTTTTCACCCTGCCATGAGTAACTCCATCCACCATTCAACGTACGCATACTGTTTGCATTCGGACCGGTTACAAGTACTTTTGTAGTTTTTGAAAGCGGCAGTATTTCATTGTTGTTTTTTAATAATGTAATAGCTTCTGCAGCTGCCTCATAAGCCATGCGTGCCGATTTTTCAGAACCAAATTCCGGATAATCGCTGATATTGGTAACAGGCTGCTCCCAAAGGTTGAGTTTAAGTTTAAGTTTCAGAATACGACGAACTGCATCATCAATTCTGCTTTCTTTTACTTCACCTTCTTTTACAAGTGCAATCAGATTGTCGCAGAATGTTTCGTATTCGTAGGGAACCATCGACATGTCGATGCCTGCGTTAATAGCCAGTTTGATAGCTTCTTTGTGGTCTTTGGCAATTTTATCGCGGGTATGCAGATTAATAATGTCCATCCAGTCGGTTACCACTACACCTTCAAAATTGAGTTCTTCTTTCAGCAATTTTGTAATAATATCATGACTTGCATGTACGGTAATCCCGTTGATAATTCCCGAGTTAATCATAACCGATTCGGTACCGGAAGCAATGGCTGCTTTAAATGGTTCGAGATGATATTCACGCAATACATTTTCGGGTATGTATGCGGGCGTGCGGTCTTTTCCCGACACAGGAACCGAATAGCCCAGAAAGTGCTTCAAACACGAAGCCACTTTGTATTTTGTGTGAATGCTATCGGTGATGCCTTCGTAACCTTTAATCATTTCCAGCCCCATCATTTTTACAAGATATGGATCTTCTCCAAACCCTTCGAACTGGCGCGAAAAGCGCGGATCGGCACCCAAATCGAGTACAGGTGAAAAATTCCAGGGAATGCTGCTGGCCCTTGTTTCGTAAGCAGTTACACTGGCCATATTGTAAGCATGTGTGGGGTTGAAAGTGGCTGCAAGCGAAATTTGCTGTGGGAACATAATAGCTCCATCAGTATAAGTAGTTCCGTGAATAGCGTCAACTCCATAGATTACAGGTATTTGCATTCTGGTTTGCTCCATGGCTACTTTTTGAATAAAAGTAATGATTTTATTCCATTGTGCAGGTGGCATTGCGTAATTGTTTGTCGTATTCAAAACCGACCCCACATGATACTCCACAATCGCTTTCCGGATGCGCGCAGTATCAATTTCAAAAGGTACTTTGCTTTCATGACGTCCTTTGCCGTTACCAATCACGTCGAGTGTTATCTGAGTCATTTGTCCGACTTTTTCTTCCAGCGTCATTTCCGAAATGATTTTATCGATTTTCGCATCTGTTTCGTTTTTGCCCGTACTGCATGAAATGGCAAAAATGGAAAGTAAGATTAATGTCAGGCTTCTGTAAAGTGTTTTTCTCATTTTTATGTAATTAAATTCGTTTGATAAATAGTGTCGAAATGACAATAAGAATTTCAGGCAAATTTAGAATAAATAATAATAACTCCCAAACTTTATTGTGTTTATTTTACACTAAGTGTTGAAAATATTTATGTCAATGATTTAAAATGTTGATATGTAATGATTAATGATGCTTTGGAAAGAGCTTTTTTGGGTTGAGAATTTGTCCGGAAATTTATTTTTTAATAAATCCGGCTATGATTTGAGCTATTACTTTGGTTCCTTCTTCGTTGGGATGAATATGGTCAGGGAAGAGATCGTGCCTGTCTCTAAGTGGTGTATTGAGGTCGATAAGCTCAATTTTATTCTTTTTGGCAATCTGTTTTATCACCGGAATAACTCCCGCATTCAATGTTGAATCGTTGATACCCCATTGTGTGGCAAAAACCGGAACGGGTATGCACATAATTATTTCAGGAGCATTTGGCAGCGATTTTAGTGTGTCGATCAAAGCCTGATAATCGGCTTCGAAACGAGCGCTGTTCCAGTTTTGTGGTTTGGTGTCGTTCGTACCGAGTTTAATAACCACCATATCGGGTTCGAAAGCAAAAATATTGGCAAATTCTTTGGTATTCCAGTACGAGAAATCGCCTTCTTTCTGAAGTGTTGTTCCTCCTTTGCCGGAATTTAGCACCTGAAAACTCTCGCCAAGCAAACTGTCGAGCCGGGCAGGGTAGGAGTATTTGTTTTGTTGAAAAATTCCTGCACCTTCGGTAATGCTATCGCCAATGCAAACTATGCGGGTAGGTTTATGGGTGCAGCTTATCATCAGTAAGGCAAGTAGAGCAAAGAATGTAATTTTTTTCATTTTGTATCGGATTTTGAATATAAATAGCGTTAAATGATTTCAGGTTTATTTGTCTGTTGAACCATGAAGAACTATGAGCATAAACATACACACTGTAGAATTGTTTAATTACAAAATTTTCAATAGTGTCATAAAAACAACAAGTAGAATCTGTGCAAAAGTAAATGATAATTTTGAGATATACAAGTAAAATAGTGTTTATATTACACTAAGTTTTGGGTGCTCGCTGTTTGATTGTGTGTTTTTGACACTACTGCTACTAAATGTATGAAATTATTTTTTTACCTTTGCAGCCAATAAATATTATAAAAACTGATTATTCATGCCTGAAACCAATCCATTATTAGCTAATATACTTTCCACAATCTCGGTCGATTGTGTGATTTTCGGATATTTTGAAAATGAATTAACTGTGTTGGTTCGTAAGGAGTTTGTACCTCTCAATGGCGAAATAGTACAGGAGTGGAAATTACCGGGCAACCACGTTCGTCGCGATGAAGATATAAATGCTACTGCTGCCCGAATATTGAAAGAGCAAACGGGGCTCGAGGATATTTTCGTGAAGCAGTTCATGGTGTTCAGCGACCCTGACAGATTGAAACGTCGTCCGCAGGATTTTGAATGGGTGAAGCCCCGCCTGATTGACGAAAGGGTAATTACGGTAGGTTTTTATTCGCTTTTAAATGTAAACTCTATAGATAATTCGAAACTGATTGAAATTGCCAAATGGGAAAATGTGAATGAAATTTCCGACCTGATGTTTGATCATAAGGACATACTTGATGAAGCGCTTGTAAAACTTCGTTACGATTTGTTGCACGAACCTTTGATATTCGAACTTTTACCGCCAAAATTCACGCTCACTCAAATGCAGAAAGTGTATGAGGTGATTTTTAATACAGAATACGATAAACGAAATTTCCGTCGTAAAATTAACAAAATGGATTATCTGATTCAGCTGGACGAAACACAAAAGGGAGTTTCGCATAAACCGGCTCGTTATTACAGCTTCAATCGGGATATATACGAAAGTACGCGCACGCAACGCTGCGATTTTGGAATGTAATAAAAAAGAGAGAAGGTTTTTGAACTTTCTCTCTTTTTTTTAAATCGATAACTTGTCGATTCCTCTGATCGTATTGGTGAGTTTTACTACAAATATGTATACGATAGGCACCAGCGAAAGAGCATTGGCTAAAATCAGAGGTGTGTCCACCAACATAATGCCATACACCAGCCAAAGGCTTATACATACTACTACAATACAATACATCAGTAGCGAAATGCTGTTGGTATCTTTTGTTTTATATACTTTTATGGCTTGCGGAAACTGGTTAAGAACCGATAGGAGGGATGCCGAAAATCCTACAATCTCTACTGCTGTCATTTGCTTAATTTTTGCTGCAAATATAATCAAATTTTCAATTCGGAAATACAAAAAAGCTGTTCAATAAATGCATTGAACAGCTTTTCTTTAATGATCTGGTTTCTGTTATTTTACTGATACTTTTTTGGTTGCACCGTCAACTTTTACAATGTAAAGTCCTTTGTTCAGTTTATTTGAAACAAATGTACCTGAAACAATTGCCGACTGCATTACTCGTCCGCTGATATCAAAAATCTGAACATTCGACTGTACGTTTTCGATAGTCAACATCTGATTGTTGCTGTAGATAGTGTTCTGAGCTTCTTTGATGTTTGACACAGCACTGATGCTTTTTTTCCATGCTACTACAGTTACTGCGATGTTAGCATCTTCGGGATAAGTAGCTGAACGGTCCGGATATTTTTCTCCGTCAGTACCTGCTTCTACATAAGCCCAGTCAGCTTTGTTGTAAAGGTTATAGATAATTTTCATTACCATAGGGATGGTGAATGTGAAAGTACCATCCTGATTTTTAGTGCCTTTCATTGCTTTTGCCATATCCCAGCCAAGGAAGTCACCCTGAATAAATACACTGTCGGTGCCGGCAGGAACAGTAGCTGTTATTGTAATTGTACCTGTTTTATCAGGATCGAAATAAGCTTTAAATGAATTTACAACTACAGATTTTGTATTTTCTGTTGTTCCGTACACAAAGTTGTCTTTAGGATCGCCCTGTTCGTATGACCATGCCGGACCAGCCACAAATTTGAATTCCATATTGATGGCATCCACGCTGAAAACTTTGATGCTAAAGATTTTTCCATCAACTGTTTCTGAGTCGAGAGTCATTTTGAACTCTTCAGAAGGACTTTTCCAACCGTTGAAGCTACCTACGAGGTAAAGTACTTTCACATCGTTTGGTACAAGAGCTTCTATAGTCACTTCGCGTTCGTCAGGAGTAAATACACTTGCCCAGTTTGCAACCACGTCGGCAGCACTCCATGTTCTGTCGGTAACACCAGATCCATCAGCGTTTTTTTCAATGTACTTCCAGTCCGGACCACTCAGGTACTGATATTTCATCGTTTCAGTTGCCGTTGGCAGGTCGATGGTGTAAGTGGTTTCGTTAACTTTGGTAAGTGGTGTGGCGGAAGGACTCCAGCCATTCATTTCACCAGTGATGTAACAAGCTTTAGTGCCTGCAGGAACTGTCACTGTATAGGTCAATGCCGATACGGATTGAACCAAAAACAACATAGCTACAAGAGCTACAAATGAAGTAAAGATTTTTTCATGATACTAATGATTAATGTTTGAAATAAAGTTTATTTAGGGTCTGCTTAAAAACCTTTAACAGATTATTAATCAATATTATATCGCTATATTTGTGGAACTAAATGCAAGGAAATATGCCAACAACCCGTAAAAAGCGTGCACAAGTACCGCAATATGTAAGTCCGAAGCAATTAACTTTGGCAGGATTTGAGAATCCATTCGACCAACAATTGAGTTTGACCAATCGCTGGGTAGTGTTAAGCAGACTCATTCCGTGGGATGAGATTTGCAATATGTATCTGAAATTTGTACCCAAAGAACCGACAGGTCGGCCAGGCTTAAATCCACGAATTGTAATCGGTTCGCTGATCATAAAACATTTGTGTAATTTGGATGATCGTGAAACGGTTGATCAGATATCAGAGAACATTTACATGCAATACTTTCTGGGTTACCCGAGTTTTACAAACGAAAAACCTTTCGATGCTTCTCTGTTTGTTGATTTTCGCAAGCGTCTAGGCAAGGAAAACCTCAATGCCATCAACGAAAAGATAGTTTCGTTAAAAGCAAACCTGGAAAGCACAGGCAAGAAAGTTCCTGCAAGTTCGACTTCATCAGAAGATAACAAACAGGAAAATAATCCCAAAGAAGACAATCCTGAAGATTCGAATGCAAACCCAACACACAACGGACGGGTAATTTTCGATGCCACAGCCTGTCCACAAGACATAGCCTATCCCACAGATTTGAATTTATTGAACGATGCCCGTGAAAAACTCGAAGAGCTGATTGACCATCTTTACCGTGAGGATTTACATGAGGTAAAACCAAGAACTTATCGCGAAGTTGCCCGCAAAACCTATCTTCAAACAGCACAGAAGAAGAACAAGAGCCGCAAAGTTATCCGCAAAGCCAACCGCTCTCAGCTAAACTACGTGCGTAGAGATATTGCCATAGTAAACAAGCTATTGGATGTTTACGAACAAAACAATCTGAAATTTCCGTTAGATCAGAAACAACAGAAGTATTTCTGGGTAGTACAAACACTTTACCAGCAACAGAAAAAAATGCATGATACCAATACGCATAGTATTGAACATCGCATAGTAAGCATACATCAGCCTCATGTGCGACCCATTGTGCGGGGCAAAGCACAGGCGAAAGTAGAGTTTGGCTCCAAAATACACCTTTCAGTCATTAATGGTATCACATTCCTTGACGAACTCTCATGGGATGCCTTTAATGAAGGAAATCACATGATGGAATATATTCAGAAATACCACAAACGCTTTGGTTACTATCCACGTGAAGTGCTTGCCGATCAGATTTATTGTACAAGAGCCAATCGTGCCGCTCTAAAAGCATTGGGCATTAAGCTCATAGCTAAGCCACTTGGCAGACCTTCGGCAATGTCAATTCATGTAAGTCCGGGAGAGAGAAATCCAATTGAAGGCAAGATTGGTCAGGCGAAAACCGGATACGGTTTGAACCGGATCAAAGCAAGACTTAAAGGAACAAGCGAAAGTTGGATTGCCACCATTATTTTGGTGTTGAACTTAGTCAAATTGGCGGGAGTAGTACTCCTGTACCCTATACTCAACAGTTTGAGTTTTTCAGCACGCTTGCTGAAATTGGCTTGGATAAATCTAACTCAAATTTTGAAACAAAGTTATTCTTTGAATCATGTAGACGATTCTCGTCAAATTCTATATCTTAATGTAGGCTGAGTTTTTCAGCAGACCCTATTTATACAACGTGTCAAAAGTACACAAAGATTATTGTCTTTACAACACTTAGTGCCGAGATTTTTGAAATAATTTCAATTTTATTTTTCTTGTTCTTTTTAAGTTGCTGTTTTTGAGGTGTTTGTAATTTCTTTTTGTTTGCGATTTTTTTGATATAAAAAATACTAATACAGGTTGTGCGTTTCTGACTCAAAGACTTTCAGATAAATGTAAACATGGACAATGTTTTTTTACAAAAAAAACTGTTCGGGATAACTCCCGAACAGTTTATAGAACTTTGATTTGGTACTGTTTATTTTACAGAAACTTTTTGAGTTGCACCATCTACTTTCAATACATAGAATCCTGCATTCAGTTGTTTCGATTTGAAAGTTCCTTTCAAAGCAGCCGACTGAATCATTCGTCCGCTAATGTCATAAACTTCCACATTTGAGTTCACACCTTCAACAACTACTGAATGGTTGTTGCTATATACTTTGTATTTATCACTGTTGAGTGAAGGAAGAGCATTTGGAGCAGCCTGTTTCCATGCAAATACAGTAATTGCAATAGTTGTGTTTTCGGGGAAAGTAGCTACGCGGTTATCACGTTCTTTAGTTGGGTCTGCTTCACCTACTTCAGGAAATGCCCATTCAGGAGTATTCCAGTTGTACAAACGGTATTCCATTGACATAACGTTGGTAGCTACAAAAGTAAATGTTCCATCACCGTTTTTGGTACCTTCCTGTAAGTTAGCCCAGTTCCAGCCAAGATGACTTCCCATGATCCAAACTCTTTCAGTTCCGGCTGGTACAGTAGCTGTAATGGTAATATTTCCAACTTTGGTAGGATCAAAAATTTTCTTGAATCCTGCTACAACTTCAGTAGCTGAAGTTTGAGTTACGTCAGGATATGCATAGTTCTTTGCACTTGTTTGTTCGTAGTCCCATGCTGGTCCGGCACAGAATTTATATTGCAGTTTGTTGGCATCGGCAGTAAAGAATGTAACTGTAAACAGTTTTCCATCAGGAGTTGTTTCAGTAAGTGTCATCTTTGTACTGTCAGTTGGGATAGTCCAATTGTTAAATGTGCCTACGATGTAAAGATCAATAACGTCAACAGGAACGAATGCGTTAATAGTCACATCCATAGGTATAGGTTCTACTTTAGGATTGAAAGTAAGAGCCCATTTGATAACTACATCCTTATTTCCTGCAGTGTAAACACGGTCTGAAATTTCAGCACCTTCAGCGTCTTTTTCTACATAAGCCCAATCGCCACCACCACTAAGGTATTTGTATTTTACTCCACCGTCTTTAGTTACTTCAGTCTGGTTAATTTCCGATTCAGGAATGGTAATTGTGTAATGTGTTTCATCAACTTTGGTCATTTTGTGCAGGTTGTTGTTCCAGCCATTGAAATTACCTACTACCCAGCATTCGTAAGTTGGTGTCGGTACCTCAACTTCAAATACTAAATCAGCTGCAGCTGTTCTGTTGGATAATGCAAACATGCTCGCCAGAGCAATCATTAAAGTAAAAATTTTTTTCATAATGAATTAAATTTGAAGTAATTAATTGAAAATTGTTTATTAGTTGTTTCGTTAAAGATCAAACTTCGTGTCCAAAAAACAATAAACTTTGTTTCGAAAATACTATAATATTTTTTATTTACGACATTTACTGTTTTTTTTTCAAAATTAATTTTGTTTCGGGAATGTCATTCTTTTGATTTACAGCAACACTACCAACTATGGCAGTGTTGCTGATATAACATTAATATCCCTGATTTTGTTTAAGATTTGGATTGGCGTTCAGATCAGAAGAAGGAATAGGGAAAATGTTGAAGTCGGCACTGAAATTGACTCCGGCCTGTTCGCCACCTTTCCATTCCCAGTTGTATCCTGTGTTACCACCAAACTTATTAAATCTAATAAGGTCAGTTCTTCTGTGACCTTCCAGGAAGAACTCACGAACTCTTTCGTTGAGAATGTCATCGAGGGTCACTGAAGTATAAAGTTTTGCTTTTGCTCTTGTTCTGAGGGCATTCATTGCTTCCAGTGGTTCGTAGTTGTTAACTTTGTTTCCACCGCGAAGTACAGCTTCTGCATATATCAGGTAAGCTTCAGCTTTGCGCATAAACGGAAAGTCCATATCCACATATTTAGGATCTTTTGTTACGCCACCATCAGCTCTCACATTGCTGAATTTTATTGCAGAATAACCTTCTTTGAACTTGCCAATGTTTGATACAGATAATGTTCTGTCTGTATCTCCGTATATAAGAGCTCTATCATCTTTATAATTGGACGAAAGTCCGGTTGTAAGATCTTTTTTGTTACTTACCAGAATAATTCCCGGGAAGAAGGTTTTTGTAACTGTAGGACGGAGTCTGTTTCCACCCCAACCCTCTGAAGTACCCCATTCCGGCATGCCTGAAGTACGTGTAGAGGCAATGAGGAATAAAGATGAGCCCCAGCTTGTTGTTTTTATTCCATCAGCAGGAAAAGCAAAGATGATTTCCTGTGGTGCCGTGTTTACTGAAGATTCATCGAGTACTCCGGCATTGTCACCCATAAAAAGGTGTTTAAATACTGTTGCTAATTCGTACGAAGAACTTACCACTTTGTGAGCATATTCTGCAGCTTCATCGTAGTATGTCTGACCCGGTACTTCAGGAGAATCGTTGGTTGCAGGTACTCTGGTATAAACTTCGCCGTTAAGATACATTCTGGATAATAACAACCACGCTGCTACTTTATCAACTCTGTAATATGGTGCAGTTTTGGGTTCGTACATATCAACTTCAGCAGTTTTGATTTCTGTTTCAATCCAGCTAAACAAATCTTTGCGTTTAATCTGTTGAGGAGCCACATCGGAAATTTTATCAGTAAAAGGAACATTTCCGAAGTTATCCATCAGATAATAGTAAGCCATAGCTCTCAGAAAGCGTACTTCAGCACGTTGCTTGATTGTTTTATCATCTGTCTTGCCTGCAGTTTGTTCCAAAAAGTGATTGCTTATGGTAACCACAAAATACAAACGGGCATACAAACCTTCGAAAGTCTGAGTGTTTGGAGTCCATTGATTTTTATTAAGATCAATCACTTCGGCGTCTCCCCATGAGCAAACTGCTTCATCTGTAGTTAATTCACTACAGTTCCAAAGACATCTAACCAGAGAGAAACGCCCTTCATCCAGTCCTTCAATGTCACCTTTGCCGGCAGGTCCTTCCTGACCTGTATGCGAGAAAGACATATATACTTTTGCAAATACATCATCCTGCACAAATTTTTGAGTTACCTGAGGATTTATTGGTGTTACGTTCAGATCGTCCACGCAGGAGAAGAACGAAATAACCGGTATCAGGAATAATAGATATTTTACTTTATGTTTTTTCATATTGCGTCAGTTTTTAAAAGTTGAGAGATAAACCTACAATTGTCATTAGAGGTCTTGGATAAATTGTTTGATCAATTCCACCATAAATTTCAGGGTCAAGACCTTTGTAACCAGTAACTACAAACGGATTTTGAACTGTTGCATAGAAACGACCGCCTGAAATAACATTGAAAAGTTTGTTGAAAGTGTAACCTAATGTAATGTTGTCGCATTTCAGGAATGAACCATTTTCTACATAGTAATCAGACATAAAAGTGGATGTAGAAGTTCCTTTGAAATTAGTTTCGACAGCAGAACTCAGTTTGTTTTGCAAATATCCCAGAGAATATACGCCAGCGGTTCCAACATCATTGCTACCTGCTGCTACTCCGTTATAAACATAATTTCCAATATTGGAGCGGAGCGTAAATCCAAGGTCAAATTTTTTGTAAATAAGTTTTGCCGATAATCCCATCATATAGTCCGCATGAGCATCGTGATAATAGTATTTATCTTTATCGTTGATTACTCCATCTTCAAACCGGTCAACAAAAGCATCGGTGTCTTTGTAAGTACCGCCATCAGGATTAACGCTTCCGGCTTCAATTGGTCTGCCGTTTGCATCATACTTTTGCTGATATACCCAGAATGTATTTGAAGACTGTCCGACAGTATGTACCTGTACTGCGCCCTGGAATGTACCTCCGGATGTAATGTAGTAGTCGTCACCGCTTCCTGTTGTAAGTTTTGTAATGAGATTACGATTGTAAGTAAGGTTAAAGCCAAGATCAAGGGTTATGTCTTTTTTGGAAATGGGTTTAGCATTTACCGTGAATTCAATACCATTGTTCTGTAGTGAGCCTACGTTGCTGATTACTTTGTTTTTAAAATTAGTACCAGCAGGAACCTGAACCACATTTATCAAATCGTTTGTTACTCTGTGGTAATATTCAATTGATGATGTAATACGATTGCTCAGGAATCCTACATCTAGTCTTCCGTTATAAGTAGTTGTCGATTCCCACTTAATGTTTGAGTTGTAAGCGTCAGGACGTGCAGTACTTACATATTCATTACCAAACTGGTAGTATGCTCCGTTGATATTGGTCGTATATACAGGAATGTAAGGATAATCTCCCTGGTTAATTTCCTGTTGTCCGGTAACACCATAACCTGCACTAAGCTTAAGTTCCGAGATTTTATCAAATTGTCTTATGAAATCTTCTTCGTGCATTTTCCATGCAACTGCGAATGCGGGAAATAATCCCCAACGGTTATCTTTCGAAAATCTGGAAGTTCCGTCGTTACGAAGTGTACCTGTAATAAGATATTTGTTTTTGAACGCATAATTAAAACGTCCGAAAAATGAAACGAGGTACGATTCTGTTTTCCAACGGGTAGCAGTAGGATAGATGTGATTGAAGTAATCGTCGGTGTCGTCCACAAGACCATCGTTGTTGGTGTCAGATTTAATCAATCCACGATATTCGCTTTCTCCCTGACGATAGAAATGTTGCCATTCGTATCCTGCCATTATGTCGAAATTTGACTGAGAGGTTTCTTTGCTATACTGAGCATAAAAGTTCAGCAATTTATTGGTTTTGCTTTGTTCGTCCCAACCGGTTCTTCCATAAGGATAGTTTCCTGCTGAAGATGTTGGAATATAAAGCTCCTGAATACCTCCAGAGAGATCGATTGCCATATTCAAATGCAATCTCAATTCAGGGAAGAAATGAAGCTTATAATCCACGTCGGCACTTCCAATAAAACTTTTGGCTTTCGACCTGTCCACAACCTGATTTAAGATTGCCACCGGGTTTCTTGTAGCCATGTTGTTTACATTTTTAAATGAGCCATCTTCATTGGTGTCATACCATTCCCAATAACCATCGAATCGATTATGAACAGTGTCGGTTGAGTTAGTAGCCGGATGTGTAGGATCCATGCGCAGAGCATTACCTATGGCACTGTTGTCAGCGAATCTGTTGTTGACAATCATTCCTTTGGCATTCAGGTTGATTTTCAGATGATCATCAAAAAGTGAAGGATTAACGTTTACAGAGCCAGTGAATCTTTCGAAATTTGACGTTTTCAAAATACCATCCTGATTGTTGTAGCCAAGTGAAGCGCGATATGGCATGTTTTTCAGACCACCAGAAACGGTAAGATTGTGTTCGTGGCTCAAAGCTGTCTGATAAATAAGGCTTTGCCAATCGGTGTTGTCGGTGCCAAGTGAATTTCTGGCATCGATATCAGTTTGACCACTTCCGCTGAAAAGGGTGTTTACAAGGTTGCGGAATTCGTCACCGTCAAGCACATCAATGGTTTTTTTCTTGGTGCTAACCGACATGTTTCCATCGTATGATACTCTTGGTTTCGATCCTTTTTCACCTTTTTTTGTGGTGATGATAATTACACCATTTGATGCTCTCGAACCGTAAATTGCTGTTGCAGAAGCATCCTTTAAAACGGTAAAACTTTCAATATCGTTAGGGTTTATTGTGCTAAGTATGTTGGCAACCCCTTTAATTCCATTGTTATCCATAGTAAGTCCATCCACAACGATAAGAGGGTCGTTACTTGCATTAAGAGATGAACCTCCACGAATACGAATGGTTGCTCCACCTCCGGGAGTTCCACCACCGGTTGTGACGTTTACACCGGCGATTTTACCCATAATCATATCCTGGGCGTTTGTGGTAAGGCCTTTGTTTAATTTGTCCGGTTTAATTGCAGTAACAGAACCTGTTGCGTCATTTTTGCGAACCGATCCATAGCCAATCACCATTACCTCCCCGATTGCAATTGCATCTTCCTTAAGGTTAATAGTAAATGATTTTTTACCGTTTACAGCAATTTCCTGTGGTTGATAGCCGATATATTTAACTACAATTGTAGCATTGTTGGCTACTGATAAACTGAATTCTCCATCGAAGTTCGTGATGGTTCCGTTAGTCGTGCCTTTTTCAAGAATGTTGGCACCAAGAATAGGTTCTCCCGTGTTTGCATCTTTTACAACTCCGGTGATGTTTGTTTTTTGAGCATAAATGGTCATGCTTACAAAAATAAACAGCAGCAAAGTGGTTAAAGACCGTTTTTTTAGCTTAAAGTCAATGTACTTCATGCATTAGTTTTTTTTAAGGTTGATACATGTTTTATATCTTACAATGTTTAAATCTGTTTTTTTTAATAAAACTGATTCCGAGACAAAAATATAGGAATCTTATTTATTTATGTCCGGACTTTCATTTTATTCGCTAAATTTTCTCTGCAATCGTTTGCGAACGATATTCGCTTTTTTCAGCTAAATAATTTTATATTCGAATAAAGTATTCTACTTTTGTATTTCAAATGATTCCACTGTGTATTTTTTTGTTTCTGCTTCGAATGTTTTTTCTGACAATATGATGCCGAAAGCGAATAAATGACAGTGGCGGGCCTTATTGATTCTGAATATTCTGAAAAACCTGTATGGCATGAAAAAACCACCAATTACCATTAAAGATATTGCAAGGGCACTCAGTATTTCTCCCTCCACAGTGTCGCGTGCTCTTAAAAATCATTCTGATATCAGTCAGGATACCAAGGATGTGGTGAATCAATACGCCAAGGAGCACAATTATAAACCTAACACCCTTGCATTAAGCCTTCGTATGAGTAAAAACAATACGATAGGTGTGATTGTTCCTGAAATTGTTCACTATTTCTTTTCCTCCATTCTTTCGGGTATCGAGCAAGTTGCTGATGCCGAAGGTTATAATGTGATTCTGTGCCAGTCGGACGAGAATTATGAAAAGGAAGTACGTAATACCCGTGCACTTGTAGCTACGCGGGTGTCAGGAGTGCTGGCTTCGCTGGCAAAGCACACCACCAACTACGACCATTTTCAGGAAATAATTGACAGCGATATTCCATTGGTATTTTTCGACCGTATATGTATTGGTATTAACACCGACCGTGTGGTGGTGGACGACTATGCCGGTGCTTTTGCGGCAGTGGAGTATCTGATACAGTCGGGTTGCAAACGTATTGCTTTTTTCAGCTCGCCACCACAACTTGAAATCTCCAAAAACCGTAAAAATGGTTATCTCGATGCGCTTCGTAAATATGGTCTGAAGGTGGATGAATCGCTGATAAGAATTTGCGATACGCGCGAAGAGGCTATCATTATCACCCCCGAAATACTCGATCAGCCTGATCGCCCCGATGGTTTCTTTGCTATCAACGACCATTGTGCTGCCGGAATTCTTTATGCCTGCAAACTGGCGAATCTACGCGTGCCCGAAGATGTGTCGATCATGGGTTTTTCGGACGGAGAACTTGCCAAAGCCTGCGACCCTATGCTCAGTACAGTGGAGCAGCATGGCTACGAAATGGGAAAATATGCAGCCAAATTGCTGATTGACAAAATTAATGGTGTGACTCAGGGGAAATATGCCAATAAAATAGTAAAAACGAATTTGATTATAAGGGGAACGACTAAATAAATCAGATTGGAAAATTTGAGAATTTGAAGATTTGAGAATTTGAAGATTTGAAAATTTGAGATTTGAAGATTTGAAGATTTGAAAATTTGAAGAATAGAGAGGTGCGAAATTAAATCAATATATTATGGCTACATATAATCGATTTGAAGATTTGGATGTTTGGAAGAAATCCCGAACAATGTGTAAGAATATTTATATTATAACAAAGAAGTCTGCCTTTTCAAGGGACTATGCTTTGAAAGATCAAATTCTTCGTTCCTCGGGTTCTGTAATGGATAATATTGCTGAAGGGTTTGAACGCGAAGGCAATAAAGAATTTATAAATTTCCTATCAATTGCAAAAGGATCGTGTGGTGAAACAAGATCTCAATTATACAGAGCTTATGATTTTGAATATATTGACAATACGGAATGTGAAAAGTTAGTTGAAGAAACAACTCTAATATCGGCAGGAATAAAGAATTTTATGTCGTATCTTCAAAAATCAGAATATAAAGGAAATAAGTTTAAGTCAACAGGTACAGTTTCTGAACCCTGAAACTCTGTAACTTGAAACTCTGAAACTTGAAACATGAAAAAAATGAACACGAAACCTCGTCTAAGCTTTTGGCAAATCTGGAACATGAGTTTTGGATTTTTGGGTATTCAGTTTGGGTTTGCTTTGCAGAATGCGAATGTGAGCCGTATATTTGAAACGCTGGGCGCTGAGATTGATCAGATTCCGGTGTTGTGGCTGGCTGCACCTGTCACGGGTCTGATTATTCAGCCAATTATCGGGCACTGGAGCGATAAAACATGGACTCGCCTGGGACGCCGAAAACCATTCTTTCTTTTCGGGGCTATTTTTGCTTCGCTGGCCATACTTTTTATGCCCAACTCGTCGACCTGGCTGATTGCTGCCGGTACGCTCTGGATAATGGATGCGTCGATTAATATTTCGATGGAACCTTTCCGTGCTTTTGTGGGCGACATGTTGCCTTCGGAACAGCGTACACTGGGTTTTTCGATGCAGAGTTTCTTTATCGGACTGGGTGCTGTGGCGGGCTCGGCATTGCCTTATGTGCTGGCTAACTGGTTTGGAATTGCGAATGTGCCTCAGGGCGATGAATTGATTCCGGATACTGTTCGCTGGTCGTTTTATATTGGCGGTGTGGTCTTTTTTGTTTCGGTATTGGTTACTATTTTCAGTACAAAAGAATATTCGCCCGAAGAACTTGCAAATTTTGAAAAACATGAAAATGCTGCTGCAAACGTAGCTGAAATGCCTGCTGCAAAAGAAATTCCCGTTGGAAGGTTTGTGAATTTTGGATTATTTTTTGCTACACTGGCAATAGCTATCGGAGGTTTGGTTTATTTCCTGTCGCTCGATGTGCAGATTTATATTCTTACCGGTATTTTTTTACTGGTGGCTTTGATGTTTTTTGCGGTGGCCGGCATGCAACGCGACGAAAAGCATAACGGACTTACGGAGATTATGACCGACCTGATGAATATGCCACGCACTATGGGACAACTTGCGGTAGTCCAGTTTTTTACCTGGTTGTCGCTTTTTGCAATGTGGATTTATACTACTTCGGCTGTGACGGCTTATCATTATGGAACAACCGATTCGGCTTCGGCTTTGTACAACGAAGGAGCCAACTGGACAGGCGTGCTTTTCGGAGCTTACAGTCTGTTTGCTGCTATGGTCGCATTTTTACTTCCGGTAGTAGCAAAGCATATTTCACGGAAAATGACACATTTGGTTGCGCTTATTATTGGCGGTTTGGGTTTGATATCGATGTATGTATTTAAAAATCCCGATATGTTGTTGGTGAGTATGTTCGGAGTAGGTATTGCCTGGGCAAGTATTTTGTCGATGCCCTATGCTATGCTAACCGGAGCACTTCCGGCTGCCAAAATGGGTGTTTATATGGGGATTTTCAATTTTTTCATTGTACTTCCGCAGATTCTGGCGGCGTCAATTTTGGGTAGTGTTACCAAGCATTTGTTTGGTGGTGAGGCTATTTATACGCTTGTGTTCGGAGGTGTGGCTATGATTATTGCAGGTGTTCTGACTTTGATTGTGGAGGATAAAGACGATCCTTATCAGATAAAGAAAAAGAACCGCAGGTAGAAAAAATGCAGATGAGAATGTGTTTCAGAAAAGTAAAATCACTTACAAACACAGAGAAAGTACTTACAATCACAGAGAAATCACAGAGAATCACAGACAATTCACAGAGAATCACAGACAATTCACTTACAAATCACAGTACTATCACAGTATTATCACATACCCATCACTTAGGAGTTGTTGAGAATAAAAAAGGAATATATGAAACGAGCCATGAGCAATAACTCACACAAAGAGATGATTATCATTGGCGAGTTCCAACTGACAAATCATAAAAATGAAAAAATAAACAGATGAAAAATATCATTCAGAATGAAGCCGGAAATCTTATAGAAACAGATTTTTTGCAGCGAAAATCTTCGGATTCCGAAACGCTTTTTTCGCTCGGAAACGGAAAAATGTTTCAGCAGGGGAATTTTGAGGAGTTTTTCTCGGGCGAAACAGTGTCGGGTTCGTACACTAAAGGACTTGACGACTCGATTTTCGAAAATTCCGGAGCCTGGAAAATGCCCTACAATCCGTTTGCCAAAATGATGATCAATACGCCCGACTGGACTTCGATAGTGCTAAGGCTGAATGACGAAATTGTGGACCTCAATGTAAGCAAGGTTACGAATTACAGTCAGGTGCTGAATGTGCGTGAAGCATCGCTTGAGCGGGTTTTTGATCTTGAAACACCACGCGGACATCAGATAAACATTAGTACCAAGAGGTTTATCAGTTTCGACGAACTTCATACAGCTGTGATAAGTTATAACATCAGAAGTCTGAATTTCGAAGGACGCATTTCGTTGATGCCGGTGCTCAATGGCGATGTGACGAATGATTACACTAAACTCAATCAGCTGCGATGGAATGTGCTTCAAACGCGCACTCAGCGCGATGTGGCGCATATCTGGACACAGGTTCGCCTTCACGATTTTCATACCTGTCCGGCAATGTCGTATTCATTTTTTAAAAATAATGAAGAGATAAAAAGTATTGCGGCCAAAATTGAAAAGGAAAAGGTAGCCGGATATTCGGTTGGAGCCGATGTGCGTAGCGGCGACCGGTTGACATTATATAAATATGTAGCTTTGCTGAATTCTTCTGAATTTCCACGCAATACACTTGCCGAGCGTGCCTGTGAGCTTTCGCTGTTTGCACGGCAGAGTGGCTGGAATGCTTTGTTCGATGCACATTTACATGCATGGAATAATATATGCATGGCAATAACTGAAAAATCGCAACTATCAACCGAAAAGGAAAATGAGATGTTGTTGCACTTATTGAACCAATATTGTAAGTATTAATGTTTTGAATATGAATAGAATAAATTTTATTATTACAGTTTTTTTGTTGAACTTTTTTGTTTTATCGTTTGGGGCAAATGCCAAAACAAAGACATGGGTGAACCGTCTGGAACCGACGAATTGGTGGTCCGGTATGCAGCACAATGAATTACAGTTGATGTTGTTCGGCCCGAAAATAAGCGATGCCATTGTTACAGTGGATTATGAAGGCGTTACGCTGAAACGTAAAGTGCTGACCGATAATCCCGATTATGCATTTTTGTATCTTGCGATAAATGAAAATGCAAAACCCGGCACAATGAATATTGTACTTAGTCGTGGCAAGAAGAAACAAACTATTGCTTACGAACTTAAGGCGCGCCGCGAGGGTTCGGCATTGCGCAAAAGTTTCTCTGAAGCTGATGCGGTGTATCTGCTTATGCCCGACAGGTTTGTGAATAGAAATCCGGCAAACGATTCTATAAAAGGCTATCATCAGGGAGTGAATCGTATGGATTTGGGTAAACGTCATGGTGGTGATATTGAAGGCATTATTTCTAAAATTCCGTATCTGGCCGATTTGGGTGTAACTGCTTTGTGGACCACACCTTTTTTTGATAATAACGATACGCAATATTCTTATCATCATTATGCGGTGTCCGATTATTACAAAATTGACCCGCGTATGGGCACTAACGACGATTTTGTGCGTATGACCAAACTTTGTCATGACAATGGCATAAAATACATTCTCGATGTGGTTCCCAATCATTGTGGCGGTGCGCACTGGTGGCTGCAAAGTAAACCCTCGGCCGACTGGTTCAACGAATGGCCTCAGTTTACTTCGTCGAATTATCGCATGACAGCCTGGACCGATCCGCATCGGTCGGAAGCTGATCTGACACGTCTTACAAAAGGATGGTTTGCGCCCAATATGCCCGATTTCAATCTGAACAATCCGTTGGTGTTCGATTATTTGCTTCAGGCTTATGTGTTCTGGATTGAACGTTCGTATGTGGCCGGACTTCGGGTGGATACGTATCCATACAACGATATAAAATTGGCAGCAAAATTTATACAATCCATTCGCGATGAATATCCGAATATGAATGTAGTGGGAGAGTGCTGGGTGAAAACGCCTGCCGAAACAGCTTATTATCAGTCGGGAAACAACAATAAGGATGGATTTGATTCGCGTTTGCCGAGTGTGATGGATTTTCTGCTGAAAGATGTGTTACACGAAGCTATTAATCAATCTGAAGGCTGGGAAAGCGGCATGGCGCGCTATTATGCTCATTATGCGCAGGATTTTGTATATGCAAATACCAATTTGTTGATGAATTTTCTGGATAATCATGATATCGATCGCTTTTCGACTGCTGTAAAAGGCGATGTGCGTAAATATAAAATGGGTTTGGCCATGTTGATGACTACGCGTGGATATCCACAGATTTATTACGGCACCGAAATAATGCTCGAAGGTATAGCCGGTACTTACGAAGGTCACCGTTTCGATTTTCCGGGTGGATGGAAGGAAGATGCGCGCAATGCTTTTACACGAGCCGGTCGCACAGATGCTGAAAACGAAGTGTTCGACTATTTGAAAAAACTTTTGCATTATCGTAAAAACAATACTGTGTTGCAAAGTGGTCGTATGAAGCAGTTTATTCCACAGGATGGCATTTATGTGTATTTCCGTTACAACAATGAGAAGACTGTAATGGTAATGACGAATAATAATGAAGTAGAAAAAGAAGTGGAAATGAGACGCTTTGCTGAAATGCTGGGTGGTAAAACAAAAGCTACAGAAATTACGTCAGGAAAAGTTATTGACCTGAATAATGTAAAGATTCCGGCTAAAACGGTTTGGGTGATGGAGCTTTGAATTTTTTGAGACAAAAGAACAAAGAACAAAGACAAATTTTGAAACACGAAGACACAGAGACACGGACAGTAAGGTTTTAAGAATAAAAGGCAAGGTGATGAGTTTTGAGTCCTGAGTTTTGAGTTCTGAGAATTAAGAACTGAGAATAAAACCTGTGGCTCGTGTAATTAATTGAGAGCTATTTCTAAAGTCAGGAATTTTCAAATTTTCAAACTCTCAAATTTTCAAATTCAAACCCGGAACCCGAAACACTGAATAACAATGATCCACAACTTCCGACATAGTCTGGAATACGAAAGAAGCATGGCTGCCCGGGCCGATGCTTTTTATAATGATGTGTTGGGCGCAAAGATTATCAGGCGTTTCAACAGCGATTCGGATGAGGATATGAGAATGCAACGCGAGGATGTGGATGTGCTTATTGAGCGCAGGGGTATTGAATATCGTGTTTCGGAAAAATTCAGAGAGCACGATTATGACGATTTATATATTGAAATTTACAGCAAATATCCTGATACTCCGGGTTGGGTAATTACCGGAACTCCCAATGCAATTCTTTATTTCTTTCCTTCGTCGGTTTACTGGGTTACACATAAGTCGCTTTCTGAGTTTTGTGTGAATAAACTGTTTCCTGCTATTCCCAGAGCAGACATCGAAGAGATTTTCGAAACACACAAAACTTATCTGTCCAAATCAATAGTGCTCGATAACAGCACAGTCGCTATTAAGCTTGTTCAGGCACACAATCATGATGGAGCCGACTGGGAAACTATCGGTGTTTGTGTTTCGTTTGATGTGCTTGCAAAGAATGAAGTGCAATTCAAAAAAATGTGATCTGAAAGTAAGCAGTAGTTAGTGAATGGGGGAGTGCTGAAAAGATGCTATTTATAGTTTGTAGTTTTTCAATACTGAGAATTCTGTTTTAAAAAAAATCAGGCAAATCGGATGATATTCTGATTTGCCTGCTTTTTTTGTAGTCCTGCCTGATAAAGTATCTAATTTATCTTCCTTAAAATGACTCTACAAAAGTGGATGCTTTTGCAGAGAGATTTGAAAATACTATTGAATAATCTGATAATTGAAAACCAGAGTAATTTAAGTTTGAGAAACGTGCACCTGATTTTTGAAAAAGGCTTGTCAGGCACACCGAAATAGTTGAAATATGTAGATTATGTCAGAGTTTTAGTTGTAAGTTAGGAGCGGTTTAAGGCCGGATATTATTGTTCTGTTAAGATATTTTTCTTTTGAAAATATTCGGATGGCGATATGCCCGTAACCTGTTGAAAATTGCGCAAAGCCGTAGAACGCGAACGAAAACCTACATAAAAGAATGCTTCCTGAAAATTCATCGATTTCCCGGATTCAATCTGTTGCATAAAGTCGTCGATGCGTAATTTTTTAATATAATTCGTGTAATTCTCATAACCATTGTCCTGCAAAACCTGAGCGAGTGTTGTGCGGTTGGTATAAAGTTCGGAAGCCAGGGTGTTAAGAGATAAATCCGGATCGCGCCAGGCATTGTTATCTTTCATATAAGTTTCAAGGCGTTTCAACAGTACTGAATTTCTGTGTTCAATTACCGTTTTCGTGTTCAACGAAGCAGGTTTGATATCGTCTGCTATAATCTCCTCTTCAACATTGTCTTTATATTCAACAGGAGTCGCTATTGTTGGTTTTCCTATCAGACGATCGAACAGTTCGAGGTATACAATGTACAGACTGCAACCTACGCTTACATAATAATAAACAATATGAATGAGATCGTTATTAAAAATAACTACCAGTATATAGGCAACAATATTTAGCAAAAAGGTGATGATGTATTTGTTTATCCACACCCTGTCCGAATTATGATAAAGTTTTGTGCGATAAAGATATAAGATAAAAAGTATCGGACTAAACATTAAAAAGGCGAGTAAGAGTCGAAACCAAACCTCAAACCGGTCGGCATGTGCTACCATTTCAATTAGCGAGCTATAGGGAGTATATTCCACACCTGCCCACGAACTGATAAAATAAACAATCAGCAAAAGCAACCACAGAGCAAATAGTTTTAAGAAACGCAGGAGATTAAGCCAGCCGGGAGAAATAACCTCTAAAGGGTACACGATATAAGAGAATACCATAAAATTTGCCAACAACAACAATTTTGCAGATACCACAAATTCGGGCTCAACACCACTGATAAGGTCGAAAAATCGGGGAAGATAATTTAACACAGAATAAAATACAATAATAGCCAGAATTACCCGTGAACGTTCGCCGGACTTACGCCGAAGTATCAGTAATACCGATGCCAATAAGAGCACAAATGCCCCGGAAAAAACAGTAGCTATATAGAAATAATGCATTACCTGTATTAGTTAATGGAATGAATGTAAGGAATATAAAACCGGCATCAGACATTAAACGCCGAAATACAAAGCCTTAAAGAATTTAATCAAAAGGAAAACAATGCGCAAATTTAATAAATTCGTGGAAATAATGCTTATGTTTCAAAAAATTAAGTTTTGATTAAATTCAGAACGACAATACATTCCATTGACAGAATTTTGCCAAGAAAACACTAAAATTTGTAAATATGAATTTGCAATATTGTAAATATGACACATGACATGGGTAGTTTAATTCTAATTTTGCTTTTCAAAATTTAATTTATTGAAAACATCGGTTTGGTAGTAAAATATAGAATTTCAAATAATACAAATCATATGAAAACAAAATCCGGTTTATTTGTGCCGTTCAGCATGAGCGGGTTAATTTTATTCTTGTTCCTGGCTTTTTCAATGCAGGTCAAAGCGGGTGCTGATTCGTACTTCAACCCAACGAACAGGGATCAGTTAAATGTAACATTACCTTCGGGTGTTAATGGTTATAATTATGTTGACTTTAGAATTTTTTCTCACACGTCAACACCCTATTCCGATAGGATGAATTATATCACCATGTCCTATCAGGATGCTCAGGGAGCTTATGTACAATTCATGGCCTACGGAATGGCAGATTTTGATCATCCGGTAAATAGCAATTTCTTCTCATCGACTAATTTTGGGAACAGCGTTTCTACCGGTGTTGTAAGCTATCTGGGTTCTGTAAATGGTTCAAATACGGATTTGAGATATTTGAATTTTCGATGGTACTATCCCCAGAATCTGGCTGGTAAAACGGTTAAATTTCAGTGTAACTGGAAATGGGAGTTGGATTGGTGGTGTTGCAGTAAATTTAGTTCGGGCATTGATTATAGCTTAAGTATAGCGCTGCCCGCTTATAATCCGGCTCAGTTGTCAGGTCCGGTACTGAAAGCAATTGACGGCTCAGCCGATGGCAAATGGTTTAATTTTAAGTGGGATAGTTATGATGTATCACTTGGAAATACTACCCTGGAACTGTACAGCGATAATGCGTACACAAATAAAAAATATACCAGCCCTACGGCAACAGGTGTTGCAGGATCGGTAAACATAGGATTAGGTGCTTTAAATAAAGTGAATACGGTTTATCCGCGCCTTATTTATACCACAGGTAGTGGAAATGCAGTAAAGGTTTACACTAAAAATCTGAATCCATCGAATGTGGCAGGTTTTCCGAATCCGGTATTAGGTACCTGTAGCTTCGACCCCTGTTCGAAAACGGCTTCTTTAAACTGGACTTATGCAAATCCAGCACAAATAGATGCGAACTCCAAAGTATATATTTATCGTAAAGTAAATGATGGAAGCAGCTCTATATATACGCTTATTACTCCAAGCGGCTTAGGAATGAATGTGGTGTCGTACAACGATAATGACGCGGGGCTGGCATGGGATAAAAAATACACTTATATTGTCAGAACGATTCCAAATTTTCTGAATGCCACTTCGGTAAACTTTACCAAAACGGATGCACATACCTATTTGCCTGAATTGCAGGCAAAAACAGATATCACGACTTCGCGTCTGAAAATTGATTTCAGCAGCTTTACTGCTGTGGGCAATATTGCAGTAGTTTCGCCTGCAAAAGCAGCTAATGCAGAATTAAGCTGGAAAATGACCTGGTGTACAAACAATCCTGCTAATATTACTATCCGACGTATCAATCTGATTAACTCGCTGGACGTAAAAGAATTTATTGTGTCAGGAAATTCGCAGAAATATGTGGATTATACAGCTGTAAATGCAGTGCCATACAGATACCAGATACAACTGGATAATAACGGAAGAATTGATACCAGTGAATGGAGGGACGTGAAAATTGTCGACAAAGCTAAATTCCTGAATCTGACTACCACAAAGGGAGTCTTAAATGATCGCATTAAGTTGTCATGGGAAATAGATAAGCCGCTATTGAATGATAAATTCGTAATTTACAGAAAGATATACGACAATGGCTCAAAAGTATTTAATTATGAAATGATTGGCGAAAAGCAATCGGGTAATAAGATAGAAAACTGGGAGGATATGTCGGTTTCACCGGGAATATTATATCAGTATCAGATTAAATCATATTATCAGCCGGCCACAGGAGATCCGGTGGAAGTGTTTACTGCCGATTCGGTGGGTTTAGGTTTCAGTCAGCCAATAGGAACCATAAGTGGTAATATAGTATTTGGTTCGGGTACAGCAGTCGGAGGCGTAAATGTATCGGTTGAGAATCAGGATGTGGACCAGAAACTTTACAAAAGCATCCAATTTAATAAACAGGGCACTCAGTTTGGCGGTGTTGCAAAGTTAAAACCTGCTAAGCATGGTTGTATTGCCAATGGATTTACCTGGCAGGCATGGTTGAAACCGGCCAACAGAACGCAGGCAAATGCATATATTTATGAACTGAGGGATGAGTATTCGATAAGACTGGAAGGAAATGCCATAAAGGTTTATGTGCATGACAGGTCTAAAACGGAGCCCCGGATTATCACTAATATTGCTAATGTTTCAGCTGATAAATTCTTCCATTTTTCATTAAGCTATAACGCCACAAGCCGATGGCTGAAAACTTACCTGAATGGAATTGTATCAGACAGTATTCAACTGGATGCGGCTTATGCCTGTAAGAATACAACCACTGCAGAGGCTAAATTAGCTTCGCCATATCTGTCGTCAGCTGCCAATTTCGTGGGAAATATAGATGAGATGCGTTTGTGGAACAGAGCATTGACAAGTGCTGAAGTTAACTCAAACTTTGATCGTTATCTGGCAGGAACTGAACTGGATTTGATAGGTTACTGGCAAATGGATGAAGGCATTAATAATTTTATTTTCGATAAATCTAACATAAGTAAAAGTTACAACGAAAATCACATTTCACTGGTTGGAGCTGTTACTTCGGATGCCGTACCTACGCTGGATCAATTGTCGATTAAAACAACTACTGACATTAATGGAAACTATATTATTCAGGGGGTTCCCTACAAAGGAAACGGCTCAACCTATCAGGTTGTACCGGCACTGGGAACACATGAATTTGAACCGGCCAAACAATTAATATTCATTGGAGGTACCAGTTCAGAAGTTCAGAGTAAAATCAGTTTCAAAGATGTTTCTTCGTTTAAAATAAGTGGAAATATCTTCTACGAAAATACAACTTATCCGGTTGAAGGTGTTGAGTTTTTAGTGGATGGAAATACCTGTACACGGGATAATGTAGTAATACTTTCGGATGCAAACGGACATTACGAAATTGATGTACCGATAGGAGAGCATAAAATCACATTGCGCAAGAATGGACACGTTTTCGCCGATGCTTTTGATGATGCCAGCCTGAAACTGGGTATGAAGTATAACTTTAATGTGAATAAATCGAATGTTGATTTTGTCGACAAGACAAAAGTAACTTTGGTAGGACGCGTGACGGGTGGAAACATTCAGGAAACAAAACCTATTGGATTTAACAGAAGTAAAGCCAATATAGGGGTTGCAGAAGTTACTTTACAACCCAAGCAGAAACAAAAGTACAGCTTAAATAATACGGCAGCTGATTCATTGCTGTATAATAGCAATGATAAAGACATTAAAAGTGTATCTAAGGTTAAGAAGGGTGATGATATTATCAGAATAGTGACCGACCCAGCAAATGGGGAATTCTCTGTTCAGGTTCCGCCTGTTCCAATGATAGTTACGGATGTAAAAGCAGTTAATTTAAGTAAAGAAGCTTTCAAATATGGTAATCTGCCTTCTGTGGATATGAATCCTATGGTTTTCAGCGTTGATACTATTCACAACGGGACTAAAATTGTTGATGGCGTCAGTACAATCGCTATAGATTCGTGCAAATACAATCAGCGATTAATTATTACTTACACTGCGCCCAAAGCCGAATTTATTATTCGCGATATGAATTATGATTGGAGTGCCTTTGGCGACAGCTTGTATAATTATGTAAATCCTAACAATCCGGCAGAAGATAAAACTTTATCGTTGGTAACCAAAAGTGCAGGTGGAGTAGCGAATTACCTCGCGAATAAACCGGTATTTACACAGGGAAATTATTATACATTCGATATTGTGGCATACGAAAAATACATTAACCCTGCTACAAATGATAGTGATTTTGTGTACCTTAAGAATGCAACTATCACTATTGAAAATAAAATAAGTACGAAGAGCGAAAAAACAGTATATGAGCTCGACTCACTGGGTAGGTTTACATACAGGTTTATGGCGGGAGGTCCGAATATCATTTATCCTCACTGGAAAGAAATGACAGCAAGTATTGATCACAATGGTGTAACAGAACCATGGACCGAAACGTTGGTGGCTGTAGTATTAGGAGCTGTTCCGGTTGGCGGAGTCGATTTTATTACCAAAGGTCCCGACCAGGTAATTGCAGTGTTGCGCGACCCTCCGGGATCGAATAGTTATGCCACACTCGAAAAGGGATCAAGTATATCGAATACAAGATCCTACACAGGTATCGGCAAAGAATCGACAGGACATAAATTCATAGCAAATCTTGGAGGTAAGGTTACAATAAATGCTATGGTCACAGAAATCGAAACAGCAAATAAACTTGATATCGGAGGAGGAATAGAACAATCGGTAGAAGGATCGGATGGTACATCGCGCACTGAATCCTATTCGTTTAGTGAATCCATTTCCACTTCATCTTCGACCGATTATATCGGAGCTAATGGCGATTTGTATATAGCCAATTCATCAAACATTGGTTTTGCCAAATGTTATCAGCTTTCATTAAAGTCGACAGGAGGGCCAAATCTTGGTTCAAGTTATATATTTGTGCCCATGGGCGATTCAACAGCTGTGAGATATACTCAAAGTCATATTGTAAATACATTAATTCCCAAATTAAAAGAATTAAGAAACAGTTTGCTGGAAACTACTACGACACCCAACAAAACACCCGGTGCTAAGTCGAAGTATTATACAACTAAATCAATTGAGGATGAAGATTTTGGTACAAACGGAACTTATGAATGGATAAGACCTGCAGTAATAACTGAAAAAGTTTATATTGATTCCGTATTGTTTTATAACAATCAGATCAACAACTGGGAAAAAGTAATCCGCGATAACGAACTGGAAAAATTGCATGCCTCGGGTAAAGCGCCGGCGGAGTATAAAAGTGACATAAAGTACAACGTAAAAAACATTTCGTTTGATGCAGGTGCAATTCTTGGCAACACATATACCCGTACTTCAAATACTACGAAATCACATAGTGCTGCGTG
Organism: Bacteroidia bacterium; assembly: GCA_009929375.1. Taxonomy (GTDB): domain Bacteria; phylum Bacteroidota; class Bacteroidia; order Bacteroidales; family Paludibacteraceae; genus Paludibacter. The sequence goes on from SAAO01000015.1 coordinate 71,221, forward strand.
GGAATTGATGGCTGTTTTCACATCGGAAGCGGGTTTAACCGTCAATGATTTCGGATTTACAATCGAAAACGAAGCACAAGCCGGTGGTGGTGAGGAAATGTCGGAAGAAAATGCAATCGAAAATACCGTAACTTATTCCTATACCCTGGAAGATGGCGATGCCGGTAACTATTTTTCTGTGGATGTATTTACACCCGAATCCTATACGGTAACTCCCGAAGCGAAGGTGCATTTGAACTACGACGGGAAAGACGAGAAAAGCTTCGCTGTAAGTAATGTCGAACGCGAAGGCGGACCGATATTTGTTACACGTGGTGGTAATTCTTCATGTCCTTACGAAGGTGAAGATCTAAGTGTGGTTTACAAAGTATCCGGCAAACCGGTTGCGTTAAACACTGCTACAGTTCAGATCGAAAAACCCGGTATTAATGTGCTTGTGCCTTCAGTTACAGGAGTTACATCGGGCAAACAGGCTACTTATGAAGTGGATCTTCTGAACTACTCTGAAACTACAACCAGTTCATGGTTCCAGCTTTCGGTTGACGCAGCTACGAATCCAAACGGTGCCATTATCAGCATCGATGGTACACCGCTTACCGAGCCCCGTTTGTTCCTGATTCCTCCAAAGCAGGCAGTCAGAAAAACCATACGATTGAGTCAGGGAGGATCGGATGATTTGAGTTTCGAAAACATTAAACTCTTATTCGAATCGCCATGTGATGGCGCAATAAGTTCTGAAGCTCTTATTTCGGCAGCCTTTACGCCTTCGTGCAGTGATATTACGCTACAGATTGACGACCGTATTGTAAATACCAGTACAGGTACTGATCTGAATATTGTATTGAAAGATTTTGATAAAAGCTATAAGAATTTTGCAGGTATCTTACTTCAATACAAAGGTGTAAATGAATTAAACTGGCGAATGGCAAAAGAATTTGTACTTGACAGTGCCATAATGAAACCTTCGAAGGGCTTTGTTAAAATTGGAAGTGGCGATGTACAAATTAAGTATACATTCCCAATGAAAGATGAGCCGGATCAAAGCTATCAGTTCAGAGCACGAACAATTTGTGCAGGTGATATTTACAACGAAACACCGGTTATCACTGTCATAAAAGACATGAAAACACCTCAGTCAATGGGATTACCGTCTCCTTCAAATGGAATATTAACTCCTGAAACTGAGGCTTCGGTCACATTCAACGAAAAAATTCAGGTCGAAAAAATTGCTAATACAGATGTTCAGGTTTGGGGAGTGTTGAATGATTACCAGCAAACAGATAATGTTGGATTACAGTTTGATGGAAACCAGAAAGCATTTACTGAAATGCCGATAAATCTGCAAAGCAGCTTCACCATTGAAGGAAAAATGCTTATCGATCCAGCCAATGGCACAGGTAACATCTTCAGCATGGGCGAAGGAAGTAATAAGATTGCATTGGAGGCTGTTGGAAACAATTTAAAAGTTTCAGTTGGTTCCGGATTTACAAAACAAACAACCGGTTTGGTTGCAGATGCTAGCTTCCAGTACTTTGCATTAAGCTACGATAGCAATAATAATAAATTAGAGTTGATGTTGTGGAGTAATGCCAATAAAAAACAGGGGTCAGTTTTCGTAGAGAATCTAGCTGAAGGAATTGCTCCGAATGGCCGCCTCATTATTGGAGATGGATTTAAAGGTTTAGTTCGTCAATTAAGTGTTTGGAGTGAAGCGAGGTCGGCTAACACTATTACAACCGACAGATCGGGCACTAAAACCGGAAATGAACTGAATCTGGTAGGATACTGGTTGATGGATGAAGGCTATGGTACAACAGCTGTTGATAAAGCCCGTGGCAGAAACCTGAATGTTGGAAGTTCGTGGTTTATTTCAAACCGTGGATTTGCGACAGAGCTGAACGGCTCCAATCAGGTGGTTGTGAAATCCGGACATATTCCATTTACAAAAGAGAGTGATTTCTCTCTCGAGTTCTGGTTCCGTGGTCAGGCTGGTCAGAAAAATGCAACACTTTATTCCTGCCTTGGCGATGCAGCAGCAACCGCTAAAAACCTTATGGTAGCATTTAATGAAGATGGAAATTTAGCGCTTACAACCAATGGAACTTCGACCCGACTGAATTCGGGAGATGTGCTGGATAATGCATGGCACCATTTTGCATTGAGTGTTTTACGCTCCGGAAATGCAAATGTCTTTATTGATGGTGTACTGAAATTCCAGACATCTTCCACTAATATCGGAGGAATGGCTTCCGACTCGGTAGCTTTCGGAGCCCGTCGCTGGTATGCAGCCGGTGCAACCAAGGCCACTATTGATAACAGATTTAAAGGTTCAATCGATGAAATCAGAATCTGGAACAGTGCTCTGACAGGTGACAATGTCCGGTTGGATATGCGATCGAAACTTGCCGGAAATGAAACAGGCCTGGTTGCGTACTATCCTTTTGAAGATGTGAATAGCTCAAATGACATTGTTTCGTCGGTAGAAGATCTTTCAATTCCGGCTTATTCCTCTATGGATAATGGTGGGTCTGCTTTGGCCAAAAATGTGACTTTTGCAGATAATACGCCTTCAATAAAGGCAACACGTCCGAGAGTAAAATTGAATACCACACTCACTTCATCCGACAATAAAATTGTGATAAACATCAATGAAGATGCCAACCGCATTGAAAATTGTATTCTGGAATTTGAAGTTGAGCGCATCATGGATTTGAATGAAAACACATTGGCTTCTCCGTTAAAATGGACAGCATTTGTGGATCAGAATCGTCTGAAATGGCAAACAGAAACAGTAAATCTTAAGAAAGAAGTATTGGAGCCTTTGACATTTGAAGCGACAATCACAAACAGCTCAGGTAAATTTGAAAATTATGTGATAAGTGGCCTGCCGGGTTGGTTGTCTGCGAATAAAACTTCAGGAACACTTGATCCCTTGGAAAAAACAACATTGACTTTCACGGTTGATAAATCGGCCAATATCGGCGCATACGAGTGTGAACTTCGTCTTACAGGAAGTAAGAATATCGATGAGGTATTGCCTGTTGTTTTGAAAGTTACCGGCCCGCGTCCTGACTGGACTGTGAACCCTTACGATTTTGAATCGTCGATGAATATTATCGGTAAAATTCAGATTGAAGGTGTTTATCAGGAAGACAGCGAAGATGTTTTGGCTGCATTTATCGGAACAAAATGTGTAGGTATTGTTAATCCTAAGTTTAGTAAAGTGCTCAATAGCTACATATTATACATGGATGTGTACGGAAATGCTGAAGATGCTGCCAAAGCGCTCACATTCAGTTTGTGGGATGCAGGTACAGGACGTATCTATCCGGGTGTTGATGTGGCAGGAGGTGCGTTGACATTCTCGTCCGGTTCAACTATCGGAAGTGTTTCGGCAGCTAAAATATTCAATGCAACCGATAAAGTGGAACAGCAATTGACGATCAGAAAAGGCTGGAACTGGGTATCAACCAATGTGGTAAACAGCTCACCGTCGTTGCTCGATCAGATTAAGTCAGGTCTGGAAACCGATGGAATCAGTTTGAAATCGAAAACAGCATTTACCAATTATTCTGCTGCAGGTTCAAGCTGGTCGGGTTCTCTGACTTCTATCAGTCAATATTCCATGTATCTGGTTCGCTCGGCTCAGCCAAAATCAGTGAAAGTGATTGGTGCTACTGCCAAACAGGTTGATTATCCGATTACAATTGTTCCGGGCTGGAACTGGATTGGATATATACCTCAGTTTGTAACGCCGGTGAAGGAGGCTTTAAGTTCAATCAATGCCGTTGAAGGTGATCAGATAAAAGGTCAGATTGGTTTTGCAACCTATTCGGGCGGTAACTGGAATGGTAGCCTTGAATACCTTGTTCCCGGTCAGGGATATATGTTGAATTCGGCTGTTGGAACGAACAGAATGCTGACTTATCCGTCGCAATACATTTCAAGATTAAATGTGAAGCGGAAAGCAAATAATGATCAGGCTATGCACTGGACTTATAACGAATATGAGTTCCCGCAAAACATGACTGTTACAGCAATCGTAAAAATTGACGATCAGGAAATAAATAATGAGAGCTTGCAGGTTGCAGCCTTTATCGACAATAAATGCCGTGGTACAATCAATCTTATTCTGGATCCTGTAACCAACAGATATTATGCTTATATGACAATTCTGGGAGATGGTATTATTGATGTGAATAAAAAAATAACTTTCAAGTGCTACGATCCTGCAACCGGTAAAGAAATGGTTGCTGCTGACAATACACTCGGATACATTTCGGATAGCAATCATGGTGAAGCCACCAGTCCGCATGTTATTTCATTCTATTCAGTATCTACCGGAAATATGGAATTGACCGGCAAGGATTGGATAATCTATCCAAATCCTGTTGTGAATACTTTATATTTCACTTACAATCCTGAGGAAATCGATATGCTGGAAGTTGTTGACTTTACTGGTCGTACGCAGATAATTTCAACTGCTGTCACCAAAAACTCTATCGAAGTGGGCGACCTTGCACCGGGTATTTATACTTTACGTGTAACAGGCAAAGCTAAAACTGAAACCCACAGGTTTGTTATGAAGTAGTATTTAGTCACTTTAAAATAAATTCACCCCGTAAGTTCGTTTAAGAGCCTATGGGGTGTTTTTTTAAGAATAAACTGTTGTTGAAGGTAACTCTGTACCTGTGGTTAATATGGAAGTGTTCTTAAATTTTGTTGTAAAACAATTACTATAGCTGAAAAACGGTGAAGAACAGTTGGAAGCAAGGTATCCTTTTGGGGAAATTAGCGAAGAAATGTATAGGATGTTCAATGCCGGAGTTAGGACTGATATTGCAGCATTTGAACCGATTTTTTTTGACATGGACGAAAAGTCAGTATATAGCCTCAAGAGTAATGAGGTATCGTTCTGTATTGTTTGCTGTTAAATGAATGTAGGCTAAAGAAAAAGGACTTTCCACTCAAAAAAGTGAAAAGTCCTCGACAGTAGCCCTACTAGATGAAATATCTAACTTAGAATTCTTGAATGACTTTGCAAAAGTGGTAGCGCTGATTGAAAGACTGGAGAGAGAAGAATTTCTTATTCGTACTTTAGGTTAAAGAGGTTAATTGAATGCGTTGGTTAATTATACGTTTAAAAGAAATTCTATTCTGTTTAGAAGTTTATATTGTGTGTTTATGAAAAGTGAAAAAATAAAGATATGATTAGTAGTATTTTTGTGTGAGCTGATTGAAAAACCGGATTAATTTTATTGGCAAATCTTTAGATTATACCGGTAAAACGAAAATGCTCTGTTACATTTGTATGTGTTTTGGGTATTGTTGAAACGTTTGATTTCAGAGTGAGTTTGTCAGAATAGTAATTTTACTATCTGTTGTTTACGCAAATAGAATCCGGGAAACAACCAATTGTTGTTTTTCGGATTTTTATTTTTTAATGAGTTGATTATTTTCTAAAAATTATTATATCTTTATCACTTCAAAATTATTATAAATATGTTGTTAGCAGTTATAATTGACGATGAAAAAAATTCGTCAGAGTACCTGAAGAATATTATTGAACGGTATTTCAATTCACATATTCATATCACCGGAATTGCCGATAATATTGCTGAAGGTGTAAGCCTGATCAGAAACACAAATCCTGATATTGTTTTCCTGGATATAGAAATGCCTAATGAAAATGGGTTTATATTGTTTGACTATTTCAATGGCGATGCAAAATTCGAAGTGGTTTTTACTACGGCACACGAGGAATATGCTATTAAAGCAATCAAAAACAATGCATTTGATTATTTGCTAAAACCGGTAGATAAAATAGACATTTTATCGCTCTTAAAGAAATACGAACTCAGAAAAGCAGAAAAACAAAAAAATGCAATCAATCTTTTTAATATACGAAAAGGAGATTCCCGGAAAATTACATTGACAACTCAATATGGGTCAGTATTTATCGAAGAATGTATTTTTCTGTACGCGAAAGCCGCAGGTTCATATTGCGAAATCAATACTATTGATGGACGAAGCATTGTCATTTCAAAACCTTTGGGCGATTTTGAAGAAATGACCAAAGAATTTAATTTTTTCAGAACTCACAAATCATACATCATTAACCTCGATCATATTAGTGAATTAATAAAGAAAGATGAGTATATGATTGTGCTGAAGAATGGATTAAGAATACCACTCTCGGTCAGAAAAAGAGATGAATTTATCGGGAAGATATCATAAATATTATCTTTTACTTGTGTTTATAGGGCTGTTTTTAAATGCAGCTGCCTATAATACGGTGAACTACAATGCTAAAAATGGCATTGCAAGTAATGGTGTACGCAAAATTTTCATTGATCACATACATCGTGTCTGGCTGGGAACCGACAATGGCGTAAGCTGTATTACAGGAAATGGAATAAAGAATTACCTGTATTCCAATGGTCTTGATTACAGTAAAATATGGGAAATTGAACAATGTCCCGACAGTTCGCTGTGGTTTGGGTCATTTGGCAATGGATTGTATGAATACAGGAACAACAAATTCTACAATTATCAATTGCCACGTTCACGTGCCAACAATTCGATCCGAAAGTTGAAATCTTTTGGAAAATATCTTTTTATAGGTACTGAAGCCGGACTCAATGTTTTCGATTATCAAAAACGTGAATTCGTTCCTTTTAAAAATCTGAGCGAAAGAGATTCCTTTCAAATTCTCGATTTTTTTGAATACAAAAGTAAATTGTATTTCCAGTCGTTTTTTTATGGCACTTTTGAGATAAATCCGGAACAAAAGACTTTCAGGAATATTCGTTTTAATCAGTTTGAAAACAAATGGAATTATTCGGCTTATCAGCACAATGGCACTTTATTCCTTTCCCGCACCCGATTCAACGAATCTGATCATCACAATCTTTTATTCTGGAAAGCAGACCGGTATTTGTCGGGAGCAAAACCCGACTCAATTGCCATTAATACTGTTATCTGGGAGTTTGCCAATACATCAGACAAAGAAATGTTTGCAGCCTGTTGGGGAGTGAGAGATAATAGTGGTGGACTGTATAAGCTTCGTGGAAAAAACATGCAAAGAATGAATGAAGCTATGAGCATAAACAGTAATCAGCTTCTGGATGTTGAGTACGATAAACTGCTGAATAAACTTTATGTAGCATCGATTGATAAGGGTTTGTATGTGATTGATTTGAATGAAATTGTTGTAAAATTGCCCTTCGAAGAAAAATCCGATATTCTGGATATGAAAATGTCTGATGGGAGGATGTTTGTTTTGAAGAATGACACATTACAACTATACAGGGAGCGCCGATTGATAAAGTCGGTCACTATGACTGATGTCACAAAATTTATGGATCGGTACAAACCGGTTCGTACTTTCGACGATGCTGTTTTAAATGCAGAAAAGAGATTTCGCGATTTAAGTATTTCTGCCGACTATCTGGTGATTAACTCGAACTTTGCCGAAATACGGCTCGACTACGACCTGAATATTCTGGATTATATATTTTCCGGCTCCGATGGGAGGTTGTGCTTCCTGAGCAAAAATGATGTGCTGATTTTTCGTGATTATGGAAATTCTGAATTTTGTGGGGACTTTGGTAAAGGAAAGCACTTTGTTTTTAAACATTGGATAAAGGGAAAGACGAACCCCAGGGATGTAAGCGGGCATTGCAGGTTGAATGATACCACATACCTGCTTGCAAGCGAAAACCAACGAATGTATCTGTATATACAAAACGACACCTTGTATAAGTGTTTCGAAAAACTTGGAAATGTACATCTGCCCACACACAACGATAGATTGGGAGAGAATAGTTTTGTGTCGGTCGATCAGTCAAATGTTTTGTACAAAGGTATTTATGTAAAAGATTCTTTGTTGATGACAAAACTAATTGATCTGAGACAGTTTGGTGTGATAGAGAGTTATTTTGTCCGTGCCGGAAACGGGTTGATAATTGTGGCCACAAACAAAGGTGGATTTGTGCTCGACCGGGATAATGTGTATCTGATTGATCATACTTATGGTTTACCCAGCGATCTTATTGTCAGAACGGCCACAGTGCTTAACGACAAAATTTACGCAGCTACAACTGCCGGTATATACCTGGTTGATGTAAAAAAGCTCCGCAATTTAAAATTGAACTGGAAACTTTCGGCCCTTACAGTTTCTACAGATAGTATCAGCCGGAACTTTTCGCAGGCAGGTAAAGTTAATTTTGGTCAAAAGCCAGCTGAAATAATTGTAAGGTGGGAAATAAACAATCATCCGTATCCCGAAAATTTACAATACTCATACCGCATTGGCAGCAATAATTCATGGTCGGCTGTGGCCACTCCGGGAAGCATAAAAATCAGCAATCCTCAGTATGGCATAACTGATTTATATCTCAGGGTTACGGATGATACATCCGGCAATAAAACAATTGTACATTTATTAAGTTTCGATATACCAAAACCATTTTATTTGCAAATATGGTTTTATATCGTTTTAGCCATTGTATTTAGCGGAATCGGATTTTATTTTACATACAGAATTCGGGTCAGAAAGCTAAAGGAGAAAACTGCTAAAGCCCAAATGGAAGCTTCCGAATTGCAGTTGAGGTTAGATACTTTACAGTTACTCTTAAAGCCTCATTTTATATTCAATGCCCTGAGTTCGGTTCAGAATCTGATACTGAAAAACGAAACAGACAAAACGCTGGAATATACCGGCTATTTTGCAAAATTTCTGCGAGGCATTATGCAAAACTCGGGAGAAAGGCTCGTGCCATTAAAAGAAGAGATTGACAATACCCTGCGTTATATTGAGCTTGAAAAGCTCCGGTTTAACGAAAAGGTAGAGATAGTGTTGGATGTTGATCAGCAAGTGAACATAAACGAAGTATTTATTATTCCTTTTCTGTTTCAGCCATTTGTGGAGAATATATTTAAACATGCTTTTACAAAAGAAATAGTGAATCCACGTATCGACTTTAGCATTGCACTGACTGAAGACAGTATTATTTACAGTATTTCCGATAACGGTAAAGGGCTTAATGGCCAAACCTACCACGATGTGATATCTAAATCCACTTCCAAAGGTCTAAAAATCACCCTTGCTCAACTTGCAAAATACTTCCCCGACAAGCATGTACTTACTGTTTCCGAAAATGACAAAGGCGGTGTCAGCTGGGTCGTTACTGTACAGTGCTGAATTCCATATTATCTGCCCGGCTGGATGACTGTTGGTTTAGAGTTTCAGGGTTTCAATTTGAAAATTTGAAAATTTGAGATTTGAAAATCCCTGGCTTCGGAAATGATTCTCAATTAATCACACTACCACAGGTTTTATTCTCAAAACTCAGTACTCGGAACTCAAATCTCATAACTCATCACCTTGTCTCTCCGCCACGACTAATTTTATACGATAAAGAGCTAATCAAAGTCGTTCCGAAAGCCAATTCAATGCTTTATAAAGTTATTAAATCAGTTATGTTTTATTTGCATAATTTTAGGGAAAATTAGTGCGTGCGGAAGCCGAAAAGCAGAGAGAGTAGGCAGTGAAACTCAAAAGAACAATCAATATGAAAAAACTAGTACTCTTTTTTACAACCATGTGTATTACTCTTTCCGCATGGGCATACGATTTTCAGGTGGATGGTGTTCATTATAATATCACTTCTTCTGTATCGCCGTTTACTGTAGGTGTTACTTACGGCAAAGCTAAATATACAGGTGAGGTGTCTATTCCGGCTACTGTAGTGTATTCTGGTGTGACATACTCTGTTACTGCTATTTTACCTGTTGCTTTTACAAATTGCAGCGGTTTGACCTCGGTAACAATACCATCATCTGTTACGTCAATAGGAGAGAGGGCTTTTTATCGTTGTAGCGGTTTGACCTCAGTAACAATTCCCTCATCTGTTACGGCAATAGGAGGTTCTACTTTTTCTGGTTGTAGCGGTTTGACCTCAGTAACAATTCCCTCATCCGTTACGTCAATAGGAGAGAGTGCTTTTTCTGGTTGTAGCGGTTTGACCTCAGTAACAATTCCCTCATCTGTTACAACGATAGGAAATCTCGCTTTTAGTAGTTGCAGCGGTTTGACTTCGGTAATGATTCCTTCATCCGTTACATCAATAGGAGGTTTCGCTTTTAATCAAACTGCATGGTATAATAATCAACCTGATGGAGTTGTATATGCAGGTAAAGTAGCTTATACATACAAAGGTACTATGCCGGATAATACAAACTTAACTATTGCAGACGGAACAGTTGGCATTGCAGTTTCTGCTTTTGCGAGTAAAATTGGATTGGTTTCAGTTACTATTCCCTCATCTGTTACATCGATAGGTAATGGTGCTTTTGATCGTTGTAGCGGTTTAACTTCAGTAACTATTCCCTCATCTGTTACGTCATTAGAAGATTATACTTTTTCATATTGCACTAGTTTGACTGAAGTAATCATTCCCTCATCTGTTACGTCATTAGCAGATTATACTTTTTCATATTGCACTAGTTTGACTGAAGTAACTATTCCCTCATCTGTTACGTCGATAGGTAATAGTGCTTTTTCATCTTGCTCCGGTTTAACTTCAGTAACTATTCCCTCATCTGTTACATCGATAGGAACTGGTGTTTTTACTGATTGCAATAAATTAACCAATATAATCTCTCCTTCATACAACCCGTTTTCAGGATTGAGTTTAAAAATTCAGTCATTGGTGATAACCGGAGATTCAATTGATGATAGTGTCAACAATAATATACCAAACTCGTATCGTATCCTCCGTAATGCAGATATCAAGGGTGCTCAAAATAAAGTTCTACCAGTTGAAATGTTTTATAACTGTTTTCAACTTGAGAACCTGAAACTACCATCAAAATTAGAGAGAATTGGCTATAGATCGTTGTCGGATTGTATATTGCTAAAGGAAATATCAATACCCTCAACTGTTACAGAAATAGAGATGCGTGCATTTGAAAATTGCCGTAGTCTGCAGAAGGTGGTTTTCGAAGAAGGTTCGCAGCTGAAAGCTATCTGCAATTGGGCATTTTATGCCTGTCATGCGCTCGAAGATATAGTAATCCCCACTGGCGTTACCACCATTGGCGATGGCGCTTTTTGGAGTTGCGATTATTTAAAAAAACTCAGTATTCCGTCATCAGTATCTACGATCGGCGATAATGCTTTTGAGGGTTGTAAAACGCTTGGCTCCATACAGGTAGAGGCTGCCACACCACCTCAGGTGTCAGGTAATACTTTTAACGGCGTTTCCAAGTCAATACCCGTAAAAGTGCCCAAAGGCTCAATTGATCAATACCGAACTGCTTTTGGTTGGAAGGACTTCGCCTATCTGACCGAAACAGGAATGGATGTGCAGCAGCCGGTCAGCTTTAACTGTTATGTTGAAAATGGCACCATAGTTATCGGAGGTGTTAAGAGCGAAAGTCGTCTTGTGGTGTCGGATTTACAGGGCAAACAACTATGCAACCGCACTGTGAACTCGGAAACAATACGTGTAGAACTTGCACACCGGGGAGTTTATATGGTTAGTGTAGGTGGCAAAGCAGTAAAAGTGCTATACTGATGTGCAATAGCAAAAACTCAACTGAGGATATATAAGGAAAAAACGAATAGCCGAAAAGACCACTGATAACGAAAAAATATCAGTGGTTTTTTTGTGGTAAGTGAGTGTGAAATATCATAGGTGATAGATTTAGTGGAAAGATTTTGAATACAGGTTTTTATGATTGAAAATACAACCTGGTAAAAATCTTTTAAATAGGATTTAATTACTTCTAACCAACATAATATACTTCTCACACTTAAACTTACTGAATCCATATTTCATCATTTTCCGAATAGTTCTATCTTTATTATTTAAACTCAAATATGTATCCTTAAAACGCACAAATTCTTCTTCTTTCCTTACAACCAATCCATTATCCTTTATGCACTGATAAATGGAAGATTTACTAATACCAAGAAATTTACTATTCTCTAAAACAGACAGATTAAAATCATATGAAGATAAAATAAGTTCATCCCGATATTTCTTCTTCGCTTTTCCCACTTCTTTACGTTTTTCTTCTTTGGACAACCCCTTGTACTCAGGAGCAATCAAATACTTCCGTTTACCGATACTACTAAGGTCTGAATCAGATTTAAATATCCCTTCAACTATACCTGATAGTTCGATATCTGAAACTTCATCCGGTGATTCAATATAATACTTTCTGAACCACATCAGATTAGCAAGTGCGATTTCCATGCTAACACCGGGGTAAATATTACGGATTATTGCACAATAACGGAATAGAGCACTGTGTCTTTTACCCTGTTTGATTTTACCATTCTTACCAAAGAAGGTGTTCAATTGATAAACACCCTGATCACCCACATAAGAATATACACTCTGAGGATTCAATTGTGCAGTCCAGGTATTACTGATAATAGGTTTGAAGGAAGGTTGTTTTAATATTCCTTTTGCAGCAAATACATTAGGTGTCTGATTTTTTCCATTTTGTAAGATTGTATTTATATTATTATATTCTTTCGAATTGGAAAAAATCAGACACTTTTCTTTTGACTTTGATTCTTTCTTTTTGTTTGATTTTGTTTGATTCTTTTCAAAAGCATTTAATAACCATTCCCTTTCAAATTCTTTATAGGTTGAATACCTTTGAATCAACAAATCATTTAAATAGTCTACTGAAATAACTTGATCCGGATTAAATACCCTTTCACAGTTGGTACCACTTCCATAAATGAATTGTGTTGCACTGAAACATCTTGTATCTATGCTTTCTTGAATTTCATTTAATACATTTGATTCAAATAAAATATTCAATAGAAGCTTACACATGAAAGAATAATCATCATAAAATCGGATTCCTTCATCGATTAAATAAACCAATCTGAATCTGTTTTTATCTATTGAATTACTGAAAGTTGTATACCCAATAGTTGGTTGAACCTTTAACTTATTTAATACCTCTTGAAAAGTGTATTGACAGTTATCAAAATCAAAGAATATTACATTAGTTGATTCAAAGGTTTCCGTTGTCTTTTGATGTTGGTAATAGGTAGTTAAATCTTTGAAGTTGTGAGTGAATACATGACCGGATAAAATCAAATCAAATAACTTCTGTGGATTTAATTCTGTTTTGACGTATGTAATACCGGTTGGTTTGATTGGTTTTGATTGGTATCCTACTTTGGATACACCAAGGTGAAATTTCATTATACATAGGATTCTTTTTTAAGATTTTACTCTTTTAATCCTATATATTTGATTTTTAATGGAAAGTTTGAAGAAAACCAGTTTTAAATTTAAATATATACCATTAGACATAGGATTAATTAAAGGAAAGACCTCTTTGAAATCATTGATTTGATTTGAAGGGGGTCTTTCTGATTGTATTGAAATTTATCAATTTGTTTTTGTAATAATTTCATAGTTTTTCCTGATTATTTTTTGAGAAGAAATCTTTAAAATCTTCTATCACCAATTCAAAATCAGCAGGAGAGCATATTTTATATATGAAATT
>SAAO01000047.1 GCA_009929375.1 Bacteroidia bacterium
TTTTTCCATCAGGGCAAGGGGGAGTTATTCCTCCTGGCTCTGAAAAAAACAAACTTTCCTATTTTGTCTGCAAAGTTGCATTTACTAATTGAATTTTCATTTCATTTTTTAGCCGGACTAATTGTTTTGAAAGAATATGTTCATTTAACTGTTTTTTGTCTGTTTTTTTTTAGAAATTGTTTTTTATATAGAAAAATTACTAAATTTGTGCTTTAAAACATTGTTGTCAAACATATTTTTTTTCTTGTGTATTATCATGGCTAAAAAAGTAACAACGGAATTGAAACCTATCGAAGACGTGTTGACGGTATGGGATGTGTTAACTCCCGACGAACGACAGTTTGTTAAGAATAATTTTACCATACATCATTTCAAGAAGAATGAGATTATTCATTGCGAGGGTGAAGTTCCTACTCACATGATGGTGCTTGCTGCAGGAAAAGTAAAAGTTTACAAAGAAGGTGTGGGAAGTCGCACTCAGATTATTCGAATGCTGAAACCGGGCGAAAATTTTGGGTACCGTGCCATAATTGCCAGCCAGACTTATAATACCAACGTGGCCGCGTTCGAAGCTTCGACTGTTTACATGCTGAAAGCCGACATTTTTTTGTCGATTCTGCGCAACAACAATGCTTTTTGCTATCGTTTTCTGGAAGAAATTGCAGCTGATCTCGGCGCTTCGGATGCGCGCACTGTAAATCTCACACAAAAGCACATTCGTGGTCGTCTGGCCGAAGCTTTGCTGCTGCTGAGTAAAAATTACGGTCTTGAAGAAGACGGTGCTACAATTAATATTTATCTCTCCCGCGAAGATTTGGCAAATCTTTCGAATATGACCACTTCCAATGCCATTCGTACGTTATCGAATTTTGTGAACGAACACATCATTGCGATGGATGGACGAAAACTGAAAATTATCGACGAAGATCGTTTGATAAAAATCAGTAAAATGGGTTGACTTTTCCCGCTCTTGTGTATATTTGCATTGTGAATGCCAATTTATTCCCCGTTTTTGTTCTGTGCTAATCGGTACACTTATTGTATCATTATACTTCCGTTTTGGATGGCAGGTTTTTAATTCATCCGATTGCCCGAAATACGCGGAAACTGACAAATATTACATTTTTTGTCATGTATCATCAGGGAAATATTCATTTTGCAAATTTATAAGTGTCGAGGAATGAACTCAGAACAAATACAAAGTACTTTTTCAGGAGTAATTAATTTTTTGTTGAAAGCCAAAATTAAAAATGCTTTCGATAAAATAGAATTAATGGCGGGCGAACTGCAAATGGGCAGTTATACCGACCGTTGCGACGAGTTGCAGCAAAACTATCGTTATCTGCTTCAATACTACATCGATGGTGTGGACGATCCTGAACGCAAAATTGTGTACAATCGTTTGATTTCGAAAATGTATGTGCTTGCTTCCGAACTCCGGGAAGAGTTGCTGTTTCGCAATTCCACTGCATTCGAATTTATTCAGAAACGTTATTTTCCTCACAAACTGCGTTTTAGCAACTACGACGATTTGTATGATGCGCTGAAATATTTTCACCGGCAAAAAGAACTTCTCGAAGCTGATAACCGTGCGACAGGAAATGAAATGTTCAGGATTCGTTCGAATTTCGAAAAACTTTTACCTGATTTGTTTTCTGTTTTGTGGCTTAGTACACGGTATGACCAGAAAGAACGACAGCTTTATCTGAATATTCAGGATAAATCTTACCCGGGTGTGATTGAAAAATCGCTCTCTGTTTCGGCGCTGACTCTGAATTTGTGGCGAATGTTCGACGAGCAAAAACTGATGCTTTTGCTTGATACCTGTCTGTCGGATATTCCGCAGGTACGCCAACGTGCGTTGACCGGACTTTGCTTTGTAATTGCTCGTCACAATCAGTTTATTCCTTACTTTCCTGCCATTCGTAATCGTTTGGTGTTAATGGCCGATGATCAGCATTTCAGCGAACAGTTGAGCAATATTATTGTGCAGATTGCCACTACAATGGAAACAGATAAGATTACCCGTAAAATGCGTGAGGAAATTTTGCCAGAAGTGATGAAAATCAGTCCGTTGCTGAAAGACAAGCTTGATGCTGAAAAACTAATGAATTCCGACGAATGGGAGGAAGCGAATCCCGAATGGCAGGAAATGCTCGAAGCGAGTGGCGTAAGCGATAAATTGCAGGAGTTGACCGAACTTCAGCAGGAAGGTGCCGATGTGTATATGAGCACATTTTCGCTCCTGAAAAATTTTGGTTTTTTCAACGAACTTTCGAACTGGTTTTTGCCTTTCGATTCATCACATACATCTGTAAATGAAATTTTTCAGTCGGACGATCGTGGCCTGATTACTGCCTTTGCCGCCAATAATGCCATGTGTAATTCCGATAAATACTCATTCTGCCTGAGCATACTTCAAATGCCCGAAATGCAGCGCAATATGCTGAAGAATAGTTTTAAAATGGAGGCTGAACAGCTTGAGGAAATGGCTCGCGACGAAGCTGTGCTAACACCCGATCTTGCTGCCAAAAACATTTCGAAACACTACGTGCAGGATTTGTTCCGTTTCTTTAAATTACATCCGCAGCGTGCCGATTTTAGCGACTTCTTTGTAACATCGCTCGAAATGCACAAATCCTTTTTGTTTGACATTATCGCTTCGGGTAATCTGATTAAAGAGCGTTTGGCCGATTTTTACTTTTCAAAATCGCATTACAAAGAAGCTGTTGAACTATATCGTGAACTACTAAACGAAAATGAGCCTACCGCTGCGCTTTACCAGAAACTGGCTTTTGCTTTGCAACAACTTTCGAAACTCACTGAGGCGCTCGATGCGTACAAAAAAGCTGATGTCATTCAACCCGACGATTTGTGGACTGTGCGAAAAATTGCACTTTGTTACCGTTTGGTGGGCGATTATCAGAATGCACTCAATTATTACCGACATGCATCTTATCTCGATCCTGAGAATCTGAATATTCAAATGAATGTGGGTAAATGCCTGCAGGAGCTCAAAATGTATAACGATGCACTTGCTGTGTATTACAAAATTGATGCGCTCACCGAAAACAATTATAAAGCATGGAAAGCCATTAGCTGGTGTGCTTTTGTGGCCGGAAATTTATCAAAAGCCGATTATTATATTCAGAAACTTATTGAGCAAGAGCCCGATAATCACGATTTAATAAATGCCGGACATATTGCGTGGTGTAATCGTAAATTGAAAGATGCGCTGGTGTTTTATAAAATGGCGCTCGAACAATATGAGTATAATTTTGACGTTTTTGCTAATACACTCCAACATGATAAGCCATATTTGCTGGCCAATGGTATTGACAAAGATGAATATCCACTTATGCTCGATGAATTGTTATATTCCTTTTGAAAAATAATAAAAATCAAATAATTATATCCGAATGAAATTTTTCCGAATATTCAGTGCTGTAGCATTTGTAGCTGTTTTTGCTTCGTGCAACGGGGGTGAATCGCCTGAAAAACAGGCTGACAAGAAGCTGCTGGAAATTGAGCAGTTGATTGCCGACAACGACTGGGCTACAGCCCGCTTGAAAATTGACAGTATTCATACGCTTTTTCCACGCTTGGTGGATAAACGTAAAATAGCTGTGGCGTTGGCTGATACTATCAGTCGCCGCGAAAGTGCCCGCATGCTGGCTTATTGCGATAGTATTTTGCCTGTGAAAAAAGCAGAAGCCGACTCATTGATGAAATTTTTCCGTTTCGAAAAGGATGAAAAATACCAAGAAGTCGGAAATTATGTTTATAAATCGCAAATTACCGAACAAAATACGGGTAGAAACTATTTGAAGTGTTATGTAGACGAAAAGGCTAATTTCTATCTTGTAAGCAATGTGGGAGGATCGCGTATTAACCATAGAAATGTAATGGTGTCGACAGGCGAAGGATTTGCAAGCACCGAAAACGATAGTGTAGCCAAAGGCGTTTTTCATAGCTTTACTACCGACGGACAGTATTTCGAAAGTCTGACTTTTACAAATGCTGATGGCGGTATCGGAGGATTTATAGCTGCTAACCGAAACGAAAAAATAAAAGTGACACTGCTCGGAACGAAGAAAACTGAATACTTGTTGCCTGAATCCGACAAAAGAGCCATTGAGGCATGTTATCACTTGTGGATAGTGAAAAAGGATATAATGAGACTTGAAAGGGAAATTCTGAAAGCTCAGGTAATCATAGGGAATATAAATTTAAGGCATAGTATTTGATTTTAAGTAATAGGAATAATATAATGTAGTAATTTTTGATAGCTATTTTGAAATGGATTTTGGACTTGAGTGAGGGCGTTTAGCGGGCTAAACAACCGAATGAAGGTACAAAAGACGTTCAAAAGAGCATCAATGATTTATTTATGGCGTTTGAAATTATTCTAAAATGCGACATTATATTGTTCCTGTTACTTATTACCCCAAACAAAGAAAAATATCAAAAGAAAAACAAATCAAAATTATTTAAAATGAAAAAGGCAATTCAAACATTAGTATTTACACTGATTATCAGCTTTGGAACTGCATTTGCAGCTGACAAAGGAGATGTGAAAATTGAAGAATTAACAGCAGCTACCTTTAAACAAAAAGTGTGGAACTACGAGAAAAATAAAGAATTCGATCGTATAGGTAAACTTCCGATTATTCTCGATTTTCATGCCACATGGTGTCGTCCATGCAAAATGCTTGCACCACACTTACAGGCTCTTCAGAATAAATACAAAGGAAAACTGGTGATTTATAAAATTGATGTGGATCAGGAACCTGAACTCGCACGTCTGTTTAAAATTCAGGCGATGCCTACT
This sequence comes from Bacteroidia bacterium, assembly GCA_009929375.1. GTDB lineage: Bacteria > Bacteroidota > Bacteroidia > Bacteroidales > Paludibacteraceae > Paludibacter. The sequence goes on from SAAO01000047.1 coordinate 4,832, forward strand.
GTGATTTTTGTTGATAGCAAAACAGGATACAAATCGGAACTCGGCTATAAGGATTATGAAGAGTATGACCAAATTGTAAACAAATACTTTTTTTCAAAATAAGTTTATCTGAATCATTCATAATAATAAAGCCGGAAATCAAATGTTTGATTTCCGGCTTTTTAGTATAGTTATTCGGACTAAACGGATTAGTCTTTTACTTTCGAAGTAAGGTCGTCCCGTATCATTTTACGAATTTCGAGTCTTCGTGTATCAATTTCGCGTCGTTCCACCGGTCGATAGAGGCGGGCATATTTGCATTTTGCAGGTAATACACGCATTTTATCCATTGTGCCTTTTACATCCACGCATAACTGTATGGGTAATGGGCTGTCTATGAGCGAAATGTTGTAGTCGAAGCTCATGTCGAGATTGTGACGGCCACCTACCACAGCTTTGTATTTATCCATTACAATCAGGAAAGGATACACGTCCACTTCGTTGCGGAAAATGGTAAATTCGGCCGAAAGGCTATCCACTTTATTTTGAGCCTGTTTGCTGAACCGCAGCGTTTTGGCAATTTCGGAGAATGTTTCACCGTCCATCAGTACCAGATTTTCGCCTTTGATGGAAGCAACGCCACGAATGGTTGATTTTTTCAGATTATAAGCCGAGTCGGTGTATGCCTCGCCGGCAATATGGAATTCGCCTTTTCCTCCAAACGAACGAAGCATGGGCATAATGCTGTCGATATCGGGAATGGTTTTGAGCAGTTCGCTTATTTCGGTATTGGTCATATGATAATCGAAACGCATAAACAAATGATTGCGACGTTGTGTTCGATACATGGCTGTAAGCTGCATACGGGCTGCTGAGGTGTTGAAACGTAAATCTTCGAGTGCCAACAGTCCGTCGCGCACATAAATTTTTCCGAGTACATTGTGTGCTGAATCGAATCCGAGCTGTGCTTTGTTGATTTGTGCATCGAGTGTAATGTCGATACCTTTCGGAACCATAAAAGGTCCGCTGGCTGCACTTGCAGAGTCTTTGCTAATTTGTTCAGCAGCAGTCAGTGTGGTATCTTCTTCGCCAAAACCGCTTGTGAGATCCATAAGCCGGTACACATCAGTCAGTTCGGAGCGAAATTTGAATTCACCTTTGAGCAAGCCTTTGTTTTTCAGGTATTCATCCACATTCCATAGTTTTCCTGTGAGTTCAAAGTCTGAATTATCCACCAGAAGTTTTGCATTTTTGATATTGTATGCATCGGGTGTAAAATTCATTTCAAGAATCGGAAGTCTTATGTCGGCAGCAAACTCAGAAGTTTCGATGTCGGCATTGTACATCGACACAAAACCATTTGGCTCCCATTGCAGCATTGTGTTTTTTTCGTTGGGTTTGTAGGCAATTGCAGCATCCATATTCATATCGGAAGCTGTAATTTTTTCCTTACCCATTGAGGCTATGGTGTTTTTGCCCGAATAAACGATGTCGAGCAGCAGGTCGGCCGGATTCCCTTTGGCCGATTTCATTTTCAGACTTCCTTTGGGTGCATAAATTTCGGCAAGTGTGCTGTCCATGGCAAAATTAAGTTTGCTGATGTCAAAGTTGCAATCGACTGTTGGCCACGAAACACTGTCGCTGAAATTCATGGCAATATCAGCATCACCTTTGGTTTTTTGCAGGGCAACTGCCATATCGCTGACATCAGCCTTCATTTGTCCAAAGTTAAAATCAAGTTTAATATTATTAAGCTTGTCGGTTTTCGTTAAATCCGAAGTAAGGGCATTCAGATTTACATTGTGTAATGTAGCTTTGATATTTTTTCCCTGTTGCACATTGAGTTTCGGACTCCGGAGATCGGCATTCAGGAAAGCGTATTGTTTGCTTTCGGGTTTTCTGAGTCGTAACTTAGCTTTATCGGCCTGCATCGAAAGGCTGTCGTAATCGATACGCAGATTGTTCGCATCCATCCAGCCTGTGATGTTCATTTTTTCGATATCAGCATTCATAGCGTCCGAAAGCAGGAATTTTGTACTTGCATTACCGCTGGCAAATCCGGCAAATGACAGATTCATTCCTTCTGGCAAAAATGGTTTCAGGTCAGCAAGCTGAAGTCCCATATTCAGATCGAGATCGAACAGCATATCGTCGAGCATAATATGGTCGATTCGGCCTTTTCCGCCGATATGCGAATTTCCGGTACGTGTGCTGAATTCATTAATCACAATATGCGATACGCTGTCGTGGTTTAAATCGAGCAGCAGACGAAGATTTCCGTTCATTTCGCGAAGTTTTACCGGAAGAGCACTGTAAGCAAAAGTTCCTTTGTCGAGTCCGGCAGTAACATCGATTACCGGCATGGAATTGTCATTGAAAGTACCCTTTACTGTGCCTTTAGAATCAACAATTCCGGTAATATTCATACCTTCGAGCGATGTCAGATATTGAGCAGGCACAAGCGCCAGCAAGTCTTTAAGCGGATATTCTGAAGTGTGGAATTGCAAATCGGTGATGATGTCGTTCTTTAGATTTACCTCGCCTGTTATGCCGGCTTTCAATCCATTGATTTCCAATTCCGAATTGTTGAGCGTCAAATGCATTTGATCCATATCAAATTTTGCAGGAACATTCAGCCGGATATCTGCATTTTTCAGAAAAACAGTACTGTCGGCTTTGAAAGATATTTGAGGCGTTGTAGCATTTAAAGCTAAATCAATCACTGACTTTTTCATGTCCATCAGCATTTCTGCATTCAGGTTGTGGATGGAAGCTGTCATTTTTGATTTCAGATCAATATAACTGATATTGGCATTTTCCACAGCTACTTTGTCGAGTTTAATCAGTTCAAAAGGATTTTCGAAAGCAGAGCTATCCTGCGCAGTAGTGTCGGAAATAAATACATCGAAGTTTGTTTTTCCCGCTGCATCACTGAAGAGGTTAGCCCGTAAGTTTTCGAATAAGACATCGGTGATAATTACTTTGTTGTTTTTCACAAATTCCTTTATATCCACAGTGGCTCTGAGTGCTCCGCTGCTGAGTAAAGTGTCGTTTTGAGCTCCTTCAGTGGGGTTTACGAGGGTAATTCCATCAATCTTCAGTGCAAATTCAGGAAATGAACTAAAGAATGTAAGTTCCACATCTTTTATCTCGGCAGGGCAGGATATATAGTTTTTCAGTTGCTTTTGCACAATGGGTGTCAGTCTTTCGGGTGTAAACACCAGCCACAAAAGTACCGATATACTTATCAGAAGTACAACCAGCAGGGAAACAAAACTTATCAGGATTATTTTGACTGTGCGGTTCATTTTTAAGGATTTAAGAATTTTATAAGTTTCTGTGAATCATAAAAACAGCATCCGACGAATGCAAAGATATTTGTGCAACCGTCGGATGTGTTATTAGTTTATTTTGACAAAGGAATATGTTTTTCCAAAGTCGTCCTTATATTTCAATGAAGTGGCGGTCAGTTCAGTGACAGTGTAAATTTTCGGAACACCCGAACCACCGGTTTCCATAATGTGAATGTGAGTCAGTTCGGCGCTCTCCAGGGTCCACGTAAAAGGAAGTCCTTCCTCTTCTGTATAATCGTCGGCAGTGTCCCAACTGACACCCGTTCCATCGGCATCATAACGATAATGATCGGTTCCCATTACCCATTTTCCTATCAGAAGCGATTCGTCGAACATATCTTCGATAGGTAAACAGGAGTTGAAACTGAGGGCTGCGAACATAAATGTCATGAAATAAATGCTGAACTTTTTCATAATGGGGATATTTTTATTGTGAATTTAAAACCTGATGTGCAAACTTACTTAATTTTATTGTAAAGTGAAAAAAGATTTTGTGAAAATAAGCATTATCATACCTTAAAAAACTCTGTTTTAATTCAGATATGTTTCCGAGGCAAAAGTGCGCTTAATTCCTTTTGAGTATTTTACAGCAGGATAGCCGAAAATAACAAAAAGCCCTTCACGACTTGCAAATTTTATGCCGTGCTTTTCTCTGAATTTTCGTGCTTTTCGACCATTCTGTATCAGCGGATGAATGCCTCCGAGCATGCAGGTTCCCAATCCGAGCGATTCGGCTGCATACATGGCTGTTGTGGCTGCCACAATCGGATCAGCGGGATCGGTATATGGCGAGCCATAAAAATACATAGCCAGTGGAGCATCGTAGCTGACCAGGTTGACACCATTTTCAATATTTTCAGTGTAAATTTTAAAAAGTGGCTTTACAAATCCTCTGAACATTTCATCGTTTTCTTTGCCCCAGAATGGTCGCATAATTCCCAGAAACCAATCTGAAACAAACCATTTCATATCGTTCAGATATCGGCAAAAATCGGCTGCAAAGATTTTGTTCTTCTCAAAACTGTCGAAGATAAGCACATTGACATCGGAGGGCGGTAAACCCATTGGTGAAGTACGTGCAGCTTCCAGAATTTTTTCAATCAGCTCTTTTTCAATCTCTTTTTTCTGAAATTCCCTTATGCTTCTCCTTTTTTTGAAAAGCGATAATAAATCTGGGAATGAGGCCGATGCAGCAAGTTCAGCAAGGTTGAATAAATCATCGGGTGAGATTTCCCGTCCGGTAACGGTGATAGCTTCGTGCGGACAAATGGCCATGCAGTGCCCGCAACCGATACAACCGAAAACAGCAGCTGACGAGTGTGTCACCTTTCCGTTTTTCAGCTCAATACTAAAATCCTTACATACGGATACACATTTGCCGCATCCGTTACATTTTTCTGTGTCGATGTGGATGGTGGCTTTTTCTTTTGCACGTGAAGTGGGAATTGCCATTTTGCTTTAGCTTAGAGTTAGTTGCACCAAAGGTCTGAATTTTATTTTTGAAAAACAATAAAAAGTAGCTTTTTTGTGAAAAATGAATTTGTCAGGGTCATTTTGGTTTATATAAGTGGTTTCATGCGAATATTCTTTATTTTTGCAGCCTGAAAAATGTATTTAAATGAAATCAGCAAATCCGCATACAGAATTGAACCGTGATATCATTATTTCGGAAATGAACAGACTTGGGGCTGCACACAAGGCTTTTCTTTTTGTGATTGATTACCGGGCTGAAAAAGGGTTTGTAATCCCTGAAGATGAACTGAATGCATCGGAAGTGAGATTTTCGATGCACGAAAACAAAATATCTCCGGCTTCTTTGCAAACGCTTGTGTGGAAAACTTTTCCTGTAAGTCCGGAAGCTTATGCTGAGTCGTTCAGGTTTGTACAAAGCGAAATCAGGCGGGGTAATTCATTTCTGGTCAATCTGACAAAGCCCACACGACTCGAAACCAATCTTAGCCTCGAAGCAATTTACGAACAGTCGAACGCTGCCTATAAATTGTGGATGAAGGATCGTTTTATCGTGCTTTCGCCTGAATGTTTTGTGAGGATTGAAAACGGATGTATTTCGTCGTTTCCAATGAAGGGCACTATTGACGCCACAATTCCCGATGCAGAAAACATTATTCTGAACGATAGCAAGGAAAAAGCTGAGCATGCCACGATTGTGGATTTAATCCGCAACGATTTGAGTATGGTGGCCGACCGGGTGGAAGTGAAACGCTATCGTTATATCGACAGGCTCAAAACCAATAAGGGTGATTTGCTGCAGGTAAGTTCCGAAATTTCGGGCATTTTAGCAGATGATTATCATCAACGTTTGGGCGATATTATATTCAGACTATTGCCTGCCGGATCGATTTGTGGTGCTCCAAAACCCAAAACACTTGAAATTATTGAAAAGGCCGAAGGTTACGATCGGGAATATTATACCGGAATTTTTGGTTTTTTTGATGGTGAAAATCTGGATTCGGCTGTGATGATAAGGTTTGTGGAGCAACAGCCCGATGGACTTGTGTTTAAAAGCGGAGGAGGAATCACTTCGCAAAGTGATTGTGAAAGTGAATACAACGAATTATTACGCAAAGTTTATGTCCCGCTTTATTGAAACCATAAAACTTGAAAACGGAAAGTTTTTCCGTGCTTCTTTTCACAGGCAAAGGGTGGAGAGTACTTTTGCTGCTTTTTTTCCGGGTGTACAGGCTTTCGATCCTCTGGAAGTGCTTAGCGAAAAGGATTATCCCAAAACCGGATTGTATAAATGCCGCATTGAATACGGTGAAACGCCTGAAATGATTGAGTTTGTACCTTATCAGAGTCGCGAAATAAAAAGTCTGAAACTTGTGGATGCTCCGGTTGAATCAACACTGTTTAAGTCGACTGACAGAACTCAGTTTAACGAAGCTTTTGCCAAACGGGGCGAATGTGACGATGTGCTTATTGTGCGCGATGGCTTTCTCACCGATACAAGTTATGCAAATGTGGCTTTGTGGGATGGAACAAAATGGCTGACTCCGGCACAACCGGCTTTATTTGGTACGCAAAGGGCTTATCTTTTGGCAAACGGAATTATTGCTGAAGCAGAAATACGGGTTGATGATTTGCTGCATTACAGCCGGATTCGTATTTTCAACGCCATGATTGAGTTTGGCGAAATTGATTTAGACCTGAACTGTATTCGTTGAAATTATCGTTTCATGGCCCTGTCCATGCTTCGTTTGTCTTCTTTCTCTTTCAGTGTCTGGCGTTTGTCGTAAGTTTTCTTTCCGCGGGCCAGTCCTATTTCCAGTTTAGCCAGTCCTTTTTCGTTGATAAACAGTTTGGTGGGTACGATGGTGAACCCTGTTTCCTTTGTTCCTCTGATCAACTTGCGGAGTTCGCGTTTGGTAAGTAATAATTTACGGTCGCGGCGCACTTCGTGATTGTTGTAGGTGCCAAAAAAGTAAGTGGCAATGTGCATGTTTTTCACCCAAAGTTCGTCGGCAATAAAAGTACAGTAAGTATCAGTCAGAGATGCTTTTCCGTCGCGTATCGATTTTATTTCGGTTCCGAAAAGCTGAATGCCGGCTACATACCGCTCCATGATTTCGTAATCGAAAGTGGCTCTTTTATTTTTAATGACTATGTTGGAATTTTTAAACATAACAGTCGTTTTTTTGTAATAAAGCAAATAGTGCTGATCAGAATCCGGGCAACATCATCAGAATAATTCTGCTGATAATTGAAGGCATAAAGATAACACATAAACTTATGAGAAGCATGCTTTTTCCGCGTTCGTCTTCGTTAATATTGAAAAAAATGCGACAACCTTCCCACACAATATAAACAGTATAAACGTTCAGAATTTGTAAAAAGAAAAGGCTCGGAATAATTGATGCAATTATTTTGGTAAGGTAAACCACAGAAAAAGAATGTGCTACGATTTTTGAAATGTCAGATTTCGAAAATAAATCGCTGTGGTTTTTCCTGAAAAACGAAAATGCAAGCGAACGGCTTAAATAATATGAGCCGACGATGGCAATTGCAGTGACAAAACCCATCACAAATCCGGTTTCGATCACTTTTTGGGTACTGTATAACGCTGAGAATACCGATACCACTAACGAAACGATAATTGTCCAGGGCAATACAAAAGTTTTAAATGTACTGTTTTCGGACTTTAATTCGGTTCTGATGGCTTCCCAGGTAAGGGCGGTGCTCATCATAAGTCCCCAGGTGTGCTTGAAAATTGTAAGTATGTTCGTTTTCATTTCATAAATCGGGCGACAAAAGTACTTATATTTTTCTTAATACTGTACATGAATAACATAATTAGTTTTAAAAAAAGAACTTAGCCTCGTCAGCATACTAAAAAACTGTAAGCAGTCCCGCTAATTTGCGATGTCACTGTCTTATTCTTTTAAAATTATAACTATATTTGCTCTGCTTTTTCAGAAAAAATTTTTCAAAAAGTTATATATGGAACAGGAAGTAGAACTCAATATTATAGGACTCGTTTATAATCAGACTGTTGTAGGTACTTACGGATTGGTACTGAGCGAGGCAAGCGGCAATCGTCGGTTTTCTGTCATGATAGGAGAGCCCGAAGCGCAATCCATTGCTCTTAAACTCAATAACAAAAAGTCGCCACGGCCATTGACTCACGATTTGATTCACAATATTCTGGGTCTTTTTTCTGCAAGACTCGAAAAGATTGTAATTTATAACATGGTGAATGATGTGTTTTACTCCGAATTACACATTCGTACAGCGGATGGTGTTCAGGTTGTGGATGCCCGTACTTCGGATGCAGTTGCGCTTGCTGTTCGCTCCGATTCGCCTGTGTATATCCGTGCATCAATTCTTGATATTGTTGGAAGTGTGATTGATAATCAACAGGATGTGGTTCAACAGGATGAAGAAGGAATTGATGCGGAATCGTTAAGTAATGAGGAACTGGACGCTTTGTCTGAAGAGGATCTGCAGCAATTACTCGAAATGGCGCTTAAGGAGGAAAAATATGAGCTGGCCGTGAACATACGCGACGCATTAAAACGTAAAGAGAATCAATAAAATAATAACTTTAAATTACAAAGAGAATCAATAAAATAATAACTTTAAATTACAAAATATTATGGGATTAAAATTTCGATTGTCATTGATGAATTTTCTCCAGTTTTTTGTTTGGGGAGCGTGGATGATGACTTTAGGACATTACGGATTTGTGGAAAAACAATGGAACGGGGCTCAATTTGGTCTGGTTTTCTCCACAATGGGATTTGCCTCCCTCATTATGCCAACTCTTTTTGGTATACTTGCCGATAAATGGAAAGCAAATTATGTGTATGCTATTTTGCATATGTTGTTTGCTGCCACAATGTGCGTGTTGCCTTTTATCGATTCGCCTGTATCATTCTTCTGGGTACTTTTTGTGGCCATGTCGTTTTATATGCCTACCATCGGACTCAATAACTCAATTGGTTTTAGCATCTTGAAAAATGAAGGAAAAGATCCCACAACTTATTTTCCGCCCATTCGTGTGTGGGGAACTGTGGGCTTCATTGTGGCTATGTGGGTGACAAATTTCTTTACAAAGGACTGGGGATTAGGACAAAGTATCAAAGTTTCGTTTATCATATCGGCAGTATTGGCTGTGGTATTGTCTCTTTTTTCGTTCTTTTTCCTGCCTGCTCTGAAGAATGAAAAAGCAAAGAAAACGAATCAGAAACAAACACTTGTTCAGAAACTCGGACTGGAAGCTTTTGTGCTTTTTAAACAAAAGAAAATGGCTTTGTTCTTCCTTTTCAGTTTGTTGCTGGGTGGTTCGTTGCAGCTAACCAATGCCTATGGTGACAGCTTTTTGCAGGATGCTACTGTGTTTCCGGTAGGCGAGCTTATCAATAATTTCTCAACCATTATTCTCTCGGTTTCGCAAATTTCGGAGACATTGTTTATTTTGGCTATTCCGTTTTTTATGAAACGTTTTGGTATTAAAAATGTGATGTTGTTTAGTATGCTGGCCTGGGTACTGCGTTTCGGACTGTTCGGACTTGCCGATAATTCAATTCTTGGTTTTGTGCTTATTATCGGTTCGTGCATCATTTATGGACTTGCATTCGATTTCTTCAATATCTCGGGTGCTTTGTATGTAGAACAAAATACCGATTCGAAAATACAGTCGTCGGCTCAGGGAGTGTTTATGCTCATGACCAATGGTGTAGGTGCTGTAATGGGTAATATTATTGCCGGATTTGTGATTGCAAAATGGTTCGAAGATCCTGTCACACATGTGAAAGACTGGTCGGGAATATGGATGGTTTTTGCAGCATATTCGCTGGTGGTTGCCATATTGTTTGCAATTTTCTTTAAATACAAACACGACCCGAAAGCAGTTGCAAACTTTAAACACTGATTTTTCTGAAACAAAACTATATATTGAGGGGGTGATTGCAAATCACCCCCTCAGTTGTGTTTATAAACAGAGTTCTGCGCTAATTAGAAAGCTAAAACCCTAAAGCCCTTTTGTATAATTGTTTGAGAAAACTGAGATTGCAGTCGCTTAAAAAATTTTTGCCTGAACATTTTCCTTCGCCTTCGCCTTCGCCTTTGTCTTTGTCTTTGTCTTTGCCTCTGCCTATTGTATCTGTTTTACGCCCACGAGTTTATCGTAGCGTTCGCCCCAACCACGGTGATAAACGTAAATGCTGTATTCGTTTCCTGTTTGCCAGTAACTTCCGTCAACACGCTCCACAAAAGCTTTTTTCGAATTTTTGAGAACAAAGCGATACTGATAGTTATATCCGCCTTGTTTTAAAAGTACTTTCTGGTAATATTGCTGGCTATCGTTATCGTACATCATGCGTGTACGGCCATCGTAAATGTTGTAATTGAAGTCTCCACCAAGATAAACCTGTCCGTCGAAAAAGGGAGATTTGGCCGGTAAACTGAAGTTCACCCACATATAATCAGCTTCGTAATTGCTGTCGGACATGGCTTCCTGATAATTGATGACAAACTTGCCGTTTACATCAAATTCGTGCATGTAATTCCGCGAAGTTTGTATTTTGTCGGGAGTCAGAAACACCTCGTAATGTGGCTGAACGTATTTAATTTCATCAATTCCTTCGCTGGCAGCATAAACTGACGAAATGTCGAAGCGATGAAACTCATTTCCACCTTCGAAAATCAGTTCTTTATTGTTGATGTATGATAACTTGTTGCCGGAAATATAAGTGGCCTGTATGCCGCTTACCTCATTGTCGATACGATTATTCTGGCGTATAAGCACTTTTACCTCAGTGGATGCTTCGCGTACATTCACTCCATTGAGCACCACCTCGAAATCGAGCTGTTGCAGCCGATTGTTCAATTCAGTGTCGGTATTACCGCGTACCTTTGCCGAAATGCTAACACGAGGCTCTACGATAGAAAAACAGGCTTGTGCAAGGGGCTTGTCCTGCTGATTGTCCTCGTAAATCTGAACCACATAATTTCCCGAAACTTTAAATTGAATTTCGTCGTTGGGTAATTGAAACCGATAATGTGTATAAAGAAATGTGGTGTTTTGCGAAAGAATATATTCAGTAATATTGGCTGTGGTATAGCCACTCAGATATTCGGTGGTGAGCAGTCCCGAAGGCGTCCAATCAGCATTGCAATGTAAAATTTTGTAGCCGTAATTATGTGCTTCGTGCGACATTTCGTCGAATTTCACTTCGAGCCGTTCGTCGCTGTTAAGTGTGATAACCGGAGGAAGGTATTTTTCGCCTACAGGCAAAATCTGAAGCGTTCGTATATCGGGATTGAACACAGCAGTGCGAAATGCCTGCTGCGAAAATCCGTTTATATAAATGATTATTGCTAATAAAATCAGAACTTTTCTCATAAATTTCAATACTTTAAACTATTTCTTCAACGCCAAAGTAACACTGTTTATTGTTTCAAAGTCATTTCTTTAGCAATAATCCTGCCATAAAGACCGAAGATGTTTTATCAGAAATTATAACTGATCATGGCCATAATGCGATGGTTGTTTACATCGTAAGGATTTGCGACTTTTCCACTGGCCTGCACGCGACCAAAGGTTGCGTTTGTAAGCTCGTACTCCAGACCAATTTTAATGTTGGAATAAGAATAGGTGAGGTGAGGAGCCACACGCCAGAGTTGGTCGGTCATTTCCTGAGATGTGTTGTAAAATCCATTTCCGTAAATAATTACATTGTCAGTTATCATGGCTTGCAATAAGTCTTTTTCACTCCCCAGATTCTTCGACAATCCGGCAAAAACTCCTACCTGCCATTTTTTGCCATATTCTGCATTAAACCAGGTTGTGAAGGTATTCAAATTTGTATATTCTGCCACACCTGAATTGATAGCACTCACGCCATATCCACCAATCATCAAATGATCGGTTAGATTTTGACCCAGAATGGCTTTGGCTTTTAGCTGCAACATTTTGTCACTGTATTGCGAAAAAGCCACAAAACTGGTTGAAGCCAAACGCTCGTTATATTGCGGACGAATTACTTTAAAATCAACACCTGCGCCCGAGAGCCAGTGTGTGGTTTTGTATTCGGCTGTGAGATTCAGATTGGGAAGCATGGCCTGTTTCTGATAAACCGCCGATGCTCCGGCTGGTCCCTGCGACAGAAATTGTGTTTGATAAATGGCAGCTCCGGTAAGCGAAAGTGCAGAAGTGAGATTCTGTTTTACACGTATTTGCGGACTGCGGTTGAAGGGCTGAAAAGGTGCACCGATATTAAGCGAATTGTGTGTGGGAAGCACGTTTCCAAATAGCGGATGCCATGTTTGCCCTATGAGAAGTTCTGTGTTTTCCCAGTTAAGTTTTACATTGGCCTGACGGAGATTGAACAAAAAATAAGTGGTGCCAACGCCCGAAAAATCAGCTTCGATTTTGGCACTTGCTTTGGCACCCAGAAATTCAGTTCCGCTCATATCCACCCCTAAACGTGTAGCCACGCTGAGCATTTCGAGTTGCGGATTTCCGTTAATATCGTCGCCAGCCAGATTGTTTTGAACGGGTTTTGGAATCAGATTGAGCAATCCGTCCATTGCCTGTGTGTTTTCGCGACTGTTGTAGAAAGCTTCAGTGCGAACAAATCCGTACAATTTAAACTTTACAGGTTCGGCTGCCTGAATCATTGTACTTAGTGCAATAATAGCCAGAATTAAGTAGTTTTTGTGATTCATAGTTCTAAATTTTTTAAATGATGTTATATGATTGTTATGCTTTAGTACCATTAAATTCAGATGCTGTGTTGAATCAGAATTTTTAAACCAATTGAAATGAGAATGATACCACCAATCAGTTCCATGTTTATTTTAAGCTTTCTACCGAATTTTGAACCGATATAAACACCTGCAAAAGTAAAAATAAAACTGATAAATCCGATGATGCTCACTGCATACCAGATTATTTCGGGAAAGGGAACAAAAATAATCCCGGTGGCGAGCGCATCGATACTTGTGGCTATGGCCAGAACAAAAAGCGTTTTCCATCGAAAAGGATGACGTGTCACTTCGCATTCGGGATCGATGGGTTTCAGGCCTTCAATAAACATTTTAGCCCCGATAATACCGAGCAGAATAAAAGCTATCCAGTGATCGTAAGCACTTATCTGACGTGCAAAAACCGAACCTGCAAAGTATCCGATCAGAGGCATCAGACCCTGAAAAAGTCCGAAAAGAAATGCCATGCGCAAAACTTTGCGAGCCTTGATTTTTTTGAGGCAAACTCCTTTGGCTATAGACACTGCAAAGCAATCCATTGCCAAACCTGTACCAATAATGATGATTGAGAGAAAATCCATGAAATACAAATTTGAAAATTTGAAAAATTTGGTGATTTGAAAATTTCGGATAATGACTGTTCAAACAGATAAGAAGATTTATCGGCTTTTACACCGGTAAATCTTCTTTCTTAATCTTCAAGTTTTCAAATTGAATAATTTTCAAATCATTTTTTTAACCTGTTCGTACACGTTCTTGCCGTTGAAACCAAGTTTTTCGTCGAGTACTTTGTACGGAGCCGAGAAACCGAACGATTCGAGTCCCCATACTTTACCGTTTGCACCTACCAAACCTTCGAGGTTTACCGGAAGTCCGGCTGTAAGTCCGAAGATTTTAGAACCTTTAGGCAATACACTTTCCTGATATTCGGCTGACTGACTGCGGAAAAGTCCTTCGGAAGGAACCGAAACCAAACGAACTTTGATACCTTCGGCACGAAGCAGCGCAGCGCCTTCGTTCAGCGTAGAAACTTCAGAACCGGAAGCTACCAGAATTACGTCAGGATTTCCGTCGCAATTCACTACGTAACCACCTTTTTCGGCCTGAGCAGCTTCTTCTTTACGGCTTGTGGCTGCAGGAAGGTCGGCAATGTTCTGACGCGAAAGAATCAGTCCGGTTGGAGTATGAGTGTTTTCCAATGCCATACGCCATGCCACAGTGGTTTCTTCCACATCGGCCGGACGAAGTACGAGCATTGAATTTTGTCCTTTGTGGTTTTTCAGTTTTTCCATCAAACGGATTTGAGCTTCCTGTTCTACCGGTTCGTGAGTTGGTCCGTCTTCACCTACGCGGAAAGCGTCGTGTGTCCAGATAAATTTCACGGGTTGTTCCATCAATGCAGCCATACGAATGGCTGGTTTCATATAATCAGAGAATACAAAGAAAGTAGCACAGGCCGGAATTACACCACCATGCAGACTCATACCAATCGCCACGCAAGCCATAGTAAGTTCAGCCACACCTGCTTGCAGGAATGCTCCTGAGAAATCACCTCTTACAAAAGCTTTTGTGTTTTTGAGGAAGCCGTCGGTTTTGTCGGAGTTCGAGAGGTCGGCACTCGCTACCACCATGTTTTCTACCTGTTTGGCAAGTTCGCCCAGTACTGTGGCCGAAGCAGCGCGTGTAGCCTGTCCGGGTTTTTGTGTAATAGCATCCCAGTTTACATTGGTTTTGCCCGAGAAGAAGAATTCCATTTTGGCTGCCAGTTCAGGATTTGCTTTTGCCCATGCTTCTTTGGCTGCATATTTTTCGGCTACAATTTTTTCGAGTTCAGCAGCACGTTTGGCGTATAGTGCTTTTGTTTCTTCGAAAATTACAAATGCATTGGCAGGGTCTCCACCCAGGTTTTTGATACTTTCGTCGAACGAAGCACCACATTCGCTCAAAGGCATACCGTGTGTTGCACACTGATTTTCGAAGCTCGAACCATCGGCTTTGCGCACACCTTTACCCATAATTGTTTTACCGATAATCAGTGTTGGTTTGCTGTTTTCTGCTTTTGCTTCTTTCAGCGCATTGCGGATAGCATCAGCGTCGTTTCCGTTTACTTCAATTACTTTCCAACCCCAGGCAAGATATTTCTGAGCTACATTTTCGCTTGTTACAGCGCTTGTTTCTGTCGAAAGCTGAATATCGTTAGAGTCGTAGAACATTATCAGATTGTCGAGACCGAGGTGACCGGCCAAACGACCTGCGCCCTGCGAAATTTCTTCCTGAACACCACCATCTGAAATATAAGCGTAAATGGTTTGTCCCATTACTTCGCCAAAACGGGCTTTCAGAAATTTTGCAGCAATGGCAGCTCCCACAGCGTACACATGGCCCTGACCAAGAGGTCCGGAAGTGTTTTCGATACCGCGCATTACATCCACTTCGGGGTGTCCGGGTGTCGGGCTATTCCACTGACGGAATTGTGCCAGTTCTTCCATGCTGAATTTGCCTGCACAGGCCAAAACCGAATAAAGCATTGGCGACATATGACCCGGATCGAGGAAGAAGCGGTCGCGACCTTCCCATTTAGGGTTCTTTGGATCGTATTCGAGAAATTCCGAGTACAGCACATTGATAAAGTCGGCGCCACCCATTGCACCACCGGGATGTCCCGATTTAGCTTTTTCAACCGCTGCCGCAGCCAGAATACGGATATTGTCGGCTGCACGGTTCATTACTTGTGTTGAATTCATATTAGTTGATTTTTTAATTGTTGTTTTCCGTTTTATTTTATTTGATCTTTTTTTAAGTCTAATGTCAGATGTCTAAAGTCAAAAGTCAAAAGTCTGAAGTCAAATGTATTTGTCCTTCGTCTTTTGTCTTTGTTCCTTCAAAACATATATCCAATAGAATAGTTCACCCCCCAGTTTGAACTTTTATTCTTGCCAAAACCGGGAATATAATATGAATGAAATTCGCCGGGTGTGGTTTCGCCAAAACGGTTTTTGTTACGAACACTCCAGCCCATATAAAGTTTTGGAATAATTTCGACCCGAATGCCGGCCACAATTTCGAACCATGCATTCTGAGCCTCAATATTAGTGTAATTGCGGGTGATCGTTTCGTTCCAGTAATCCTGCGTAACATTTACATTGTTCAGCTGATATGAATAAGCCGAATATCCGATGCGCACACCTGCAAGAAAATGATTGTTCGTTGGTTTTTTGCCCGGTTTGGGTTTCATTACATCAAAATCAAGTCCAATGCGTGCGAAAGGTCCGGCTGTTTTGAAATGTATATTGTTGTCGGCAGTTTTATCAGCACCGGCAAAACCGGCTTCGAATACCGGATAGTATTTTCCCAGAAAAGTGGCCTGAACGGCTCCTTCGAACGAATAAATTTCGTTGTTCCCGAGTGCAAGCATTGCCAGAGGCACCATGTCAGCTTCAATCCTGAAGTTGCGGAATAATTTTTCCGAAACCTTTGTGCTGTCCTGTGTTTGTTTTTGTGCCGACACACTAAAAGTTGCCCACAAAAGACACAAACTAATTAAATATTTGTATATGTGTGGTTTCAATGTTGTTGACGTCTTTGTTGTTGATAATAATTGAATCAGAAAAATGTGCGGTGGTACTTACTCCCAGAATTTCGTGAGTAACCACACAGCCACATTCGAGCGAAATAAAATACTGATCGTTGTTGCTGTGCTGGAAGTAAAGCGTATCGGTAATATTGTTGATCCTGAATTCAAATGCAGTTTCGGTGTTGCCAATGCGCAAAGGTAATGCAATGCTTTTGACTTTTTTGCTGTTGTTGTAAATCAACGAATCTGAATCCAGACCTTTTACGGTAAGACTATCGATAATCAAAACCGCATTTTTGTAAATTCCCGATTTGGTGTCGAGGGTTCGCGTCATAAAATCAACTGTCATCTTTACATCTGTTTCCTCACGGCATTCTTCGGATGAATTACAGGATAGAAGAAAGGATGCAAGTAAAAATATATTTATGAGGCGATTCAGTTTCATTTCTTTATGGCTTTATTTTTAGAAAAATGTTCTGATTTCCTGTTTCAACAGGTTTTTGGCAACTTCCGTAGGTGTCTCTTCGCTTTGAGCAAAAAGCTGAATAATTCTTTCGGCCAATTCGCTGGCATTGTTACCTGCCTGAAGCTGCGACGAACATATATTTATCAGTTGTATAAGGCTTTCGCGTGCGCTTATTACGGCTGTCCACAGTTCGTTGCTCACGTATATCTGTTGCGAAAGATTGTGTCCGAACTCCTCACGTACATTGTGCAACAATTGTTGATGAAGTTCGAGATTTGTCATTCCGGGTTTAATGGTCTGCAAAATCAGTTGCGAAGGACTTGTGCGTTCGAGTACCAGCATTAAACGCTCGTAAGCCCGAAGTCTGACAGGCGTAATGGTGGCAGCATTGGCTTTGCGGAGTTCATGCTCGCGACGCTTCTGGTCGTTACGCAAAAGTCTGTCAATAAGCAAATACGCTGTGACAAGCACCAGCAATGCAGGCAAAACTATTTTCAGAATTTCTGTCATAATACTATTTACTTCTTACTAAATACTACCTACTACTTACTTTCTCACCTCTTACCTTCTTACCTCTGATTATATTTCTTTCTCAATCAGATAATTATTTCGCTCAGTAGAGTTGCGCGACACAAGTTCGCCTAAAAATCCGGTCAGAAACAGTTGAGTTCCCAGAATCATTGCCACCAGTGCAAAATAAAAATAAGGAGTATCGGTAATAAGCGGTGCTCTTACATGACTTAGCAGTGCTACCAGTTTGTTCACGCTGACCACCACTACTGCCAAAAAACCGAGCAGGAACATCAGACTTCCGTACAATCCGAAGAAATGCATGGGTTTCTTGCCGAATTTCGACAAAAACCAGAGCGTCATCAAATCGAGATAGCCGTTTACAAAGCGGTTAAGACCAAATTTTGTGGTGCCGAATTCACGTTTGCGATGTTCCACTACTTTTTCTCCGATTTTTTTGAAGCCGGCATTCTTAGCCAGATATGGAATATAGCGGTGCATTTCGCCATATACTTCGATGTTTTTTACCACATCCAACCGGTAAGCTTTCAGACCGCAGTTCATGTCGTGCAGTTTCAGTCCGGTGACCTTACGGGCAGTGGCGTTGTAAATTTTCGAAGGAATATTTTTGGTTAGCTTTGAGTCGTAGCGTTTCTTTTTCCAGCCCGAAACAAGGTCGTAACCGTCTTCCTTTATCATTCTGAAAAGTTCCGGAATTTCATCGGGACTGTCCTGAAGGTCGGCATCCATAGTAATGACCACATCGCCTTTTGCAGCTTTGAAACCACAGTACAGCGCAGGCGACTTACCGTAATTGTTGCGGAACTTAATGCCACGTACGCTGGCCGATTTTTTCTGAAGTTCCTCAATTGCTTCCCATGATTTGTCGGTGCTGCCATCGTTTACAAACACAATTTCATAGCTGAATTTGTGTTCGTCCATCACGCGGGCAATCCATTCATGCAGTTTTCCAAGCGACTCTTCTTCGTTGTACAGCGGTACAATCACCGAAATATCCATGTTTTTCAGTATTTTATTGTTCGAAAATGCTTTTTTCTTTTTTGATAAATGCGGCCAGAATCAATCCCCAGAAAGCACCTACGATGGCACTGGAGAAAACGTTCATCAATGCGAATGGAGCTGGTTTGTAAATGGTTTCCACCATGCTGATCATGTTATCATCCACAGGGAAGTTCATGGCATCGTACATTTTCAAAACATCATTTATCATTCCCGAAAGATATTCAGGATCTATCAATCCTGTGTATAACAATATCACAAGCGATCCGATAATACCTCCGTAAAAATATGTTCTGAAGATATACGAAAAGCCTTCTCCGTATGTCATAAATCCTTCGTTTTCCTCATCGCGGTATTTTTTTGCAAACACATACAAAGCCACAACGATAAGTATGGAAATTAAAAAACCAAGGGCAGAAAGCGCTGTCGTGCCAAAAATTCCAAGTATAAATTTCAATGAAACCATTGCCCCGATAATGAGGCCTTTCAGCATTGCCGATTTATTCATATTTTGTTGCATAAACATTAATTTTTAAGAAAGCACAAAAGTACAAAAAATGTTTGATATATAAAGTGTAAACGATACGGTTTTGAGAGCCTTCCCGAAATCAGTTTTTGTATGTTTTCAGGCTTATATTTGCTTGCTCCGCCAGTTGCCTTTTCGCAGATAAATATAACCCGCAATTCCTATCAGCGACCAGTATACAAATTCCGACATCCATACCACAGCGGTAGAGGATGGTGAAATAATGGCAGTGTAGTACACATATCCCAGATAGAAAAAGAGTGTGAAAAATTCAATGGCAAAAGCTGTTCGTGTATTTCCGGTGCCCGATACAGCATTGAAAATGATATTTCCCACAGCGCAGAACAACATGGCTATCGAAACCACTTTCATGACGGGCACGGCAGCGAGTATGAGACCCGGATCGTCGGTGTAAATATGCGCAAAAAGTTCGGGAAAGAAAAATGTAAACAACAGCAATGGCAATACCAGCACACCAACTACTTTCATCATTCGGTTGGTAAATGGCAATACTTCATTTTTCCTGTCAGCCCCAATCAGATTACTTACTACAGTGTTCACGGTTGTGGCCAGTGCCGAACCGGGAATCATAAGCAAAATATACAGACTTCGTCCGATATTGGTCACAGCCAGTGGTCGTTCGCCCATTCGTTCGATAAACAGGAAAAATATAAACCATGTGGAAATGGAAATAAAAAACTGGAACATGATAAATACCGATAAATTAAGTATTTGTCCTACAGCTTTCCATTCAATTTTTCTGAAAACAAAAATTCCGTATATGTCGATGTTTTTCTTTTTTAATGAAAAAACAATCAGATATACTGTAGCAACAGCTTCGGCGATGACTGATGCAATAGCTGCTCCTGCAATGCCCAGTTCGGGAAATCCCCAGTGTCCGAAAATAAGTAAATAGTCGAGCACAATATTGGTTAGCGCAGTGATAACAGCCGAAATAGTCAGCACTTTTGTTCGGGTAATACCCACGTAAAACGCCCTGAACATGGCATTTATAAAAGCGAAAAACAGTCCGAAAATGCGCCAGTTGAGATATTCGAGTGATGCATGATAAATGTTCTCGGAGCTGACCAGGTACTTCATTAAAACAGGATTTCCGAAGTAGGAAATAACTATAAATAACAAGGAAAGTAATATGATAAATATCAGTCCGTTATTAAATATGGGACCGATTCGGTCGTAGTTATGTTCGCCGTTTCGCCTTCCGGTTAATATCTGTGCTCCCTGACTGAACCCAAAACCTATGACGTAAATGGCAAAATAATAGACACCTGCAATGGCAGAAGCACCCAAAGCTACTTCGCTCACACGTCCCAGAAAGGCTGTGTCGGTTACATTGATAATATTTTGCGCAATTAAAGTAAGGAAAATGGGGTAGGTGATATTGAAAATATTTTTATTCGAGGTCATTGTCGGTTTTTCAGAGTTTTTATGTTTGAATTACAGCTTACAAAGTTAGCAAATTAGCCTGAAACATTCGCCATGCTACGACTGGCTATCATGTGATCAGTTATCTGTATTAGAATTGGATTGTTTGAAAATCAGTTGAATAAATTGTCCGGTTTATGCGGCTCAATTTTATCAGGGCTAAATTCAAGTTGTAAATGCAACTTTAGTTATTTTTAATTTTTTAGTTCATTAAGTATGTTTGGCGAAAAAATCGAGGATAACTTTTTTGAGCTCG
>SAAO01000072.1 GCA_009929375.1 Bacteroidia bacterium
GGACCTGCTTCGATAACAGTGCATGGTACATTTTTACCATCGGCACTGAAAACGGATGTCATTCCGATTTTTTTTCCTAATAATCCTGGCATTTCAATTGTTGTTTAAAGACCCCTAACCCCTAAAGGGGGATCGGCCTGTTTTTATTAAAGATATTTGTTTTTTCCCTTACTCCCCTTTAGGGGTTGGGGGTTTATCACACTTTGATTTCTACTTCAACGCCGCTTGGCAACTCAAGTTTCATCAACGCATCCACAGTTTTAGCTGTTGAGCTGTAAATGTCGATAAGACGTTTGTAAGAAGAAAGTTCGAATTGTTCACGCGATTTCTTGTTTACGAAAGTCGAACGGTTCACAGTAAAAATACGTTTGTGAGTTGGCAGTGGAATTGGACCACTTACTACTGCACCTGTAGCTTTTACTGTTTTTACGATTTTCTCGGCCGATTTGTCAACCAGATTGTGATCGTAAGATTTCAGTTTGATACGGATTTTTTGACTCATGTCTGTTTTAATTGATTATAATTTATTGTTTTCTCCGGATAAGAGTCATTCACTATCCGGGTTTATCTTATACAACTACCGGCAACAGAGTAAATCTCTGCTGTCGGTAGTCTATTTGTTTTACAGAAGTTCTGTACGACCTTTGAATTCAGCAACTACTTCTTTAGCAATAGAGCTTGAAACCTCAGCATAATGCGAGAATTCCATTGAAGAGGTAGCACGACCTGAAGTAATGGTACGCAATGCAGTAACATATCCGAATGTTTCAGCCAAAGGAACTTTAGCTTTTACGATACGGGCACCTGTACGGCTCGATTCCATCCCTTCAACCTGTCCGCGACGTTTGTTCAGGTCACCAATCACATCACCCATGCTTTCTTCAGGTGTAACCACTTCCATTTTCATGATAGGTTCCAGAAGAATTGGTTTTGCTTTGGCACAGGCTTCTTTATAAGCCATCTGAGCACAAATTTCGAACGACAACTGATCCGAGTCAACCGCGTGGAACGAACCGTCGATTACAGTTACTTTCAGTTTATCAAGAGGGAATCCGGCAAGCACACCATTTTTCATGGCTGTCTGGAAACCTTTCTGGATAGAAGGAATATATTCTTTAGGAATGTTACCACCTTTTACCACATCAACAAACTGCAGACTTCCATCGAAATCTTTGTCGGCTGGTTCAACACGTACAATGATATCGGCAAATTTACCACGACCACCCGATTGTTTTTTGTAAACTTCACGGATTTCAACAGCCTGAGAAATTGCTTCCTTGTACGATACCTGAGGACGACCCTGATTACATTCTACTTTGAACTCACGTTTCAGACGGTCGATAATGATTTCGAGGTGAAGTTCACCCATACCACTGATAATAGTCTGACCTGATTGTTCCTGAGTGTGTACAGTAAATGTTGGATCTTCTTCGGCAAGTTTAGCCAATCCCATACCAAGTTTGTCAAGGTCTTTCTGAGTTTTAGGCTCAATAGAAATACCGATCACAGGAGCAGGGAAGTCCATCGACTCAAGCGTAATAGGATGTGCTTCGTCGCACAAGGTATCACCGGTACGAATATCTTTGAAACCAACTCCGGCACCGATATCACCGGCCGAAATCAAATCAACAGGATTCTGTTTGTTTGAGTGCATCTGGAAGATACGCGAAATACGCTCTTTCTTTTCGGTACGTGTATTATAAATGTACGAACCTGCAGGAAGCTGACCTGAATATACGCGGAAGAAGCACAAGCGACCTACATAAGGGTCGGTAGCAATCTTAAATGCCAAAGCACACAATGGCTCTTTCGCATCAGGATGACGCACTACCTGTTTTTCAGGATCGCGTGGATCATTACCCACGATTTCAGGAGTATCCAGCGGGCTTGGAAGGAAAGCACAAACAGCATCGAGCATAGTTTGTACACCTTTGTTTTTGAACGACGAACCACAAATCATTGGATTGATCTGCATAGAAATGGTACCTTTGCGGATAGCCACTTTAATTTCGTCTTCGGTAATAGTCGATGGATCATCGAAATATTTTTCCATCAGCACATCGTCGAATTCAGCAATGGTTTCGAGCATTTTATCTCTCCACTCCTGAGCTTCAGCAAGCAGGTCGGCAGGAATTTCTTCCACATCGTACTGCGCGCCCATGGTTTCGTCGTGCCACAGAATGGCTTTCATTTTAATCAAATCGACAACACCTTTGAATTTTTCTTCAGCTCCGATTGGAATCTGAATAGGACAAGGAGTTGCACCAAGCACTTCCTTCACCTGACGTACCACTTCGAAGAAGTCGGCACCCGAGCGGTCCATTTTGTTCACGTAACCAATACGTGGTACATTATATTTGTCAGCCTGACGCCATACGGTTTCCGACTGAGGTTCCACACCACCTACCGCACAGAAAGCAGCTACTGCTCCGTCAAGAATACGAAGCGAGCGCTCTACCTCTACAGTAAAGTCAACGTGTCCCGGAGTGTCAATCAGGTTGATTTTGTATTTATCGCCCAGATAATTCCATGAAGTTGTGGTTGCAGCTGAGGTAATGGTAATACCACGTTCCTGCTCCTGCTCCATCCAGTCCATTGTTGCAGCACCGTCGTGTACCTCACCAATTTTGTGAGTCAGACCGGTGTAAAACAGGATACGTTCTGAGGTAGTTGTTTTACCGGCATCGATGTGAGCCATGATACCGATATTTCTGTTGTAACTTAAATCTCCTTTAGCCATTTGTTAACTATTGAATTTCTTTTTTAAATGGTTGTGTATTCAATTAAAATCTGAAGTGTGCGAATGCGCGGTTAGCTTCAGCCATACGGTGCATATCTTCTTTACGTTTGAAGGCACCACCCTGGTTGTTGAAAGCATCAACGATTTCGGCAGCCAACTTATCGGCCATCGAACGTCCGCCACGTTTACGGGCATACAATATAAGATTCTTCATTGAAATTGATTCCTTGCGATCAGCACGGATTTCGGTAGGTACCTGAAAAGTAGCACCACCCACACGACGCGATTTAACTTCGACCAGTGGAGTAATATTTTCGAGTGCTTTTTTAAAGATATCGAGGGGAGCTTTTTCTTCGTTCGGAAGTTTGTTTTTTACAACTTCGAGCGATGAATAGAAAATGTCGAAGGCAGTAGATTTTTTGCCATCATACATTAAGTGGTTTACAAATTTTGTAACCATCGACTCATTGAAAACGGGATCGGGAAGGATGATCCGTTTTTTTGGTTTCGACTTTCTCATTTTTTACTAAAATTTCGTCTTTGTTTTTTTGGTTGCCTTAGTTTTGCTTCAACGATTCCTCCGAATCATTTACTCAACCTGTCATCTGCTACCTTGAAAACGCCAACAAGTGTTTAAACTTGATTTTGTTAATCTCTTTTGTTAGAAAAGAATTTGTTTCCGAACTCAGGTATTATTTCTTTTTACCTTTTGCGGGTGCTCCTTTTGCAGGTGCCTGTCCCGGTTTCGGACGTTTAGCTCCGTATTTCGAACGACGTTGTGTACGGCCATTTACTCCGGCAGTATCCAAAGTTCCACGAACCACGTGATAACGAACACCCGGAAGGTCTTTTACACGACCGCCACGAACCATCACGATTGAGTGTTCCTGCAGGTTGTGTCCTTCGCCCGGAATGTAAGCATTCACTTCTTTCTGGTTAGTCAAACGTACACGGGCAACTTTACGCATTGCCGAGTTCGGTTTCTTAGGAGTGGTAGTGTACACACGCACGCAAACACCACGACGCTGTGGACATGAATCCAAAGCTGGTGATTTACTTTTGTCGATGAGTTCTGCTCTTCCTTTTCTAACTAATTGTTGAATTGTAGGCATTTCTGTTTGTTTTTATAACTTTAATTACTTAATTTTCTGACCAAAATGGTTTTTGTCCAAAATGGGTTGCAAAGGTACAAACTTTTTTCAAAAAAACAATGCTACCAACTAAAATTATTTGAGAGTGAGGAAAAAAGAGCTTTTTAAGGGCACACATATTACCTCCTGTTTTAGCTGAGAACAACAAAAATCAATTCCCGGGAATAATCTCCCTGTCTAATTGTTTGGCTAAAGTCCAATTTCTATATTCATCATTTAAAGAATGGCATAAATGCCAATCTATTCATTATAAATGGGCTAAACCCAATCCAACTTATAGGGCTTAGAGCGATTCGGGCAGTGCAGCTGAAAGAAATTCAATCTCAACTTCGGGGTATATTACCGGCTGTTGAACACTTCTCTCAAAATCATCAAACAACTGCGAAAGATTTCCTTTTGTTTCCTGAAGAAAGAAAGCATTTAGCTTACTACGGTTCTTAATTGTATATTGGGTATAAAGCTTATTGAAATCACCTAACTTTTCGGTGTAGATAAATGCATTGCTTGTGCTTTTTATTTTGGCTATCAAACGCTTGCCGTTAGTGTCGTTTTGAATAAAGTCGAAGAACTCATCAATGAGTTTTTCAAAGGCTTCTATTTGCTCTTTTATCTTTTCTTCGAGTTTGTTCCGCTTTTCTATTTCCTTCAGTATATTGTATTTTGTGCCCGGGCCAACAGGAGGCTCACCAGCTCCTTCGCCTTTGTTCTTCCCTTTAGGCTCTTCTTCAATGGGTGCAAGTATACCAATCTTATTATCGAAATAGATTTCCACGTCATCCACTTCTGGCCCTGTGGTTTTGGTTGCCTGACGGTAGATAATGCTGTATTTGTGCCAGAACTCAATAAACAATTCTTCCGATAGCTTTTTATCTAACTCAATCACAAATTCAATCAGGTTCAGAATCCTGAAATAGCTGTTTACATTGGTTTTGAGTTCCTGTGCTTGTTCAAAATTATGTTTGATATACTCCCGAAAAGCCGTTTCTATCTCCAACATCTTGCTTTTAGCGGTATATTCGGTACTGTATTGCTTGAACAATTTGAATTGGGCTACAAACAATTCATGCTTCTTCAGTTGCTTGTATAAGTCCAGTAGAGTTTTTTCATCTTCCAGAGGTGCAAAATCAGACACTACCACATTTGAGAAGTGTTCAAATGCCTGTTTTATGTTTTTGACGTTTACATTGTCTTAGCCCCCTAATTAACTGGACTAATTTGTAGAATCAATTTAGGACATTAATTTTGTGGAATTATGAGTAAAATCAGGAGAAAATTCAGTTTAG
>SAAO01000016.1 GCA_009929375.1 Bacteroidia bacterium
GCCGGTTGTGAACACAATTACGATTTACTTGTAAAAAATACCTGGCTTATTCTTTCGGGTTGGTATGGATTTTCGATGATATTTAAAAATACAAAATACGCAATCACCAAAGAAGAATTTTTCTTTTCCATTTGGAACATGTATGTATATCATTTAACTGAATCTGGAAAAGAAATCGTTCGAAAATCATATGCTGATTTAATTGAAAATTAATTGTATTTCTTATGTTCATTGATTCAAAACTAAAAAAAATAAGGATATTCACCTATATATTTGCAGTAATATCTTCATTAATTGTAAATATAAATGCACAAACAGTAAAATATGCACCAGCCTGGTTTGGCCCCAACGCCAATCCTGTACCCGAATTTACCGATGGGCGTATTCCAGACCAAACGGATATGCTATCATAAAACACTAAGCTTCGCGTACGTTCGACGGGATTTTGCTCATTTAAAGGACATAGCTACGAGGTCAGGAAAGCAGAAAGTATCTTGCTATATTGCACCCTTATTGATATTAGAATTTGAGTTTGTCGATACAAATTCAATCAGAGATTTATTGTCGGGGATATTCAGTTTTTTTCGTATGTTTTTCCGGTGCCACTTCACGCTCTCGACGCTCAGCCCTTGTTTTTCGGCAATTTCTTTTGAAGAAAGTCGCAGTCTGATCAGAGAGCAGATATATTGTTCTTTGGCTGTGAGTTGTGGGTATTTCGATGTTAGTCCGGCAATAAACTCCACATCAGTGTGTTTTTGCCAGCGTGCATTCTCGCTGTTTTCGGCATTATAAAGAAAAAGATGACATCTTTTTTTAAGCGATAAAAGTTCATTCTTTATTTCATTTGCATTTTCAAGTTTCAGAATCCCGTTCATTTTTTCACTCAATTCATTCAACAATTGTATATCCGATTGTTGAATTACTGATAAGAACTGATTGCGTTTATTCTCTTCATCAATTTTAAAATTCAGAATCTTTTTCTCGGCCTCTTTTAGTTGTTCCTTCTCATCTTCAGTTTTCTTTATAAAGGTATTTATCTGCCTGAACACAATATAAATGACCACCGGAACCACAATAAAAGTAAAAATATTGATATAGTCGATATAGAAAAAGCCCTGATGAGCAGCAAAGCGCAATGAAGTGATCAGATAAAGTGCAAGATTAAGTCCTCCCAGATAAAGCACGTGAATGCCCATACCTGTAAGTGCTGTAAAGAAGATGTAAATGACACAGCAATACGTTTTTGAAAAATAATAAAGTGTTTCTGTATTGTTGATTGCCGGATCGACTATGCCAGGAACGTAGAAAAACACCGTGAAAGTATAGCTGTATATTAGTAGCAGATAACGTGGCGAAATCCGTCGGAAAAGAAACAGAGTATATGCCAGAACTGCCACAGTCAGGATGGGATAGTTCAGATGACTTATCCATACCGGATGTCCGAACGCAGGCGTTTTTAAGTCGATTACAATTCCTATTGCGCTTATAATAAAAATCCAGTGCGCAATTTTATCAATTGTTTGATGAAAATATGTTCTGTAACCGCTCATATGATATGTAACTTTTTCAGTGCAACAAAATTAGCATTTTTTACTACAAACGCAAAACCACCCCTTAACTACCCCCTGAAAATTGCTGTAAAACAACTAAATGTGTTTTCTTTATGCTTTGTTTATAAAAAGCTTAATACAGGAGTTTACAGCTCCACATATTTTCCAGTTTCCCCCACCAACAAAAAACTTACGTCATGCAAAACAAAACTACCCAATTGCTTTATTGTCTGTGCTTTGTGATGTTATTTACAAGTGCAGTTAAATCACATGCAGCAGATACCGAATTGTGGTTAAAGTCCGGATTCAGGGCCACAGCTTTCGATGGAGGCTCCGGAACTCAAACCGATCCTTACCGTATTGCTAATGCGGGTCAGTTGGCATACCTGGCTTATCTGGTAAACGAATATAGCGGCACAATCTACAACTCACAGGGCAAATATTATCAACTGGTAAGCGATATTGACCTTGGAGCTCACCTCTGGGAACCGATTGGATTCTGGAGTGATTATTCGTCGCAACCTACAAAAACATTCAATGGGATTTTTGATGGGAATGGATTTATCATCAAAAACATGACAATTAAGGACGGCACAAGAGGATTCGACACTTATTCAATTTATCATGGAAGGGGTCAGAATATGTGTCTGGGTTTGTTTGGAACAATACGAGGAAATGTAACCGTGAAAAATATATTTTTCGAAAATGCGATCATTGAGGCAAAGAAAACATATCATGGAGGAGTAGTTGCCGGTGATATCAGTTTAAGTTTTACAGTAAATATTGAAAACTGTCATGTAAAAAACTCTAAGATTGGTGTATTGGATACCTTTGGAGGTCTGGTAGGTAAAATTGAAGGAGCTACAGTGAATCTGCGTGCATCATCGGTGAGAAATACGATTATTGATTCTTATCAAATGGAAGGTGGTGGTAACGATGCGGGCGGTTTGGTTGGCACATTGCGAAATGGAACTCTGAACATGTCCGATTGTTTGTTTGCAGGGAAATTGCTTATGAACGATGGCGGTAAAAATGCTTCTTTCGGAGGAATTCTCGGCTGGCTACAGGCCGGAGTTTTTAATGTGAAAAGAGTTGTGCAGATGGGACATTTCGATTATGGAGGAATTGCAGGTCCCGGCTATCGCGGTCTTCTTGTGGGCGATTACAGCAGTTCTGCCGTAAGAAAAATGAGTGGAACAAATTTTGGTTGGGGGGTAACGGTACCTGACGATAATGTAATATGGATTGTGGGCATTAAAAACTTTAATCCTTCGAATATCGCCAAAAGAACAAGTATCGCTGAAATTAAGAAACTCGACTTAAATGCAGACGAAAATACGGGCGAAAAAATATGGTACCTGGACGCCAATGATTCGCTTCGAAACGATGGTCAGGCATTTTTCAGACGACCAAAATACCTGAATGCCGAAGTGCTTAAAGAAACTGGGCGAATAAAACTCAGCTGGACACAAAGCGTGGGTTGCGAAACAACCAGCCCACAACCTTTCTCTTTGCAAATGAGAAGGGTTGGCGAATCGCAATGGCGTGAGGTGGTTATAAAAAAAGGTCATCTGAATTATTCCGACACCATATCCCGAACGATTGAAATTCAATATCCTGACATAAACAAAGCTGCTGCCGAATATGAATTTCGTATCAGACGGGCCGATGTGGCATGGGATAATGATATTCTCCTGTCGAAAACAAAACTGGCATTACCGGCATATCCTGTTCCGGTAAATCCGGTGGTATTACCCATCAAAAACACAGATTCGGACATTACTCTGAGGTGGAATTTAGTTCAGCCTGCCACTACAGATTCTCCGACAGGGGATTATGTAATTGAATGGAGCTTTGATGGAAATCAGTGGAACGCAATCAACTCACTAACAAAGGGAAACCTGACTGTTGACTTAAACAAAACAACTCAGGAAATAGCTTTTGCATATCCTGAAGCCATGCTGAATAAGGGTATCAAAAATGTGCAATTCAGAATAAGAAGAGCTAATTTTGAATGGAATGAAATGGTCAATGGAGTTAGTTCAACTGCCAAAACATCCTATGCTGAATTAAATACAAACATCGTAAAATTTAAAGGAATTTATGCTGAAGGAAGCAGTTCCGGAATTAAGGTGTTGTGGGAACAGGACAATGGACGGCTGAATGATACCTGGTATTTCCGTCTTTACCGGAAAAATGTCGATCAGGCAGACTTTGACTATTCAGCAAATTTTGTCGATCAGGTCAGGGTAAGCGCTATTGGGAGCAATCTTTCCATTATGGATAATTATCTGACAGAATCGTGTATTCCTTTTCATTATCAGGTAAGGCTCGAAGAAGGGGACGATTATAATACGGCAGTCGTAAAATCCGAATCGGCTGTAATGAAAAACCCCGATGTGGTTAAACTGTTTGAGGCCAAAGGTAATATTGAGTCGGTAAGTGTTTCGAAAGGGTTTTTCAACGACCGCGTAGTTGTGAAATGGAAGGTTACTGCAGGAAACACTTTTAGCCGTTATAGCATTACCCGCAGAATGATAGATGCTGAAAATGCCGGTACCGAAAGCCTTCACGAATTTGTACCGGTTTCGGCGCATACCACTCAGTATTCGTATATCGACAATTCAGCTATTCCCGGTATCTATTATAGTTATGAGGTAAAAGCATGGAACGATTGTGGCGACAGATCGACCGAGAGTGCTAAAATGAGCAGCATCGGATTTATACAGCCTTTGGGTGTGGTCAGCGGAAAAGTTACATTCGAAGGTGGAAATGCGGTAAGTGGCGTTTCGGTTATTGTCGAAAGCGATGCTTCATCGCAGTATGCCAACCGGTCGTTGCCCTTCAGTACTGAACTCGACAATCATGTAAAATTACCTTTCAAAGCGGATTTATGGTCACCTACAGCATTTACAACTCAGTTCTGGATACGTGAAACCAGAACCGACTACAATGCATCTTACTTTTCGGCTAAATATCGTTATGCACTCCGCGCCGATAGTACAACAGCCTATAAACTTACTTTCGACACATGGGATGGCGTAAGTACAACTGATTTCTACGACGATGGCCGGTATAGTTTCATTTTCAATTATAAATTACCACTGAACGAATGGGTACATGTGACTGTGAGCTATGCCGTTTCTGAAAATTCCGGAACAGCAAAGTTATATATCAATGGCAAACATTTCGAAACCATAACGCAGGTATATGAAAATATGGTGTCAGGCTTCATGACTGATGCCATTTACTCCGGAGCTTATCCTGGAGTGGAGGACATTTTTATCGGAAGTACTTATCTGAGTGATGTTTATTATTATAATCAAAACCAGCACGCTCAAAAAGCTCAGAAACAGAGAAGTAATTATACACAGAATAATTACAATCCAAATCCTTATATTGAAATAAAATATAATCTGAATGCATATCTGGATGAGTTCCGATTCTGGAAAACTGCTCTTGATTCTGCGACAATTCTTTCGAACTACGACAGTTATTTGTCCGGAAAAGAAGCAAATCTGTCGTTGTATTACCGATTCAACGAACCAATGATTCAGGAGGTTTTCGATATTTCGGGACGAAATGGTGTTTTCAACGAAAATCACGGTAAAATGATATCCTCCTCATTGTTGCGGTCGGCTGTGTATGTTCCACCATGTTACAACAAAGCCACTACGGATGTGAATGGAAATTACCTGATCACCACAATTCCTTACACCGGCGAAGGCTCGACAGCCATATTAAAACCACTTTTGGGAATACATAAATTCAGTCCCGGCAATAAACCACTGTTCTTCAGTCAGGCGTCTGCTACCTACAACAATGTGGATTTTACAGATGTTTCTGCCTTCAAAGTGCAGGGAAAAGTTGTTTACGAAGGTAGCAATTATCCTGTGTCTGGTTGTAGTTTCCGTATCGATGGAACGCAGGCTACAGTGGGCGGACAGGTTGTCACCACTGATGCTGAAGGGAAATTCACGCTTTCAGTGCCTATAGGTAAGCACACACTGCAAATTGAGAAAAGCGGACATGTTTTTGCCAACAACGGTTTTGCTCAGATAAAGAAATCGAACATGATCGATTTTCAGGATGATATTACTGAAATGAACTTTGTTGACAAAACAAAAGTGAAGCTGATTGGCCGTGTTACCGGCGGTTTGAAGGAAAACGATAAAGTGCTTGGCTTTGGCGAATCATTGAACAATATCGGAGTGGACTCAATCACACTGATAAACACAAAATCAGATCAGTACGATTTGCGTCTGGCCGAAAGCGACAGTACAGCGATAATGAATCATAACAACGGAGAATGGAAACGGACAGGTGTTTTATCGAATGACACTTCAATTGTAAAATATCAGAAAGATAAAGTAACAATACATGTGAGTCCGAAAACAGGAGAATTTGTAGCATGGCTTATTCCTGAAAAATTCAGTATCGACGATATCAACGTGAAAACTGCCGATGGAAAAATGACCATTTACAATCAGCAGGCTCAACTTGACTTAAGCAACAAGGCTGTTCCCAACGATTCGTATATGCAAACAGAAGTCCGCACCTGGACCGATTCAGTATTTGTAACGGACAAAAAAGGAATGGTGGATCACTGGGAATACAGCGAAAAGTCGGATACGGTACGCTACCATGACAAATGGCAATGGTACTATCAGTCGACACCAACTTTCAGTATGCAGCAAATTGTGAATAGCGAAGTGGTGCCTTATCTTGGCGAAAAGACCTTTGTAGTCAGAGATCAGCTTACCGGACAGACGGATACATTGCAGCTTGCCACAGTTCACGCGAACGATTCGGCTTCCTATCTTTTCGGAAAACCTGTTTTCCGTCAGGGAAATGCTTATACAATGTATTTCAAGGCATACGAAGAATACATAAATTACTCAGCCGGGACAGCCAGCCCGGTAATAACACATACAGCTGTTACCGGTACTGTAAATGTGGATAATACTATTGCACTTAAGCAGGAAGGACAAAACGGAAACATAGTTGGTGTGGAACTTGACGAACAGGGAACAGCAAAATATACATTCGTAGGTGGTTTGCCCGACCTTACTACAGCTCAGAATCAGATTTCAGCCACTGTGCAGATTGGAAACTTCAGTTATTACTGGAATCGTGGCAGTGATCCTGTGACGGCCTGGCATCTTGGCGAAAAAAGTACAGGAACCGACTTTATGACTTCAGGTCCTAATGAAATCGATATGGTTTTACACGATCCGCCGGGAAGTTCCAGTTATTCATATATTGAAAAAGGAAGTAAAATGTCTTCAACCACAACTACTTCTGTGGATAATGAAGTGCTGAAGGAGCTGAATGCAACGCTCGATTTCGGAGCTGAAATCACAATGTTTGTGGGTGTTTGGGGTGGTTTTGGCGGAGGCGTAATGGCTGGTGTGGTCGAAACTGCTGAGACAAAATTAGATGTCAAAACAGGAATCAAAAGCGAGCAAAAGTGGAATAAATCAAACGAGAAAACCAAAACCACAACATTCTCCGAACGTTTGAGTACTTCTGACGATCCTTTGTATGTGGGACATTTGGGTGATGTGTTTATTGGCAATTCCACTAATATTCAGTATGGCCTCACGAATGGCGTAAGTATAACAAAAGGAGATGTGGAAACTACGCCCTGGGCAAAAGCCGGTGCTGATTCGGTGTATAAAATTGCTCCTTCTGCAAGTATCGCATACGGTCAGACTTTTGCTACACGCTTTGTGTTTACACAGGTTGAACTTGAGCAAATTATGATTCCGAAATGGAAAAATGCGATAAATCTTTTGCTGAAAGATAAAGGTACTGTGGTTGATTTGAACCAGATAGAGAGACCTGTATACGTGTCAAAACTGTTGCGCGACGACGTCAACTTTGGCAAAATGAATACCGATAAATCAGCATTTAAGACGCTTGCAACACCGCTGAGTCCTTACGATGGACCAAGTTATACAATTTATTTCCCTGCAAGCTGGGGAGATGGTAACCCATGGACAGAATTCGGATTGGAAAAACATAAAACTTTTCAGGATTCAATAGTGTGGGCAAATAATCAGATAAATGGCTGGACCAAAGCACTTGCAGAGAGCGAAAGATCGAAAGTACAAATGCGACAGGCCGGAAACTACAGTTTCGGAGGTGGCAGCGAAATGGAATATTCGATTGAATCCACACAATCGAAATCTTACACAAGTTCATTTACATGGGTACTTTCTCCTTCGCTGGGATTAACCACCGGTATGGAAATTAAAGGAATCGGAACTGAAATTGAAACATCAATTGAATATACACACAGTGAAGCTCAAACCGGAACCGATGAAGCCGAATATACCGTAAATAGTGGTTTTGTTTTGAAAGAAGATGGCTTTGGCGACGAAATCAGTGTGGATTACGGTGTGACCGATTTGGGAGCTTTTGCCTTTAAATCGCGTGGCGGTCGTACTTCATGTCCTCACGAGGCCGAAGTGCGTTCACAGTATTTCGAACCGGGTAAGCATATACTCAGCGAAGGTACAATGCAAATAGAAGTACCTAAAATCGATGTCTATGGCCCGGCTAAAGTATTGAATGTGCCTGCCAACAAAGCAGCATCATTTAAACTTCAGATGAAAAACGAATCCGAGACGAATGACGATGTGTGGTTCCAGCTGATTGTAGATGAAGAAACAAATCCTGATGGAGCCGAACTGCAAATCGATGGTGGAATTATCGGAAACGGACGTACGTTCCTGGTGAAAGCCGGCGAAGTGCTTACCAAAACATTATTCGTAAGTAAAGGAAGCGTTGATGTGTACAACAATATCGGACTTGTTCTGCGATCGACCTGTCAGAACGATCCGACTGATTTTCTGCCCGATATTGCCGATACAACATGGGTTTCGGTGGAATTTATCCCGGCCTGCAGCGAAGTGGCTATCAAGGAACCGGTAAATAACTGGATTGTAAATACGCAGAATCAGTCAGGCGATACCTTACAGATTGTGATTGACAGCTATGATGTGAACTTCCCCAATTTTGGTTATATAAGGCTGGAATACAGACCCACAAGTTCGCCTTCGTGGAGTACAATTACTACATTCTATCCCCAGGCATTGTATGCAAATGCACAGGGTGTAAAGGAAAATATCGGTAGCCGTTCCTCTTTGGTTTACAAGTGGAAAGTTCCACAAGATGGACCTTATGAGTTACGTGCAACAACTGCTTCGGTCAATATTGATTCTGAAAATAAAATTGTGGGTAGCCCGCTTTCTACCTATTCTTCCGATGCGGTAAGTGGTTATGTCGATTTCTCAAGACCAAAATCATTGGGAACTCCATTACCATCAAATGGAATTCTGACTTCTGACGGTGAAATATCCATTACTTTCAACGAAAAAATTCAGAATGTGTACGAAAGTATGATCAGTGTTCAGGCTTCGTTGAACAAGGGTGAAACCGACCATAGCCGCGCTGTGAAATTTACAGGCGGACAGCCGGCTTACACCGAAGCGGGCATTGCACTTGCTAACAGGTCGTTTAGCTTCGAAAGCTTCTATAACCGTAAAGCCGGAACTGCCGGAACGCTTTTGGCACATGGTGATGGTCTTTCGGTAGGGTTCAACAGTGCTAACAAACTTGTAGTCACTGTTCAGGGTGTCACATACACATCAACAAATACTCTTCCGTCTGACGAATGGTGCTATTTAGCTTTCAGTTACAATAATACAAGCAGATATTTTGATGTTTATCATTATTCCGGAAGTATTTCGTCAAAACTCGGATTCGACAAAACAACGCAGCTAAATCAGACATACAGTGGTTTGGGAAGATTGTTTGTGGGTGCAAATCTGAATGTAAATATGCACGAATTATCACTTTGGACTAAGGATATGTCGAGCATCAACGACCATCACATGTATTCGGCCAAAACAGGCAAAGAACTGAATATGGTGGGTTACTGGCCTATGAACGAAGGTCATGGCAGTATAAATACCGATAAAGCCCGCAGTCGCCATCTCATATTGCCATCATCTCAAATGTGGTACAGCAATTTTGGAAACTATGCCGTGCATTTCAATGGTAGTAATTATGTGGAAGTTCCGGCTGCAAATGTGGCGCTTCTCGAGCAGGATAATTTTGCCATAGAGTTTTGGTTCAATGGTGAAAAGCAGTCAAATGCAACACTTTTCTCTTGTGGTGATGGTGTTCTGGATATTGAACCGTCAAAAAAAATGTCGGTGGCATTTGATGAAAACAGTAAACTAAGCTTGCGCACCAATGGTGTGGCTTATGTCCTGTCCGACAGTAATTATCTCGATAATACCTGGCATCATTTTGCATTGAATGTGCTTCGCAACGGAAGTACTGTGGCTTATATCGATGGTGAGGCTGTCAGACAATTGCCTCCGACTGCTGTGAAATGGGTTAACGGCGATAAATACCTTTTGGGAGCAAACAATTATCGTTCAGCTACCGAAATGAACAATGTCGGAAAGTATTTCAAAGGTGCAATTGATGAATTCCGTTTCTGGAAATCGACACTTACAGCGGGAGCAATTCGTTCCGATATCTACAACCGTCTTACCGGAAGTGAAGATGGATTGCTGGTTTACATTCCATTCGACAGACTGGCAATTGAAAGCGGTATGCTTGTCGCTTATGATTCCTGGACCGATGCAGTGACCGATTCTTTGTTGGTAAATCCCGTGAATGGAGCTGTGGCTTCGGATACAAATGCTCCTACGCTTCAGGTGGAACGTCCGTTGCAAAATGTGCCTTTCAGCTTTGTGGCTTCCGATAATAAAATTGTAATTACGCCTACAGCCAATGCGGCCGATATTGAGGGTACAACGCTCGAAATCCGTGTGAAAGATGTAAAGGATTTGCACGACAATCTGGTGCAGCCTGTTTCGTGGATAGCTTATGTCAATAATAATTCGCTGCTATGGAGTGAACAGAATATCAGTATCTCCAAAGAAATGCTTGTTCCGCGACAGTTTAGCGTCAGCATTTCAAATCAGTCGGCTACCAACGAAAACTGGTCGGTTAAAGAACTTCCGGGCTGGTTAACCGTTTCGAAAACACACGGAACGCTTAAACCACTGGCAACTGATTTGCTGACCTTTACAATCGATGAGGCACTTCCGATTGGAAGTTACGAGGAAACCATATATCTCACAGGAAATCTGCAGATTAATTCTGCGTTGAATATCCTGCTCAAAGTAACCGGAATAAAGCCTGGCTGGACGACTCAGCCTTCCAACTACGAATTATCGATGAATTTAATCGGACAACTGCATTTCGAAGGAGCTGTTTCCGAAGATTCTGAAGATATTGTAGCTGCATTTATCGAAAATGAATGTGTGGGTCTGGCTTCACCTGAATATTATAAAAATTATGATGCATATTATCTTGTAATGGATATTTACGGTGATGATAAACATCTGAACAAACCTGTAATATTCAAAGCATGGGATGCTTCTACCGGTGAGATTTACCCTGCTGCAAATGTGTCGGAAAATATCACATTTGTCAGCAATAAGCTGTATGGAAAAATGAGTACTCCGGTATTGCTGCGGGCTTCTGATTATATCGAGCAGTCTGCAATGTTGCAACAGGGATGGAACTGGATGGCGCTTAATGTGAAACCCGTAAACATGTCATTGTCCGGTATTTTCGGTTCTGTCGATCATAAATCGGTGGTTCTGAAGAATGATATAGGTTTCTCTGTGCCTACCGATGCCACTGCTGATATCTGGAACGGTACTGTCGACAGTCTGAAAATCGGAAAAATGTATAAACTCCGAATGAATGAAAGTGCAGAATTACTGATAAGCGGACGAAAGGTGAATCCGGCTGATGTGACGATTCCGATCACTCAAAACTGGAACTGGATAGCGTATGTGCCACGTTTCAATATGACCGTTGATGAAGCACTTTCGGGTCTGGAGGCCGTTGAAAACGATATGATAAAAGGTCAGACTCAGTTTGCCGTGTATGAAAACGGTGCATGGGTTGGTTCGCTCCGAAGCCTTGTTCCCGGCAGGGGATATCTCTATTATTCCGGCGATAATATGCCGAAATCATTTATCTATCCTTCGGTTTCTTCTGCGGCTATGCGTGCTAAATCTGTTATTAATGAATCACCATTGTGGTCGGTTGCCAACGAAAGTGCTTTTGACGACAATATGCCACTGATTGCAGTTGTGAAATACGATGAACAGCTGGTTCTGAACACGCAGGTTGGTGTGTTTAAAGATAATGAATGCAGAGCTACAGCTATTTCGCAGCCTGATGGTAAGCTTTATATTTCGGTGCGTGGAAACGAAAGTGATTCTTATCCGCTGACATTCAAAGTGTATAGCAAAGATACCGACAGCTATTATGATTTGACGCAAACCATCGTGTTTAACTCAGGAAGTATCGATTATATCGACTATCAGAATCCTTATGTTTTGCAGATTAAAAACGAAACCGGATTACAAAATGCATCGAAAGGCAAAGTTCGGGCATATCCGGTGGTGGTGAAGACTATATTACATATTGAGGCTGTCGACTTTAATGTAACGCGTGTGGTTGTATGCGATATAAGCGGAAAAATTATTAAACATATCGAAAACGACGATGATGTGAGTACAATTGACTTTACAGGCGTAGAACCCGGAATTTATATTGTGAAAGCTGTAAACGCCGAGAACGAAGCGCATGTTTTGAAAATTGTAAAACAATAGATTCAGATATTGTTTACATGTAAAATGTTTGAACGCAAATTACGCGAATATTCGTGTAATTTGCGTTCTTGTTTTTTTAAATCAGAATTTCAGATTTATCACCACCAGTTCCGATTGCGTGCCAATGCGGTATTTCGGACCCCAGAGTCCAAGTCCCGACGATACATAATAGTGTGTATTCTCAATTTTGCGGTATCCGTAGCCCAGTTCGTACATTTGCTTTACAAACAAATTGCCTGGGAAAAACTGTCCGTTGTGCGTATGTCCCGAAATTTGCAAGTCCACACCGTTTTTGCGGGCTTCCTTCAAATGATAGGGCTGATGGTCAAGCATAATAACCGGCTTGCTGTGGTCGATATCAGAAGTCAGTTGCGCAATTTCTTTGCGTTTGTGGTTGGTACGATCGTCGCGTCCTAACAGATAAAAACTATTGTTGACAAGCATTGTGGAGTCGCGCAGAAAGGTAATCCCCGCTGATTTAAGATATTGTTCAGCAATATAAGGATTCTCTCCATAATACTCATGGTTTCCGCTGATGGCATACACGCCCAGTGGCGCAGCAATTTGCCTCAGTTCTTCGGCCATATTTTGTTCAATCAGCGGTTGAGTGATATTATCCACCACATCGCCTGCCATCAGTACAATGTCAGGTTTTTGTTCGTTGATAAGTTTTACGTATTTCTGCAGGTTGGTTTTGTTGATGGAATAACCAAGGTGCACATCGCTTAGCGCTACAATTTTTAATGTTTTTTGTTGTGGTGTTTTGTTAATATTCAAATCGAGTTTGACAATTTCAGGGTGATTGAATTTATAATTTCCATAAATCATGGCAATGGCAGTAGCCGAAATGCTGATCAGAAACGCCAAATAGCGGAAACTCTTCATTCCGGCAGGGGCAAAATGAAATGCAAGGTTGGCTAATCGTACCAAATCGACCACCAGAAACGACAACAACAGATAAATCATGATGATCATGTAGCTGAAACCGAGGCTTGTGACCACTTTCATGGCTACAGGCGACATGATGCCGCGGGCCATAAAACCTGCCATCATGATGACAAAAAGAAGGATATTGGCACCAAGATACCAGAAACGAAGGTTTCCTGAGTTTTGCAGAGCCTGCCAGCCTCGTAAAGTCACATACGAAGCCATTAAGAGAGTAAAGAGCGTTACAATAATAAAAAATCCCGTTTTCATATTTTATGGAAGTATTTTTCCTGTCTTTTGTTTGTTAAACTTCATATAAAACGATATTGTGAGCTTTGTGTTTTATTTGTAACACAATTTAAGTTTTATATTTAAAGACTGTTTTTTGAGGTATGTATAAACATAAACAGTAAATTATCATTTTGAAACTTTTCTGTGTTTGACAATGTTATACGTACGGACTTTTTAAAATTATAAATATATGAAGATAGTTATATTCGGAGCCAGCGGAAAAACCGGCAAACTCCTTATCGATATGGCTCTGGAAGCTGGTCACGAAGTGAGAGCCTATGTGCGTCGTCCTTTATCGGTTCAGCCAGAAAATAAAAACCTGAGTGTGGTGGTAGGCGCATTGAGTGACACAGAAAAAATAAGAACTGTTGTGGCCGGTGCTGATGCCTGTATATCTGTTTTGGGTGGAAACTCGCTGAAAGAACATGCCACAGAGTTTATGGAGGGTATTCGGAATATCGTGTCGGTGATGGAACAGGAAAATGTGAGCAGATTTATTTACATGTCGAGCATTGGAGCAGGAGATAGCCGCTATCTGATGGCTCAACCGGCACGTTTTTTTATTGTGAACATGTTACTTCGTATTCCTTTAGCCGACCATACCACAAACGAACAATACATTTCGCAAGGTACTCTTAACTATACCATTGTCCGACCCGGTGGCTTGACCGATGGTCCTTTGGTTCATGAAGTTAAACATGGTACTGAGAAGGTTACTGTTAAAGGCAGTCCATCAATCTCACGTGCCAGTGTGGCTGCATTTATTATGAAACAGCTTGCTGAAACAACTTACCATCGCAAAGCTGTATGGTTGTATGCCTGATTGACTAGTTTCGATTTAAACCCTTTTTTTGAATGATTGGGCACTCTGTTTGCTTCGTTTTTTGTGTTATTTTTGTAAATAAAATAAGACAGAACAAATGATGAAGAAACTAATCTTGTGTGTGTGGGTAGTTTTACTTTCCTGCTCATGTATGGCTGCCAAACCAACCCGTGTGGTGACCGATTTTAATCAGAACTGGAAATTCAGCCTCGACGATACCAAAGTAGCCGGCCAACAGGTTTCGCTAGACGATTCGCAGTGGCGCGTGCTTCGTCTTCCGCACGATTGGAGCATCGAGTCCGACTTTCAGGAAAAAACTCCTGCTACTCCCGGAGGTGGCGCTTTGCCGGGTGGATTGGGATGGTACCGCAAAACCTTCGCGGTAGAAAAAAACATGACCGGAAAAAAGGTCTTTGTGGAATTCGATGGCGTTTATCATCGCAGCGAAGTCTGGATCAATGGTATTTCTTTGGGTAAACGTCCCAATGGCTATATCTCATTTCGTTACGATCTTACGCCGCATATTCGTTTCGGTGCTGAGAATGTAATTGCCGTGAAAGTGGATAATTCGCAACAACCCAATTCGCGCTGGTATTCGGGGTCGGGCATTTACCGCAATGTGCGTCTTGTATTTACCGACCCGATGCATGTGGATTATCACGGCACTTATGTGACTACGCCACGCATTTCGGCCGATAGTGCCGACATTAATATACAAACCATTGTGAGAAACGATATGACGCATCGTCGCGAGGTGAAAGTAGAGCAAAGCCTTTTCGATGCGGAGGGCAAACTGCTTACCAAAACCGATGCAACCATGATTATGCTTCCGGGGAAAACGGGAAAAATGGTTCAGAAACTCGTGGCTCACAAACTCGTGCTGTGGGATATCGATCGTCCGTATTTGTACAAAGTGGTGACCAAACTTTATGTGGGCGGATTGCTGAAAGACGAATACAGTACTTTTACAGGTATTCGCTCGTTTCGTTTCGATGTGGAAAAAGGATTCTTCCTGAATGGAAAGCCTCTGAAAATAAACGGCGTGTGCAATCATCACGATTTGGGTGCTTTGGGCGCTGCGGTCAATACACGTGCCATTGAGCGTCAGCTCGAAATACTGAAAGCCATGGGTGTAAATGCCATTCGTACTTCACACAATCCTCCCGCACCTGAATTGCTCGATCTTTGCGATCGCATGGGCTTCATTGTGCAAAACGAGGCTTTCGATATCTGGCGCAAAGGAAAAACAACCTACGACTATTCGCTCGATTTTGCAGACTGGTACGAGCGCGACCTTACTGATTTTGTGGTGCGCGATCGCAATCATCCTTCGGTAATGATGTGGAGCATTGGCAATGAAGTACAGGAACAGTGGATTCAGCAGGAACGCGATACCATAAATCTGCAACAAGCCAACGTATTACTTAATCAGAAGCGCGATATTAATCCTGATGATTATAAAGATGGAAAAGTAAGTTTCAATGCTTTGCTCACAAGTCGCCTGGTGGATATTGTAAAGTCGCTCGACCTTACACGCCCCGTCACAGCCGGTTGCAACGAAACGCGTGATATCAACCCGCTTTTCCAGTCGGAATCGCTCGACCTGATCGGGTTTAATTATCACGAAAACGAATTTGCCGACATTACCAGGCGTTTTCCCAAAACTCCATTTATAGTCACAGAATCGGTTTCGTCGCTTCAGACACGTGGTTTTTACCTTACGCCATCGGATAGTATGAATATTTGGCCCGAACGTTGGGACAAGCCTTTTCACAATCCGCTGCAAAAATGTTCGGCTTACGACAACAGTCATGCACCCTGGGGCTCGACCCACGAAGCTACATGGAAAATTGTAAAGAAATATCCACACATTGCAGGGCAGTTTATCTGGACAGGTTTTGATTATCTGGGCGAGCCGACGCCTTACTGGTGGCCATCGCGCAGTTCGTATTTCGGAATTGTCGATTTGGCTGGTTTTCCGAAAGATGTGTATTACATGTATCAGAGCGAATGGACTTCGAAAGATGTGTTGCATGTTTTTCCACACTGGAACCGGGCGGATGGGCAAATAGTTGATCTTTGGGCTTATTACAACAATGCCGACGAAGTGGAACTCTTTATTAATGGCGTTTCGCAGGGTGTGCGCAGCAAGCAAAACGACGACCTGCATGTAATGTGGCGTGTAAAGTTTGAGCCGGGAGTTGTCAAAGCGGTGTCGCGTAAAGGTGGTCGCGAAGTGCTTGTGCGCGAAATCCGTACAGCCGGTGATCCTGTTACTATCAGGCTGAAAGCTGATAGAACCACAATTTCAGCCAATGGAAACGATCTTTCGTTTGTAACCTGCGAATTGCTCGATGCACAGGGAAATGCACATCCACTGGCTGATAAACTGGTAAAGTTTACTGTCACAGGTGAGGGTTTTGTGGCAGGTACAGACAATGGCTATCAAAACGACCACAATTCGCTGAAGAAGCCGGAGCGGCATTTGTTCA
This sequence comes from Bacteroidia bacterium, assembly GCA_009929375.1. Lineage (GTDB taxonomy): Bacteria > Bacteroidota > Bacteroidia > Bacteroidales > Paludibacteraceae > Paludibacter. Next base: position 16,802 of record SAAO01000016.1, read on the forward strand.
ATGGAAAATGTATGGCAATAGTGCAAAGCTCGGGCAAGCCGGGTAAAATCATTCTGAAAGCTTCAGTTGAAGGATTGCCTGATCAACAGATCGAAATTACAGCGCAGTAAATAAGCCTTTATTCAGATATAAAAAAAGCAGGCTGTTTCATTTGTTGAAACAGCCTGCTTTAAGAGAATATCTTTCTGTGTTACATTCCAAGCACTTTCAGATCCATGATAAAGATCATGTCCAGTTGAATTTCTGTGGCTGAACTAAGTGCTTCATCTGTACTTACTTCAATTTTCAGTTTAAAGCTTTCCCCCATAATGAAATTTTTCACATCTACGTCCTGTGTCGTGAATTTCAGTTCTGTTACATTTCCAACGCCGGTAGCCGAAGCAATCTTCACATCATCTTTGCCGGTAGAGCTAATGTAAATGTTTACATCTTTCAGGAAGCTTAAATCTTCACTTCCGTTCGAAATGCTGAATTCCATCTTCGAAAGTTTCATTCCTTCAATAAAATCCGAACTTACACCCGATGCGTTGAGTACACTGTCAAGTCCTGTTTCAATGACAGGGGTTTCGATGGTTTGGCTTCCGGGAACCGGAGTGGCAGGTATGGTAATTGACTGAGTGATCGGGAGTGGAATTTTTGTAAGTTCCCCAAGCATGTCACAACCTGTCATAAACGGAATTATCAGTAATACTGACCAAAATAGCTTTTTCATAAAAGTAATTATTTTATTGTGATACATAAAAAAACTGTATAAATGTTTCTATACTCTAACAACGGTTCAAAGATATAGTTTTTTAATGTTCAGAATATCCATACAAATATGGAATAAAATCAATAAATATATGCAAAAAAAGCGGCTTTGGTCATTCCAAAGCCGCTTTTTATTAATTCTTTCCTGTTTATTTTCTTATTGTACTTTACGGTTGATAAGGATGTGAGCAAAAAATCCTACTATCATAATAATACCGGCAGAAGCAAGATATGTATTCGAGCTTGAGCTTGTGAAGAAATAAACCGACAATATAATTACACCAATCAATATCAGAATGGGACCTAAGAACTTCAAAAGGGTTTTCATTGTGCTATATGTTTTTATGTTCGTTATTTTCAGGCTACAAATTAAGTGATTTTTTGGCTACTAATAAAATTATTTCCCTAAAAAAACATGAATTCAGTAAAAAAACAGCTATCTCTGTCGAATATACATTCCGCTTATAAAGGTTTTGTTCAAAAATTATAACTATAATAAACCGGTGCCCTCTGATAAATTTTGTATTTTTGCAGATAAGTAATCGATAATTATTGTTGATATGTTTTCACCACATAGTACACAATAGTTTTGAAAACAACAGAAAAGACTAAGAACACATAGGATTATCCCGAAAATCGGGATAATTTCAGCGCTGTAAAACGTATCATCAGATACGTTTACTATGTGAACTAAGTCTTTTTCTTAAATAATTTCTATGTGTTCTATTGTGTTAGAAATATATCATTAAATATTTCAACGAACTTATAAACTGCCTTAAAAACAGCTTTTGTGAACAAAAATATCAATAAAATGAAGATAGTCATTGTCGGTACTGCGCATCCATATCGTGGCGGACTGGCTGCTTACAATGAGCGGCTGGCACACGAGTTTGTAAAGGAAGGTCATGAGGTGGAAGTATTTACCTTCTCGCTTCAGTATCCATCATTCCTGTTCCCCGGAAAGTCGCAATTTTCCGACGAAAAAGCTCCTTCGGATCTGCGTATTCGCCGGCGTGTAAACTCTGTAAATCCGCTGAACTGGATGGCTGTGGGGCGCGAAATAAAAAAAATGCAGCCCGACAGAGTTATTTTTTGTTACTGGATGGCATTTATGGCGCCCTGTTTCGGAACTATTGCGCGGTTTGCCCGCTCGCCACGCACAAAAATGATAGCGTTGGTACACAATATGATTCCGCACGAACCGACCGTGCTCGACAAACTTTTCCCCGGTTATTTTGTTCGCAGTATGGATGGTTTTGTGGCTATGGCCGATGCTGTGGCTCGCGATATCAGGCATTTCGATAAGCAAAATAAACCAATAGCTGTGTCGCCGCATCCCATTTACGACCATTTTGGTGAATTGCCCGACAAAAAATCGGCTGCCATGAAGCTTGGATTGCACGAGCAATTTTCATATCTGCTGTTTTTTGGCTTTATCCGTCAGTACAAGGGGCTCGATTTGCTACTCGAAGCCTTTGCCGATAAGCGTTTGCGCGAATTCCCGATCAAACTGATTGTGGCTGGTGAGTTTTACGAAAATCCGGAGCCTTATCTGCAGCAAATTGCAAAGCTCAAACTCGAAAATCTTGTAGAACTGCGCACTTCATTTATCCCTGACAGCGAAGTGCGAAACTACTTCGGTATTGCCGATTTGGTAGCTCAGCCTTACCGCACAGCCACGCAGAGTGGCGTAAGTCAGATTGCTTACCACTTCGAAAAACCAATGCTGGTGACCAATGTAGGCGGATTGGCCGAAATTGTACCGCACGGAAAAGTAGGATATGTAGTCGATGTGGAGCCCAAACAAATTGCTGATGCACTTGTTGACTTTTATCAACAGCAACGTGCTGAGACATTTATTGAAAATATAAAAACTGAGAAACTAAAATATGAGTGGTCGAAAATGACTGCGGCTATAAATAATTTGATAATTTGAAGATTTGAAAATTCGAAAATGAATTTTCGTGTGTTTTTTAATCTTCAAATTCCTAATTTTCAAATCTTCAAATAAAATATTTAAATGGCAAACGAAATAGTAGAAACTCCCTTAATGAAGCAATTTTTCGAAATCAAGGCGCAACATCCTGATGCGATTTTGCTTTTTCGTTGTGGCGATTTCTACGAAACTTTCTCACAAGATGCGATTGAAGCTTCCGAAATTCTGGGTATTACCCTTACCCGACGTGCCAATGGCTCTGCCAAAACGGTTGAGCTGGCCGGCTTTCCGCATCATGCACTCGATACCTACCTGCCTAAATTAGTGCGTGCAGGCAAGCGTGTGGCTATTTGCGACCAGCTCGAAGACCCGAAACTGACCAAGAAATTAGTAAAACGTGGTGTGACCGAGCTTGTAACGCCGGGCGTATCATACAGTGATACCACACTTAATCATAAAGAAAATAACTTTCTGGCTTCCGTGTTTATCAATAAACAGCGGGTAGGAGTGTCCTTTCTCGATATTTCCACCGGTGAATTTCTGGTAGCCGAGGGTACTGCCGAGTATGTGGATAAATTGCTGAGCAGCTTTAGTCCCAAGGAGGTGCTTTTCGATCGTACCAAAAAGAAAGAATTCGAGAGCATTTTTGGCAATAAATTCTTTAGCTATGCACTCGAAGACTGGGCTTATATTCCCGATTCGGCCAACGAACGCCTGCTGAAACATTTCGAGACCAAAACACTGAAAGGTTTTGGTGTAAGCAATCTGCCCGATGCTGTGGTGGCGGCCGGTGCAATTCTGCATTATCTCGACCTTACGCATCATCAGCAAACAGGCCATATTACTCAGCTTTCGCGTATTGAGGAAGACCGCTATGTGTGGCTCGATCGCTTTACCGTACGCAACCTCGAACTTTACGGATCGATGAATGAAGGTGCTAAAACGCTGGTGGATGTGCTCGACCGCACTATCGGACCCATGGGCGCTCGTCTTCTGAAACGCTGGGTGGCTTTTCCGCTGAAAGATGTGAAACCCATTGTGGAGCGTCAGAGCGTGGTAGAGTACTTTTTCCGCAATCCAGAACTCAAAAATCTGCTCGAACAACAAATTGCACTTATCGGCGACCTCGAACGTATTATTTCAAAAGTGGCTGTCGGACGTATTAATCCGCGAGAAGTAGTGCAGCTTAAAGTCGCGCTCAAAGCCATAGAACCTATCAAAGAGGCTTGTGCGGAATCCGGAAATCCTACTTTGAACCGCATTGCCGAGCAACTGAATGCCTGCCACAGTATTTCTGATAAAATTGAACATGAGCTGAACAACGATCCGCCAATACAGATACATCGTGGCGATATTTTCCGTGCAGGAGTTGATGCTGATTTGGATGAACTGCGCATGCTGGCTCATTCGGGCAAGGAATTTTTGCAACGTATTCAGGATCGCGAAAGTGAAATCACAGGTATCCCAAGTCTGAAAATCAGTTTTAATAATGTGTTTGGCTATTACATTGAAGTACGTAATACTCACAAAGACAAAGTGCCTGATACCTGGATTCGTAAGCAAACGCTTGTAAATGCCGAACGCTATATTACGCAGGAACTTAAAGAGTACGAAGAGAAAATTCTCGGTGCTGAGGAAAAAATTCTGGCCATTGAAACTCGTCTTTTCAACGATCTGGTCATTGCTTTGTCCGAATATATTACTGCAGTGCAACTCGATTCGAATCTGATAGCACAGCTCGATTGCCTGCTTTCGTTTGCCCGTGTGTCTGCCGAAAACAAATATGTGCGACCCGAAATCTCCGATTCTGATGTGCTCGATATCCGTCAGGGACGCCATCCGGTGATCGAAAAGCAGCTTCCTGTGGGTGAAAGCTACATAGCCAACGATGTGTATCTCGATAGCGAAACACAACAAATTATTATCATTACCGGTCCGAACATGGCAGGTAAGTCGGCGCTGCTTCGTCAGACTGCACTTATCACGCTAATGGCGCAGATAGGTTGTTTTGTGCCGGTGGAAAGTGCCAAAATCGGTGTGGTGGATAAAATCTTTACCCGCGTGGGTGCCAGCGACAATATCTCGCAGGGCGAATCGACTTTTATGGTGGAAATGAACGAAGCGGCCAGCATTCTGAACAATCTCTCGGGACGTAGTCTGATTTTGTTCGATGAACTCGGGCGCGGAACAAGTACTTACGACGGTATCTCCATTGCCTGGGCCATTGTGGAATATATTCACGAACACCCGAATGCACATGCTAAAACGCTATTTGCCACTCACTACCATGAGCTCAACGAAATGGAAAAATCGTTCAGTCGCATAAAAAACTATAATGTGTCGGTAAAAGAGGTGGACAAAAAGATTATTTTCCTTCGTAAATTAGTGCGTGGAGGCAGCGAACATAGTTTTGGTATTCATGTGGCCAAAATGGCGGGCATGCCGCAAAGTATAGTGAAACGTTCGGAGCAAATACTGAAAGATCTCGAATCGGAAAACCGTCAGAATGGCGTGTCGAAACCCATAGGCGAAATTGCCGAACATCGCGAAGGTCTGCAGCTCAGCTTCTTTCAACTCGACGATCCTGTGCTTGAACAAATCCGCGACGAAATCAAAAACCTCGATATCAACAACCTTACTCCCGTGGAAGCGCTTAATAAACTCAATGAGATTAAGCGGATTATCAGAGGAAAATGATGTGATGATGTGATGATATGATGATAGGAAGATTTGGAAAACGGGCTGCTGAAAATTATTTCAGCAGCCCGTTTTTTATAGACATGCTCTATTAGCTATACAAAAAACCTTTCCAACATTCAATCGTTCTGTTTTGTTTTATTCTTCAAGATTCACTAAAAACAAATTAAAACAAAACAAAATTGAATATGAAACAAGTAAAATTGATAGCCCTGCTTTTGATGGCAGGCACGTTTGCAGTATTTGCACAAAAAATTGATGTAAAACCTTCCGATGCAGTTGTAAAATGGACAGGTAACAAAATTGGTGGTGCGCACAATGGCGAGATCAAAGTCAAAAGCGGAACGCTCGAACTTAAATCCGGAAATATCGTAAAAGGAAGTGTGGTTATCGATATGAATTCTATTACCTGCACCGACATTGAGAACGAAGGAGTCAACAAAAAACTGGTCGATCACCTGAAGTCCGATGACTTTTTCGGCGTTGAGAAATTCCCGACAGCTAAATTTACTGTAACCAAAGCCACCAAGTTCAGCAATGGCAAAGCCAATGTGTCGGGCAATATAACCATCAAAGGCAAAACAGAACCTGTAAACTTTGTAGTTACCAAACAAAACAATGTGTACAAAACACAGTTGAAAGTGGACCGTTCGAAATTCGACGTGCGCTACGGTTCGAACTCATTCTTCGATAACCTCGGCGACAAAGCCATCGATAATATCTTTATCATCGACATTCAGCTAACTGCAAAATAACAAACAGTATCTGCAATTATAAATGAATGGTAGTTTCACAATTAGGTGAAACTACCACTTTTTTTGTATGCGACATGTTTATAAATATATTATACAACCGGGATAAGGAGGATTAAAGACCTGGTTTAGTTTAGTGTTTTGACGCCATAGGCGTCACATATTTATAGAAAATGCCCAACGTGGGCGATGGTTCGACCCCGTCGGGGTCGCATGTTTGTTGTAGGTGTTTTTTTATAGATATATTATCCCTCAGTGATTTGTGTTTGGGCGTTTTTTTTGACGCCATAGGCGTCACATATCTATAGAAAATGACCAACGCGGGCGATGGTTCGACCCCGACGGGGTCGTATGGTTGGTTGTTGTAACGTGTTTTCTATAAATATGTTATCCCTCCGGGATAAAGAAAAATGTGGTTGGTTATATAGTGTTTTATTAAATATGTACTAGCTTCCGGATAAATGTACACATTATTTCATATTTTTACAGATTAAACAACTTTAAACCCTAAAAATTATGTCGAATACTTTTTCTCAAATTTACATTCATGTGGTCTTTGCGGTGCAAAACCGAAAAGCACTAATTAAACCCACATGGGAAGACGAGCTTTTCAAATACATTACAGGCATTGTCCAAAATAAAGGTCAGAAAATGCTTGCCATAAATGGTACCTCCAACCATATTCATTTCCTTATTGGCATGAAACCGTCATGCTGCTTATCTGACTTAGTTCGCGAGGTGAAAAAATCTTCGAACTCATTTGTTAAAGAAAAACATTTTACAGCTGCTAATTTTAATTGGCAGGAAGGATTTGGTGCTTTTTCGTATAGTCAATCACATCTCAATACAGTTATCAATTACATCGAAAACCAAAAGCAGCATCACAAGAAGAAAACATTTAAAGATGAATATATTGCCTTGCTAAAAGCATTTGAAATAGAGTATAATGAAGAATATACTTTTGAATGGTTCGATGAAAATGAATTGGATTAGTCTGATTTCGATTTAAAAAATTTCTGAATACGAATTCACAGTTTTTAGAGCGAAGTAGTTATCTTTGTGGAAGCAGCAATTGCCGGATGATCTGCTTACAGCAGTGTGTCAATTGTTACTTGTTCAAATTGCTTATTTAAAAGAACTTACTATGCTGAATATCTATCGTGCTTCGGCCGGATCGGGAAAAACTTACAGACTTACTCAGGATTATATTCATTTGCTTTTCGACCCAAAGCGCGAACATGTGCATCGCCGAATTCTGGCTGTGACTTTTACCAACAAAGCTACCGAGGAAATGAAAACCCGCATTCTGCATGAGCTTTATGCACTTGCTTCGCATGCTAAATCGGATTACCGCAAGGGCTTGATGGAGAAATTCCGCTTCGATGAAAATCAGGTGGACGAAAAGGCCCGCAGCATAATGATTGAGATTCTTCACGATTACTCTGCTTTTCAGATCAGCACCATCGATAAGTTTTTTCAGCAGGTAATACGTGCTTTTGCGCGTGAAATTGGCGTACATGGAGGTTATAACCTGCAGGTGGATACGGATGATACGCTTGTTCAGTCGGTCGATAATTTGTTTATGGCGCTTTCTGACAAAGAAAATCCACAATTGCTGAAATGGTTGACGCGTTTTGCGGAGGACAGGGTTGAAGAATCGAAAAACTGGGATACACGCGAAAGCATTACGGCACTCGGGCGCGAAATTTTCAAGGAAAGTTATCAGTTTAAAGCAGAGGAAACCAACCGAAAACTACACGACAGAGAGTTTTTGGATGAGTTCAGGAGCAAGCTTCGACAAATTAAGGAGATTTATACAAATGCTTTAAAGGAAAATGCAGGCAAAGCGCTGGCTGTAATGCAGAAATACGGTCTTGAACATTCCGACTTTTCGCGAAGCAGTACCAAGGTTTTTGATGAAATTCTGAACGGACGGCTCGATATTACCAAAACTATTGCCGCAATGGCCGAAGAGGAATCGAAATGTTATACACAAAAGGCTCCCGCCAATATCAAAAACGCCATAGCTTCGGCTTATCACGATGGTTTGCAGCAGGCCTTACAGCAGCTGGTTCAGCTCACAGAACAGGATGTTGTGCGCTACAACTCGGCCGATATCGTGCTGAAACATATCAATACGCTGGGCATTTTGTCGGACCTGGCCATGCAAATTCGCAAACTGACGGGCGAGCAAAACACCATGTTGCTGAGCGACACCAATATGCTGCTCAACCGCATTATCGACGAAAGTGATACGCCTTTTGTGTACGAAAAAACCGGAATTCATATCGATAATTATATGATCGACGAGTTTCAGGATACTTCGGTGTTGCAATGGAAAAACTTTTATCCGTTGATATGGAATAGTTTATCGTCTGATAAATTCAATCTGGTGGTGGGCGATGTAAAGCAAAGCATTTATCGCTGGCGAAATTCCGACTGGAAATTGCTCGACGAGAAAATACTCAACGACTTCCGTCCGGAGCAGTTGCACGAAGAAGAACTTGATACAAACTGGCGCAGCGACCGCAATATTGTGGAGTTCAACAATACGTTTTTTAAAATGGCGGCCTGGCTGCTACAGAAAAAACTCAATCTGGAGTTGAATGAAGTGCTTCCTGTGTACCCAAGCCTTGCTCCTCTGGCCAAAAAAATTGAACATGCATACAAAAATACGGCGCAGAAAACTAACCCCAATGCGGGCGAAGGTTTTGTGAAGTTTGCCTTTATTCCCAACGAAAAAGAAGAAAAGTGGACTCAGAAAAGTCTGGAGCAGTTACCGGCTATTCTCGAAAACTTACAGGAAAGAGGATACAAACCCTCCGATGTGGGCATTCTGGTAAAAAAGAACGACGAAGCCATGCGTGTAACCCGCACTTTGCTGAATTACAAAACCACGGCCGCTGCACGTGAAGGTTTTGTGTATGACATTATGGGAAACGAGGGTCTGCAAATTGCCGGATCGCATGCGGTGAGGTTTATTCTCGGTTTGCTTAAACTGTTTGTTTCGCCCGACGATACTGTGCAGAAAACAATCGTGAAATTTGAGTTTGCACGTGCCGGAATGGACATGAGCGATAACGAGGCGCTTAATTTTTGCTTCAGCAGCGCACAATCGGAAGCTGGACTCGATGCGCTCTTTGGCACCGAAAAGTATCGTGAACTTATGAAGCTGCGCAATAGTTCGCTTTTTGAAATGGCCGAGAAAATGATAGCCCTTTTCGGTGTGGGTCAATGGCCCGACGAAGCTGTATTTGTACAGGCTTTTCAGGATGTGGTGTATAAATTCACAACTTCGCGTACTGCCGATTTGTACAGTTTCCTGAAATGGTGGGACAAAAACGGTGAAAAGCAATGTATTGCCACACCCGATCAGCAAAATGCTTTCAGGGTAATGACCATTCACAAGTCGAAAGGGCTTGATTTCAAAGTGGTGGTTATTCCTTTCTGCGATTGGGATTTTGAGAAATCGTCGGGAAATATCCGGAGCATACTCTGGTGTACGCCTACCGAAGCGCCTTTCAACGATTTGTCGTTGTTGCCCGTTGAGTTTAGCAAGAAACTTGGAGTATCGGTTTTTGCCGAAAATTACTACGATGAACTTATGCATCAGTATATCGATAACCTGAATGTGGCATATGTGGCATTTACCCGCGCCCGCCACGAACTGATTTGTATGCTTCCCGCGCCGGCGAAGGAGCCTGAAAGCGAAGAAAAAATCAACTCTCTTTCGTCGATGATTTATTTCTGTTTGAAGAATAAACATCTGCAGCCATACGAAATTCCCTGCGAAGAAAAAGAAGAAAGGCTTTTTTGTGCCGGAACTGAAACTTTTGAAAAAACAAAAGAAGTTGTGGAAGTGCAGAAAGGTGAGAGTATCACAAATTACCCCACAGTAGGTAGCGCAGGCAGGTTGCGTATTTTGCACCAGAGTAAGGATTACTTAAAACACAACGATGATATTACCGAAAGTAAACTGAACTATGGTATAGTGATGCACGAAATTCTGATGCAGATTAAAGTGCCTGCTGATCAGGAAAATGCCGTAAAGCAAATGCTTGGGCAGGGAATTATCGACAGCAAGGATGCTGACATTATCAATGCAGAGTTTGAAAAGTTTTGGAAAATTCCGGGAGTGGCACACTGGTTTTTACCTCATCTACAGGTGTTGAATGAGGCTACCATTCTGACGCCATCGGGTGAGATGTACAGACCCGACAGAGTTGTGCTGGATGGACAAAAGGCGATTGTGGTCGACTATAAATTCGGCGATACCGAAAACAAAAAATACATAGCTCAGGTAAGGGAATATATGGCTTTAATGCAGGGAATGGGTTATCAGACCGAAGGTTATCTGTGCTATCATTCGCTCGGAAAAGTGGATGCTGTGGCTTTGTAGCACTCCTGTTTGTAAAGGTTAGGGCACATTCAGCATTTCTTTTGCAAACTCTTTTACCAAAGCCAGTGCAATTAAGTCTTCTGAAACGACATTGTTCATTTCAATGCCGGTTTCTGATTTTGCAATGTCGTTTTCAAGTTTATTTTTGCGGGCCAAAAGTTCATATAATTTAGGTAGATCGGCTTTTTTCTTATTCAGATATACTTTTGTTTTAGGAGTCATGTAGTTACAGTAGTTATTGTAACATATTGCTTCGTTTTTCTCAATGTATTCGTCAATTGCATGCTGATTAACACAGTGTTCACCCTGATACCTGGGTTCAGGTGCACTTCGCTGAACCTTTTCGATGCATGTGTCGCATTCGGTTTTTGCAATTCTCTGGTGTTTTTGTAAGTCCATCTGCATAGCCGTCCAATCATTGATGTAAGCTGTAATTTCGGTATTCAGCCTGTTTATTTCTTCTGCTGATTGATAGTTGTTTTTGCCTTTTTGTACCGTCTGTTTTGATTTCTCAGTTTTTGCATATTCTTTGCCCCATTTTTCCTGTTCATCTTTACTCATATTGGCCACATTTTCGAATTCGCTGATCGACACTCCGTATTGTTTTTGTACCTGCTGCTGTATTATTTTTTCAGCCTCATCTTCGTCTTCCGTATTTATAAGTTCGTTCAGTTTCTGAGTTGAAATACCGGTTTTTTTTGAAATATCCTTCAGGGCCTGATTTTCGGTAGGTGTTTGTTTCTGAATTCTTTCAATTTCGTCATCGATGGTCGCAATTACTTTTGTAACCTGGTCGGAGAAATTACTGTAAGCGGCACTGTTGGTGTTGCAAAAGTCTTCAGGCAGTGGTGGTAATTTCGACATGTATTTTATCAGGGCATTTTGTGCCGAAAGACTCTGTGTTATCCACATCAGGCTGATAAGTATAACTGTATTTTTCATAATATTCTGATTTTTAAAGTTTATTACTTTGTGATTGATTGGGGTTATAAGCTGAGACACCGTAAGTCCATTTTTATCAGATATAATGCGACATCCGTGCCCGATTATTTTATTTTTACAAATTCCACCCTGCGGTTTTTAGCTCTGCCCTCAGCTGTTTCGTTGCTGTCCATTGGTTTGCTCATGCCATGTCCTTTGGCAGTCAGTCGCGTGGTGGCAATACCCATTTGCTGCAGTTTGTCGCAAACGGCTTTTGCACGTGCCTCCGAAAGAGTTTGATTGCCAGACGCATTTCCAGTGTTGTCGGTATGTCCTTCAACTGAGAATCTCAGGTCAGGATATTTTTGAAGTATGCTGAATATCTCATTGATAGTACCCATCGACTGAGGTTTTATGGTGGCTTTACCGACATCGAAAGTAATACCGTGTGTAATTATTTTGCCATCGGTAAGCAGCTTGTCGTATAGCGGAACTGCGCCTTTGGCTATGCGGATATTCCTGATATGGAACGCGGAATTATCCTCGCTTCCTCGTGCAAAGAACTTTACCTTTGCAGGTTTCTCTGTTATGTTGGGAATGTTTGCCACGCGTTTTTCATCCACATACACTTTAATGGCGCGTTTGTTGAACGAAAGCGCGTAATGCCGCCAACCGGGACTGTTGGTGAAGGTTTCTTCGCTGGTTTTTTCGTTGCCGGAACTTTTCCAGTTGAATAAAAACCGCGTGTTGTCTTTCCAGAAAAGCGACGACGCTATGTTCTCTCCATCAGTGTTTTCAAATTCAACAGCATTCTCGCCCTCTTTGTCGTCGATAAAGAAATCGAACTCAAGTGTGAATTCGTCGGGCAGGTATTTTGCTGTCTTATCCTTAAACAAAGGAGTTATATAGGAAAAACCAACTATCGCGAGTACCTTTTCTCCGTTTATTTCGGCAATCTCGGCATTTCCTTCCACCAGATCCCATTTACTCGGAAATTCTCCTTTTTGTTCATCCTTCAAATCATCCTCAAAAATTACTTCGTTTCCGGCTACAAAATCGTATTTGGCATACGAAACGTCTGATTTTGGCTTTGAAACAGGCTGATTTTTTTCTTCGTTTTCAATATTGGTTTCTGTATCTTCGGAGGTGATTGTTTCATCGTTTTCCTTTTCCTCCCCCTTCTTTTTTAATCCCTTCTCTGTTTTGTCGAGCAATTTATCCACAACTTCACCGGCTTTGTTTTCGATACGTTGTTCTACTTTTTCGACTGTGCTTTCCTTGACTTTGTTTCCCACTTTTTCAAGCCACGATTGCGCATTCAACTGTGTACCTGCAAGTAATGCAAAGCATATCAGAAATATTGACTTATTCATAATAGTGTATATTTTAGGGTTTTTAGCATTGATACTGATTTCGTAAGAATGATAAAGATAGTCCGGCGAATAGTGGCGTGATTGGAAAAAAACGACAGATTTTCAGACCTGCCCTTCCAATTGGCCGGCAAACATTTTCACAACTGTAAGGTTGCGATTGAAGAAGTCGCCGGGAGTTTCCCCGATAATTGATTTGAAGTCGTTGATGAAATGTGACTGATCGAAATAATTTCCTTCGAAAACCATATCCTGATAATCGATGGCATTTTCGTCTTTGATTTTATTCCAGAAATAACACAAGCGAACAATTCGCATTAATGTTTTGGGACTCACTCCGGTGCGTTTAATAAAGTTCCGTTCCAGTGTGCGCTGGCAGGCAGGGCAATCTTTAATAATCTCCTTAAGCAGTGTTGTGGTGCCTTTTTCGATAATTTTATCGTAAAAGATATCGATGGCATCGGGAGTGTAGGGAGTTTCCTGAATGCTGTTGACAAATCTGCTAAAGTGCTGAATTCTTTTTTCTGTGGTTTTAATTTTTGAAAGTTCAAACCATAGTGGTTCAAAAATATGTTGTGGTAAGTCGATGCTTTTCTTTTGTACAGGCGATAAGTCGATGCCGAAAATACGCGAAAATACTGTGGGTTTGCAAATTGCAATAAAGGTGTCCATTGTTCCGTGGAAGTTTAAAACAATGGATTGAGGAATTATGGGTGCTGCAAAAAACGGTTCGAGCTGAATTGTATTTTCTCCCAGAATAAGAGGAATGTCCCTGAAATGAAACACGATAGAGATATCAGGGCGGGGAATAAATTTCTCTGCAATAACGGTGTCGGAAAAATGAAAAGTCTCAAATTGCCTGACTAACCATTTGTTGTGAATATTGTGGCAAAAGATTTCAACGTCGAACATAGCAGAGTGTTTGAATGATGATAAAGATGCATGTTCTTTTTCATTTCACTATGTTGGTTGGTCGCCTACAGCGATATTTTCAGATTCAGTACAGATTTATTGTTACATTGTTGACCTGAGTTGGTCAGAGCTCCTCATCACGATACTCAAGGATATCGGCAGGCTGGCAGTTTAGCACCTTGCAGATGGCTTCGAGTGTGCTAAAACGTATGGCTTTAGCTTTTCCGGTTTTAAGAATCGACAGGTTTGCGGGTGTAATATCCACCTTCTCAGACAGATCGTTCAGCGATATTTTTCGCTTAGCCATCATTACATCCAAATTTACTATTATCGGCATAATCCTTTTCTTTTATACAGAATTTCTTTTTCAGATAGTCAAATCCTGTTCTTCTTTAATTTCAATCGCAATTCTCAATACCTCGTTCATAATCAGAATGACCACACCCATAATCAACGCATTGAAATCAATCGCACGGGCATACGAAAACTCATAATGAGCAAGATCAACCATAAATTGTGCCATATAAATACTGATAAACTGAATCACTGTACCGGCAATTCCCATGGCCAGTAAAATGATTCCGATACGGTTGATGCGTATCAGGTTTATCCGGTCGAATACTTCGGAATTTTGTAATGATTTAATGATTTTCAGTACTAAAAACGGAATCCAAACACCCAAAATCAAAAGTCCGAGTGTAAGAAGGGCATTAAAACTCTGTAGAATCATCCACCAAACCGGTTTTTCGGGTAAGCTGTTGGCAATTATTGAAACTGTATTCGGACGAAGAACAACCTGCTCTCCGGTTTTCAGATTCAGTTCCGATGCTTCCATGTAGTCGTTTATTTTGGGCACTACATCCATTAGCAGAAACTCTTCGGTTTTAAGTTGCGTATCCGACTCGTAACGGGCAATGGCCAAACCATACTTTAAACCTTCGATAAAGGGCATTACAGCACCCTGATAAAGGCTTCCGAAAAAGACAATCAGCAGAACTACACACAGTGTTTTTAATTGTTTCATTTTCTGATTTTAGTACTTAACAATTATTAGTTTGTAGCACAAAGTAAGTTTATTTTTTTTAAATATCAAAACTATTTATGCTTTAAAATGGCTTGTTTTCAGTAATGATTTTATTTAACTCTGTGGGCTTCCTGGAATTCTTTCGGAGTCATTCCGAATTCAATTTTAAAACAGCGACTGAAGTATTTCGGGTCGTTGAAACCTACTGCAAAGGCAATTTCCGAAATGTTTCCTACATTGTTGTTGAGCATTTGCACAGCATGTTTAAGTCGTACATTACGGATAAACTCGCCCGGTGAAAGGCCTGTAAGCGACTTGAGTTTGCGATGAAGTGTCGATTTTGAATTCATGTGCTTATTTTTTCATGATGCATTTGTGCAACACAACTGATTTCAAACAACAAATATAAGGCCTTTCAGGAGATGTTGCAACCCCGAATTGCTGAAATTGACAAAACAAACATTAATTATGCTTCTAATAATTAGAGTATTGTAGTGTGGCTTTTGTCTCCTGTGGCTAAGTGTTGCTAATCCTTTCTTCGGAATATTGTTTCAGCTTTTTCTTTGAGATTTATAATATTTTCCTGTAGCGAGGCATCCTGATACAGATTGCTGTCGTTGCCCGCACTATAAGCGCTGTTCGAGTAAATCAACATAAAACTATTGGTAATGAAATACTTTTCAATGTATTCCGGGATTTTTTCCATTGCAGGAGAGTACGAAACACCGTCTCTGCGACTGAGATTTACGATAAGCATTGTGTCTTCATCAACTTCACGCGAAATGACGAGAAAGTCGTCGAAGTTTTCAAAAATATTGAATTTGACATTGGCTTCAGCTTTTAGTTTTTTCAGATAGGTTGTGGTCTGACCAGTGGCAAACACTTCGAAGGAATTTCCTGTGTTGCGGGCCATCTGCATTGCGCGCGAATACCAGTCCGAAAAACCTGATTCCAGTTCGGCATTGGCCGGAATAATGAGTACAAATTTTCGAATGGTGCTCAGCGGATGTTGCGCCTTGTAAATGTAAAGTGTGCAATCGTTTTTTGAGAGTAAATCCCTGGTTAGGTTGCCAAAGAAATGATCGATCAGCGATGTTTTTTCGTGCAGGCCAATATAGAAGTGCTTGATTCCCTTTTCTTTAATAGTGTTTTTCATTCCCGATACAATGTTCATGTCGTATCGCACCAGTGGTTGCATTTTAAAATCGACCGAAGCAGCATACTTTTGACCGAGTTCACTGAGTTTTGCTGCTTTGTTTACTGTTTCGGCATTTTCTTTTTCGTTTGTAATTACATTGAGACCAAACAGTTCGTTGTTTTTCTTTTTATCGAGCATGGTCACAGCCATTTGAATAAGGCTTTCCACGGTGGCCTCGTTCGAAAGCCCGATAAGGGTATTTTGAGCAGGTGACTGGTGTGCGGCTTTTTCGTTGTTGAGTTCAGTCTTGGCAATTCCTATTCCTGCTTTTTGTGTAGCAAACGAAGCAATGGTACAGGTTACCAGAATCATTATAATTGTGCCGTTCAGAATATCCTCGCTCAACAATCTTATTTTTTCTCCGTCAGCTGTCTCACCCAGAATAATGTTGTAACCAATCAGTACGGCTGCCAGTGTGGCTGCTGCCTGCGAGTTGCTGAGTCCGAAAATCATTAAACCCTGATCATTGCTTAATCGGAAAATTTTCTGGGTGGAAACAGCTGCGAGGTATTTTGCCGCGGTTGCTATGACTGTCATAATAAGTGCAATCAGTAATGCATTGTAACTTCCAAAAAGTACTCTGTAATCGATAAGCATTCCTACTCCGATCAGGAAAAAAGGTATAAAAAGTGCATTTCCCACAAATTCAATGCGGTTCATTAGCGGACTCGTGCGCGGAATGAGTCTGTTGAGCGCCAAACCAGCCAAAAAGGCTCCGATAATGGCTTCGATGCCTGCCACCATTGCCAGAAATGAAGCCATGAAGACCAGTGCAAGTACAAAAATGTACTGAGCAATACTGTCGCTGTTACGTTTAAAAAACCAACGGCTCACAATTGGGAAAAGAAATATGACTATGGCTGCAAAAACAAGTACTGAAATTGTTAGCCGTATCCAGAATGCATTGTCGAGTTGACCGGTGGCACTTCCTGCAATCACTGCTAATACCAACAGCGCTGCTGTGTCGGTAATCATTGTACCGCCCACAGTGATATTTACGGCAGGGTTTTTCGAAATTCCAAGCTTGCTTACCATTGGATAAGTTACCAGTGTGTGTGATGCAAACATGCTGGCAATCAGAAGAGAAGAAACCATGGAATAATTCAGAAAATAATAGAATACCACTGTTCCCATCAGCATTGGAATCGAAAATGTGAGAAAGCCAAAAGTGATGCTTTTGTACTTGTTTTTCCTGAATTCGTTCAGGTCAATTTCGAGCCCGGCCAAAAACATGATATAGAGCAGGCCCACTGTCCCAAAGAGCTCCACACTGGAGTTTCGCATCAGAATATTAAACCCGTTTGGCCCTACAATAATACCGGCCACAATCAAACCAATGACTGCCGGTATCTTCAATCTCGAAAGCAGAATCGGAGCAAAAAGTATAATAAACAGTATGATAGAGAATACAAGAACGGGATTCTGAAAGGGAAGTGTGAAGTCTATATGCATAGAGTGATGTGCGTTTTAAGGTGTAATGTATTGATTATGTGATAGTGTAACAAGATGTTGGGTTAATTTGTTCAGCAAATTTGTTGTGACTGTGATAATGTGAATAAAAAAAGAATGTTGTAAAAACACACCGGAGCGATTTTACAACATTCTTCAAATAAAACGTATCAGAAACCGATGGATTTCAGATTCAGTCCGGCTTTTTCATCGAGCCCAAACATCAGGTTCATGTTCTGAACAGCCTGACCTGAAGCTCCTTTCAGCAAGTTGTCAATCATTGATACAACAAGCAATTTGTTACCATGTTTTTCGAGATATACAATGGCTTTATTGGTGTTTACCACCTGTTTCATATCCGGATTTTTATCCACCATAAAGGTAAATGCTGCATCGCTGTAATAGGCTTTATACATTTCGCGGGCTTCCTCTAAGGTCAAATCTGTATTCAGGTAAGTAGTTGCATAAATGCCACGTGCAAAATTTCCGCGCACAGGAATGAAATTAATGTCCTTGTCGAATCCAGCCTGTAACTGACGCACCGACTGTCCGATTTCCTGTAAATGCTGATGTCCGAAAGCTTTGTAAATTGAAATATTGTTGTTTCTCCAGCTGAAATGCGAAGTTGACGAAGGTTTTACACCGGCTCCTGTCGATCCGGTAATGGCGTTCACGTGTACTTCGTCGGTAATTTTTCCGGCAGCAGCCAATGGCAAAAGTGCCAGTTGAATGGCTGTGGCAAAGCAACCCGGGTTTGCAATGTGTTGCGCTTTAATGATTTCGCTGCGGTTCATCTCAGGAAGTCCGTACACAAAGTCGTGATCATCGCGTTTCTGACGATAATCGGTTGATAAATCGACGATTTTGATGTCTGCAGGAACGTTATTTTCGTCCATAAATTTTTTGCTGTCGCCATGTGCCGAGCAAAGAAAAAGCACATCCACTTTTTCGAATGGCAGTTCGGAGGTAAAAATCAAATCTGTTTCACCTACAAGTCCGCTATGTACATCAGCTACAGGATTTCCTGCATTACTGCTGCTATTTACAAATGCTATTTCCACGTTCGGATGATTTACCAGAATACGGATCAATTCTCCGGCAGTGTATCCTGCGCCACCAATGACGCCTGCTTTAATTTTTGTCATATTATTTGATGTTTTATTCCAAAATAAATAATTGTTATCCAGGCAACTAAAATACCCCAAGCAATGCTGTAATAGCTGAATTTTCTGTTTTTATGTCTGATAAAGTACATTAAGAAAATGTTGATAAATATACCTCCGGAAATTTCGAAAAAATGCAGAAGTTTTTCTGAAATGCGTGTTTTGCCTTTTTGAGCAGCATATTTGTCGTAAATGAAAAACGTGGCGCTTATTGCGCTGATTATAAAAAGATAAGCTAATATTATTTGCTTAGTCATTATTGTTTTTTAGTTCTTTCCTTTTGTTTTCGGGCAAAAAGTTATCGCCTGTTACCACGCTTTTACCTGATTTTAATTCAAGTTGTTTTCGTGCGTCGCCGGCAATTTTCCCACCTGCACGAGCTGCTTTTTTGTTCTCGTCGAAACCCTGAGTGTCAGTATTCACAGCAATTTCTTTGGTTGAAGCCTCGCCCAACATCGAGAAAATCAATTCAAGATCAGTCATGTGGTCGCGCAGATTCTGACTTTTAAGCCCTTTTACTTCTTTATATTCTTTGGGAGTAAGGCCGAATGCAGCTTTCGATATCTCGGCTGTCAGTATCGCATATTCCATTTTTTCTTTAATTCCTCTTTTGCTCCATTCCTCAGTCAGCTCTTCACGTATGGCAATGCTTCGCATACGTTTTTCAATCCAGTCGTCAGGATAACCTTTGAGTTTATAAAGTTCGCGTGTGCGCTGCGTGGCCAATTCAGGATTCTCAATTTCAGCCATGCGTTCAGCACCTATTTTAGCCAACCATAGTTTAAAAGGTTCAGCTTTTGGCGAGGGAATCGACTGAATAATGCGAAGTAAGCTTTCTGAATTCGCACAATTCATTTTTTGCTTACCTCCCGGAGTGTCAATCCAAAGGGTGGGTACAAATTGTACCCACCCTTTGGCGAGTTCCGGATCACGACTACGCATTTTTTTTATATACTGCTTTGGATCAGCGCTATCAGTCAATACTTCAATGACATCCTGCACTGAAAAATACCATTTTTCTTCGGTTTCGTTCCAAACCGAACGAATTTGTTTGTTTTCGAATAGTTTAATCTGACTCATAATTCAAAGTATTTTAAGGTAAAAAACAACCCTAATCTTCGAGCAAATCAGGGCGCAATAGTCGTGTTCGTTCCACAGCCTGTTGATGATTCCATTCATCTACTTTAGCCTGATGGCCCGAAAGCAAAATATCGGGAACGCGCCACCCTTTATATTCTGCCGGACGCGTGTAAACGGGAGGCGCCAGCAAATTATCCTGAAACGAATCCGACAGCGCCGATTGTTCGTCGCCAATAGCGCCGGGGATAAGTCGTACGATAGCATCAGTCATGATGGCAGCCGGAAGTTCGCCGCCTGTGAGTACAAAATCGCCAATGGTTATTTCTTTAGTAATGAGATGTTCGCGTATGCGATGGTCGATGCCTTTGTAATGTCCGCAAAGGATAATCAGATTTTCGTACATCGACATGCGGTTGGCCATTTTCTGATTAAACTGTTCTCCATCGGGCGAAGTGTAAATTACTTCGTCGTAGTTTCGTTCACTTTTCAGTTTTGTAATAATAATGTCGATAGGTTCAATTTGCAATACCATTCCGGCACTGAAACCAAAGGCATAATCGTCCACGCGGCGATGTTTGTTGGTGCTGTATTCGCGCAGGTTATGCACATAAAGTTCTACGAGACCTTTGTCGCGGGCACGTTTCACAATAGAATGGTTCAGTGGACTATCGAGTAATTCGGGAACGGCAGAGATAATGTCGATGCGCATCTTTTTATATTTACAATTTAATCATTTACAATTTACCATTTTATAGGAAAAACCGCATAATTGTAAATTGTTTGCAAAGATACGAAAAATCAGACTAACTTTTAGTTGGTTTTTTACATTAGAATGCCACAAAACAGGACAAATCAGAGATTTGCAGCCAGCCATTTGCGCAGTACTTCGGGCGATTTTCCGGCACGGCGACAATAATCTTCGAACTGAGCCAGATCGATTTTGCCAATGTTGAAGTATTTCGATTTGGGATGATCGAAAACCAATCCCGATACTGAAGCATTGGGATACATGGCGCCATTTTCGGTAAGCGATATGCCCAACGAACTGAAATCGATGAGTTCATTCATAGTAAAAATAACCGATTGATCGGGCAGCGAAGGATATCCCACGGCCGGGCGAATGCCCTGATAATGAGTTTTGAAAAATTCATTTACATTCAGTTCTTCGTTGGGCACATATCCCCATATTTCTGTGCGAATTTTGTAGTGAAGCCATTCGGCAGTAGCTTCGGCAAGACGATCGGCCAGCGTTTTTATCAAAATAGAATGATACATGTCGTCGTCCTTTTCGTAGGTTTCGGCCAGTGCTTCAGCACCAACCACAGTATTTGCAAACACGCCCACATAATCGTCGGCAGGTTTCAGAAAATCGGCCAGCGCGTAACAAAAACCATCGCTTGCAGGTATTTGCTGCCGTAATGTAGGAATGGTGATTTTTTTATTTTCAAACGCTACCACAATGTCTTCATCTTCGGAATGCGCCGGAAAAATTCCCACCATTGCATTTAGCGTTACAATCTTCTCGTCGAGAAAGCGGCGAAGCATTTCCTGTGCATCTTTGTAAAGTTTCAGGGCTTCTTCGGCTTTCGCCCGTTCGTTTTCCGGAAACTTCTGCAACCAGCCCACGCGACACGAGCCGCAGTCGCAAACAGATTGAATATCATCGTATTTTCCATTCAGTCGCCAGGCCATAAAAAAGAATGTCCAGTGAATGAAAGGAACAATTTCGCGTAAATCGATATCATTAAATCGGGTTATGCCCGGTTGTCTTGGTGTCATAAAAGGAGTGTTTTTAGTTTGTGAGATAATTTTCAGCCGTGCTGCATATTACAGTATTAACAGACTGATAGCCATTACGGCCATTCCTGCCACAAATCCTGAAATTGAATAATGGTGTTCGCCATATTTTTCGGCACCGGGCAAAAGTTCATCTACCGAAATAAACACCATAATTCCCGCTACCGAAGCCATTAACAAGCCCAATGTAAACGGCGACAGGAAAGGCATGAGTATAAAATAACCCATAAGTCCCCCAATTGGTTCAGCCATGCCCGAAGTAAACGAGAGCCAAAATGCTTTTGATCGGCTTCCCGTGGCATAATAAATGGGCACCGACACCGCAATTCCCTCGGGAATATTATGAATGGCAATGGCCACAGCAATGGGAATGGCAATCTCGGGCGAAATCATGGCCGATGCAAAAGTGGCCATTCCTTCGGGAAAGTTGTGGATGCCGATAGCAAGTGCCATCATAATGCCCATTCGCTTGAGTTGCTTTTCTTTGTGTCCGCCCATTTCTTCAACCGAACGCATCTCGTGCGGATTTTCGGCATTAGGAATAAGCATATCAATCATAAATATCAGGGCAATTCCGGCAAAAAAAGCGAGAACCACCGTTAATTCCGGCAATCGCGCATTTCCCTGCTCCAGCAAATGCAGTGCCTCGGGAAATATCTCTGTAAACGACACGTAAATCATTACACCTGCCGAAAAGCCAAGTGCTGTGGATAAAAATTTGGTATTTGTTTTTTTTGCAAAAAATGCAATTGCACTTCCAATTCCGGTACTTAAACCTGCAAAAAGTGTTAGTCCCAGCGCAAATAATATATTTGATGTCTCCATAATTTTGAAATTACATTCACCTTAACGATGGTTTTGAATGCAAAATTAATGGAAAAAGTTGTATATTTGACGAATAAAAATTTAATTTATTGCATATTAGTATGAAGTTGAACAGTTTTGTAATTGTGTTTTTTATGTTTATAGTTGTGGCTTGTAATAAGCCTGCTACGCAGTGTTGCGACAATCATTCTCAGAATCAAATCCCAATGGAGCTGAATGCGTTCGATACCATACATTTACAGGCTCCTGATACACTTGGAGGAGTGGTTTTGTTATCGGCCATGCAAAACCGTAAATCCGACAGGCAGTTTTCGGCAGAAAACCTTTCGCTCAAACATTTGTCCGAAATTCTTTGGGCTGCCAACGGACAAAACCGCGGGAATGGTAAGCGTACGGTTCCATCGGCATTAGCGCTTTATCCCATTCAGACATACGCAGTGCTGGCTAATGGTATATATTTGTACAACGTAGAAAAACATTTACTCGAACCTGTGAAGGAAGGAGATTTTCGGGATTTGGCAGGACAGCAGGATTTTGTAAAAACAGCACCACTCAATCTGGTATTTATTGCTGATTATAAAGTCTACGAAGGCGACCGGAAGGTTGACGCTGAAAAGCGTTTATGGCTTGCATCGCTCGATGCCGGTCATAGCACTCAAAATGTGTATCTGTACTGTGCTTCCGAAAGTCTGAAATGTGTGGTGCGCGCCGGTGCAAAGGAAAAGGAATTGCTCCAAACAATTGGGTTGAATGATAAATATCAGTTTATAGTAGCCCAAACAGTAGGTTATTAGACTTTGCGAAGGCAAAAAAAATGTTGAAAAACTCAATAATTTCTCACAATATCTTTGCCAAAAAGAAAAACAATCGTATCTTTGCACCGCTTTTGAAAAAAGGCAGCTATGATTGTCTCATGGTGTAATGGTAGCACTGCAGTTTTTGGTTCTGCCTGTCAAAGTTCGAATCTTTGTGAGACAACCAATTCAAAAATAGTTGGTTTTAAAATTTAAAGTCAACTATTTTTTTCTCTTATCTTTTTGCATGAGGAAAATAAATTGATTATTTTTGCCTCATATTATTGAAAACACTGACTTATGGTGTAATGGTAGCACTGCAGTTTCTGGATCTGCCTGTCTAGGTTCGAGTCCTGGTAAGTCAACTACGAGCGTCAACAATCATTTTATTGGTTGTTGACGCTTATTTTTTACAATTATTCTCGTGATTATCAAGTTAAATTTATATTTTTGCTGAGGGATTTTATTCAGTCTGATCAGGTTTAATTTCAGAATACAGCAATATGAAAAAACGTATTAATAGTTTTAAGTACGCCGGGCGGGGAATCAGGGAGGTGATTTTGGGTGAAATAAATATGCGAATTCATATTTTTCTCGCTTTTATGGTTGTTGTTTGCGGACTCATTTTCAATATATCAGTCTTCGAGTGGCTTGTGTGTGTGCTTTGCTTTGCAGTGGTTATGACTGCCGAAATGCTGAATACTGCCATTGAAACTGTTGTCGATCTGGTGTCGCCCGATAAACATGAACTTGCCCGAAAGGCCAAAGATGTGGCAGCCGGCGCAGTGCTACTTAGTGCTTTTTTTGCGGCAATTGCCGGGTTGTTGATTTTTATTCCTAAGTTTTTAGCCTTACTTTAATAAATAGAAACTATGAAAAATCCATTTGTCGAATTGTTGAACCTCTTTTATCCAAATCTTTGCATTATATGCAACGAGCCGCTCAATAAGTCGGAAAATCAGATTTGTATTTCCTGTATTCAGCAAATTCCGCGCACACATTATCATAAACTGAGCGATAATCCCGTTGAAAAACGCTTCTGGGGAAAAGTCAATATATTTCGGGCTACATCATTTTATTTCTTTCATAAAGGGTCACCTTTTCAGAAACTTATACACGAACTTAAATATAAGAACAACAAAGAAGTAGGGGAGGTGATGGGGCGACTTGCAGCCATAGAGTTAATGGAGTCAGCTGATTTTACAACTGTTGATTTTGTAATTCCCATTCCATTGCATCCTAAAAAATACGCGCTCAGAGGTTATAATCAAAGTGAATGTATTGCTAACGGTATTTCTGCTGTTCTAAAAAAGCCTGTGGATACATCCTCGCTTGTCAGAGTAATGGAAAATACAACTCAAACAAAGAAGTCGGTGTATGAAAGGTACAAAAATACGTCCGGGATTTTTGAGTATAAACAGGGCTGTATTCCCGATAATTCACATCTGCTTTTGGTGGACGATGTGCTTACCACGGGCTCTACACTCGAAGCAGCTGTAGAAGCTCTTTCTGCTATACCAGGTGTTCGCGTCAGTGTTTTTACACTTGCAGTGGCTTGATTTTGGTGCTCAAATGCAAAAAAATGTAAACATGCAACTTTTGGAACTAAACGCATGTAGTATTTTTTTTAATTCATGCCCGTAGTTTTATTTAATTTGTATTTTTGCACACCAACAAACTTTCTTTATTCAGAAAGATGTCTCATATGTATTCAAGGGTAAGTATTGTAATTGTATTCTGTGTTTTCATTTTTGCCGGATTTTCGTTTTTTCCCGGTGAAATCAAAACTGCCGAGCGTTTAATGGAAACTGCTCCCGATTCGGCATTGCAAATTCTCCGAAACGTAAACTACGACAAATCTCTCTCCGCTGCCGAACGTGCCAACTACGGACTTCTGCTTTTCGAAGCCCTCGACAAAACATACCAACCACTCAAACCGGACTCTGTTCTTAATTTCTCAATAGATTACTACAAACGTAAAAGAAACTCCGAAAAACTTGCTAAAGGGTATTTTTATAAAGGGAGGTCGTATAACTATGTTTTTCAATATGAAAATGCAAGCCGGTTTTATATGCTCGCTTTGGATAATTTGAAAGGGACTAATGATTATAATTTACTAGCTAAGATTTATTCTGATTTGGGTGATATTTGTACAGCTCAGAATGATTTTGAACAAGCTAGAGATAAATACTTACAATCAGTCAGTTTTTTTGAAAGAGCAGGCAAGTTCAATGAAGCTTTGTATGATAGAATTGATATTGGAAATACATATAGAAGTCAACGTGAATTCAGAAAGGCACATGGAATTTTCCTTGACATCTTGAATACTGCTAAAGATTCCGTATTAATCGGTATTACTTTACAAGAAATTGGAGTAAATTACTTTTGGGTTGAGAAGTATGATTCCTCAATTATTTTTTTAAAGAGAAGTGTAAAATATCCTTATCGTGATTATTATCAATCGATAAAATTTCTAAGACTTTCTGATTCATATTTTGAAATTGGAAAATTGGATTCAGCTCTACTTTACGCAAAAAAAATCACTTACATATCCTGCGAATTTTTACACAAAGCGTGAGTGTTACAGAGTACTAGCAAATACTGCGTATCTAAACGGGAATTACAAGGAGATGGCTGGTTATATGACATATTATCAAGCAATGTCTGATTCTGTAAGGATAATCGATACTCATACAAAATCAACAATAATTGAAGATATTCATGTTGCGAAAGAAAAGGTGAGTAAAGCTAAAACGTGGTTGTGGACTAGTTTGAGTATATTACCAGCGTTTTTACTTGTTGGAGTGCTGATTTACATTCGTTTGCAGAGTCGCAGAAGGGGGGCTGAAGTTGAATTAGAACAAAAGTCTGAAAAGCTTGTTGTTTTTGAACAGAAACTTCATGAGAATCAAGAGCAACTCAGAAGTAATTTAATTTTCAAGATAGATGAATTAAAGAGGCGTGAATTTAATAAAATTAAACGACCTACTTTGTTTGAAAGACAAGAGATTGAAAGGAGAGTATTTCTTGAATGTCTTTATTTTGATGATACTTCTTCTTTTGATACATTAATGAGTCTTACATTCAATAATATTGTGGATAAGCTAAATAAAGCTCACCCGGAATTATCGAGAAATGAATTGATGTATTGCTGCTTAATTTTGCTTGAGTTGTCAAATCAGGAAATTCTTTTAATACTCCAACTTCAACTAAATTCAATTTATAAAATAAAGCAGCGGATTGCACAAAAGTTTAATCTTTTTAGTACTACGGAAATTGTCCCCTATCTGCAAAAACTTTGGCTTAATTAATGAAATCGCTTGCTTTATTATACAATTTGCGATCTTGTCTTAATTTGTTTTTTTTGTAGCTTGTAATATTTTGTAAATCTGTGTTTTGTAAATGCGTCATGTCTTAAAAGTATGTGTTTATTATTTTGTAATCTTAATGACTAAAGACTAATTTAGCGTGAGGTAAATCACAAAATTTAAATTTTAAAATCAAAGGTATGAAAACGCAGAAATTTACTTTCCTGATTTTTATTATGCTTACATCTTGTTTCACAACTTCACAATTTGTTTACGCTGATGATGTTCCTCTTAAGCGAGATGCAAATATTGGTAACGATGCTGTTAATAATACTAGCCATCGTACCCGTATTTACATTCCTCTCTCTGTTTCTTTCGAATCCGGAGAACTCTCATTATTCTTCGAAAGCAGTGTAGGAATGTGTAATGTGTCTGTTGAAGACGAAAATGGTAACGTACAAATGTCAGAAATTATCGACACCGATAATGGAACTGAATTCTGGTTAGATTTGACCGGCTTAAGTACAGGTTTACATTATGTAAAAATCAGCTACGGCTCCATTAATTTAATTGGGGAATTCTATGTAGAGTAAAAGTGTTTCTGGATTTTATTGAGATGTGATAGAAACAAAAAAGGTACAGACGGGTGATAGCGTCTGTACCTTATTTTTTTGTTGAATTATTTGCTTAATAAGCGTGGCTGTCGTTATTTACATCGGCAATGTCAGTTCGCTTTTTTTCCATTGATCTCCATGCGTAGAAAATGTATCCCAACACAAATGGTATCAGAATTGATACGTACGACATGGCTGTAAGCGTAAACTGGCTCGAAGACGAGTTAAATATAGTCAGCGAGCTTTGCAGGTCTGTCGACGAAGGATAATACGCTGTATTGTTGAAGCCGGCAATCAGCAGAAGCGAGCAAACAGTAAGTACAGTTCCGGTTCCACTAAACCAGATCCCTTTGCGGAAAGTTTTTGATAACATCGACCAAATAATACCTGTAAGCACCAAAACCACACCTGCAAGGAATGTGATCATTACTATCGGCATTTCAATTAAATTGTTGAAGTATTTGAATTGTTCGAGGCTTACTTCTCCTGTGGCCGGATTTACATCAAATCCTTTACCCACGAGTATCCAAATTACAAAAGTCAGGAAAAATACCACAAATGGTATGGCATTATAAAACAGGTATTTGTACGATCTGTCTTCAAGTGCTTTGTCGTTCAGTCGGTTGATAAGAAACAATAAAGCATTTGTACGTGCAAGGAAAAACACTGTAAGTCCCAAAGCCCAGTTTCGTGGTTCCAATAAAGCTTCTAATCCATGCCAGCCATTGCCCCACTGACTGATAGCAGGAGCCAGTTGTTGAGCAATATTTCCTTTGTTGACCGTGAAATCGGAACCTGTAAAGAAAGTAGCAACAGCGGCTCCAATCAGGAATGTACCAAGATACCCATTAATAAGCAAAAAAGTTCTATATGTAGTTTTGCCATAGATATTACCTGCTTTAGACTGAAATTCGAAAGAAACAGCCTGTATTACAAAGCAAAATAATATAATCATCCAAACCCAGTAAGCTCCTCCAAAACTTGTTGAATAGAAAAGAGGAAATGAGGCAAAAAATGCTCCTCCGAAAGTTACAAGTGTTGTAAAGGTAAATTCCCATTTACGGCCAAGTACATTTACTAAAAGACGTTTTTCATCTTCGGTTTTTGAAAGACTGAAGAGCATTGATTGACCACCCTGAATAAACAGCAAGAAAGTCAAAAGTCCTCCCAGCAATGAGATAATAAACCACCAATAGTGCTGTAAAATTGAATATGTTGTCATAATTTTATTCTTTTATTGTGTAATAACTTTTTGTATGAATTCGATTCAATGTAGATTGATTAGTGTTGCTCTGTTTCAGGTCCTTTTTTTATTTGTTTAGCCATTATTCTCACCTCTGCAATAAGTAGTGCTGTGAAAAGTGCTGCAAATAGAAAAACTGTGATTTTTACCGATTCCACCGAGATACCTGATATTGCAGCTTGTAATGGAAGTACATCCTGGATAGCCCAGGGCTGACGGCCCATTTCTGCAACTATCCAACCTACCTGGCTGGCCACATAGCCCATCGGAATTGTAAATAATGCTGCGTACGATAGCCAGTTTGCATTTTGCATTTTCCGGCGGTACAACATGAATACCAAAAGTGCAAAAAGTGCTAGGAAATACATTCCTAAACCCACCATTATATGAAAAGCATAAAATACAATTGGTATGTTAGGGATAATATCTTCTGGTTTGTCGAGATATCCGTAGCCAAAATGCGGATAATTCTCGCGTAGTACTGCTTTGTGAATTTGTGCATTGGCAGTATCTTTCTCCGACATGGCTTTTTTATACTCGTTAAGAGCTGTTTGTGCTTTTTTTCCTTTTACTTTTCGCTCCTCAAACGAAAGAGCTGTTCCTTCGGGCGTTTCGTAGCCACCCTCAATAATATCTTTTACACCGGGAACAAAGGCGTTAAAATCTCTGTATCCTAAAAATGAAAGTAAGCCCGGAACAGGAACTTTTACCGACACGATATAAGGGTCGATACTGTCATTGTATGTTTTTTCCGGATTTAATACAGCTATGGCAAGCAGATCGGCGTTTGTTTTTCCTTCATAGAGGCCTTCCATCGCAGCGAGTTTCATTGGTTGACGCTGTGCAACGTGATAAGCTGAGCCATCGCCTGTCCAGATAATTAAAACTGAGGATATGAGCCCGAAAATGGCTCCAACCCATAAACTTTTAATCGCAAAATCAACTTCACGTTTTTTTATCAAAAACCAGCCACTGATTCCAACTACAAACAAGGCGCCAACCACCCAGCTTGAAACTATGGTGTGCAGAAACTTGTTTATAGCAATGGGTGAAAGGACTACGGCCCAAAAATCAACCATTTCGTTTCGAACAGTGTCTGGGTTAAATTCCATCCCTACAGGATACTGCATCCAGGCATTAGCTATCAGAATCCAAAGTGCCGAAAGCGTAGCTCCAAGAGCAGTAAGCCATGTGGCAGCAAGGTGGAATTTTTTACTTACCTTATTCCAGCCAAAAAACATAATGGAGATAAAGGTAGCTTCCATAAAAAATGCTAAAATACCTTCGATTGCCAGTGGTGCTCCGAAAATATCGCCTACAAACCAACTGTAGTTTGACCAGTTTGTTCCAAACTGAAATTCCATAATAATTCCTGTCGCAACCCCAATTGCAAAATTAATTCCGAAAATTGTCATCCAGAATTTGGTCACCTTCTTCCATTTTTCATCACCGGTTTTCAGATAAATGCTCTCCATTATGGCCATAATTACTCCCAGGCCAAGTGTAAGAGGAACAAAAATCCAGTGATACATAGCTGTTAACGCAAATTGCGCTCTCGACCAATTGACTAATGCAGCATCAAGTAGTTCCATAATAATCCTTTTTTGTGTGTATTACAATTTAATGTCTGTTTATTTCTTTTAGTTAGTTCCGGAGAAGTGGGTTACTGTTTATATTTCAATTTGTTCAAAATATACAGTTTGATGTAAGTCTGCCCGTCTGACATAAGCTATTTGTAATTCAATTGTTTACATAGTGTTTTAATTCTGCGTGATTTGAGAATACTTATGTCTTAAAAATGTCTGACAATTTTTAACGCACAAAATTACAAAATTATTTGACATTATTACAAAAATGGAATTATTTTCCATTTTGATTTGGAAATTATTCTGAATTTTTGAAAAAATATTCGAAAGATAACAGGTTTCCTTTAAATAGCAATGGAAATTTAATTAAATGGAAAATTTTTTTCGTGGAGGGTACAAAAGAATGTGAAAATAAGAGGAGTTGGGTTGGGTATGTGGGGAAATAAAAAATAGCATCAAGGCCGGCTTTTTAGTTTTGCAGTCTTCTTGTATATTAGGTTTAGGAAGAAGCTGTTTTTTTTTACTATCACTATCACGCTAATTTGCCGGCCTTGTGCTAAAAGGATTAGGGTAATTCACAAAATTTTGTGCTGCTAAATTAGTGCTATCCGGCTGAAAAGTCAAACTTTTTGAGAAAAACTTTTGGACATGTTAAAAATTAATTGTTTGTTTATCAGGTATTTACGACCACTTGTCTTTCGTGTTTTGGACGTCAGTTAATTTTAACCGTAATTGTGGTCGTTTTTCAGGTAAAATGACTATTCTCCGTAAGTGTTTTTCAAAAAGTCATCAAGTTCGCGGGTCGATGAAAGTTCAAGCTTTTGTGCGAGTCGCTGACGGATTTTGTAAAGCCCGTTCGAGGTAGTTTCGAGCAAAACCATGGCATGATTCTGAGGGATGTCGAGCAGCACAAAGCAACAATAAAGCATTTCCTTTTGATTGATTGCCGGAAATTTAATAGCTAACTCGCAGACCATATTGTTGTATGCTGCATTTATTTTCTGACTGAAAAGTGCGTAGTCGTTTAGCTGTAATGCCTGATTGTAGATTTCGAAAACCGCTTCGTCGCTCAGCAGAACATCAGCATTTTTCTTGCCATTGCTTTTCAATGCTTTGTTTTTATCAATAAGTTCTTTTAGGCTTTCGCGCAGCATAAATTTATTCTGTTTTTTTTCGTTTATACTTACGCTCAAAGATGCTTCTACTGCCTTTTTCTGCTCAGAAATTTTTCTGTTTCTTTTTATAAACCAGTACGAAATGAAAATTCCAATAGTCAGAATCAGCGCAATTAGGGAAATAAGCCAATAAACCTGACCTGATTTCTTTTTTGCTTTCGTAGTGGATAGGTGTGCCTGCTCAATGACTGTTGCTTTGGTCTGGCTATCAATTTTACTGACAGAATCAACCATAGTTTGATAATGGGTCATATATTCGGCCATGGTTTTAAAGTCTTTCTTTAAATAACATGTGTTTGCAAGAATACGATAGCATTCACGTTTGGTGTAAAAATTGCCCGGAAATTCAAGAGACATTTTAGCGAAATACATTGCAGAATCATGTCGATTAAGCTCATAATAGGTATCAGCAAGTCTTAGTAATCTGATTGAATTATAAAATGCGGTATGAGGGTATTTTATACTTTTTTTCAAATAAGATAATGCTGAATCAAATTTGTTATGCCAAAAAAAATTTATTCCTATTTCCTGTAAAGCTATTCCGGTCAAAAGCGAGTCATCGGAGTTTTTTAATATATCAATGTAAATTTCATGTGCTTCGTTAAATTTTCTTTCAGTTCTAAAAGTGTTTCCAATATCCATTTTTACAAAGCATGCATCCGTACTATCACCATCTAAGTGAAAACATACAATAGTCTTTTGGAACTTTTCTCTAGCATTCTTAAAATCACCTTGAACAACAGAAATACGAGCCAAATCTGAGTAAATCTTAGCCAGTAAATTATATTCTTGACTCCCATTCAAATTATCCAAAGCAAACATATATAATTTAGTTGCATTCTCATATTGATATACATAGTTATACATCCTACCCTTGTAAAACAGCGCCTCGCCCAGTTTTTCCTTGTCATTTTTATCCTGATAAAACTTTATTGAGAAGTTTATCAATGAATCCGGAGTAAGTGACAGATAGTTTTTATCCAGTGCTTTAAACATTAGAATTCCATAAAGTGCCTTATTTCTATCGGATTTTTCGTTTTGATAATCAATTTCTCTCAGGACTTTTAATGCCGAGTCGGGTTGCGTCTCAATAATTTCTTCAGCCAGACGAAGCTTTTGGGAAGTTTGTTGGCAAGAAGTCAGTATGACTATTAGAGAGAAGAAATACAGTAATTGTTTCATGTGTAGTAAGAATCTGAGTGGTTATTTCGTTTATCTTATTGTCCGTAAGTGTTTTTCAGAAAGTCGTCGAGCTCGCGTGTGGATTCAAGTTCGAGTTTTTGTGCGAGTCGTTGACGGATTTTGTAAAGCCCATTCGAGGTAGTTTCGAGCAAAACCATGGCATGATTCTGAGGAATGTCGAGAAGAATAAAACTACAATAAAGCATTTCCTTTTGATTGATTGCTGGAGATTTAATGGCTAACTCGCAGACCATATTATTGTATGCTGCATTTATCTTCTGGCTGAAAAGTGCGTAGTCGTTTAGCTGTAATGCCTGATTGTATATTTCGACGATAGTTTCGTCACTCAGCAGAATATCAGCATTCTTTTTACCATTGCTTTTCAATGCTTTGTTTTTATCAATAAGTTCTTTCAAACTTTCTCTCAGCATAAATTTATTCTGTTCTTTTTCGTTTATGCTTACGCTTAAAGATGCTTCTACTGCTTTTTTCTGCTCGGAAATTATTCTGTTTCTTCGTATAAACCTGTATGAAATGAAAATTACAAGAGCCAGAATCAGCGCGATTAGAGAAATAAGCCAATAAACCTGACCTGATTTCTTTTTTGCTTTCGTAGTGGATAGGTGTGCCTGCTCAATGACTGTTGCTTTGGTTTGGATTTCAATTTTTCCAACAGAATCAGACATGGCCTGATAATGGGTCATGTGTTCGGCCATGGTTTTAAAGTCCTTCTTTAAATAGCATGTGTTTGCAAGAATACGATAGCATTCCTTCTTTGTATAAAAAGTTGCTGGAAACTTCAAAGCCATTTCTGCATGATAGCGTGCAGAGTCATAACTATTCAATTCAAAATATGAATCAGAAAGTTTATAATGTCTAATCGACTGATTATATCCAATATGCGGATAATAAATGCTCCTTTTTAGATAATAAGCTGCTGAATCATAGTTTGTTTTAAAGAAATAAGTAATTCCGATTTCCTGTAGAGCAATTCCCATTAATGTTGAATCTATTGTATTGTCAAATATAGACTTGAAAATATCGTGTGCGGTTTTAAAATCCCCTTCACTTCTATATGTTTTTCCAATATCAAGTTGTCTATACTGTGCATCTTTATCTCTCCCTGAAGCATTACTATATTTGATTGCAAGATTGTATTTGTTTCTTGCATCTTTGAATTCTTTTTGTGTTGAACATATTTCACCCAAATCAGAATAGATTTTGGCTAAAAGATCATACTCTTGGCTGTGTATTATGTTGTTAAGAGCAAGAATATATGTATTAGTGGCTTCAGCAAATTGAAAGACATACTTATATGATCTTCCTTTATAAAACAGAGCCTCACCCAGTTTCTCATTGTCATTCTTATCCAGATAAAATTCTATTGAAAAATTTATCAATGAATCCGGAGTAAGTGACAGATAATTTTTATCCAACGCTTTAAACATTAGAATTCCATAGAGCGCTTTATTTCTATCGGATTTTTCGTTTTGAAAATCAATTTCTCTCAGGATTTTTAGTGCAGAGTCGGGTTGAGTTTCAATGATTTCTTCAGCCAGACGAAGCTTTTGGGAAGTTTGCTGGCAGGAAGTTAGTACGATTATTATAATGAAGAAATACAGTAATTGTTTCATATTTAGTTTGTTGTTGGGCAGAATTATTTATTTTCCGTAAGTACTTTTCAGAAAATCGTCAAGTTCGCGGGTTGAGCTAAGTTCAAGTTTTTGCGCGAGTCGCTGGCGGATTTTGTATAGTCCGTTCGGGGTGGTCTCGAGTAAAACCATGGCATGATTCTGAGGAATGTCGAGAAGAATAAAACTACAATAAAGCATTTCCTTTTGGCTGATAGCTGGAAATTTGATAGTCAATTCGCAAATCATATTGTTGTATGCAGCATTTATTTTCTGACTAAACGCCTCGTAATTATTGATTTGCAGTGCCTGTGTGTAGATTTCCAGAACAGTTTCGTCGTTTAGCAGAACATGAGCATTCTTTTTTCCATTGCTTTTCAGTGCTTTATTTTTTTCGATAAGATCTTTCATGCTTTCACGAAGCATTGTTTTATTCTGCTCAATTTCAGATTTACTGTTTTTGAGCGAGTTTTCCATAGTTCTTTTTTGTTCTGAGATTATTCTGTTTTTTCTGATAAAACGATACAAAATATAGATACCAGCACCCATAATGAGGATTATAAGGGCGATCAGCCAATAAATCTGACCCGATTTTTCCTTCACTTTAGTGTTGGATTGATGGATATCTTCAATTATGGTTGCCTTGGTTTGTATATCGATTTTTCTGATAGAGTCGGACATGGTTTGATAATGTGTCATGTATCCGGCCATGGTTTTAAAGTCTTTTTTCAGATAACAGGAATTTGCAAGAATACGATAGCATTCACGCTTGGTATGAAATGTTGCAGGATAGGTTAGTGATTCGTGAGCATAAAATAATGCTGAATCTAATTTAAGTAACTCATAATAAGCATCAGCAAGCACATACAATCTAACAGATTTATTGATATCAACAAAAGGATAGTCTAAGCTTTTTTTTAAATAGTAAATCGTAGAGTCGTATACATTTTCCCAAAAAAAGGCAACACCAATTTCCTGTAGTACAAGTCCGGATATAATTGAATCGGTTGAATTAGAAAATACTTCATTGTATATTTGATGTGCTTTATCAAATTTTTTCTCGAATCTATAAACATTTGCGATGTTAATCTTTTCCTTTAGTACATTCTTATTATTATTTGTTTTAGATGCATAAAACACAGCTTTGTGAAATTTTCCTAATGCTTTCTCAAACTCATTTTGAATAACAGAAATACGACCCAGGTCAGAATAGACTTTGGCCAATAAATCATAATTTTCACTTCCTTCAAGATTGTCCAATGCAAGCATGTATAATTTAGTTGCATTCTCATATTGATATGCATCGTTATACATTCTGCCTTTGTAAAACAAAGCTTCACCCAGTTTCTCATTGTCTTTTTTGTTTTGATAAAATGTTATCGAAAAGTTGATAAGGGAATCAGGAGTAAGATCAAGGTAGTTTTTATCAAGCGCTTTAAACATGAGGATTCCGTAAAGTGCTTTCTCACTTTGGGTTTTCTCTTTTTTATAATCAATTTCTTTGAGTATTTTTAATGCAGAATCGGGCTGAGAATCAATAATTTCTTCAACCAACTGTAGTTTTTGGGATGAGTGCTGGCATGAGGCCAGAAATAGCAGTAAGAGTGTCAGATAAATTATTTGTCTCATATTGCAAAATTTGCCACAAAGTTAATGAAACAATTTAATTCTAACAATTCATTTATATAGTAGGGTAAAGAGCTTATAAAAAAAGCTGTCGGAAAAATTTCACGACAGCTTTTTATTTTTATATTGATATATAATCAATTAAGCTTTTCCGGCACTTCCTAAAACATTTACTGTTTTGTGAGAATACAGTTTCTTAAGTTCGTCACGGGCTGGTCCGAGGTATTTGCGTGGGTCGAACTCAGCAGGATTTTTTGCAAAAGTTTCGCGAACCGAAGCAGTCATAGCCAAACGGCCGTCTGAGTCGATATTGATTTTGCAAACAGCTGATGTAGCAGCTTTACGCAATTGTTCTTCAGGAATACCGATAGAGTCTTTCAGTGCACCACCATATTGATTGATAGTAGCTACATATTCCTGTGGAACTGAAGAAGCTCCGTGAAGTACGATAGGGAATCCGGGGATTTGTTTTTCGATTTCTTCCAGAATGTCGAAACGCAATGGAGGAGGAATCAGAATTCCGTTTTCGTCGCGGGTACATTGGGCAGGAGTAAATTTGTTAGCTCCGTGCGAAGTACCGATAGAGATAGCCAATGAGTCAACACCTGTGCGGGTTACAAAGTCAACTACTTCTTCGGGACGAGTGTATGTGTGGTGTTCGGCCACTACATCGTCTTCCACGCCAGCAAGCACACCAAGTTCGCCTTCAACGCTTACGCCATGAGCATGCGCATATTCAACAACTTTTTTGGTCAACGCGATATTGTCTTCGTAAGAGTGATGCGAACCATCGATCATTACCGAAGAAAAGCCTGAGTCGATACAGCTTTTGCAAAGTTCGAAAGTATCACCATGGTCGAGGTGAAGCACGATAGGAATGTTTTTACCCAATTCTTTGGCATATTCCACTGCTCCCTGAGCCATATAGCGGAGTAAAGTCTGATTGGCATATTTGCGTGCACCGCTCGATACCTGAAGAATTACAGGAGAATTTGTTTCCACACAGGCAGAAACAATAGCCTGCAGCTGTTCCATGTTGTTGAAGTTGAAAGCAGGAATTGCATACTTTCCTTCAATGGCTTTTTTGAATAACTCGTTGGTATTCACCAAACCAAGCTCTGAATAATGTACCATATTGATTGATAATTTATTGATTGATAATTTGACTGCAAAATTAGACATTTTTTATCAGAAATAAAAGTAAATACAGTGTTGATTCAGAATAATTATTATCATTATTCAATTATTCTGTGTAATTTCTGAATGAATATGCATTACTTTGATTATTAGTATCAAAGTTGATATTTTATACCCACTCTGAAATTGAATCCCGGTTGGGGCATACCACCAAAATCGAGGTAACTTATATTCAGCAAATTGTTTATTCCGGCATAAATATCGAAGTCCGAAATCTTATATTGAAGTTTTACATTCAGCATATGGTAAGGTTTGTATTGCTCGTTTTCGGTTGTAGCTGTGTTGTAAAAAGTGCCTTCACGATCGAAATATCCGTACGACCACATGGCATTCAGGCCTTTGTATATTTTATGACCCATATCCAGCGTCGCTTTGTGTTTCAGGTAGTCGAGCGCGTATTGCGAATCGTAATTGGTGGCTTTTTTGTCGGAGTTGAGATACGAATAGCCCACCTGAATACTGTTCAGGAAGCTTTCTCTGAAAATGTAACCCGCGCTCAATTCTCCTCCAAAAGTGTTTACAGTGGCCAGATTGGCGCTTTTGTATTTGGCCTCGCCATTGTATTTTACCCAGTCAATTACATCTTCGCCTATGCGGTAAAATACTGAAATGTTGGTATAAAAACCATTTTTATTGAATTTAGCACCCGTTTCAATAGTTTTGGAATGCTCGGGTTTCAGGTTCGGATCGGCCTGATGTGTGCCTGTGTTGTAATATAAATCGGTAAAAGTTGGTAAACGCATTGCGTTATTGGCAGCAATAAAAATGCTGCTATGGTTATTCATATTGTACCCCAGATCGATACCACCATAAGTGTAATTGCCAAATGCCTGATTATGTGTTTGTGCTATTCCGGCCGAGAGGTAGAATTTGTCGATATTCAGTGCATAATCGGCGAAAGCTGTGGCAGAAAGACGATTGTCCTCTTTCACGAATTGAATGTTTTTTTCGAAATAATTATCGACGGGTTCACTCATTGTTTTCCCCAATGTAGTGCTATAAATATGTTCGTTTCGAATGTCGGTTCCCAAAGTAAATTTTCCAAACGATGATAAATAATTAGCCGAGGCTTTTCCGCCTGTTACATTGGTAAGGTGGTAATAATGGCTGCTGTACCAGGACGCTGCATTTTCAAAATTTCGGAAAAACTCAAATCTGTCGTGATGCAGACGGTTGTAAATCTGTGCATTAAGTTGTACTTTGTTGAGTTGTAAATTCCAGTTTAATGCACCGAAAACAGTTTTGGTGTTTTCGAACTGGTTGCGAAATACAGTATGATAAAATCCATCTGCACCATAGGCTTTTTGCTGATATGCCAGTTGGATATCGAACTTTCCGGCTTTTGGGGTTTTTAAAGCACTATGTATAAATGCATTTGTCATTATGTAATCGGTGTTTGGCGCATAGCCTTCGCTGGCTTTATGTGTGATTGAAGCAAAATTTTTGAAATTGCCCTTACCCAATGAAGCGCTTAAATTTCCCAGATACGAATTGTAGCTACCTCCTTCCACTGTGGCTGAGAGGCTTTTGTTTTTGCTTTGCTCTGTGACGATATTAATAGCGCCACTGAAAGCATTCGGTCCCAAAAGGCGTGCAGCCGAGCCCTGCAGGATTTCAATACGCGAAACGTCGCTCAGTTCCACCGGAATGTCGAGATTGTAATGTCCCGTTTGCGGATCGGTTATGTTTACGCCATTGAGCAAAACAAGCACTTGATCGAAAGTGCCTCCGCGCATACTGATATCGGCCTGAGTGCCATCGGTGCCTCGCTGACGAATGTCGATGCCGGGAATGTTTTCGAGCAATGCATCGAGGCTTTTTACAGGTAGTTTTTCAATTTCCGCACGGTCGATCACTGTGAGTATGCGTCCCATTTCGGAATACAACTTGGTTTTGTTTGCATTTACTTCAATAGCCGATAACTGTACAGGAACTGAATCGTTGAAGTTTGTGGCCACACTAAATTGATTAACAAAAACTGCTAATAGCAGACTTAGAAAAGATTTTCTGATCATGATTTTTTGAAATTAAAAAAGCCGTTGAAAGAGATTTTCTCTTCCAACGGCTTCGGGTATAATACAATATTGTTTAAGCCACAGGCAGCTGCGGCTTCGGATGTTTGGTTTAAAACTACTATTTCGGACAAAAATGTGCTGAAATTATCCAAAACTTCTGTTTCGGACTCTCTGTCGCTGTCATTGTCAATAGTTGAAAGTGTTGCGCTTGACAATTCGGCCTTCGACTTGAGAAGCGATTTTTCGCCAACCGAAACCGACAAAAAACCGATTGAAACAATTGCCGACAAGCTTGCAAACACAGCCCACGACTGGCGCGACCACCTGCGAAAGCGGGCGTTTCGTAAACTTATATGTAGGTTTTTTTCTTTCAAAATTTCTTTCTGATTTCAGAGTGCAAAGTTATTCCAATTTTACGATTATACAAGAACATGGAAAAATTCTTCTGTAATAATGAACATAAGTTCAAAACTATTTCTACCTTTGCAGTCGTAAACCATTAAATTGTAAATTTAAGAAATGTCTCGTCCCAAACAATTCAGAAAAATAGTTTCACCACCATTAATGGTTGGTTTTAAACCATTTGGTATTCCGCGGTCTCAGTTGGAGGGGGTCGTTTTGCATTACGACGAATATGAAGCTGTACGCTTACTCGATTACGAGGGGCTTATGCAGGAGCAGGCGGCGGAGAAAATGAATGTGTCGCGACCTACGCTCACACGCATTTACGAAAGTGCCCGAAAAACCATTGCGAAAGCATTTGTAGAGGGCAAAATGATTGTGATCGAAGGTGGTAATGTCGATTTTGGTCGCCAATGGTTTCGTTGTCGGAAATGTCATAAATTGGTTGATGGTGTCGAAAATCATATACCCTGCAAAAACTGTGTAAGCTTTGGTAATGAAGAACTTACTCCATTAAAATAACAACTAATCACTAAATTCCCCCTTTAGGGGGTTAGGGGGCTGAAATGAAAATTATCGTATTATCAGATAACAGAACAATCAATTCTGAGCTGGAAACTGAACATGGTTTGTGCGTGTACCTCGAAACCGCAAAATATAAATGTCTGCTCGATACCGGTGCTTCAGATATTTTTGTGCGCAATGCTGCCAAACTGAATGTGGATCTTTCCGAAGTGGATTATGTGTTTATTTCGCACGGGCATGCCGATCATATCGGAGGACTGCCCTTCTTTCTGAAACTTAACAGCAAAGCGAAAATCGTAATGTCAGAAAATGCACTTTCGCAAACTTATTATTCGGTACGTAATGGTTTACATCGCATAAGTATTGACTTTGATGTTGAAAAAATCAAAGAGCGTTTGGTGTTGGTGAATAAGGATGCGTGGTTCGAAAGTGATATTCATGTATTTTCTGTACATGAACTGAAGAATCCATTGCCACAGGGAAATCGTACATTATTAAGAGATGCAGGGACAGGAGTGGAGCCCGATGATTTTAATCACGAAATAGTAGTGACTTTTGGAACTGATAATCTTTTTGTTTTTACCGGTTGCGGTCACAAAGGTCTGCTAAATATATTAGATACATTAAAATCAACAACATTAAAGCGTATTCGCTATGTGATGGGTGGGTTTCATTTGTTGGATGCTAAAAACGGGATTCTTTTTGAATCGGAACAGGAAATTGAGAAATTAGCGAAATCGCTGATCAAAGATTATCCTCATACTGAATTTATCACCGGGCATTGCACGGGTGAACACACCTACGAAATACTGAAAAAAACTCTGGAATACAAACTCATCCATTTTTTTACCGGATATAGGTTAGAGATGTGGTGATGTGATGATGTGATGATGTGGTGATGTGATGAAGATAATGGAGTTAAAAGTAAATTAAAATAAAACAAAATCTCTTATTCCCCGCAATTTATCCCGATTCTTTTATCGGGAGGGGTTTAGGGGTCAAATTCTACAAATATGAAAATAGCAATAACATCCGAAGGGAATACTTTAAATGCACAAATCGATAGTCGGTTTGGTCGCTGCAACTATTTTGCTTTTTACGATACCGATACAAAGCAAACAGAATTTATGTTGAATCCCGGGAAAGAAGCCTCAGGAGGTGCCGGCCCTGCTGCTGTGCAGTTTGTAGCGCAACAGGGTGCAAAAAAAATCATTGCTGGTGAGTTTGGTGGTAAAACAGTGCCTTTGTTTCAAAGTCTTGGTATACAGATGGTCAACGCTTCAGGTAAAAGCATCGCTGAGATAATTGAACAATTGTGATTATTTACATCTAAAAAACAATTAAATATGCCACACATGGACGGCACAGGTCCCGAAGGTAAGGGAAAATCGTCAGGGCGCCGGTTAGGTCAGTGTAAACCCACAAAAGAAGAATCGATAATTTCGAAACTTGGCAAAGGCATGGGACTAAAACGCAAGTCGGGTGGAGGAAGCGGAAAACAGAAACGCTTAAAAAGCGGAGAGAATTTATAGAATTTTATTTTTAAAAAAGGAGGTTATTATGCCTGGTTTTAATCAAACAGGTCCTATGGGTCAGGGATCCATGACCGGACGAAAAATGGGAAAATGCACAAATTTTGGTGCAAAAGTAAAAGAACAAACAGCTACTGATGCGCAGGAGAATGTGCAAAATAATGCACAGGGAATGGGACGCGGTATGGGTCGTGGTTTTGGTGGAGGTCGTGGCATGGGACGTTGCAGAGGTCGCGGTAATCGTGGCGGCGGATTTAATAATTAATATGAATGGAGGGTGCAAAAGCCCTCCGTTTTTAAATATTTGCAGAAAAAATGTGAATATAAATACAAAAGTCTCTTTGGATGTTTAGATTTGCATTCATGAAGAAAACTCTTAATTCTCAAAAAAACTAATCTTTATTCCCCTTTAGGGGTCATAATTAATTAAATAAATGAACAAATGTATTGCTATTCCCATGGAAAATGGGGTTGTATGTGCTCACTTCGGGCATTGCGAGTATTTCTCAATAATCAATGTAGTTGATGGTCGGATTACCGACATTAAAGAAATGACACCTCCCGAGCATGTACCGGGACTCTATCCCCGCTGGGTGGCTTCGCATGGAGTAACCGATGTAATTGCCGGGGGTATGGGACAAAAGGCGATCGATCTGTTTAAAGCCCAGCAGGTGAATGCTTTTGTGGGTGCTCCTCAGAAGGATGCCAAATCGATAGTAGAAGATTTTATTGCCGACAAACTAATTCTTAACGCAAATTACTGCAATCACGATGACAAACACGAACATAGCTGCCGACATTGAGCAAAAAGTTGAATTTGACCTGCGTTGCGTGGAATGTCAGTATAAGTCATTTGAACGCCTCATGAATAAATTTCAGATGGATGAATCGATGCGCAATGAATTTGTAGATTTTTACAACAAAGAAATTCGTGGACTTACTGTAAAAACGACTCCGGAAATTCACAGAGTCCTGAATCGGGAATTTTGTCGTCTGATTTCAAACAACGACCCTTACAGCGAGGAAAAGCAAGTGAGTAACAGGCTAATGCTTCAGTTGTATAAGCACTTTCGCACAGAAGTGCTTGAAGCAATGAATCCATTTAAAACAGCCTTGAAGCTATCGATTGCAGGAAATATTATGGATTATGGGGTGGCTCAGGATTTTGACATACACAAAACTATTGACACTGTGTTGGGCGCGGATTTCGCCATCGATCATTCTGTAGAACTTGAGAAACGTATTAAATCGGCAAAAAAAATTCTTTATCTGGGCGATAATGCAGGCGAAATCGTATTCGATAAGCTTTTTATTGAGCTTATCATGCATCCGGGGCTTACTTTTGCTGTGCGCGGAAGTGCGGTACTTAACGATGCTCTTGAAATTGATGCCCGTGAAGTAGGAATAGATATGGTTGCTGATGTGATAAATAATGGTTACGATGCGCCTTCAACTGTTTTGAGTGAATGTAGCCCTGAGTTTCTCGAAGTTTACAACGAAGCCGATTTAATTATATCGAAAGGACAGGGAAATTTTGAAGGTCTTATGGACGAGAATGACCCGCGCATTTTCTTTTTACTTATGGTAAAATGCGATGTAGTAGCCGAAAAGATGAGTGTTCCCCAAGGCAGTTTTGTGGTATATAATAAAACCATTTAATTGTTTCGGTAAATACAGTTTTTTAAGGGTGAGGTTTTTTCAGACTTTTTTAATATGGATGTGAAATTGGTATATACAATAATAGCGCTTGTGGCCGGTAGTGTGGGAAGCGTGGCACTTGCTGCTTTGTTGCTGTTGTTTAGCGACAAACCCCTGATGCGGATATCAACTTATCTGAGTTATTTGGCTGGTGGAACTTTACTTGGTGCTGCATTTCTGGGGATGATACCCAATGCACTTACTATGCTGGATGCTCCTTATGTGTTACAAATTGTATTAGCCGGTATTATATTTTTTTTCGTTCTGGAAAAAATAATCCTCTGGCGTACCTGCCGGAATAAAGATTGCGAACGACATTTACATGCA
Source organism: Bacteroidia bacterium (assembly GCA_009929375.1). Taxonomy (GTDB): domain Bacteria; phylum Bacteroidota; class Bacteroidia; order Bacteroidales; family Paludibacteraceae; genus Paludibacter. The sequence continues at coordinate 59,930 of SAAO01000016.1, forward strand.
GCAGCTCCAATGATTCTGGTGGGCGATGCGTTTCACAATGCTATTGATGGGATTGTGATTGCAGCTTCGTTTCTCACTTCTACTGAGTTGGGAATTTTTGTAACGCTGTCGGTTGTGTTTCACGAGGTCCCACAGGAATTAGGCGATTTTGGTATTCTGTTGCGTAGTGGCTTGTCGAAAAAGAAAGCATTATTTTATAATGCACTTTCGGGAAGTTCGGCCATTGTAACAGGTATTCTCGCTTTTTATTTTATGCAGGAACTGAAGTCTTTTATTCCTTATGCGTTAGCATTTTCGGCGTCAAGCTTTTTGTATATTGCTATGGCTGAATTGATTCCGGAAATGCACAAAAAGACAAAGGCATTTGAATCGGTGGCTCAGATATTACTTATTATTGCCGGAATTTTTATTATTTTTCTGATAAAACAAATACATTGAATTCGAAAATTAAAATAGCTATCGCCAGCGGAAAAGGCGGAACAGGTAAAACATTTATTTCCACCAATTTATTCAATGCTCTACAAAAGTCGGGCACGAAAGTGAATTTGGTAGATTGTGATGCTGAGGAGCCCAACGATCGTGAATTTATTGCAGGGGATTTTCAGCAATCGTTCGATGTGACACAAAAGGTGCCCATTATCGACGAATCGAAATGTACCTATTGTGGCAAATGCTACGAATATTGCAACTACAACGCCATCTTTTTTCTGGGCGAGCAGCGTATGATTCGCGTACTCGAAGATCATTGTCATGGTTGCGGAGCATGCTCGGTGGCTTGCGAGTATGACGCTATTACCGAAAAGGACGATTTGCTGGGCACAGTGGCTTCGTACAAAGTGCAGCAAAACAGCAATTTGATTGAAGCCCGTATGAAGGTTGGGGTTCATTCTCCGGTGCCGGTGATAAAAGAAGCTATAAAAGCAGCGAAAAATGCTGATGTGATTTTGCTCGATTCACCTCCGGGAACTTCGTGCCCGTTTATTCAAACTGTTGCAACAGCCGATTATGTGGTGCTCGTAACCGAACCTACGCCCTTTGGGTTAAGCGATTTACGTCAGTCGGTAGATACGCTCCGAAGTATGGGTAAAAACTGTGGGGTGATTGTGAATCGTGCAGGACTTGGCAACGATGAGGTGTTCGATTATCTGAAAAAAGAGAATATCACTTTACTGATGTCGGTGCCTTTTGATAAATTCATTGCTATGACTTATTCCAAAGGAAAGCTCATTAGCAATGAAAGTGCCGAATGGCAAAATAAATTTTCGCAGTTGTTTAATATTATACTTCAGGAAAATGGAAATAGCGGTAATTAGTGGAAAAGGAGGAACAGGGAAAAGTAGTGTAAGTGCTGCTTTTGCTACCATGCAACCCAATGTGGTGCTTGCCGATTGCGATGTGGATGCTGCCAATCTGTATATATTATTCAACCCTACGCACGAAAAAGAGGAAGTTTTTGTGTCGGTTTACAAAGCGGTTATCGACAAGGATATTTGTACAAATTGTGGTTCATGTATCGATTATTGTCGGTTCGACGCCATACATGATGTAGATGGCGAAGTGCTGATTGACGAAACTGCTTGCGATGGTTGTAAACTTTGTTCGCGCATTTGTCCATCAGAAGCCATTTCTATGATTCCAGAGGATAAAAGCCGTATGTACTCGGGTACTTTTCGTAACGGTAAAATGGTGTACGGTCGTTTGTCACCGAGCGAAGAAAACTCCGGACGATTGGTAGATATGGTGCGCGAAGAAGCGAAAAAAGTGTCAAAAGCAAATCAATTGGATACGATTATAATTGATGGTCCTCCGGGAATTGGTTGTCCGGTGATTTCTACCATCACAGGTGTAAACAAAGTGGTGATTGTGACTGAACCTACGCTTTCGGGTTTGCACGATTTGAAACGCACAGTGGAAGTGGTGTCGAAGTTTAAACTTACTAAATCAGTCATTATTAATAAATACGACCTGAATGCCGATATGGCCAACAATATTGAGGATTATTGCAACTCGCAGGCTGTGAGGGTGATCGCAAAAATACCTTTCGACAAAGTGGTGGTCGATGCCATGGTAAATTGTAAAAGTGTGATTGAATATGCACCCGGGTCTGCAATAGCTAAATTGCTCACTGAGGCATATTTGAAATTAATTGATAAATCAAATTGAAAGTTATTTATGGATATTGAAGAGATTATAATGTTGTTAGACGAAATTCCACATCCAGCTATAAATTATTCCTTACGAAAGCTTGGTATTCTGACTGATATTAAAGCCGAAGGCGACAAGATAAGCGCTGTTTTTGCATTCCCATTTCCAATTGATAAAATTCCGATAGCCGATAGAATTATTCAATCGGTAGTTGTGACGCTCGAGAATTTCAGTCTTTCATTTTCATATACAATAAGAATAATGACTGAAGCAGAAAAACAAAACTTTTTGAAACTCGAACATGAGGCTTGGAAAGGGTTATAATTTTTTTAAATTAGCACTAATGATTACACACGATTATCAGTTTCGCGTAGCTTATCCCGATACCGACCAAATGGGAACTATGCACCATGCAAATTATGTAAAGTATTATGAACTTGCCCGATGGGAACTTTTTCGCAGTATAGGAATTTCGTATAAGTCGGTTGAAGAAGCCGGCGTAATGTGTCCGGTGATTAAAATGAATTTCACTTTTCTGAAAACCACACATTACGACGAGTTGCTTACTGTGCGCACCACGCTAAAAGCTATGAAAGGCGTGCGTATATGGTTTGAGTATAAACTATACAACGAACAAAATGAGCTGATCAACAAAGCCGAAACCGAACTGGCTTTTGTGGGGCGCGATAATTGGAAACCCTGCGAGCCGCCTGAAATGGTTGTGAATGCCATAAATGAGCATATGACTAAAGATTAAATGGAAATCATAGATAAGAAATCAGCCCCGAAATACATTTTGTATTTCGGGGCTGATTTTTTTTTGCATGCTCCGGGTAGGGAAAATGATGAGAATACTTCTAAACCAATTTTCGACGCCAATACGATTAAACTAATTATTTAAAACGAAATACGAACGAAAAAAATAGGATTTACACCTATTAAAAGTAGGATTTACACTATATTAAAAATCTAAACTGTGAATTATCTTTGCTTACAATATTTTAGAGTTTTAAAATTTGCGAATTAATCACCGAAACTCAAAATATGGCAGGCTGTCTTCCCTGATATCATAGATTTAAATGAAACGATTTCAACCCTTAATTCGCATATGATCGTATTTTATAATAAACAATTCACAAATATATTCACAATTTAATTCAAAAAAGAAATGAAAAAATTTAGTTTGCTCATTATGACTTTTGTGCTTTTTAGTTTTGTAACTAACGCACAAACAAAACACACTGTAGGCGAAAAATTCGGTGGTGGTATAGTGATTAGTGTTTCTGCCGATGGCTTAACCGGAGTTATTGCCGAAACACAGGACCAGGGTGTATGTGATTGGGATGCAATAAATGCACTTATTGCCAATCCTGCAAGCCACAGCGAAAAGGGTAAAGCATTTAACAACTGGAGACTACCCACAAGAGAAGAGTTAGCATTGATGTATGCTCAAAAAAAGGCTCTTGGTATTTCGGGTGGAAACTATTGGTCGTCGACTACCGGTAAAGGAAGAGTTTCTACACAGAATTTTGCCACCGGTAAAGTGACTGTGATTGCCAAGACAGAAAAAAATGCTATTCGTTCGGTACGTAATTTCTAATAAGGAAAACTGTATGTCAAACACAATAAGCTGATTTCTTATAAATTCAGCTTATTGTGTTTGTTTAATTTCATGATTTGTATTTAAACAAACTTACGCAAATAAAAAAACCAATGAATAAAGATTACTCAATTCAATGTTTCTTACAATCGCTATGTAAGCATATGAGTTTTTCTGAAAGTAAGAGTCGGCAATATTTAGCTCTGTTTTCGAAACTGGCATTGCTTCTTATGCTTTTTGTATTTCCTCAGCATAGCAATGCCAATACATTTTTTAATCCTGACAACAGAGATCATTTGAATATTTATCTCCCCGGAGGTGCTCAAAATTATAGTTATGTCGATTTCAGAATATTAGCTTACGATTACGATGGAATTGATGATAATATGGATGACGTGAACATTTACTTTCAGGAAGAAAATGGGACCTATACAAAGATTATTAACCATGGTGGTAGCCATGAAAGTCCTAATGGACATTTTAATCCGGTAAATAATCAAAATGTCGGTTTTATATTTGGTGCGAATCTGGCTTCGGGCGGCGATCGTCGTTACATGACTTATCGTTGGGCTTATCCCCAGCGACTAAGCGGACGAGCAGTAAATATTAAAGTGTCATATCGTTGGGATGTGGACCACAATAATGACTGGAATTCAAAGGACAGAGTCGGTGATTATTACGGATTTACAATTAATTTTCCTGTATATCCCTTTACTCCCGTAATAACAAACGCCACATTTGAACCGGTGAGTGGCAATAATGTGCGATTTAATTTCAGCAAAACAGCTGATTATCCGTTAAATAAAGTATATCTTTATTCAGATGCAGCCAGAACCAACCTTTTAAAAGAGTTTGATGTAACTATGGGTGCCACTTCGGGTACATCCACATTTTTATGGGATAATCCATTTACCAGTGCAACCACGCTATATGTAAAATATGCTATGCTTGCAACCGATCCCGGTATGCCGTATAAGCAATATTATTTTAATTCAACTACTGTTAACAAGGCATATGTACGCCCAAATAATTTAAAAACTAACTATGATAATTGCCTGAAAGGTATCACATTATCATGGAATGCGAATAATAACTCAGGAGAGTATTCTGACAATGGAAAATGGGTTGTTGAAAGGAAACTTACCTCACAAACAAACGCTCAGTATGTTGAACTTGCGGGTGCGATTCCGGCCTCGCAAAATATTTTTGTAGATGAACTGATTGACTATGATAAAGAGTATAACTATCGCTTAAGATTTATTCCTGCAGGGATGGATAAATCACGCATAATCCCTGAATTTGAAAATGTAGTTTCAGTAAGCACAAAGCGTACGGTTTTAAATACCTTAAGCTTCGAAACTTTTACTAAAACGAGTGCTGAAAATCCTAAGATCAAGCTTAAATGGACTCCAAACTGGTGTTACAATGAACTTATAAAAATTCAGCGTAAAAATATGGTTACAGGTGCGATTACAAATATCAATGTAGTCAGCAGAGATAACAATAACACCAATACCATTACCGACGAAAATCTGACCGAAAATTTAAAATATCAGTATCGTCTTGTTGTTGAGACTGAAGGCAGAGTGACTGAAACACCCTGGCAAACCATAATGATTAAAGATGAGGTGAAATACAAATCGGTAACTTCATCAAAAGGAACATTGGCCGATCGTATTCAGCTGAAATGGAATGTTGAACGAAATGACTTAAGCAATTCATTTTTTATTAAACGCCAATTACTTGAGGAAGGTAAAGAAAATCCACAGGTTGATGTGGTAAATATCACTACCAATGGAAAATATTACTCCTACGATGATCGTGATATTTCACCGGGTGTACTTTACAAATATACTTTAGGCTCATTATTCACATTACAATCGGGCGATATCGATACTGTTTATTACAATTCAGATATAATTGGTTATGCTCAGGCAAACGGTACAATTTCAGGACGTATCACCTTCGGGTCCGGTACTTCGGTGGATAGTGTTTCGGTATTTGCCAGCAATGCCAACGAGTCTGAATCTCTATACCGCGCTATTAGTTTCAGTGGTGCAGGTGGATACGGAGAAATAGGCTTAAAACCTGAAAAGCATGGTTGCGTGAAGGATGGATTTACATGGCAGGCCTGGATTTTGCCGCTCGATGCATATAAAGATATGGCCATTTACGAATGTTTGAAAGAATATTCTATTTGGTACGAGGGATCTCAGTTGAGAGTTTACCTCGATGAGATTTCTGATTTTGATAGTCAGATTTCGTACGATATGTCTTCCATACCTGCTAACGAATATTTCCATGCCACGGTGAGTTTCGATGGCGATGCCACTCTGAAACTATATATCAATGGTAAGGAAGTGAATTCGGTAACTTTGGATGCTGAAAGTAAGGCCTTGGTTGATGTTTGTCAAAATACAGTTGCTCGTCGCGATACCACTATTGCGTACCTGGGCGATGGATTTCTGGTGAAAGGCTCATTCAAAGGAAATGTGGATGACCTGCGCCTGTGGGATAGAGCTTTGACAGCAAAAGAAATAGCCGAAAACTACAATCGTTATTTAAATGGTGGCGAATCGGGCCTGATTGGTTACTGGCAGTTCGACGAAGGATTAAGTAAATATGCATTCGATAAGTCAAATTATAAGAAAACCTATAACGAGCATCATATTACTTTTACGCAAGCCGAAACAACTACCAATGTTCCAACGCTTAATCAGCTTTCAATTAAAGGTATTACTGATAAAAACGGAAATTATCTGATTTCAGGTATTCCGTTTACCGGCGAAGGCTCAACTTATTCATTTACACCATCGAAAGAAAGTCATGAGTTCGAACCATCACGCTTGAACCGACATTTGACTTTCCAGAGTTCGGTGCATAATGCGGTGGACTTTAAAGATATATCTTCGTTTAAAGTAAAAGTGAAAGTGACTTACGACGATACTTCATTCCCGGTGGATAGTGTTGATGTGCTGGTAGATGGATCGTATATTTACAAAGATAAAAAGATTTTATGCACAGATGCCAATGGAGAATGTATCATTGATGTGCCCATCGGAATACATACAATTACGGTTGACCGACGTGGTCACAAATTTGTTGATGGAAGCAAAAGTGGATCTGCTGTTGTAATGAACTTTGTTGAACCAATTCTTGGCGAACCAATTAAGTTTTATGATACAACCAAAACTATCGTTGCAGGACGTGTAGTGGGTGGTGTCGATCAGGCTTCAAAACCGCTTGGTTTTGGTTTGAGTAAAGCGAATATCGGCGAAGCTGAAATTACAATCGAAGTACCGGATGGAGATTATCAGTTAAACTTAGGCGATACAGTAGCAACAGTAAAAGGCTCTATAAAAGATACAATTAATAGTGTTTCTACTATTGCTCCTCAAAGTAAAATCGTTAAAGTAACAACCGACCCTAAAACAGGAGAGTTCAGACTGCTTCTTCCTCCTTTAAAATACAAGGTTAGCAATATTACAACCAGAGGTGGGTTGACCGGTGAGAACTTCAATTTACAGGAATTTAAAATTGATCCAAACCTCACTTTAAGCGATACGGCTACTATCAATAAGAAGAAAGTGACATTTGATTTCAATAAGCGATTAGACTTTACATATCGTGTGGATAAAATTTCGATTGATGTAATCGATCCTACAATGCCCGCAGGTGTGTTTGGCGATTCGGTATTTATGTACACCAACCTTACCAACAATACAAAAGTGAGGATTCCGATGTACGCAATGTTGAATAACAATCCATTAACTCCTGTGCTCGATGGCAATAGTAAGCCAACATATAAATATGGATACCCTGTTTATCAAACAACTAATATTTATAAACTCAGAGTGTTTGCCTATGAACAGTATTCGCATCCTGACAATTTACCGGAGATGGAAGAGTTCTGTAAAGTGCCGGCAAGTAATGCAAAAATAAATATTCAAAATGAGTTGGGCAGATATGAATTGCCATTAGGTAGCTCCGGCGATCCAGATGCTGAAGAAGATGGTGTTGTCGAAAAAGAATATCTGTTCAACAATGAGGGTGTTTTTGACTATACTTTCAAAGCAGGATTCCCTAATTTAGTGTCACCTTATACTTTGGGTCTTAAAATTGAAGTTGATTATAAAGACAAGAAAAGTAGCTGGGACGGAAATAATACTTTCAAAGCTATAGTAATGGGCGATATCTTAACCGGAACCGATTTCGTTACTTCCGGTCCTGACCTGATTTCGTTTGTGTTGCGCGACCCTCCGGGATCGAATAGCTATTCGTATATGGAAAAAGGTACAACCGTAAGCAATTCATATAGTTTTAATAAAAGTTATGTGGGTTCCGAAAGTTTAATAGGTACCATTAATTACGGACAGTCAGTAAGGGTTGCTGTTGGTTTTGGGGTTGCTAAAATCGAAGAGCTTGAAATTGAAAATAAAACAGGTGCTGGTGTCGAAGTGGAACAATCAGCTGGTCATGGTGGTGACTTTAATATAAGCACAACTACTACCGAGCGTATTGAAACATCATCGTCGAGCGATTATGTGGGCCGAAGAGCTGATGTATATGTGGGTACTTCCACTAACTTATTCTTTGGAACGTCTAAACGTTTGAACCCGGTATTGGTGGGTGGCGATTATGTGTTGCAGGTGAAGGATGAGAAGGTTGGAAATATGACTGCAAATACCAATTTTAAATACACTTATGCACATATCACCGAAACATTAATCCCTTCGTTGACTAAACTGCGTAACGATTTGATTGAAACTGTTACCAACATGTCAACAGCCAGTGCGTATGCAGATAAAGCAAGATATGTGACCAATTTGTCGGTTGACGATGAAGATTTTGGTGCTGAAGGAACTTACAGATTTATTGCACCAAGTAACAAAACTTTAAAACAGTACAGCAATGAAGTTTTAGGTTTCAACACAAGCATAAATGGCTGGATAGCTCAATTGGCTAAAGAAGAGGATGATAAAGTTCTTGCAATGGAGTCGAGAGAAGGTGAAATCTATACAAAAACAAATGAATCTTCGGATGCAGGCGTTACATCCGAAAAGTCGGTTACAATTTGTGGAGCTTCTAACAAAACAAGTACTTCTTCGTACACAGCACAAGCTGTAATTAAAACAGAAAATGGTTTGTCTTATAATGATTTGGGCTTCCAGGTTGAATTTGAAACAAAACATGGTGCTGCGAAGGAATCGGTAAGCGGAACTGCAAAAGAGTATTGTACCACTTATGGTTATGTATTCTCTGATGAAAATGCAGGAGATTATTTGTCGGTAGATGTGTATACTCCGGTGATGAAACAATATGATGTGGAAGATGATTTGGATAGCGAAGCCAAAATAAGAAATGCTTTCGATTCATATTCAGGAGCTCCTGTTTTCATTACCCGTGGTGGACGTACTTCATGTCCTTTCGAACCGCAGGAAGTAGTTGAATATTCAACCAAAAACAAAGGAAAAGCTTTAGGAGTAGCTACGCTGCAAGTCGAAAAGCCACTTATCAAGGTCGCAAATCCATTTGCAACCGAAATACCAAGTGGAAAGGAAGCAACGTATAAAATCACCCTTTCAAATTTATCTGAAAGCAATTCGGCCGGTTGGTACATGCTTACAGTTGATGAGAAAACAAATTCAAAGGGCGCAATTATAACAGTTGATGGACAAACATTGGGCAATGGTAAACTGTATTATGTGGTGCCCGGCGAACCGATGGAAAAGGTTTTGAAACTGAAACAATCGAGTCTCGATGAGCTTGAATATGAAAATATTAAGTTATTGTTGAGTTCTACCTGCGATGATATATCTTCATCTATCAGCCTGTCGGCGCAGTTTGTTCCTTCCTGTTCGGATGTAACATTAGATATCACGAATAAAATTGTAAACACTACTACTTCTGATATTTTACCTATTAAAATAAAAGATTATAATCGTGAATACAAAAACTTTGGAGGTATTGTCCTGAAATATAAGACAATAAATCAGGATGAATCGGCCTGGTCAACTATTCGTCAGTTTGTAAATGATCCTGAAATCTTACCAATGGATCAGAACAGCGAGATGATTACTTCAGCAAGCATTGATTATTTGTATTCAATGAATGGTAAGGATGATCAGACTTATCAGTTTAAGGCTGTTACAGTTTGTGCTTTCGGTACAGGATTAGTTGAAAACGAATCGGAAGTAGTTACTATCATTAAAGACATGGTTACTCCAACTTCTTTGGGAACGCCTTCGCCTTCGAATGGTTTTTTAACGCCGGAATCCGAAATATCAATTACATTTAACGAAGATATTCAAAATACTTTGTTGAATAGCACTAATTTCAAAGCTGAAGCGGTTATGAATGGCTATACTTTGAAACATAATGTGGGACTTGATTATGCGGGTACTTCCGAAGCTTATTCCGAACAACAGTTTAATCTTCAGTCGGTTCCGGTGAGTGTCGAAGCTTGGATCAGATATAGTCAAAGCAATGTAAATGCCAATGCAACTATTTTCTCCATTGGTGAAGGCAGCAATCAGCTTAAATTGCAGTTGAATGGAAATACACTGAAAGCCATTGCGGGAACTCAGGAATTTACTGGAAATATTGTAGCCGACGAAAACTGGCAGTACATTTCATTGGGTTACAATCCACAAAACAGAAAAATTACTGTGAATGTAACCGGACAAATGAACAACAACGTAAAAGTTATTGATCAAACAGTGACTACTGCTATCGAGCCAAGCGGACGTTTCTCGGTAGGTAAGGGCTTCAAAGGCAATATGAGCGAACTGTCGCTTTGGATTAAAGATCGTGGTCTTGCTGATATGGCCGTTGATAGAAATACTTCTAAATCGGGACGCGAAACAGGATTAATTGCTTATTGGCCAATGAGTGAGGGTTATGGTACTCTCGCTGCCGACAAAGTAAATAGTCGCAACCTTACAGTAAATGGTGGTTGGTATTTAGAACGCATGGGTAAAGCCATCGTACTCAATGGTACTAATCAAAACATACTTATTTCAACAGAAACGATTCCTGTAAGCGCGTCTGAAGATTTCAGTATCGAGTTTTGGTTTAAATCGGGCGTTCAGGCTAACAAAACCATGTTCTCATGTGGCAAAGGCTTAAACGATCTGGATTCTTCGTCCAAACTTTCAGTAGGTTTCGATGCCAGCAATAAACTTACTGTTTATAGCAATGGAAATACTCATATAATTCCTAACGCTGAAGTTCAGGATAATCAATGGCATCATTTTGCATTGAGTGTTTTACGCACAGGAAATGCCAATGTGCTAATTGATGGGGTAGTGAAATATCAGATCGCAGCCACTAAATTCGGGGCTTTAGCCTCAAATAAAATGAGTTTGGGAGCCCGTTATTACAAAACAGATGCTACATCTAGCTATACTACCGATCAGTATTTTGCGGGTGCTTTGGACGAAGTGCGTATCTGGAAGGGTGCTTTAACAGCTGAAAATGTTCGTTTAGACATGCGCAATAAACTATTGGGCAGCGAAACCGGATTGTTGGCTTATTATCCTTTCGAAGCTTACACAGTGAATAATGCAAGTCAGTTGGTGATATCTGAATCATTGAAAGATGCCATTATTCCAACAGTAGGGGCTGTATTAGGTGGAACAGCCGAAAACAAAGGTGCAGTAACATTCACAGCCAGTACGCCTGCGATGAAAGAAGCACGTCCGAAAGAGAATGTGTATTTCAACTGGACATCTACAAACAATAAAATTGTATTCAATGTGCTTGAAAATCTGGATAGAATTGAAAATTGTACGCTTGAATTTACAGTTGACAGAGTACTCGATCTGAACGGAAACAGAATGTCGGAACCTAAAAAATGGACAGTTTATGTTGATAATAATCGTTTGAAATGGACCGATGATGCGAAAATTTTAAAGAAACAGGTGCTTGAGCCTATGAGCTTTAAAACCAGCATTGTCAACAACTCTGGTAAATACGAAAACTTTGTTATTGATGGACTTCCTAACTGGTTAAGTGTTGACAAATCATCAGGTCAACTGAATCCATTAGGTAAAACTGAGTTGACATTTACTGTGGATGATGCCACCAATATTGGTTCGTATGAAACCCGTATTATCTTAACCGGAAACAACAATATTCAGGAAATGTTGCCTGTGTCCCTCAAGGTTACCGGTACACGTCCCGACTGGTCGGTTAATCCGCACGACTATAACAATTCAATGAGTATTACAGGTCAGGTGAAAATTGACAATATATACCAGGAAGATACCGAGGATATATTGGCAGCCTTTATCGGCACACGTTGTGTTGGTTTGGCAAATCCTGTATTCAATAAAACCTTGAATAGCTATATTGTTTATTTGGATGTATATGGTTTGGACAGTGACGAAAACAAGGCAGTGAAATTCAGTTTGTGGGATGCCGGAACTGGTAGAGTTTATCCGGATATTGAGGTAACAACCGGTGCAATAAACTTTGTGGCAAATGCCATGTTGGGAAGTGTAAACAGTACAAAAATATTCAATGCTACTGATAAAATTGAACAACAACTCACTTTGAAACAAGGTTGGAACTGGTTCTCGACAAATGTTCTCAGTTCAACTCCGGATTTATTGACTCAATTCAAAACAAGTATTGATGCTGCCGGTATTCAAATCAAATCGCGTAACGACGAATATATAGGTTATTCAAATAATGCCTGGGTTGGTACGTTGACTGCTTTGAATCAAACTTCGATGTACATGGTAAAAACAAATGCCGACAAAACTGTAAAACTTGTTGGATCGATGGCTAAGCCTGCCGACGTGTCGAGCAAAATTGTTCTTAATCCTCAATGGAACTGGATAGGTTATATACCACAATTTGTGGCTCCTGTGAAGGAAGCTTTGTCGAACCTGACAGCTAAAGAGGGTGACCAGATTAAAGGTCAGGTTGGTTTTGCTACTTACACAAACAACGCATGGTATGGTAGCTTACAATATCTATCGCCGGGAATGGGTTACAAGTATTATTCAAACAATACGGTAAATAGCAGTTTCAATTATCCGAGCTTATATCTTGGACAATCGAAAATTGCAAAACAAAACCAGGTTGCCGATGAGATGAGATGGTCGGTGAATGTGGCTAAATATCAAATGAGTATGACAGTAACTGCTGTGGCTGAATTAAACGGAGCTGAAATCACTAACGAAAATGTGCAATTGGCTGTATTTATTGGTAACGAATGTCGTGGTGCTGTAAACCTCAAATATGTGGAGTCATTGAACAAGCATATTGCATTCTTAATGGTTTGGGGTAATGTAGAGGATGTAAATAATAAAATATCCTTCAAAGCCTTCGATTCATCAAGCAACAGCGAAATGATTTCGGATGACCTTTCATTATCATTTGTTCCGGACGATATTACCGGATCGCCTGATAGTCCGTATAAAATCAGTTTCGTAAGATCAGGAATCAACTCGCTAAACAATAGTCGTTTGAGCGTATATCCTAATCCAGCTGCTGATGTTTTACATCTCAATTATGACGCTGCTAAAGTTGAACAAATTGAAGTGTACGACAATATGGGTCGTAAATTGGGTAATTATGTTGAAATGGACAAAACTTCAATCAACGTTGGAAGTTTAGTTCCCGGAGTTTATACCTTAAGAGTAAAACTCGATGGTATTCCAACTAATCACATATTTATCAAGAAGTAATAAACACTAATCAAAAGGCCGTTCGGAATAAATCTGAACGGCCTTTTTTGTTTTCATGAAGGTGCTGAAGTCACTTTTTCTTTTTCCAAGGGGAATAAATCGTTTATCACATTCCATACGAAATAAATAATTCAATCCGTCCGGGTTCGTACCTTCTCTTCATACATCTATTTTTCAATAACCCTTTTCATTCAGGGTACTTTGTAAGGTCAGTTACATTTGTATTGTAAAGTGCTTATACAGGCTTACAGTGTATTGTTGCTCGTTATTTCAACATGGTTTTAATGCCGGTTATTGGCGTCGGGTCTACGCAGCCTTATATTCTTGTCTTTGTAAATTACAACTCAGCAGATCCAAATTAAATAAGCAAAATGAATATTCTCGTGAAACCTAAACCAACATGAGTTCGTCATAAGTCAGGATTTATCCCGAATAACGGGATAACTTTCAGAATTAAAAAGTATCGTCAGATACTTTTGCTATGTGAACTAAGTCTTTTTCCTAAATAATTTCTATGTGTTCTATTGTGTTAGAAATATATCATTAAATATTTAAATGAACTTACATTCACACATAGAACCCGCATTAATCAAGATTCTTACAAACAATCAGCCCCGAAATACTCTCTGTACTTCGGGGCTGATTGTCTATTGATTTCTATGAAATTACTTTCTAGTTTTTCCTAACCGTTTTCAGCACATTCTGGTCTATTTCCACCGGGAATTTAGAGCGTAATGCAGCTATCCATTCTTTTTCAAGATATTCCTGATAGTCGGCAGTTACAAGTCCACGTACATCGCTGTAATCTTCGGGGTTGTTTTTCAAGTTTTTACCAACCACAAATACATAAGGATATTCTTTGGTAGGTTCAAATTTTGCTTTTTTGTCTTTGAAACCAAATTTGTCAACTGCTTTGTTTTCGCCCTGCGCAAACAGTCCTTTTTCAACTTTTACATACTGAATACTGTCGTTCAGACGGGTACGCAGATATTTGTCGATAGAATCGTTGTGTGAGCGTTTTACAATGGCTTTAGCAGCTTTTAGTGTTGCTTTGTCCTTGCAGGAAATTACACGACCTTTGAAATGTGGTTTTTCCCAGCGATAGTCAGCTTTGTGCTCGTTGAAATAGCGAGCCAGGCCTTCAGTGTCTTTCGACGCTTTTTCCCAAACTTCGTTGTTGCTTACTTCGAAAAGCAGAATACCATCGTGATATTCGTTGATCAGGAAGCGGAAGTCTTCGTATTTATTTTCGAGCTGACTGTCTTCGTAGGCCAGAATTTCTTTTTCGGTAAATGCATCCATTTTCTGTTCGATAACTTCAGAAGCAATGGTTTTATCCGAGTAGGCATTCTTTTTCAGATAAGCAGCAAAATCGGACTGTGTAAATTCTTTTCCGGCAAATGTAAACAATGGCTTGTTGAGTTTGGCAGCTTCCAGTTGGAAAACCGAATCAGCAAGTGTTTTGTTTTCGAGCAATTTGCTGAATTCATTCACATTAGCAGTGTTTACAGCATAACCATATTCGTTGCGCAAGCGATCCACGAATGCTTTTTGTCCCATATTGGCACGTTCATCGCGTTTTACATTGCGCTCGATGTCAGCTTTTACTGTTTCGAAACCAGCCAAACCTTTTCTGTCGAGCAATTTGATAATGTGCCAGCCAAAAGCCGATTGGATAGGAGCCGAAACGTCACCGATGTTTTTCAGAGCAAAGGCTGCGTTTTCAAATTCAGGAATCATACGTCCGCTTCCGAACCATGGCAGTTCACCATTGCGGGTTGCTGAACCACGATCTTCCGAAAATTCAGAGGCAAGTTTCCCAAAATCGTCACCGGCTAAAACGCGCTGGTACAACGAATCAGTTTTCTGTTTAGCACTCTTGTTTTTTACTTCATCGCCTTCGGCAGTGAAGCGCATTATGTGCGATACTAGTATTTCACCCTGCGATTTTCTACGATTGTGCACTTTGATAATGTGGTATCCGAATGCTGTACGCACAGGAGCTGAAATTTTTCCAACCGGTGTGTTGAATGCTACTGTTTCGAACGGATAAACCGTACGGAAAGCTGTAACCCAGCCAATATAGCCTCCGTTTTCTTCAGCCGACTGATCCTCTGAAATTTCTTTTGCCACCTTAGCAAAATCTTCTTTGTCGAGACGCTTCAAAGCACTGTTGATTTTTTTCCATGCACCCAGTGTGTCGGCCGGAGTAGCTCCCTGAGGTATTCGTACGAGGATATGACTCACTTCCACATCTTCTTTCATGCGTTCGTAGGCTTCGCGTAAAATTTGCTCATCCATTTTCGAATCAGTAAGATAAGGTCGTGTGAGTTGCGAACGATAGCCAGCCAGTTCGTTGATAAAAGATTGTGTGGTATCCAGTCCCTGAGCTTTTGCTTCCTCAACCTTTAATTTGAAGTTTACAAACAAATCCACATATTCATCGAGCGTTTTTTTGTCGAGTGAATTGTTTGAATTATTCTTATTGTAAATGTATTCAAACTCGGATTTGTAAACGGGTTTTCCGTTTATTTTCATTAAAACCGGATCTGATGCAAATGCACTTACCGATCCGAATAAAACAAGTAAAGCTAAAGACAAAATTTGTGATCTCATATATACTCTGATTGATTTTTTAATACGTGTATGCTTTGCAGAATACTATTAACGTTCAAAAATACAATTATGTTATGTAACCCGTACTACTTTTTAAGTTTTTTTTTATTCTCCCCTGCTGTAGTTAGGTGCTTCGCTGGTAATCGACACATCGTGTGGATGGCTTTCGGCTACTCCTGCATTGGTAATGCGGGTAAAGCGCGCTTTGTGTAAGTCGTTGATAGTGGCAGCTCCGCAATAGCCCATACCTGCTCTGAGACCACCGATCATCTGATACACTACCTCGAACAAAGAGCCTTTGTAAGGAACGCGGGCAGCAATACCTTCCGGAACGAGTTTTTTTACATCTGCTTCCACATCCTGGAAATAACGGTCCTTCGAACCTTTTTCCATTGCTTCGAGTGAACCCATTCCACGATATGATTTGAATTTACGTCCGTTGAAAATAATGGTTTCGCCCGGCGACTCTTCCACTCCGGCAAGCAGTGAGCCGGCCATAATCGTATTTGCTCCGGCAGCAAGAGCTTTCACAATATCGCCCGAATAACGGATACCGCCATCAGCAATTACAGGAACTCCGGTACCTTTAAGTGCTTTTGCCACATCGTAAATTGCAGAAAGCTGCGGAACGCCCACACCTGCAATCACACGGGTTGTACAGATTGAGCCCGGTCCGATACCAACTTTTACTGCATCGGCACCAGCTTCCACCAAAGCAAGTGCAGCTTCGCCGGTAGCAATATTACCTACAATAATATCAATATCTTTATAGCGTTTTTTGGCTTCTTTCAAAGTGTCGATTACGCCTTTCGAATGTCCGTGTGCTGTGTCGATCACAATTGCATCCACTCCGGCTTCCACAAGTGCGTCGATACGATCAAATACATCTGCAGTCACACCAACGCCGGCAGCTACGCGCAAACGGCCCTGTGCATCTTTTGATGCCATAGGTTTGTCTTTGGCTTTTGTTATATCTTTATAGGTAAGAAGTCCGACAAGTTTATTGTCTTTGTCTACTACAGGAAGTTTTTCAATTTTGTGTTGTTGAAGAATATCGGCAGCAGCCTCCAAATCAGTGCTTCTCGAAGTGGTTACAAGGTTTTCGCTTGTCATTACACTTTCAATGCGGGTAGTTAAATCACGCTGGAAACGCAGGTCGCGGTTTGTTACAATACCTACCAGATAGCCACTTGCGTCAACCACGGGAATTCCTCCGATTTTGTATTCGGCCATCAATGCCAGCGCATCGCTTACTTTGGCTTCAGGACGAATTGTTACCGGGTTCGAAATCATTCCGTTTTCGGCACGTTTTACAATTCCTACCTGCTTGGCCTGTTCTGCAATCGTCATGTTTTTGTGAATGACTCCAATTCCTCCTTCACGAGCGATGGAAATTGCCATTTTGGCCTCTGTTACAGTATCCATAGCAGCTGATACTACAGGTACTTTCAGCTCAATACGACGGGAAAAGCGGGTGGATAAATCAACGTTTCGGGGTAAGACTTCCGAGTAAGCGGGAATCAGCAGTACGTCGTCGAAGGTAAGACCTTCCATCTGTACTCTTTCAGCAATAAATGACATAGGTTTTGTATTTTAAATGTTTATATTTCAGGAGGAAAGCTATAAATCCTGCTATGAAAAATTATTGCCTGCAAATGTACGCATTTTTCGCGACTGACGAAACAGACTTTGTGTGAAAAATACAAAACAAATTTTAGTGTCTCATTGTCAGTGAATTGCCCTTTAGAATCAGTTGTGAATGGAGTTTTGTTTTTAGAGGCTTTTAATAATATTGTAAAGTTCGTCAGTAGTGTTTACAAAACGGGTGGCTCCCACATCTTCGAGTTCTTTTCGTGGCCTGAATCCCCACAGTACACCTGCAAAATCCACTTTTGCATTATATGCGGTGGCAGCATCCACGCCTGAGTCACCCACATAGAGGGCTTCACTTTTTTCAACTCCGGCAATGCCTATAATTTCTTCGAGAATTGCAGGGTTTGGTTTTACGGCGTACCCATCGCGTTGTCCGAATACAGCTGTAAATTCAATATCGGGAAAGAAGCGTTTTGCAAGATCGGCTGTGGCCTGATGAATTTTATTTGAAGCAATGGCTATCTGAAGTCTTTCGTCCGAAAGTTTTTTGAGCAGATGCGGAATGCCGGGGTAAGGTATCGTGAATTCATCAGAGTGACTATAATAATGTGTGACAAAATCAGCTTTTAGCATTGAAATAATATCCTGATTGCGATGTGTTTCGGGCAAAGCTCGTTCAAGAAGTTTATTTAATCCGTTGCCAATGAAAAAGTTATAAGCATTTATTGGATGAGTGGGAAAGTTGTGTAAAGCGAGTGCGTGATTTACACTGTTTGCGAGGTCTTCAATGGTGTCGAGTAAAGTGCCGTCGAGATCAAAAATAATCAGTTTTTTCATTTGTTTTTACTGGTTTTGTTTCAGGCTGCAAATTTACAAAAAAAAGACTTTGAAGGACTAATGATTAATTGTGATATTTTTTTGAAAAATATTTGGCTGAAAATTTGGTTATTACATTTATTTTTATGAATATTTGTGATATCAAAATAATATCATATTTGCCTGTTGTTTTGATGTGTTTAAATTGTGCCTGATTTTAGGTTTTTATAATTTTAAAAAACTGATAATAATATGAAAACAAAAGAAGAATCGTTCTCTGGAATGAAATTGGCCGGTATTCCGATGCTGATTTTTAATTTTGGACTATTGGTGGCTATTGCTGTTTTTCTGGTTTGGGTAGCAAATCAGAATTTGTCGGTAGTACCATTGACCATAAGTATTGTGGTTGCAGCAGTACTTTTCATCGTAAACTGCATCATGTGGGGTGGTTTTATGCAAATTGAACCTAACGAAGCCCGTGTCATGATATTCTTCGGCGAGTACGAAGGAACTGTAAAGGATAATGGGTTTTTCTGGGTAAATCCTTTTTATACCAAAAAGAAACTTACGCTTCGTGCACGTAATCTCGATGCCGAGCCAATTAAGGTTAACGACAAAACGGGCAATCCGATAATGATTGGTATGGTAGTGGTTTGGAAGGTAACCGATACTTATAAAGCCAGTTTCGATATCGACAATGCTTCAATGTCGGTGAATCCGCAACCGGGTGTCGATAATGTATCGCAGAAAATGAAAGCTTACGAAAACTTTGTGAAGATTCAGGCCGATTCAGCTTTGCGTTATGTGGCCGGAATGTATACCTATGACCACACAGGCACTGCCGGTGACGATGAACTTACTTTGCGTTCGGGTGGCGAAGAGGTGAATAATATTCTTGAAGAGCAGATTAACGAACGACTCCGCATTTCGGGTATCGATGTGGTGGAAGCGCGTATCAATTATCTGGCTTATGCTCCTGAAATTGCGGCTGTAATGCTTCGTCGTCAACAGGCCGATGCGATTATTGCTGCCCGTGAAAAAATTGTGGATGGTGCTGTGGGAATGGTGAAAATGGCTCTGAAGAAATTGGCAGACGAAGAAATTATCGATCTCGACGATGACAAAAAAGCTGCAATGGTCAGCAATCTTATGGTAGTGCTCTGTAGCGAGGAAGGTACTCAGCCGGTTATCAACGCAGGAACCCTGCATCAATAATATTTTCCTAAAAAAGCTTTAATTGAATTTTAAACATAAAAGTTTTGGCTAAGGAAAGTAAAAATAAGCCTTTTGTGTTACGCATTGATCATGATACGATGGAGGCGCTCGAAAAATGGGCTGCGGATGAGTTTCGCAGTGTCAACGGGCAGATTCTGTATATTATTGATCAGGCTCTGAAAAAACAGGGGCGAAAACCTGGTTCAAAATCAAAAACAGCTAATATTAAAAACGAAGAGCAGGTAAGTTAACCTGCTCTTCGTTTTATTATGTCTTCAGACCCCGAAAAGTTTGTGCCACTTATCGAATGTGTCAAGATTTTCCTTCCCGAATCGAGCCATATCTTTTCTGATTTTATCTATTGAATGGGGTTTCGAAAGATTCGTTTTCGAAAAGAATTTATCCGCATAGCAAATTATCTGCTCTTCGATACTCACAGGCTGCATATCTCTGTCGGGTAGTGGAAGTTTTTGTTTCTGTATCATTTCACGCGAAAGTCCTGTTCCTGTGTGGCGTTCGCATACAAGTGCATGGTCGGGTAATCCTTCGCCACGCAATATCTCAGCACCCAGATATCCGTGTTCAATATAGTGATGTTCTCCACGGCAGTGAATTCCGTGTGCATTGCACATGAATATCCCGATATCGTGTAACATTGCGGCCTCTTCCAGAAATCGCAGGTCGGCTTTTAATTCCGGATGCTTAGTGGCAATTTCGATAGCCTTGTCTTTTACCTGTTCACTGTGAATCCATAATATATAATATATGTCGCTATCCTTCGCGTAATATTTACTGATAATGTCAACTGGGCTGGTGGGGCAATATATCATTCTCTTAATATTTTTTCAGTGCAAATCTACAACAAAAATTTATTATGATTTGTTTGTCACATTTTTTACAATGGTGTTTTGTTTTTTTATTCAGAACTCAAATAATACACTAAAATAAGCAATATGAACACAATATGCAGAATAAGATTGTTGTAATTTTGCAGTCGTAAAACAACAAAATGAATATTATGCGTAAAGTTCTTGTGATAATTTTAGCCTGTACGTTAAGTGTATCTGTATTTGCTAAAACATATTATGTGTCTCCCCTTGGAAGTGCTACAGCTTCCGGAACGATTCAGACTCCTCTGACATTCACTGCTGCTATAGCCAAATTAGCTGCCGGCGACTCTGTAATTGTGCGTGGTGGCTTTTATTCATTTTCGTCGATGCAGACTGTTTCTAAATCGGGAAATGCAACGGATGTGATTGCCATTGTGCCTTTTGAAGGAGAACAGCCGGTTTTTGATTTTCGTACTCAGCCTTATAATTCTTCAAATCAGGGCGTGAAATTGTCAGGAAGTTATGTGCATTTCAAAGGAATTACTATTCAGGGAGCCGGAGATAATGGTATGCAGGTTACCGGAAGTTTCAATCTGATAGAAAATTGTACTTTCAGATGGAATAGCGATTCTGGTTTGCAAATGAAAACGGGTAGTAACAATACTGTACGTAATTGTGATTCGTATGAGAACTTCGATTATATGACAGGTGGCACTACTTCTCCCGATTATGGCGGAAATGCTGATGGCTTTGCCGATAAGCAATACACTAACGCCGGAACAAATACTTATATAGCTTGCCGGGCGTGGCTCAATAGTGACGATGCCTGGGATTTATTTGAGAAAATTGGAAACACAACGCTCGATAGTTGCTGGTGCTTCGATAACGGACCTGCCAATTACGATATGACAGATCATATACGGTTTAAGACCGATAGTGCTTCATGGTTCAGTAAATTCAAGAATGCTGCCGGAAGGTATGTGATTAAAAATTATGGTAATGGCAATGGGTTCAAACTTGGAGGTAATTATACTGCAAGTAATACGCTGCTTCGTCATTGTGTAGCTGTTGGAAATACTGTGAAAGGTTTCGATCAGAACAATAATAATGGAACGATGACATTATATAATTGTACAGGCTACATGAATAAGCCTGATTATGGCTTCTCAAACACTTCGAACGGAACTTTGATTATAAAGAATTCGGCAAGTCTTGGTACTTTAGCTACAAACAGGTTTTCGGCAAAAACAGTTACTCAGTCGAATAATAGCTGGAACAGTGGCTTTGCGTGTGCTGCTTCAGATTTTTTAAGTGTCGATAAACAGCAGCTTCTGTTGCCACGTCAGGCAAATGGAAATTTACCTGTAATCACATTTCTGCATCAACAGTCATCGAGCCAAATGATCGACAAGGGAGTTGATGTGGGCTTGAAGTTTGCCGGTACCGCACCTGATTTAGGAGCATTCGAGTATAATCCACTGTCTTCTGTCGATAATGTGGACTCAAAAAACAGCAAACCATTTGTTCGTGTGTTGAATAATCGCAATCTGGCTTTTGATATAAACGATGGAATTGTGACTATATATAATAATACTGGAACTGTACTTCAGACAAAACAGTTGGCAGGTTTAAACGAAAACATCTCAACTAAAGGTTGGATTCCCGGTTTATATATAATAAGATTATCCACAAATAGCGGAAATGATGTTATGCAGAAGATCATTTTGCGGTAGTTTTTCTGAAATTCTATGGATTTTTGATCGGGATTTATTGATGTTGTAGCCTGAATTTTGAGCTGATAGTTCTTTTTTGATGAAAAAACACTTATAAATTGTAGTCGAATTCAACGAATTTTTGTTTTTAAATCCCTATAGATGTCGTTTTTTTCGAAAAAATTAAGCTCTGAGTGTTTAAAATGCTGCTTATAAATTGTAATCATTTCAATAAAAACTCAGATTAAACGGCCATGATGTAATTCATGAGCCGTTTATTTTTAAAAATAATTGTTGTGCAAATGTCTGAAAATGAAAGCCTGAAAAATTATTTATGTTTTACAGCATAAAAAATGGCTCAAAAGATTTGGATGGTAATAAAAAAGTGTCTACTTTTGCACCCGCTTTCGAGAGATACAGGGTGCTGTAATAAATCGAAAGCGAGGTAATAAATAGTTTGAATTTTTTTTTGAAAAGTTTTGGCAGGTCAAAAAAATGCATTACCTTTGCACTCCGTTTCGCTCAGAAAAAATGAGCTCGCAGCGCTGAAGAGCGTAAGTGAGAGAAGCGGGAAGTCAAACAAAAATTATTGGACAGGAAGCTGTACAGTAGTGACACAGAAGTCTTGAAATAAAAAGTTACTGCGAAGTAATGAATCATAAAAGCCTTTTTAAGGTAGACATGAATTTCGAGCTACGATCTTTGAATAAATTTGAAACAACAAGAATGTAGTATAAGAAAGGGAACATTTCTTTAATTTTTATACCACGTCAATTACGAACAATAAAGAAGGC
>SAAO01000048.1 GCA_009929375.1 Bacteroidia bacterium
AGTGGATGGTGATGTAAATACGGTATAAAAGAAATGATAGTTGTTATCTTTCTTAATGCAATCGCCTGTACCCATGTTTATATCCCATTCGCCTGCTTTTCCTGTGAGTATCTGAGGGCTTGGAGTGTTGAGTGGTACAAATTTAGCAAAATCTTTTGTTTTGGTTACATAGATTCCACCACCGGGGTATCCCGAAAATCTTCCTAAAAGGAAATAGATGTAGAATGTTTGGTCGGCTTCATTGTAGTACGGCATGGGATCGCCCAACACTGCATTAGCCGGTTTATAAAATGTTTCGTAAACAGTTTTGATTGCTTCGGCCTCAGTTGCTGTTGTTCTTTTTGTCAATGTCTCATCAATTGCCGGATTATTATTACCCGGATCGGGCTCTACCGGAGAGCAACAAGCCGATATCAACGGGAATGATAATATGAAAAGGAAACATGATATTTTCATCTTGTATATTTTTTTTCTGCCCCCTAACCCCCTGAAGGGGGAATACATCTGGCACTTTAAGTTTTTGTTCTACTAATAAACACCCCTTTGTGTGTCCTAAATTTTAATTTGGGTCATGGGTGTTTCATGTGATTATAGATTTACCCCTAACCCCAACCTCTATCCCCCTTCGAGTACTTTCTCCAACCTCTAACCCTCTTTCGGGTACTTTCTCCAAAAGGAGAAAGAAATAGGATATTTTATTTTATGGAGAAAGAAATAGGAATAAATAGCTGTTGGGAATTGAGAGAAGTTTGTAACTGAAAATAGAATAAGTATACACTACCAGACATTTAGCATCTGGTAGTGTACTTTTAATTTACTCTTTGGGAAGTGCAATTAGTTCATCCCAATATACCCGGTGAGTTGTAAAAACAACAGGTTGTCCTGCATCATGGCAGTGAGGAGCTACCAATATGTTGTTGATGACAGCCGTTCTGTTTTCCGGTATTTTGAAAGTTAGTTTTTGCCATTTGCCCAAATTATCTTCCGAATACCACACCTTTAGCCAGTCTTTGTTTTGTTCCCCATCGGATTGGATTTCAAGCTGCACATCGCCGGCTACATTTTTAAGCACCATAATGCTAAAACGATCGTATTCAGCAGGGTCGATGTTTACTTTATAGCTGTTCCACAGCGCACCACCCGACCATGGTTTTCCTCCGGCATCGGTATCATTACCGGCTCGCATTATTGAAGCACAGAACGGAGTGGTATTAATTCCATCGGTCAATGGATTGGCATATGGACTTTCTACCGTAGCGGCAATATTGGCCCAAACCGGTTTTACATCCTCGCCATTGAAAATAACCAGACCCGGAATTGAACCATGCTGCACTGTTACAGTGTAACTAAACTGATAGCCGACATAATTCAATGTGTACACTACAGGGTTTGTAAAGTCAACTGTCTCACCTGCAGCAGGGCTTATCGTGGCACCGGCAGTATGTTCAATCACCGGCGTAATTGCCGAAAGATCCGTAGCAACGGGCACATACACGGTTATCGTTCTGTTAGCTTCATTGATATCGCCAACAGCATTACCAATCTTAAACATGGTAATTTTAGCTTTTGTTTCTTCCACCGTAACCTTGTAGGTGTTGTACACATTTTTGTTGTAAACCCGGTATTCAATCGGAGTTATGGAAGAGGCGCTAAAATCCATTGACACTCCAGATGCAGGAGTAACAGATGCACCTTCGGAAGTAGAAATAGAAGTCGTTAAAGACGTCAAATCGGTACCAGGAGGCATGAACAGTTTGATTGTTTGTTTTGCTGTGTCAATAGTACCTTCAATGCCATTGATAGTGAATGATAAAATTTCTACTTCAGCATTTAAATCAACTGTATCTCGATCGGTGTCGGTGCAAGCTGTAAAATTGAGTGCTATCAATAATACTGCTAAAATATAAATTGTTTTCTTCATAATATTATAGATTTTCAATATCCAACATTTTGTTTGTATAAATACTTACTAAACTTGATTTGTTGCTCAGGGATAGGCAAATATTCGTGTTTGTTCTTTGTGAAGTTTGCATCTGCATAATATGTACGTCGGGTCTTTTCAGAATTATAGTACTCATCCATCACCTGTTCGGTTACTCCCCAGCGCACCAGGTCGAAGAATCTGCCACCTTCCATAGCAAGCTCAAGCCGGCGTTCCCAACGCAGGGCTTGTCGTGCAAAATCTTGTGTCCAGTTACAATTTACACCATCCTGATAAAGTTTAATATCCACAAAACCATTCGCATACTGTATCATTTCGGTACTGTTTTTGGCACGGTTTCGTATTGAATTAATAATTGGCAATGCTTCAGCTGAACGGTTTAATTCGACCAGAGCTTCTGCTTTCATAAGCAACACATCGGCATGGCGGATCACAATTCTGTTTTTTGTATTGGCATAAAACGGAACCATGGGAACGAAACAATCGCAGGTAGGATCTACATTTTCCTTTAATGAAGCATACACGCCGTATGTGCCCGGACTTCTGTTCCAGTCTACATCGTATATCAGGGACTCATTATATTTGTAAGCAAAACCCGGAATAGCTACTGTATGAAACAAGCGGGGATCGTTCTGTGCCGCGTAACCGCCATCATTCGTGTTATAGTTCTCAAACACCGGTAATCCGTTTTGTGTGCGGAATGCATTCACAAGCGTTTGCGAAGGTTTTAAAAAGTCGCAACATCCCAGTTTCATTGGAACAGACAACAAGTCGGCAAAGTTAACACGTCCGAATTTTGTTCCATCGTTATTCGAGTATTGAACAGCAAATATCGACTCGGCGCCATTTTCGTAACTACCCGGTAAAAAGTTGTAGGCAAAATCGTTTTCGAGTTTATATTGCGATGCCACAACCATATCGGCGTATGTCAACACATTGTTCAGGTCGGCAGCATTTATCGAAGTCACTTCATTCGACTCACTGTTTTCCTGTCTGTAGGCTTTGTACAAATATGTTTTGGCAAGATATGCTGCCGCTGAGTATTTATCGGCACGCCCTCTGTCCATTTGTCTTACGGGCAAATGATCGACACCATATTTAAAATCATCTGCAATTTTTTGCCAAAGTTCATCATTGGTCAGCGCTACGTTTGAAATTTTACTGTAATCAGCCACAGGAACATTTTCGTCGATATAAGGAATATTCTTAAAAAGTATCTTGAGCAAAAAATAGAAGTGACCTCTCAGGAATCGTGCTTCGGCTATTTTAGCTTCTTTGTTCGTGAGATTTTCGGCTGCATTGATTGCTTTTATTGCCGAATTAGCACGCGAAATAGAAACATAACATTGATACCAAAGCGCATCCACCTCGCCAAACTCAGTAGAGATATTATTCGATATCTCAAAAAAGTGGAAAGTAGAAATATCCTGTTCGCCCGAACCACCTTTGTAAGCATCGTCGGAGCGTACAGTGCCATAAGGCCACAAACTGAGCGGTGTATTGTAGTGATCGTTTCCTAATGCCGAGTATGCAGCTGTCAGCGCATCCTCGTAAGCTGTCTGTACGTTTTCTGTGGTGAGAATTCCTGTTGGCTCTTCATTCAGAAAATCGGTACATGCCGAAAAGAAAATGATTAGCAGGCCAATCAGACCTGTATTGAAGTATTTTTTCATCTTTAGTTGATTTTTAAAAAGTTAGATTTAATCCAATTGTACTTATCATCGGGATAGGATATCCGAATCCGGGACTCTCTGGATCTACACCCGTGAATTTGTTTGAATGGATAGTGAATAAATTCTGTCCGCTGATATAGAACCGGAGTTTTTCAATGTTAAGTTTCGATAATGTTGATTTTGGCAATGTATAGCCTAATTGCACATTTCTGACTTTCAGATACGAGCCATCTTCCACATAATAAGTCGAAAAGCGACCTTCGTTGTTCGAGTTGGTGCTTTGTAGCATCGGTATATCCGAATCAGGATTAGTCACAGGATGAAATGCATCGAGCACACGTCGTCCTTTGTTTGAGTTCACATCATCCACACTCCAGAAATCTGTTTGGTATTTTACACCGTTTACAATATCAACTCCTTGTACTCCCTGAAAGAACATACTCATGTCAAAGTTTTTGTATTCCAGATTGATGTTCAACCCATATGAAAAATCAGGAAACGAATTTCCAATCCAGGTCTGATCCATGGCGTTTATTTCGTTTTTACCATCCTCTTCGTACACATTTTTGTATCGGATGCGACCAATAGCTTTTCCGTCCTGACTCACGTGATTGTCCACTTCGTCCTGCGTTCTGAATATACCATCGGCTACATATCCATAGAACGATCCGATAGGACGACCCAGGATATTGTCGCCTTCGCGACCACCATACGAGTTCTGAACATCTTCGGGCAGGTGTGTTACCTTGTTTCTGAAACCTGAGATATTGGCCGTAATATCATATTTCAAACCAAAGCTTGTGGCGTCTCTGTAACCAAGCAACACTTCAAAACCTTTGTTCTCCATCGATGCACCATTGCTCCAGCGATCGCCACCCTCACCTACTATGGCTAAGTATGCCGGACGAATCAAAATGTCTTTGGTCGATTTAATATAGTATTCGGCCGAACCATATAGTTTATTGTCGAAAAACGCATAGTCAACACCAATATTGGTTTGAGTGGTGGTTTCCCATTTCAGGTCATCGTTACCCGATTGTATTTTGCGGAATCCTGCCGGTAATGAACCCGAACCATTTCCTGTAATGTCATACGCTGTACCATTTACAATTGTCCATGTGGGGTCGGCAACTCCATAGTCGGGAACAAAAATTGTGTAGGTAGCATAGTTATCAATTTCCTGATTACCTGTCTGTCCCCATCCTGCACGTAGTTTCAAGTCCGATATAATATCTTTGGCACCTTCCATAAAATTTTCCTGCGATATTCTCCAACCCAGCGAAACTGCAGGGAATGTACCAAAGCGGTTGTTCTTACCAAAGCGAGATGAACCATCGTGACGAATTGTGGCCGAAGCAAGGTACTTATCATCGTACACGTAATTCGCTTTTCCGAAATACGAAAGCAACGAATATCCGGTCTGTCCACCACCCACCTGGGCTTTGCCTGTACTTACACCAGGCCACATATATTCAGGAGTTTCCACTGTAAAGGCATACTCGCCCGAAGTGTAAGCATTGAAACTAATATCGGATTGACGAAACATTTCCATACCGGCCAGCACATCGAAACTGTGTTTAGCTATGCTCTTTTTGTATGCGGCTGTATTTGTCCAGTTCCATTTCATGGAATGAGATTGTTCAAGATTTACTCCGCTAACCGTATTGCTAAGAAAGCCCGATTGGTATGTGCGCTGCATATATCTTTTAAAGAAATTGCCGTAGTCAATACCTATACTTGTTCTGATTTGCAAGTCTTTTACCGGCTCTAAAATGGCAAAAGCATTTCCGAAGGTACGCCAGTATTGGTAAGGATTGTCTTTGTTGTAGGTAATCAGACGAACAGGGTTCTGTCGGTCGTTCATTCCTTTCGAGGGGCCACCCCAGCCTTCTCCGTCAATAGTATGCACAGGCACCATAGGCAGAGCTTTCAGTGATAAATCGAGCACATCGCCGGGCGACTGAACTTCTGAAGTCCGGTTAAGCGTGAAGTTTTCTCCAATAGTCAGCAAGCCGTTCAGCAATTTATAATCACTGTTTACACGTGCCGAAATACGATCAAATTTCGAGAATTTAATTGTTCCTTCGTTTTCAAAATATCCGAGCGAGAAGAAGTATTTTCCTTTTTCAGTACCATTGCTTACCGATAAGTTGTGCGATTGAATTATGCCTGTCCGCGATACTTCATCGAACCAGTCGGTATCGCTGGAATACATAGTTTTATCAGCATCCAGATACTTCGGTAAAAACATATTGTTCAATACCGGCATAGCACTTTCCGCATCATAATTCCAATCGAAACGATAACCGATATTATTGTTATTGGGATCGCTGCCACTGTTTACCGCAGCCTGCCACATAGCCTGTCCGTATTCTTTCGAATTTAAAACATCTAAGTGGTTGTTGTATGTGGTAGCAGTTACATATGAATCAAAATCAACACGTATTTTTCCGGCTTTTCCCTGTTTGGTGGTTATGATAATGACACCATTACCGGCTCTCGACCCGTAAATACTTGCAGCTGCTGCATCTTTTAAAACCTGAATACTTTCTATGTCGTTGGAGTTTAGTTCGTGCATACCACCTTTGGTAGGCACACCATCAATAATAAGAAGCGGATCATTATTATTTAATGTACCTATCCCCCTGATGCGAATGCTTGCAGAACCGCTTGGATTACCATCAGCTGTAACGGTCATTCCGGCCACTCTTCCCTGTAAAGATTTAATGGGATTGTTTTCTGCCGATTTTTTTATTTCATCGATATCAACAACCGAAACAGCACCGGTTAAGTCAGCCTTTTTCTGTGAGGTATAACCTGTAACAATCACCTGTTCGAGCATTTTCGTATCAGGCTCCATGACCACCTTTATTGATGTTTTAGCTCTGACAGGTACTTCGATAGTTTTCATACCTATCATGGAAAAAATCAAAACGGTATTTTCGCTATTTACTTTTAATGAGAATTTGCCATCCAAATCGGTTACCGTACCGGTCGATGTCCCTTTTATTTGAATACTTACACCAATCAAAGGCTCGCCATCCTCCGAAGAGTTTACTGTACCATTTAATATGTTTTCCTGAGCAAACGATAACAATGATATTACAGCAAACACTGCTGTAATCAACAATCGCCTGAAGGGCTTTCCTTTTTTGTTGAAAATCATGATAATAAATTTAAGATTAGTAATTAATGTTGATTTCACTTATTGACACTTTCCATGTATTCGAATACGCTACAAAAATAGAGTTGATAAATAGATTATACTGTCATTTTAGTTACATCATCGTGTAATTTTGATACAACCCACAAATAATTCTAAAACAAAAAAAGCAGTCCGATTGCTCAAACTGCCATAGAGGGTCGGGGTGTACATTTCGGGGTCAAAGTTTCAGTGTTTGTGTTTGAAATTTGAAGATTTGAAGATTTGAAGATTTGAAAATTTTCGGATCCGGAAGTGATTCTCACTAATCACAAATTCATTAGTTTTTGTTTCAGGAGACGATACTAACAAATCGTAAATGGTAAATGACAAAATGGTAAATAAAAAATTATCAACTGTAAACTGTCTTTACTCTTTTGTCTTCAAAAAACCTACAAAAACCACAACCTCTCCCTCCCCGCTCCCGGTATTTCGGCATTACCAAAGTTGGGCACTATCTGCGCCAGCATTTCGGGGTATCTGATGGTTACAGGTAAGGACTGTGTCGAAACCGATTTCCAGTACAGCTGACTAAAGCCACAAATCTGACTCAGCAGCTCCACCGTCATGTCATGTTCAGGCTGTGTACTCACATCGCTACCTGCGGCAAAATACTGCAACGACACCTTCATAGGGAAAGGAAACCTGCGGGGCGGTTCCCATGTGTTTGCATCTGTCAGACTGTTGTTGTACAGCAAATACTGTGTGCGGCTTACCGGAATATAACTATAGCTTGCAGGCATCAGATGCTCCGAGTCCGTATCGAAGCCCAGCACATCCTGCGAAAAACTCTTATTCACCGACACTACCACCACCGGAATCTTCAGCCCGAGCCGGGCAAGACCTGCCTCCACAGGCTTCAGTTCTTTTTTGCTCAGTGTCTTGTAAAAATGTATCACCAGCTTCTCCGGACTTGTATTTTCGCTGCAGTAACGCCGCACAGCCATAATAATCGACCCTGCCAGCTCATCGGTTTGTGAACTTCTGAAACAGTCGAACCCGTAGAAACGCCCCTCGCCCGAGAAGCAAAAAGCACTACCCAGATACTTTTTCTGTGTATCGGCACTACGAAAAGCACTGATACCTATTACCAGATCGTGTATGCTGCCCGAAGCCAGCGACCAGGGTGTGCCACCCAGCTTCGCCAGCATGGCTACAGCAATATTCGGCATATAAAATTGAAAGCCATCTTTCAGCACCGCCACATTGTTGGCGTCTGTCTTTCGTCCCGGCCAGTTTTTATCCACCTCCAGCGACTGCGACAATATACCCCTGTGCAGAAGCTCCTCTTTCAGTTTATAATACACCGCCTTTTTGGCCGGATTCTTTTCCCATTTCCCAACAGGCGAAAGGTATATCGCAAAATAAGTTTTAGCCGGGTCAAAAATCCTTTTATCCAGTTCGCTGCATATCTGTGGCAACGGATTGTAAGCATCTTTAAAATACACACTCAAACCCCTTGAGGTCTGAAAATGAATACCCGCATATTTCCCCAGCCCATCAAAGCCCGACCTTTCGCCTTTCATATACTGATATACCGCGGTCGCCATTGCAATGTCCTGTTCTCTGCATATAAAAAACAACACAATATCCTGCTCAGGCGAATAAGCCTTCGGACCATACTGTTTCAGACCGCTGTTGATATCCTGCCCTGTTTTATCATTCCCGAAAGCCAGCATATCAAGTTTATGATCGGGATTGGGAAGGCGCTGTTGTGTACTTTGCAGCCATTCGGTATCGGGAACCATCACACCCGCCACATGCTCCGGAAGCAAATACTGTTGTCTGAATTCCTCTATTTCATTTCGGTATCGTTTGTAACGGTTCGTTTTATCGGGAGTTCCGAAAGGCATTTTCAATTCCTGCTGAAGCGCTTTGTTCAGACAGGGAAACAAACGGTCAGGGTCGCGGCGCACACGGTCGGGCAGATTGTTGTACCTGAAAAACTCAGTGCCATACAGCAGTTTTGTGAAAGTCAGCTCCCTCTCTTTGCCAAAAAAAGAACTGTTTAAAGGCTCTTTAAACACCGAATGAACACCATCGTAACTAATCAGCAATTCCGGTTTATCGCTCAGGCGGCCAAACTGTACACGCAGGCGAAACACCCTGTAGCCATTGCAGTCCTTCAACACCGATGCTGCAGGCACCCACACATCCATGTCCGAAATCAGATTCGTTTGCACCGGAAGTCCCTTACCGCGAAAATAATGTGTAAGTTTATACAGGTAATAATTCTTCAGAAATCCCCTCGACCAGCAGGGAGTCACAGCATCAGTGTACTCAGTACCCATTGTAAGCACATACATATCACTATCAGCCTTTACATCGAATGTGGTGTACAGCGCTTTGGTGTGTGCAGGCAGGTGCAGCAAAGGCAGAAGCCTTTCCGTTTCGTAGTCGGCAAGTTTCAGAGCCTCACCCACAGGGCGGGTCGCAAAGTAACAACTCAACTCCGGCTGCGCAGGCCGGAAATTCAGCGCGTTCAAAGTCAGGCATTTCTTTTCCATATTAAAGCTTGTATAAATTTGAATACTATGACGAAACCGAACGCGGATTTACGCTAATTAAGCGGATTTTTAAACGGATTTCGATTATCTCCCTTCGGTCGCTAATTGAAGATCAACAAAGTGAATGATTAAGACTACGCTTTTAAATCTGAGACTGTATTAAAGCAAACTTGAACACTTTTAAAATTACAAATTACAAGAACTTTTCATTTCTGCCCCTATATCCCCTAAAGGGGACTTAGTGTGTGCAACCTAATTTCATTATTTGCACCATGTCACAGCCCCCTTTAGGGGGTTGGGGGCAGCTGAAGGTATTGATTTACAAGTTTCATTTTCTCATCTTAACTTTTGGCACAGCTTCTTAAATCTGTTTTCAGATCCGTTTCTTTTAATATTTAATCAGAAAATATCCGCTTAATCAGCGTAAATCCGCGTTCCTGTTCTTTTTTTCTTAAATATATCAATCAGATTTCATATTTTACTGTTTCTCTGTATCCAGGCCTCAGCCGCTGTCTTCAGGTAGTAATTCCGCCCTTTATGCTTAGTGGCCTGCGGAAATCCGGGCTCTTTAGCCCTTCGTTCAAAAGTAGAATCGGACATTTTCCAAAGTTCACACAACTCCTGTTTGCTGTAGTACAGACGGATATCAAAAGGCAGAGGCTCAGCAGCTTTTGTCTGCGGTACAGGAGGACTTTTATATTTTCGGGGCGCATCGGTTTCGGCCTTTTTCAGCCAGCACTGCACAGGCAGCGACTCGCCAAACAGCGACACATACAATTGCTGTTCACTGAAAGCACTCAGCACTATGTCCTTCCACACATACTGCACTTCCAGATAAGCCTTTGCCAGCAATACCTTCAGGTAATGAAAAACCCATATATCCGATAGAAAATCATTGTCGGCACCCGGCTCAGGCGCAGTAAGCATATGTAGCAGGTAGTTTTTGTCGCGGCAGTATTCGCCTAAGCGTTGCAGGCAATTGGTCAGATGTTTATCGAGCAACTGACTGCGCAGGTAAGCCCGCACCCTGTCGTCAGTTTCTGCCGCAGCCATTTCGAGCAAATCGGCCATATAGGCATTCGCCTCATGAGTGAGCAACCTGTGATAGTAGCGGGTTTTAAAGTTGAAGGGCGGGTGGAAAGCACACTTGTAAACACCCTTATCCGCAGCCGGTATCCATATCATTTCCTGCATGCGCTCATGATATTGCGACCCGTCGGCATTCTCAGGCAAAGCCGGATTCAGCCCTCCGTACAATATCTGTCCGAAAAGCGGAAAATCGAGTTCACAACCCATCAAATTCATAGTTACTTCCATAGCCAAATCACTTTAAGTCAACACACAAACAATGTTAACAGAGCAAATGTAGTGATTTTTTTATAAAAGCAATACTAATATGCAAAAAAGTTATTTACAAAATAAGGGCACTTATGTCAATCATCAGAACGTTGGGAAATAGTAACGCGGATTTAGCGGATAAAACGAATGACAATGAGAAGTATTATACTGATTTTCAACTGCATATTTCAATAAATCGAAACTAATCATCGGGCGTAAGTTCAAATATAAAGTTATCGCCATCTAAACGGTCAATATTATACCTTAAGGCTTGCTTGAATGCAAATAGCTTTTCACACTTTATCCAATTCCTCCATCAACGCCCGCCTCTGCGGATAGAGTTTACGAAGGTCGGCAATCAGGTAATCGGCTTCATCACGTCCACCCATTTTTATCATACGTCGGATATATTTGCAGGCTGTTTTATAATGATCTCTACTTATGTTTTTTGCCAAATAATCTTCAATTGCATTGTAATATAAGCCAACTAACTGTTCGGCATAATTTTTAGCAATAAAGTTTTCTACATACGAAATATTGTCAATCGACTGATTGTCAATGAGCCACCTCAGGAGGTTTTCCCATTGTTCTTCCCAGATATACATATCAGCAATGGTATGAAACCTCACCCATTTTTCTGCACTTTTCCTGTCCGCTACCAACTGATCGAAAAACATTTGCCACTCGTCATTTTCTACCTGCTTCTTCAGAATATCAAACATTTCCTGAGGTCTGAACCGACCAGAATTCAGAAACAAGTATCGGGCATATTCAATAATTTTTGGTTTATTGCCCTGTTGCTGATAAATATTCAGCAAATGCCATTTCCACTCATCTACCAGCCCTGGCTTGTCTTTCTGATCGGCTGCTATACCCGCTTCGGCTAATGTTATCGCTTTGGAATAAGCCTTTTCTCTTATTGCCGTGAGAATCAACTCTCTTCTAAAATCGGAATTGGTGAGGTTCTCTTCTAAGTATTTGTTAACTTCTGTTTCACTTTCTGTTTTCCGGATCAATTCCAGTTTCATTTGTTGAGCACGTTCGTAGTCAAAATCCCATTTCTTGTCGGTAGGTTTCACACTGTCAATACAAGCAGCAACCAGTTTTTTGTCGTTTTCGGTTTCAATCAGTTCGATCGATAAATTAATCAGGTGGAAATGCCAATCCCAGCCTTTAAATGTCTTTTTTTGGAAATTCGACAACCCGTATTCAAAAAGTTCTCTTCGAATGGTTTTATCCTTACATTCTTCTGCCACACGGAATAAAACATCCTGAGCCGCATCAATACAGCCTCCCAAATCACCGTTACTGTCATCGCCGTGCTCAATGGCTTTGGTCATTTCCTCCAGCATGGCACAACCCATATACATTGCTTCACGATAGTTATTATTTTCAATTTTGTGTTCTGCCAGTTGCGACAACTCATACACAAGCTTACCAACTTTTCTGGCTGCCGAATAGTCCAGAAAACCATATTTACCGGCTGCTGAACGGACTATTGCCTGTATTTGTTTGGCATACATTTCTTTCGAAACAGGTTGAATCAGGTACACATACTTCGCTAAAAACATATCCCTGAACGATTTGTCATTGTCGCAACATGCACCGATATATCCCTTTAATTCATCTACCGGCAGCATATTCAGAATTTCATTGACCTGCTCCTGAATGGTTTTCTTTTTTGGTTTCTTTTCACTACTCGATGAAATTATCACGGACGATGCTTTTGCCCTTGTTCTTTTTGCTGTTTTTTGTGGGTTCGATGCTATGCCTAATTCTTCCTGTTGCAGGTAAAACATCACCGCCACTTCGTGTTTGCAAATCGGACCCCAATCGTACGGACAAGTACAATAACAACCATTCATCACGCCGTTTTTCACCTCCATGTGTACGGTATAGCTTTCACTTCCTTCAACTGTAGCTTCGTATTCGCCGGCGCTCAATTCGTCAACCGCGGTTACATAACCCTTTTTAAAATACTGTAAACCCCGTTTCAGAATATCTTCATCAACGTGAATTTCAAATTCATTTAATGGAATTTTCATTGTTGGTTATTTAATTTCAATTGATTGATTTTTTTATCTAATTCTTCCAATGCTTTTTAATCATCTGCCTTTATTCGTTCTGCGTTGTATTTGTCATATTCCGTTTCGGCTAATTGTAGAGCCATTTCGTGCGGGATTCTACCAGCATGTTCTAATATCTCATTGTCGTTAATGGTCAGAATATCATTCAATTTTTTTATCCAGTCGGTCATATACGAGACCTTAAGTCAACAAGTTTACGGCGGAGTAATGGTTTTATCACCACATCCGTTTCAGCCTGACGACCCGTAGTGTCACTCTCCAGACAATTGATATGGCGGTAACCGAGGTTGTGTGTAAATACCTCAATAATTGCCTTTTCTATTTGATCTTCCGATATGTAATTTGCCATTTCCCGAAAATTGATTTAGTGTTTAACACCCAATTGAATTCGATTTATTTTGTCGTTTCCTCATTATGTGATATAAACCCTATCTGTCGACGAGGTTTATTTATTGCATTATTGTTCGCCTGCATTTCTGCCAATGTTTGGTTGATAAGTTCAAGTTGAGTGCGTGTGTCATCGTTTATATCGTTCTGGTCGGTCAACACTTCATCCATGTACTTTTTCAATTCTCTAATCTCAGTTTGTAGCTCTGCCACACTGTTCATTGGAGGATTGAGCATGATTTGACGTACAGTTACAAAAGCCCTCATTATTCCTCTGTTTATCTCTATGGCTGTTTTAGAATTCAACACACTACTAAGCATTGCCACCCCTAATTCGGTAAAAGCAAAGGGTGCATACTTCAAATTCGATCCTCTGCCTCTGTTCAAGGTCACAAATTGTGATCTTGAAAACTCCTGCACTTCATCGGGAGTAAGTTCAAACATAAAGTCATCGCCATCGAAACGGTCAATATTACGTCGTACAGCTTGCTTGAGCACTCTTGTTTCAATGCCATACATTTCGGCCAAATCGAAGTCAATCATCACTTTACAGCCTCTTATTGTATAAATTTTGTTTTGAATTAGTTGTAATTCCATTGTTTATAGCTGATTTGATTTTTCTTGTTTTAGTGACGCGTCTTACACATCGGTTTTATAATACTTACCATCTGCAGATTGTATTTTCAATTGTCCGGTTTTATCGGACAGTTTGTATTTTTAGTCTTTAGTGAGAGCTTCACTTAGAGTGAAACCCTCACTACCAGCTACTACCCCTTATTTCAGCTCCAGTTTCCACTTATCAACCGCGGCAACAAACGGTCACGAATTTGACGAAGCTGGGTGTTTTGCTCATCAAGATTACTAACCATTTCAAAAATCGGTTTTATTATTTTATCGAACTCGTTAATTACAGATTTATCTGGAATTAAAATAAAAAGCGAATATGCTTGATTTCTACTTAATCCAGGTACAGCTGCATAAGCTTCAATAAAATGTTGTTGTTGCAAATTGAAATATGTAACTGTCTTTATATGATTATAATATCTTTCCAATTAGCCAGATAGCAGAGTTGAGCTTATCTTTATCAGACAGTGCAGCCTCCTCTTTCAATGGTTTTTTTTATTTCCCTGTCGAAATCGCTTTCGTAGGTTTTATCCTGAAGAACCCTGAATTTATCATATTCTTCTTCGGCTTTAAGTTTTGCTTCCAACATACTAACCCTACCTTTATCTTTGAGAATTGGGTAATTGGAAAGTTCCAGAAATCCATCGATAAATTTTACCCATTGCTGCATGTTAAAGGCTATGCCGCGTTGAGCGTTGTTTTCTGCCAAATCCAGATAAGCAGAAACAATACGGTTTAGCTCTGTAACATGCTGGTGCGATAAATAATTTTTAGCCACAGCCACATCGGTTTTCAGAATTTTCCCATCAGGTGCTGCTTTCCAGGTTTTTAATCCCATATACAATTTAGTGGCATCGGCTTCGGTATAGATTATTTCAGCGGCAGTTTGTCCGGTTATTGCCCAA
Organism: Bacteroidia bacterium; assembly: GCA_009929375.1. Classification (GTDB taxonomy): domain Bacteria; phylum Bacteroidota; class Bacteroidia; order Bacteroidales; family Paludibacteraceae; genus Paludibacter. The sequence continues at coordinate 14,666 of SAAO01000048.1, forward strand.
TGCAATTTGTTCTGAACGGCAGCAAAAAAATCCTTTGTTTGCGGGCTGTTTTTATCATAATCGGTACTGAGCGCATATATATCGGTTATTTTCTGATAAAAACGTCGTTCGCTCGAGCGGATTTCGCGAATTCGCTCCAGTAATTCGTCAAAATAATCCTGTCCGAAACTTTTGCCTTGTTTAAGTCGCTCATCGTCCATCACAAAACCTTTGATAATAAATTCGTTCAGTGTTTGAGTGGCCCATTTCCTGAAATCGGTTGCCTGAGCCGAATTTACACGATAACCAACTGCCAGAATGGCTTCAAGTCGGTAAAAAGTAGTTTCGTAATTTTTGCCATCCGAAGCAGTTGTTTCCATTTTGGAAACAACTGAAATAGCTTCGAGCTCTCCCGTTTCAAAAATATTCTTCAAATGCTTACTTATCGCAGGTACATTTACACCAAACAATTCAGCCATGGCCTTTTGGGTAAGCCAAAAAGTACCATCCTGAAAAAAAACACTTACTTTGGCTTTTTTATCAGTGGTACTGAACAACAATATATTTTTTGTTTGCATATCTTCTCAGTTTTCCAATTATACAATCGAATTCGTCTTTACTTTTTTGGGGACACAATCCCGTTCCGCGAAATCTTGCTTTATCCTTACTCTTTTCTCATAACTGCCTGATTATAAAGCATTATTCCTCCTATTCAAACGCTATCCTCGGTTCACTCAAAACACTTAAGTAATAGGATAAATATAATGTCGTATTTTGAACGCTAAGTCGCTAAGACACAAAGCCACAAAGTTTAAATATTCATTGTGACTTTGTGCCTTTGCGTTCAAAATTATTAGTCAATTAGAATTATGCGACATATAATTATTCCAACTACTTACATCTACTTTTGTGTCGTAGAATATGGATTCATATTTTTCCATCCAGCTTTTAATATCATTATTTCAATTGAATACTCATCCTTTCTGCAAATACGGTTCAGTAAATATTTTGATTTATTGCAGGAGATTTTGATTAATACGGGTACATTCTGCAATTTTTTACCCACATTTTAAATATCATGGGTACATTTTGCGTTTTTTTACCCACGTTTTAAATGTCATGGGGAATTTATTCCACTTTTAGACTGCTGACATTTGCCAATAGTTCAAATAATTCATTGTTTAAGAAATAGATTTCTTTCCCTAACTTAATTTCACACGGGAATCCGGCATCGCACAAAAAATGCTGAAATTCTCTTATTGCCAACCATGCGCAAAGGCGTAGTTTTCAGCAAACAAAATAGCTTCTTCTAATGTAAAACCGTCATCCACAGGATCTAACTCATCATCATCCAACATACGGTAAATCATCTCATCTTCATCCCCATCCATATAATCATACTCCACCACATGTAAACCGTTTTTGCGATACAATTCGACACTCGTTACTGTTTCTTTATCTAAAAATAATTTGTAGTCATATAGGCAACTTGCAATAAAGATTAATGGCTAGGATTAATTCTTCTGCGAGACCAGAGCGATTGAAAGGATTTAATGGATTATTTTATTATGAAAATTTCTTGTTCCAATCCCTTTTTCAATTCATTGATTAACGAAATCAAATAATTTAATTTAGGTTCATTCAGTGTAGAACCATCGATAATATTTTTCTGATTATCATACAATTCCCTATTACCATATCTTTCTAACATGCTTTTTGCATTATCTGGCACAAAAAAAGCTGCCCTACTTCCAAGCTGTTTCTTAAACTCATTTTGATAAATTCCAATCCCGGCTATATCCAAATCGCCAAAATGTAAATAATGATTTGGAATAGATTGCAACCATTTTATAAGATCTTTATTCTGATTCTGTGGATAACGAGACACAAACAAAGCCTTAATTCCTTCAAATAAATACTTTTGCTTATCAATATATCTGAAATTTTCAGGATTTTCGACTCCAACAATAGTTATGTCATCAGTAACTGAAAACTGTTCGAAATCGTAAATAAACTGAAAACATCCTTCTTTCGGATTAATCAGGAATAGTTCATTATTCAGCCTTGCTTGTATTGGAAAATAGGAGTTTACTAGAAAGCCTTTAAAAGTACGGACTTTTTTTAGTTTTGAATCAGACGAAATTTCCACTAAATCACTCCTTAAAGTATCTTCTTGTTTGTGTACCCAAATATAGTCTTGCAAACTATTGATTCCAAAATGATTGCTCAAATAATCATTGAGCCTTTCAGGTGATCGAAGTAAAATATTTTTTTTACTTCTACCCTGAATTTGCTGCTCCAAAATACCATTTTCAAGCATAGTGATTATTACAGTATGCCTCAGCTTACTATAGGGTACTTTTTCTCCGTTTTGTAGCAAAATTAGTTTTTCTGCTATGCCAATTGGTAAATTCATTCTTCAGCGTGTTGAGTAATTAATAAGTTAACACGTGTCATACTTTCTGTATCCTTGTTTAGCTTATAAATATGTGAGAACGCTAAGGCATCGTTTTCAATTGGAGATCCGTTTATAAGCAAAATATTACGATCATTTGCAAATTTCAGAATACCGCGCACATTAGTTGGGTGTAGCTTGCCAATTTCATCCATCATACAATGTAAGCGAAAATCTTTGAATCGCTTTGAAACACTTTCTTTAAAAACATTGAGTAACATAATATTCAACATTGCCTTAACTAAAGTATCTGTTCCTTCTGAACCAACATTTGACAATTTCTCTACCCATCCAGTATCGTTTTGATTTTCTTCAATTCTGAATTTCAGCTCAAAAGAGTCAGACAAAGAAATAAAATCACGTTTGCCATCATTTATTTTCTTTACAAACTGTTTAAGTAAATCAACAGCCTCTTTGTTTTTCTTCTCCTGGTTGCCTGAAGAGAATAAGTTGGGCGCTCCAAATTCCAACGTGTTTTCATCGTTGAATTTCTTAATCATCAATAGTAATTGAACAATTTCATTTTTACTATCCTCAACTTTCAATTCAATTTTCTTGATAACACCTGCACCTATCGATTCTCTTTCGACAAAGTCATTATTGATCTTGGTGATAATTTTCTGAATTTCTCCTGATTGAGCCAACAGATTTCCGGTTTCCGTTCCGATAGTGGAAACGATAAATGCAAAACGTTCACTTACCTCCTTTTCAATGCGTTCAATCTTCCGTTCCTCTATAAAATCGGATAGCATTTCGGCAAAAGCGAGAAAAGCGCTTTCATTTGGAATAACTTTTTTGAATTTGAAAATGTTGTTTTCGCTGAATTTCCCAAGAAAATCGGTTGCCGTATTCCGCAATTCTTCTTTGCGGTTGTGTAATTTCTCGTAATAAATGGATTTAACCTCATCGATTAAGGTTTTAATCCGCTTTTCGGTGGATAAATTCAGATTTAGAGTTCCGAAATATTCAGTAATGGATTTGAAACATTCGGTATTTTGAAACTCGGCAAACAGCTTTACATCTTCTTGTATACGCATCAACTGGCTGTCTAACTCTTGAACAATTAATTGAAATGCAGAGATTTCGTTTGATATTTCGGTGTTTTGCTTTTCGTATTTTGAACTCTCCAATTCCAATTGTCTGTCGAGTTGCTGTTTTTGCTGTTTGAAGTCGTTGATCTTATCTAAATATTGCTCTTTGTCGTACCGATAGCGCTCAACAAGGGTACGGTTACTTTCTATAAAACCTATTTTTGCCTCAATGTCTTTGAGCTTTGAATCTATTTCGTTCAGCCTTTTGGTGTCGGCTCCTTTATCTGAAAGTTCTTTGTTTTTACGGCTCTGTATTTCAGCTTTTTGTATGTCAACTTCAGTTTTTTTAGACTTTATGGCAGCCTCAATCTCAATCAGTACCTTGTCTTTGGATTCTTTTTCAGAATCAATAATTTTATCACGTTCTTTTTCTCTGGCTTTAATGGCTTTGGTGCTTTCTTCTTCTGCAGTGCTAACCTTCTGTTCTGCTACCTTTGCGTTTTCTGTTGCTTCCGCAATGTTTGCATCCAATGCTTCTAACTTGCTCGTTCGTTCAGTTTGTGCCTTTGCTTTTAGTTCGTTCAGTTTTATGGACGTTTCTGATTGTTTGTTTTTTGACTGCTCTAAGTTGTAATCAATTTCCCTTATAATATCCTTTTGTTCCCGAACTTTTGGTTGGTATTTCTTTTTTAACTTCTCTTTATCCCCATCCAACTGCTGAGATAAATCCAAGATTGATTGCTTCAAAACTTGAACTTGTCCACTTAAATTCTTTTTCTCTAATTCGTAATCGGCAACCGTTTTCACTGTCTTGTTTGCCTCACTCAAATCAATTTCAATACCATAAAAGTTTTCCGATTTCTCCGTCAAGCGTGGATTTAAAGACGTACTGAAAAGCACATCTTTTTCATCAATCACTTTCCCTATTGTTTTATCCCAATCGGGGTAGTTTTCGTTCAACCAACCATAAAATGAATCTTTACTATTGTTGATATAGGACTCAATATTGGTGATTTTATTATTAATTTCAGTGATTTGAATCTCAATTTTGTCTTTGTCTCGATCAAAATTTTTCTGCAAGTTTTCCTCATCAAGCTCCCATTGTTTTTGAATAGTTTCTATTTGTCTGGTAGCATTGTTTTTATCAATTGGTAATTGCTTGATTTTATTCAGAATGGCTTGCAGTTCCTGTTCCAACCTTAGAATTTCTTCCTCAAAAAATCGAGTATGTTTAATACGTTCTTTATTGATTTTCAGAGTATTTGTATTCTGCTTTTTGCCTTCCCAATCAGCACGCAAATGGTCAATTGCTTGTTTATGTTCCTCACGAAGATCCGCTATTTTTTTGCTGAACTCTTTGGTCATTTTATCTTTAAAGACAAGAAAATCAGCATTCACCCTGTTTTTCTCCGCATTTTTACCATTCGAGAAATCTTTGAACTGGTTTTCCAATGTGTTGAGTAATGTCTGAAATTTCACTTCCAAATCCAGAAACTGAGCTGTAAGAAGATTCTTTTCATCAACCAAATTGCCTTGTTCCCGCTCAAAATCAGGTTTCTGTTCAACTGTTTCCAGAATCTGAGCGATATTTTTTTGCGTATATTCTTCGTTTAGCTCCCTCGCTTTTTTCAGGTTTTCTTGCTGAACACGAATATCTCCGTTGATTTTGGTTACCTTTTCGACAAAAAGTTCCTTAGCTCTCTTTTGCTTTTGAATAAATACGTCTGTTTTCTCTTTCTGGGTTTTCAACCTCTCTGAAACAATAGGTTCGTCTTGTTCATTTTTATTAACCGCCCAAGCCAATTCCTTTGCAATTTGAATCTTTTCACGTTCCAAGTGACGAATCGCAATATATAGTTTTGCAATACTCTCGGCCTGCGAAGTGGTAGAAGGCATTTTGAATTTACGAATATCAGTCAATTGCGTTTCAAAGTCGTTTAAATGATGGGCATACTGGTTTAAATCTATCCTCACATCATTATCTAAAGACAGAATTATTGTCTGCTTGATAAACTCCGCTTCCATTTTAGAGTTTAGAAAAACATTTTGTATTGTTTTTGGAACTTGCTGATAATCTTTGCTTTCAAGAATAGAATATCTCCGGTATTCGTGCTTTTTATCGGCATTATTCCCATAGATTATATCGCGATACTCTTTGTATTCATCAATTTTGCGTTTGCTGTAAAACACTTTATTAGCATCTAGTTTTGCTGCTATTTCGTCCCAACTGTCAGGAACATTACCATTTGCATTTACAAAGTAATGCTGCCTGTATTCTCCATTGAAAAAACGGAAGCATACCTTATGCTGCGATTTATACGAAACGACACAAAACTTGCCGTCTTCTCGAACTACCTCGTAAATGATATACGAATTGCTATGTTTGAAATAATAGTCAACATACGAATCCTTCTGTTTCGGAATGCCAAGCCCCAAACTATCAGCATTATAAAAAAACAAAACAGAGCGTAGCAAGGTACTTTTTCCAACACCTTGCGTACCAATAAAATGCACATTACCATTGAGGTTAACCTCGGCATATTTTATTTGCGCACTATTGATAAATGTGATTTTATTCAGGTATCTCATTCTGCACCTCCTCTGGAATATTTATATTCGTAACCAATTCTTCTAAATACTTAAATGACGATAAAATTTTGTAGGATTTCAGAATTTCGTTTTCAATTTCGGCAAATCCATCTTTACAAAGGCTGTCAGTCACTTTAGTAATCACTTCATTATATGGCGTTTTTTCGTCTAATTTGAAAACTTTTCGCAATCCATCGGCTTTACTTTTCAATACAGCATCAACTTTAATCTGAACCACGATTTCCTGCGTGGTAAAACTGTAGCCCGAACCAAAAGCATTGTCGAATGTTTTGAAAAAATCTAAAACATCAATCCATTTACAAGCGGTTTCTAATTTACGTTCCAAATCAGCCTTCGATTCGTTTTTACGTGAGAAATAATAAAACTCGTCACCTTTTTCGAGCAAAAAACCAATAGCAGAAAAATAATCATAAAGTAACTCGTACTTTTCATTGTCGTCAATTATATCATAGAGTTTGGAAATACGTACATCCGCACTGTTTGAGCAGATAAACTGACCACTGCTCAGAATTTCAAAAATTTCACCTGTTTGCCTTGGAACGTTCATATTCTTCGTATATTATTTAGGATATACCACAGCATATTCAATATTGTTTTGTTTTAAATAGTTATCGGACAATTCCAACTCATTTTCAAACATTGAAATTATCTGACAGAACACAGTGACCCGTTCTTCAAAAGAAAGCTCTCGCACAAATTGGTAATTCATCAAAAAGCCAAACAGGTCACTCCCTGATTGTTTAAAGTCATTTCTAACCCTATGTAAATCAATATAAATTTCCTTTTCTGTTTCTAACTCCAGATCTTTTGACGTTAGGTTTGCAGCAAGCTGTTTTGTAGGATTAATCGCTGATTTGTAACGATTTCTAACTTTAATAATTAATTGGCGATTTTCATCTTTCCCCAAATTATCAATCGAAAGTTTCAACTTGTATAACGTTTTCGGCTCAAAGACAATCGCATAATTGTGTGATAGTACTTCGCGAATATTTGTTTTGTGTTTAATTTCGAATTGATCTCGCAAGTATTTGAGCTGCTTCAACTTCTCAATAAACTTGCTTTGGTACTTAATTTGATTGATATACTCAATAATTTGTTGGCGTGTTTCAATCAGATTTTGTCGAGATTCCGTCAAATCTAAAATTAACTGTGTGCGAACCTCTTTTAGTCCCTCATCTGTAGCCAATTTAAAGAATGTTTCCTCCTCTTCTCGTAAAAGTCTCTCGGTTTGTTCAATAAGTGTTTGGATTGATTCTAATTTCCTCTTGTAATTTTCGAGTCTTGTAAGCTTGATTTTGTAATTCGGTTCGGTTTTGAATGCGTTATTAATATTCCGATTCAGGTCAACTATATTTCTTAATGTACTTCTCCCAATTTTTTGCAAAACCGACTTTACATTTTTCAGGTATTTAAACCTCTCAGCTTCGGAATTCGACTGTAAATAATAGATCGCATATTCTCTTACTTGCTGAATATTCTCGTTGATATAAGAGGTGTTTATCTCTTCGTTTACCTCCAAAATATCTTCAAAAAAATTCAGAAATTGATCGTCTAATTCGATATAGGCTCCATTCTGAACAATGATATTTTTACGGTGCAACAGCCTGATTATGTCCTCGTCGTTTTCCATTAACTCCACAGCATAGTCATAGCGATAAGAAGGTAATTTCCGCTTCTCAAACATTTCGGCAATCAATTTATTGCCTCTACTCATTGTGTTGAGTAATTCTTTTATGGAGTTAAATTGGCTCATAAATAATTAATTCAATAACTCTGCCTCTCCTTTATCACTCCTCTCACACCACCTCTTGGATTTTCAACATCCCCTTTGTAGCGGGGTATCAGGTGGATATGCACATGAAAGATGCTTTGTCCGGCTGCTTCGCCTACGTTTATGCCCACATTAAAACCATCGGGGTTAAAGCGTTTTTGAATAAGCTTTTTGCAGCGGTTTACCACCAGCCACAAAGCCCGTTGTTCGTGTATGCTTAGTTCGAAATAATCGGCAACATGGCGTTTGGGTATTATCAGGGTATGTCCGGGGTTTACAGGATAACTGTCGAGAAAGGCTACGGCTGTGGCTGTTTCGGTGATAAGTTCTTTTCCGCTTTCGAGACTGCAAAACACACAATCGCTCTTTTTCTTTATTGCCTGATTGTAATGCTGATATTCGTAAATCTCACAATTGTCGTTTGCAAATACACTTTTGTAGGGTAAGAGCACATTGCTCTGATATGTGGGTAATTTATGCACATAGTGTGTGCGGAAACCTTCACTTTTCAAATCGCGGCGCACAGCAAAGTAAGCTCTCCCTGTGGGTTTCAGCAGCTCGGCAACCGACATAAGCACTTCGGCCTGTTCGTTGGGCTCAAGTACGTTCAGTACATAGTTGCAAATGATAGTATCAAAGCGTTTTTCGGGATATTCCGGTCTGTAATGGTTGTCGTAACCTGCTATATTGTAACCCTGTGCTTTTAGCTCGTCGGTATCGTAACCAAAACCGCAACCGAAATCTAGAATTTCGCCTTTCAGCAGATTATTCTGTTTGAGCCAGCGAGTTGGGAACGACATTGAAGTGCGCTCAATAGCCGTCAGGTGTGGGTTGTTGACAATCTTTTTCATAGCCGGAATGTATTTTGCCAGTATTTAAAACCCATATTTTCGGCTATCTGTACCATTGGCGAAAATGTTTTCTGAAATACATTCAGAAAATCGTTTTCCGGTAAGTGTATCAGTTCCGGAATTGAATCGTGCAATGTGAGATAGTCCTCCAGTAACTTGTTGTTTGGATTTTTAGGGTAAAGGGCCTGTATGGCCTGTTGATGCGCACGGGCAAATGGTCGCAGATAATCGCCTAACACAGGTAGATTATTGCTTTTGGAGGAATTAATGCTTGCATCGGCAGGCAGTAAGTTCCACAATAAATTATGCGATACAAAGCTCCAGGGTACAAAATGATCCAGATCGTAGCTTTTCTTATAAAGCTCTTTTCCGGTATAAATACATTTCATTGAACCGTTCAGATCGATATATGCATCCCAGAAATTCCGCTGTTTTATAAGCGATTCGCGTTGGATAGGTTTTACCAGTTTGGAGGAAACATCGGGTACATTCGGATTTCGTTTCTGAAGAAAAACAGTGAGGTTCCAGAATGTAAAATCCCTTAATACAGGATAGTTATCGTTGAGATATTGTTCCCATTCGGGATTCATCTCTATGGTGTCGGCTTTGATAGCATACAGGCAGTTGTTTGTGTACGCTTGCGACAGACCTACCACTTCGTTGTCGGTCGTATAGTTTATCCATGGCGAAAGAAAGCGATAAGGAACATTTAGCGTAAACACCCGCAACAACGCTTTTACACGGGGCATATTCATACTGTCGAGCAATTGCTTTTTGATATCAGCTTTTCGGGCATCAATTGGAATATTGAGCTCCTGCTGCAATGCCACAACCTGCTGATACAGAGAATCCGCTTTCCCGAACGACAACCGGAAATAATGAATCGGATACCAGGCTTCAGCCACCATTCCGGCAATAATCTCCCAAAAGGATATCTGGCGGCGCTGTTCTTTCACCACGATATCAAGTATCGACACAAACCAATAATACTTGTAGGTAGCTACCGTATTATTGAAAATCTGTCCGATTACCTTTCTCTCATTTGTGATTTTTTCGGCAAACAACATAAAATTATCCGGTTATAGATTTGTTTGTATTTGGTTTTATTTTTTCACATCCACAAAGCTACAAAAAATAATTTACATTTTGTCAAATCACATTAACTATGTATCTATACAAAAAACCTCAAATACGATTGCAGGTTTCAGCGGCAGAGGGAGTGTGCGCAGCAGTGAGCGGGTCACTCAAAGTGACCCGTTCACTTGTTGTTTGTTGAGTGACGCCCTCACTTGCTACACTTTCAGCCATCAGTGCCAGTCTTAGCTCATG
>SAAO01000049.1 GCA_009929375.1 Bacteroidia bacterium
ACCTCGCTTTCGATTTATTACAGCACCCTGTATCTCTCGAAAGCGGGTGCAAAAGTAGACACTTTTTATTTACCATCCAAATCTTTTGAACCATTTTTTATGCTGTAAAACATAAATAATTGATAAGTGTCTGATAAAAAGCATTTAAAAATCCAATAATTTTTCAAGAAAATTTAGTGTCATCAGTTAAGCTGAACTAAACAGTACTCAGAACTGTAAAAAAACAATTTCATTTTTTCTGTCACAGCCTGAAAAATTATGGTTGATGACTGAAAATATTATTGATTTCTGCTCTTAATTCATCTTTCAATATTGCTATATCGATGGTTTTATTTAATTCTTTTTGCATCGAAGTGACTCCTTTATCGACAAAACCACATGGATTGATGTAACTAAAATACTCCAAAAGTGTATTTACATTGAGTGCAAATCCGTGCATAGTTACAAAACGGGAACTACGAACACCAATGGCACAGATCTTCCGACAGCCCGGTTTTCCCACATCAAGCCATACTCCGGTGGCACCTTCGAGTCGTGTGGTTTCAATATTATATTTCGAAAGCGTATTAATAATAGCCTTTTCAATATTATATATATATTGTTTCAGGCCCATATTGAAGTTGGCGAGGTCGAAAATAGGATATCCCACAAGCTGGCCGGGACCATGATAAGTAATGTCGCCACCACGATTTGTGCGCACAAACTGCGCATCTTTCGCCTGAAGTTGTATATAATTCAACAGCAAATTATGCTCATCTCCACTTTTTCCGAGAGTGTACACATGCGGATGTTCGCAAAAAACGAGTAAATTCTTAGTTTCCTTACCCTGAATTTTATCTTCGATGGTTGCAGAAAACACTTCCTCCTGTCGGTTCCAGGCTTCGTTATATTCTACAAGTCCCCAATCAGCAAAATCGATATTGTTATTCATAATACAATTCTTTCAGTTTTATTTATCGCGTTTCTTGTCAAAATCGACTTTCTCTAACTTTCCCATCAAACTTACAATTCTGTTTTTTCGTCTTACAATATAAGATGATGGATTTCCAGCATTAAATTTTCGGGGATTGGGAAGACACACTGCAATAAGTGCTGACTGCGATTTTGTAAGCCTGGCTGCACTTTTTCCAAAATACTCATTGGCAGCAGCTTCTACCCCATAAATCCCATCGCCCGTTTCAATTACGTTCAGATAGACTTCCATAATACGCTCTTTCGACCAGAAAAGTTCAATCAGCACAGTAAAATAAGCCTCCAGTCCTTTGCGCACGTACGAACGTTTTGGCCACAAAAATACATTTTTGGCTGTTTGTTGCGAAATTGTACTTCCTCCCCGAATCCGTTTTCCTTTTTTGTTGTGCTTGATCGCCTTTTGAATGTCACCGAACGAAAATCCATTGTGTTCGAGAAAAAGATTATCTTCGGAAGCAACCACTGCCTGCACCATATTTGGTGAAATTTCTTCAATGGGCACCCATTTTTTTGAATTACGTGGAGTTTCGCCATCAACAACAGCTTCGACAGTACGAATAAGCATAAGCGGAGTGACCCATACAGGCACAAACCCGGCGATTAACACCCAGGACACAGAACCCAGAAAGAAAATCAGAATCAGATTTCGGATAAGTCGCCAGATACGACCTTTGCGTGGAGCTTTCTTATTTGCAATTTTCATTAAAAATACGCGTATATTATTTTTTGTAATATTTGTTTACAATATCGGAGACAGCTGAATTTATCTCCGGAAATTCGAATACAAAACCTTCGTCATTCAGTTTTTGCGGAATCATATAGGAGCTATCGAGCAAAAGTGAAGATTCTGTGCCAATAAACACAGCTCCGATTTTCACAGCAAATGCCGGAGCAGGCAATCCGAAAGGCACACCAACAGCCTTACGCATGGCACGCATCAGGTCCGAATTGGTAACCGGATTCTTTGCAGTACAATTTATAATACCGGAAATCTGTTGTTGTTCGATTATAAATTTCACAATTCGATAATAATCTTCAATGTGAATCCAGCTGAAAAACTGTTTCCCGGAACCTGTAGCTCCACCCAACCCGAATCGGCTTAGCTGATAAAGCGGTTCGAACGCACCTCCATGCCCCAACACTACCGAAGTTCGTAAAACGACCTGGCGGGTTTCAGAAAAACCAAATGAGAAAAAACACTTTTCCCACTGAGCCACCACCTGCGATAGAAAAGTTCGATCGGTCACAGAGGCTGATTCATCAGCTGCAGTCGTGATTTCGGATGGATAAATGGCCGAAGCACTTGCATTTATCCAAAGTGTAGGCAGTTGACTACAAGCCTTCATAGCATTTCCGAGCATAGTGGTGGTTTGCAAACGTGAGTTCAGAATTTTCTCACGATTTGAAGCATTATGCCGGCAATTAATAGTATGTCCGGCCAGATTAATCAACACATCTGCTCCGTTGAGCACTTCTGTAATTGATTTTTCCTCCCAGGGAATATCCCCGGTCTTGCGCGAAATACATTTTATATCATGTCCTTCGTCACTGAACCGTTTAGAAAGATAACTTCCTATAAATCCGTTTGCACCTGCCAGAATTATTCTCATTTACTGCTTATTAAATAAAATATTAAACTTCTGTCTTAAGAAACAAAGTTAGCGGAAATAATGTTGCCTGCAAGTACTGTCGGAATAAATATCATAAAAAAACTCCCGCACAAAAATGTACAGGAGTTATATTTCAGTAGTGAAAACAGGGACTTATTCGTAAGCACCCATTTTCAACATATTTACTTCTCTATCGTTCAGGAAGCGATATTTACCACGTGGAAGACTTTTCTTGGTCAATCCGGCAAAATAAACACGGTCCAGACGAATTACCTTGTAGCCTAATTTTTCGAAAATACGGCGAACTACACGATTTTGTCCTGAGTGAATTTCGATACCAACCTGTTTTGGATCACCTTCTTTTACATATTCGAGTGAATCGGCTGCAATTTCAAAATCATCAAGATTTACACCAGCCAGGATTTTCTCAAAATCCTCACGTTCGAGGGGTTTATCCAACGCCACATGATAAATTTTCTTTTTATCATATTTAGGATGAGTCAGTTTCGAAGCCAAATCACCATCGTTGGTAAGCAGAATCACACCCGTGGTGTTACGGTCGAGACGACCTACCGGATAAATACGCTCACTGCAGGCATTTTTCACAAGATCCAGCACGGTCATACGATCGTGTGTATCTTCTGAAGTTGTTACACAATCCTTTGGTTTATTCAAAAGAATGTAAACTTTGCGTTCGGAACGTACCACCTGGTTGTGGAACATTACTTTGTCGGAATGCATTACCTTTACTCCGAGTTCCGATACAACTTCACCATTCACCGAGATTACACCAGCCTGGATATATTCATCGGCTTCGCGACGTGAGCAAATTCCGGCATTGGCCAAAAATTTATTCAAACGCACAGGTTTGGTCAGATCCACAAAGTTTTTGCGGTATTCTGTTTGTTTTTTATTGCTGTATTTGGAATTTGGATCGTAGCTGTCATCGCGTTTGCGGAACGGTTTGCGGAAACTCACACCATCGCGACGATTGTCAAAACGTGTTTCCACATATTCGCCACTTGTCGAAGCTTCGCCCGGTTTGCGCAGATTAAGTTTGGCAGGACGTTCATCGCTGTTGCCATAAGGACGGTCGGAACGATTGATGCGCGGACGGCCCATTGGACGATCGCCATTTTGCGGACGACTCTGATATGGACGGCGTTCACCATCATTTCTGTTTTCGTATGGACGACGTTCACCCTGACCTTCGCGGTTTTCATAAGGTCGGCGTTCGCCGTAAGAATTTCCTCTGTTTTCGTAAGGACGACGTTCACCTTGTCCGTCGCGATTCAGATATGGACGGCGTTCGCCCTGACCTTCACGGTTTTCATAAGGTTTACGTTCGCCATAAGAATTTCCTCTGTTTTCGTAAGGACGGTTACCATAAGGACGATTTTCGCGGTTGTCACGATTTTCATAAGGTTTACGATCGCCATAAGAAGGACGTGAATCATCTCTTTTTCTGAATTCGAGTTTTCCTTCTGTACGTCTGTCGTCGTAATTGGGTTTTTCTGAATAGTTTGGTCTGTCTGAGTTAAATTTTGCTGCACCGCGTGAGCCTTTCAGAATTGATTTCATATCACGTTTCTCATACGGTTTGTTACCATCACGGCCGGCTCCGGAATTCGAAGTATTTTTCGAGCTTCCATGCCATTTTTCATTAGCTGTCATTATACGAATCTTGTTTTTAAAATATTTGGCTGCAAAGTTCGTAAAAAATCCCGAATATACAGCTATGTTTTTCTTCAAAAGCATGAGAATTAAGAAATTTCAATAATTCGGGCATCAAACATTCACAAAACAACGACCGGAAGCAACCACAAGCACCTCACATCAAACGTTTGCAGCTATTGTTGAAGTGAAACAAAAACATTGACGAAATACTTTTGAATTAATAGTTTTATATTTGTAGAGTTAAAGAAATTCACTGATTCAAAAATCATAAACAACTAAAATACACTCAAATGAAAAGAATAGCATTATTACTTTTTATCATGTTGGGAATGCTGGCAGTCAGGGCTGAAAAATTACTGTCGCCCGACAAACAACTTGAACTAAATGCCGGTATTAACGACAAATCTGAAATTATTTACACCCTTTCTTACAAAGGAAAAGAAGTTATTAAATCATCGAAGCTGGGGCTTGAATTAAAAAATACACCTTCTCTGCTCGAAGGTTTTACATTGAAAAATGCTAAAACCAGCAGTTTCGACGAAACATGGAAACCTGTGTGGGGCGAAGTAAGCGAAATTCGCAATCATTACAATGAACTTTTGCTTGAATTTGATCAAAAAGCAACTGAACGTACCATCAAAATCCGCTTCCGGCTTTTCAATGACGGACTCGGGTTTCGCTATGAATTTGAAAAACAGAAAAACCTGAATTATTTCCGTGTAGCCAACGAACGTACCGAGTTTGCTCTTACCGGCGATCACAAAGCATTCTGGATTCCGGGCGACTACGATACAAATGAATATTATTACACAACCACCAGACTTTCGGAAGTCGATGCCTCGAAAGTGGATGGAACAGGTATTGGTACGCATGGATATTTTGCAAAAAATGCAGTGCAGAGTCCGTTGATGATGAAAACTACCGAAGGATTGTATATCAGCATTTTCGAAGCTGCGCTGATCGACTATTCAGCCATGCATCTGCTTATCGATCAAAAGAATTTTGTACTCACTTCGGCACTTGCACCCGACGCCACAGGCACAAAAGCTTATATGCAAACGCCACACAATACACCCTGGCGCACAATAATGGTAAGCGACAAGGCTACTGACATTCTGGCTTCGAAAATGATTCTGAACCTGAACGAACCATCGAAAATTGAAAACACCGACTATATCAAACCTCAGAAATATATCGGAATATGGTGGGGAATGCATGTTCCAAACACTATGTCGTGGGATTATGCTCATGCACCGAACATTCGTTTGAAGGATACAGACTGGAATGCGCTGACTCCGCTTCCACAACACGGAGCAAGCAATAAAAACGTTCGTCGTTACATTGATTTTGCTGCCGAGCACGGATTTTCGGGCGTGTTGGTCGAAGGTTGGAACGTAGGTTGGGAAGACTGGGCCGGAAACTGGAAAGAAGAAGTATTCGATTTCGTAACTCCTTATCCCGATTTTGATATTAAAGTGCTGAACGAATATGCACACTCGAAAGGTGTAAAACTGATTATGCATCACGAAACTTCATCGTCGGTAACTAACTACGAACGTCGTATCGACAAAGCCATTGAACTTATGAAAGAGCATGGCTACGAAGCCGTAAAAACCGGATATGTGGGTTGGATAATTCCGCGTGGCGAAACACACGATGGACAATGGATGGTGAATCATTATGTACGTGTGGCTGAAAAAATGGCTGAAAACAGATTAATGCTGAACTCACACGAATCGGTTCGTCCCACAGGCTTGCACCGCACCTACCCCAACTGGTTGGCTTGTGAAGCTGCCCGCGGAAACGAATTTAACGCCTGGAGTGCAGGAAATCCACCCGAACACGAAACCATTTTGCCATTTACACGACTTTTGGGAGGTCCAATGGATTACACTCCGGGTATTTTTGAAATCAAAATGAGCTATTATCAGGAAGGCAATCAGAATCAGGTGCATACCACACTTGCAAAACAGCTGGCATTATACCTGACCATGTATAGTCCGCTTCAAATGGCTGCCGACCTGCCCGAAAGTTACGAAAGACGCATGGACGCTTTTCAGTTTATCAAAGATGTGGCTGTAGATTGGGACGACTCACGTTACCTGGAAGCCGAGCCTGGCGATTATGTGACTGTAGCCCGTCGCGCAAAGAATACTGCCAACTGGTTTGTAGGTGCAATTACCGACGAGAATGCCCGCACTGCTATTATTCCTTTCAACTATCTGGAAGAAAAAACATGGTATGTGGCCACAATTTACGAAGACGCAGCCAATGCGCACTGGAAGGAAAACCCAATGGCTTACAAAATCCGCAAAGTACTTGTTAATTCAAAATCGGTACTGAAACAGAAACTCGCTGCAGGTGGTGGTGTGGCTATAAGTCTGAAAAAAGCCGAAAAGAAAGAAATGAAAGGATTGAAGAAAATATAATCCTCTATATTTGTCAACAGGACCTGCATTAAAGGGCCTGACAAAAGTTTTTTGAACGCAAATTACGCAAGTTCTCACAAAAAACATTTATTTGTGGCTTTTGCGAAATTTGCGTTCTTCTTTTACTTCATTCCTCCGGTTATTCTCAACACAAAGTCACTTCTTATCCTCAACTTTTCCATTTGACATTTGTTTAGCTGTTAAATACATTTTTACAAACGAACAATATGACAAATATTCAATTCAGCAACGGAGATATATTTCCACCATTCGGACTGGGCACATGGCTTTCGAAACCCGGTGAAGTTGGCGAAGCGGTGATTAATGCGATTCGGACGGGTTATCGTCACATCGACTGCGCATATATTTATGGCAACGAAAAAGAAATTGGCAAAGCGCTTAAATATGCTTTTGAAAACGGCATCGTAAAACGGGAGGAACTTTTTATAACCTCAAAACTCTGGAATAGTTTTCATCATCCGGAATTGGTGGAACCGGCTATTCGAAAGTCACTTACCGATCTGCAACTCGATTATCTGGATCTTTATCTTATTCACTGGCCACTTGTTTTCCGTGAGGGACACGATCAGGCACGCAGCGCAGACGATCTGCTTTCGACCAACGAAGTACCGCTGGCTGACACATGGAAAGCAATGGAAGAAATTAAAAGCAAAGGACTTACCAGACATATCGGTGTTTCAAACTTCAGTATCAAAAAGCTTGACGAACTCTCAAAACAATCTCAAATCAGGCCTGAGGTAAATCAAATTGAGATTCATCCATTTTTCACACAGGAAAAAATGATCCGGTATTGTCGCGAAAACAACATTATTGTCACTGCCTATTCGCCACTCGGAAGCCGTCATCTGATTAAAACAAACGAGAGTATTACGCAACAGCAAATTATAATTCGTCTGGCTGAAAAATACAATTGTACACCGGCACAAATTATACTTGCATGGGGCATGGCACGAGGATATGCTGTAATCCCAAAATCGGTAAATGCCGACAGAATAAACGAAAACTTCGGGGCACTCAATATACAGCTAACCGACAGCGAAGTGAAACTTATCAGCAGCATGAACCGCAATCAACGCATTGCCAAAGGGCTTTATGCCGTACTTCCGGGAGGTTTCTACACTTACGCCAATCTCTGGGATGAATAAAACTATCCTTTAGAGCAATCTTTTCTGAATGGAATCGAACACAAATTACACAATTAAATACAGTATTATCTGACTAAGACTCAAAATCCGGATAACAAGACTTTTGTATATTTGTGTAAATTGCGTTCGCTTGTTTAGAAGTTTACTTCACTTTATACTCCGTAATTAAATCTCCGTTGTATCTGTACAAACCAACTTTCAAATTGTTGTTATCCACATCCACACGTATATAAGTCACATTCGATTTATTTTCCGATTTCATTGGTCCACCGCCGACTACCATTGTAAAATTATGATCAGCTCCGGATTTTTCCAAAACAGGTTCGTGAGTATGGCCTGCAAGATATAAATCCACTTTAGCTTTGTTGAGGAGGGGTAAAAATTTCGTTGCAATTTCCTTCGAGCCATGCCAACCGTCATTTGAAGATGAGGCAGGAATATGTCCACATACAATGCGGTGTTTAGCCTTTTTCCATTCACGCGAAGCGACAACGCGTTTTATCCATTCAGCCTGCTCTGTCCTGTAACGATCATAATCGGCCAAACCTGCATAAACCGCATGTGTGTCGGGTTTGTCTTCTCCGGTATCGAGCACCATAAAAATTGTATTTCCAATGCTGAACGAATAATAATATTGATTGTTCGGTGTCTCCACAAAATTACTTAATTCACGTGCAGCAGGTCCCCGCGTTTCGTGATTGCCACGTGTATACACAAAAGGGATACTTCCTGCGAACGAAGCTGCAGCAGGTGCCGCAAAGTCACGGATGATTTCATCACGTGTATAAATATCATCGAGCATATCACCATTGAAACATACAAACGACACATCATTGTTTCTCTGATAAACGTCACTTATAAAAGCAGGGCGACTGTGTACGTCGTTAAAAGCAAGAAAACTGAATTTGCTGATTTCCCTGTGTGGAGTTACAAAACTCCGGATAGTACTCATAACCGAGTCGCCATAAACAATCTTATAAGCCTGATAAACTTTGATTTCCTTTGAAACCACTCGATAATAATACTTTGTACCGGGCTCCAACCCCGAAAGACGTATTTTCTGAACAGGAACATTGGCATCGATTTGTCCGTGCTTTGAAGTAAAAACAGAATTCAGCGCTTCGGGTGATTTGCCATATTGCACGTACGACACACAGGATTTCGAAGCCACGGAAATCACTGTCGCTGCATCTTCGGTGAGATGCTGAAGATAGGGTTGCGAAAGAAAACTGATAGTTGTATTTTCCTGACTATAGGAAAATAATGAGAATGTGATGCAGAATAAAACTGCGGTGATGATTTTTTTCATTTCAATAATATTAGTTGCCCAAAGGTACAAAATGATAACAAAAAAGCGAAACCCTGTAGAAGGATTTCGCTTTTTGCGTTTTATAGAAAGATATTTTTTGATTACTCGGCAGCAGCCTCTTCAGCGGCAGGTGCAACTTCAGCTTTAGGAGCTTCGGCAGCAGGAGCAGCTTTTTTAGCAGCACCAGCACGACGTGTACGGGCAGCTTTTTTGGCAGCTTTTTCTTTCAACATGTTTTCGTTGTAGTCAACAAGTTCGATAATACACATTTCAGCGTTATCACCCAAACGGAAACCAGTGCGAAGGATACGTGTGTAACCACCCGGACGGTCAGCAATTTTCTGAGAGATATTCTGGAACAGTTCAGTTACAGCTTCTTTGTTTTGCAAATAGCTGAATACTGTACGACGTGAGTGTGTGGTATCGTCTTTACCTTTGGTAAGCAGAGGTTCAACGTAAACCTGTAAAGCTTTAGCTTTGGCCAGTGTGGTAGAAATTCTCTTGTGCTGAATAAGAGAAACAGCCATGTTGGCAAGCATTGACTTTCTGTGAGCCGTTTTACGGCCTAAGTGATTGAATTTTTTATTATGTCTCATCTCGTTAGTCTTTATCTAATTTATATTTGGCAATATCCATACCGAAGTGCAGATTGAGGCTTTCGAGCTTCTCTTCGAGTTCGGTGAGCGATTTTTTACCGAAGTTACGGAATTTAAGCAGATCGTGTTTGTGATAGCCAGCCAGTTCGCCAAGTGTTTCCACATCGGCAGCCTTGAGGCAGTTCAGTGCACGAACCGACAGTTCGAGGTCGGTCAGTTTGGTTTTAAGCAACTGACGCATGTGAAGAATTTCTTCATCGAATTCGTCTGTACCTTCTCCTTCCGACACTTCAAGCGAAATTTTCTCGTCAGAGAAAAGCATAAAGTGGTGGATAAGAATTTTAGCAGCTTCTTTCAGAGCTTCTTTCGGATGAATAGATCCGTCGGTGCTGATTTCGATGATTAATTTTTCGTAATCCGTTACCTGTTCAACACGATAGTTTTCGATGGCATATTTTACATTACGAATAGGAGTAAAAATAGCATCGATGGCAATCACTCCGGCTTCGGCATTTGCCACACGATTTTCTTCGGCAGGCGAGTAACCACGACCTTTGTTCACCGTAATGTCAATCTGGAAGCTGGCCGTTGGGTCCATTTCGCAGATGACAAGTTCGGGGTTCAGCACTTCGAAACCGGTGAAATACTTACCAATGTCTTCAGCTTTGAACACCGAGGTACCAGTCACGTTGATAGTCACCTTTTCGCTGTCGAAATCTTCTACGTTTTGTTTGAAACGCACTTGTTTCAGGTTCAGGATGATGTTTGTTACATCATCAATTACACCCGGAATAGTTGAATACTCATGATCGATGCCTTCGATTTTGATTGCCGTAATGGCAAAGCCTTCGAGCGACGATAAAAGGATACGGCGCAAAGCATTACCAATGGTAATACCGTAACCCGGTTCCAGCGGACGGAATTCAAATTTACCTTGAAAAGCGTCAGCTTCCAACATGATTACCTTTTCGGGTTTTTGAAATGCTAATATAGCCATGGTTTCACTTATTATTTAGAGTACAACTCAACAATTAACTGTTCTTTGATATTTTCAGGAATATCTTCGCGTTCAGGAATATGTAAATATGTTCCCGACATTGAAGCAGCGTTCCATTCAATCCACGGATATTTGGTGTGGTTGAAACCGTTCAGCGATTCAGCGATAACTTCCATTGATTTATCTTTCTCGCGAACTGCAATCACCTGGCCGGGACGAACCTGATACGAAGCGATATTCACTACTTTACCATCCACAGTAATGTGTTTGTGACTCACCAACTGACGTGCACCGGCACGCGTGGGAGCAAAACCCAAACGATACACAATGTTGTCGAGACGAGATTCGAGGAACTGAAGCAAAATTACCCCTGTTACACCCGGTTTGCTCTGAGCTTTTTCGTAAAGGTTACGGAATTGTTTTTCCAAAACGCCATAAGTATATTTGGCTTTTTGTTTTTCGCGTAACTGAATACCATATTCCGACGTTTTTTTACGACGCGATTGTCCGTGCTGTCCGGGAGGATAGTTCTTTTTCGATAACACTTTGTCAGGTCCGAAAATAGCTTCACCAAACTTACGGGCAATTCTTGATTTTGGTCCAATATATCTTGCCATTTTTCTTTTATTTTTTTATTGTGATAAAAATAGTTTGTCGTTTACTCCTTACTTACCGATAGTGCCGCGATTGCTGAGAGGTTTTTAACTGCAATTCTTAATCGGGACATACCTTGTACGTACAAACCGTGTTGTTTAAATTTTCAAATTAATTATCCGCGGGCCGAAACCCGCGGCTGTAATTTTCGAATTCTCAGATTAAACGCGTCTGCGTTTCGGAGGACGACAACCATTGTGTGGAAGTGGTGTAACGTCTACGATTTCAGTTACCTCGATTCCTGCACCATGTACAGTACGGATAGCTGATTCGCGACCATTACCCGGTCCTTTTACGTAAGCTTTCACTTTACGCAATCCCAGGTCAAAAGCAACTTTTGAACAATCCTGAGCAGCCATTTGTGCTGCATAAGGGGTATTTTTCTTTGAGCCACGGAATCCCATCTTACCTGCCGACGACCACGAAATTACCTGTCCATCGCCATTTGTAAGTGTAACAATAATGTTGTTGAAAGAAGAATGTACGTGCAACTGACCTACACCGTCTACTTTAACGACTCTCTTTTTGGCTGCAACTGTTTTCTTTGCCATATTATTTCAATAATTATTTAGCTATTCTAAAATTCGCTAACAGTTAAACCTTATTTAGTTGCTTTTTTCTTGTTAGCAACAGTTTTCTTTTTACCTTTACGAGTACGTGCATTGTTTTTAGTACTCTGTCCTCTCAATGGGAGGCCGATACGGTGACGAACTCCACGGTAGCAACCGATGTCCATCAAACGTTTAATGTTGAGTTGAACTTCTGAACGAAGATCACCCTCTACTTTATATCCGGCACCAATGATTTCGCGGATTTTAGCTGCTTGGTCGTCAGTCCAGTCTTTGACTTTGATGTTGATATCAACACCTGCTTCTTCTAAAATCTTTTTTGCATTACTGCGACCTATTCCGTAGATATAAGTCAATCCAACTTCCCCACGTTTGTTCTGGGGTAAATCTACTCCGACAATTCTTATAGCCATAAACTTAATTTATTTTGCTTATAAAATTTAAATTATCCCTGACGTTGTTTGAACTTGGGATTTTTTTTGTTAATCACATACAAGCGGCCTTTACGGCGAACGATCTTACAATCGTCTGTGCGCTTTTTTACAGAAGCTCTTACTTTCATGATGAAAATATTTTTTGTGTTTAAATTACTTATGCTTGTAATATCCTTATTCAGTATTTCAGTATTTCAGTCTTCTTGTTTCCTCGTCAACTTGTTTCCTGATTATTTATATCTGAACGATATTCTTCCTTTCGAAAGATCGTATGGGGACATTTCAACCTTTACTTTATCTCCCGGCAAAATTTTGATGTAATGCATACGCATTTTACCGGATATGTGGGCAGTAATTACGTGTCCGTTTTCCAGTTCTACGCGAAACATTGCGTTCGACAATGCTTCAATAATTGTTCCATCCTGCTCTATTGCTGTTTGCTTGGCCATAAAATAGTTAAATTGTTCCTGTTATCTGTTCAATATATTCAAAACTTGATAAAATATCTGCTTTTCCTTTACGGATAGCTACCGAATGTTCGAAGTGTGCCGAAGGTTTGCGATCGAGTGTACGGGTTGTCCATCCATCTTTTTCGAAAACCAAGTGACGGCTTCCAAGGTTGATCATTGGCTCAATGGCAATTGTCATTCCCGACTTAAGCATTGGTCCGTTACCTTTTCGACCGTAATTAGGCACTTCAGGCGATTCGTGTAAACTTCGGCCAACACCATGACCAATCATTTCGCGTACCACAGAGTAACCTCTGCTTTCGCAATATGTCTGAATGGCATTTCCCACATCACCCAGTCTTTTTCCTTCCTGAGCCTGCTCTATACCTTTGTAAAGAGACTCTTTTGTGGCACGAAGCAGTTCTCTGATTTCAGGTTTCACATTGCCTACACAAAAAGTATAAGCAGAATCACCATGAAAACCATTGATATAAGCTCCACAGTCCACCGAAATAATATCGCCGTCCTGAAGAACAACTTTATCGGAAGGAATTCCGTGCACAACCTGGTCGTTTACCGAAGTACAAATCGACCCGGGGAAACCTCCATATCCTTTGAAACCCGGTACAGCACCGTTATCGCGGATAAATTCCTCAGCAAGTTTATCGAGCTGAGCGGTTGTTACACCCGGAGCAATTACTTTGGCAACTTCGGCCAACGTTTTGGCCACTATCTGATTACTGATACGAAGCAATTCAATTTCTTCGTCAGATTTCAAAAATATCATTCAGTCTAATTTTAATATGCAGATACGCTACCTGAACGTCCTTTGATACGTCCCGATTTCAATAAACCATCGTAGTGACGCATTAACAAGTGACTTTCAATTTGCTGAAGTGTATCGAGTACAACCCCTACAAGAATAAGCAACGAAGTTCCACCAAAGAACTGTGCAAATTCCTGATTGATTCCGAGCAACGAGGCAAATGCAGGCAGAATTGCTACAATAGCCAGGAAGATAGAACCTGGAAGTGTAATACGCGACATAATGGTATCCAGATATTCGGCAGTACGTTTACCCGGTTTGATACCCGGAATAAAACCGTTGTTACGTTTCATATCCTCAGCCATTTGTGTAGGATTTACAGTAATAGCTGTATAGAAATAAGTAAACGCCACAATCATCAGACCGAATACAAGATTGTACCAGAATCCATTGTTATTCATGAAAGCACCTACAAACGATCCTACAGTTTCAGAACCTGAGAACTGAGCAAGGGTCACAGGGATAAACATGATAGCCTGTGCAAAAATGATAGGCATTACACCTGCAGCATTTATTTTCAGAGGAATATACTGACGTACACCACCATATTGTTTGTTACCAACCACACGTTTTGCATACTGTACGGGGATTTTGCGTGTTCCCTGCACAAGCATAATCGATGCAGCAATTACCAGCAAAAGGAATACCACTTCAAGCAGGAACATTACCAATCCACCACCAGCATCGGTTACACGTGAAGCAAATTCCTTGATCACGGCACCCGGGAAGCGGGAAATAATACCCACAAGAATGATAAATGATATACCGTTACCGATACCTTTATCAGTAATACGCTCACCAAGCCACATTACAAACATACTACCACCTGCCAGAATAATGGTTGATGATACTGTAAACCACCAGCTTTCAGGAAGAGCCGAACCGGCCTGAGCCAACTGTACGCTTAAGTTGATAAGGTACGATGGACCCTGCAAAAGCAGAATAGCTACTGTAAGGTAACGTGTGTACTGATTCATTTTCCGACGTCCGCTTTCGCCTTCGCGTTGCATCTTTTGGAAATAAGGAACCGCAATGGTCAACAACTGGATCACAATTGATGCCGAAATGTAAGGCATAATACCAAGGGCAAATACCGAAGCATTGGCAAAAGCACCACCAGAGAACATATCCAACAAAGCCATTAAACCACCACTGGTTTGAGATTTCAAGGCTGTCAGAGCCGTTGGGTCAATACCCGGAAGAACGACAAACGATCCAAAACGATAGATCAGCACAAACAAGATGGTTGTCAGCAATCGACTACGAAGGTCTTCGATTTTCCAGATATTTTTAAGTGTCTCTATGAATTTCATGTGTAATTATTTATTTAAATGTCAACATGAAACTGTCCCGTCCTATCAAAATGCAGAACGGGACCCGTTTCGTGTGGTTACAATTTTACTACGGTTCCACCAGCAGCTACGATAGCTTCTTCGGCCGATTTAGAAAATGCGTTGGCTTCCACTTCAACTTTTACAGTCAAAGCACCTTTACCCAGAACTTTCACCAGAGCAGTACGTGAAATAAATCCGGCTTCGCGGAGTTCATTCAGACCGATTTTGCTGAGTTTTGCACTCTGAGCAAGAGCTTCGATAGTTTCGAGGTTGATAGCTTTAAATTCAACGCGATTCACGTTTTTGAAACCGAATTTAGGCAAACGACGCTGGATAGGCATCTGACCACCTTCGAATCCCACTTTACGTGAGTAACCCGAACGCGATTTCTGACCTTTATGCCCTTTAGTTGAAGTTCCGCCTAAACCTGAACCTGTACCACGACCGATTCTTTTGCGGGTTTTCACCGAACCTTCTGCAGGGGTTAAACTATTTAAATTCATATCTTAATATTTTAAAGAGTCAATTATTATTATTTAATCACTTCAACCAGGTGTTTCACCTTAGCTACCATACCCAATACGGCTGGAGTAGCTTCATGTTCCACAACGGCATTCATTTTCTTCAAACCGAGTGCTTCGAGCGTAAGCTTCTGCACTTTTGGCGATTTGATTTTACTGCGAACTTGTTTTATTTTAATAGTTGCCATAATTTATCCAATTTTAACCGTTAAACACTTTATCGAGTGATACACCGCGGTTCTGAGCCACGGTCTGTGCATCGCGTAATTCACCTAAAGCCACGATAGTAGCTTTTACAAGGTTATGAGGATTCGACGATCCTTTTGATTTTGCAAGTACGTCGGTAATTCCCACACTTTCGAGTACGGCACGCATGGCACCACCGGCTTTTACTCCGGTACCATGAGAAGCTGGTTGAATCAACACCTGTGCTCCACCAAATTTCGATAACTGTGCGTGAGGAATTGTTCCGTTCAGTACAGGAACTTTAATCAGGTTCTTTTTAGCAGCTTCAGTACCTTTGGCAATAGCAGCTGTTACTTCACCGGCTTTACCGAGACCCCAGCCTACAATACCATCTTCATTACCAACCACAACAATGGCCGAGAAACTGAATGTACGTCCCCCTTTTGTCACTTTGGTAACACGATTTACAGCTACCAATCTGTCTTTCAACTCCAAATCGTTGGTCGTTTTTACTTTATTCATATTCGTTGACTTACCTGATTAAAATTTAAGACCTGCTTCGCGGGCAGCATCGGCCAATTGTTTAACTCTACCATGATACAAATAACCGTTACGATCAAATACCACGGCAGTGATACCGGCTTCCTGAGCAGCTTTAGCCACAAGTGCACCTACTTTGGCAGCCTGTTCGGTTTTTGTCATTTTTTCTTTAATACCTAAAGACGAAGCTGAAGCAAGAGTTGCTCCCTTTACATCGTCGATTACCTGAGCGTAAATCTGCGCATTGCTACGAAATACGGTCAAACGAGGTTTTTCAGCTGTACCCGAAATTTTATGACGGATATGAGCTTTTATTCTTAATCTTCTATTTGATTTTACTGACATAATTTCACAAGTTTACGTAAATTATTTTTTACCTGCAGATTTACCTGCTTTACGACGAACAACCTCACCCTGGAAGCGTACACCTTTACCTTTGTAAGGCTCTGGTTTACGGAATGAGCGGATTTTAGCACATACCTGACCGATCAATTGTTTGTCGGCACTTTCAAGTATCACAATCGGATTCTGGTTACGTTCGCTCTTGGTTTCAATTTTAATTTCAGGCGGTAAGCTCATGAAAATATTATGGGTGTAACCCAAAGCAAATTCAAGTACTTGTCCCTGATTCGATACACGATAACCCACACCGATAAGTTCGAGTGTTTTTTTGTATCCTTCAGATACTCCGGTTACCATATTCTGAATCAGTGAACGATACAAACCGTGCATTGAACGGTTTAATTTTTCGTCGTCCGGACGAGTCACTGTACATACGTTACCTTCAACGGCAACAGAGATATTAGGGTTGATCTCCTGTGTAAGGGTTCCTTTAGGACCTTTTACTGTCACTGTGGTATTTGCGACCGAAACAGTCACACCAGCAGGGATATTAATGGGTTGTTTTCCTATTCTTGACATTTTTCTTTCCTCCTACTTATTAATATACATAACAAATTACTTCACCACCTACATTAAGGTCGGCAGCTTCTTTGTTGGTCATCACACCTTTTGAAGTAGAAAGAATTGCAATACCCAAACCATTGAGTACACGGGGCATTTCTTTGTGGCCTACGTACTGACGAAGACCCGGAGTTGATACACGAATCAGTTTCTTGATTGAGTTCACTTTGTTTACCGGATCGTATTTCAGGGCTATTTTGATAGTACCCTGTGGACCATCTTCTACAAATTTGTAGTTAAGGATATAGCCTTTCTCATGCAATATCCTGGTCATTTCCTTTTTCAGGTTCGAAGCGGGTACTTCCACCACACGGTGGTTTGCTTTAATAGCATTCCGCAATCGGGTTAAATAATCTGCGATTGGATCTGTCATAAAATTGTTTTTTAAATTGATCCCGTCTCCCGGGACAATATTTAATTATTTACTATTTGATAATCTACCATTTACCATTTAAAATAAACCGTTGGGTAAATGGTAAATGGTAAAATGGTAAATGCGTTTACCAGCTTGCTTTTCTTACTCCTGGGATTAAGCCGTTTGAGGCCATTTCGCGGAACTGAATACGCGAAATTCCGAACTGACGCATATATCCTTTAGGACGACCGGTAATTTTGCAACGGTTGTGCTGACGAATAGGCGACGAGTTGCGTGGTAAAGTCTGAAGCATATCATAATTGCCTTCAGCTAAAAATTGTTCACGTTTAGCCGCATATTTAGCAATCAGTTTGGCTCTTTTCACCTCGCGGGCTTTCATTGATTCTTTTGCCATTGTATTTCTTTCTGATTAGTTTTTCTTAAATGGTAAACCAAATTCCTTCAACAGTGCATATCCTTCTTCGTCGGTTTTGGCAGTAGTCACAAATGTGATGTTCATACCCAACATACGGTTGATATTATCAATGTTGATTTCAGGGAAAATAATCTGCTCAGTAATACCGAGTGTATAGTTTCCACGTCCGTCGAGTTTGTTTTCGATACCCTTGAAGTCACGAACACGTGGCAGAGCCACACGAACCAAACGTTCCAGGAATTCGTACATACGATCGCCACGAAGAGTTACGCGAACACCGATAGGCATTTTTTTACGTAACTTAAAGTTCGAAATATCCTTTTTAGATACGGTAGCAACTGCTTTCTGACCTGTGATAGCTGTCATTTCGTTGATAGCTACTTCGATGATCTTTTTATCGGCCACAGCGATACCCAATCCCTGATTGAGGACAATTTTTTCGAGTTTGGGAGCTTGCATTACCGAGCTGTATCCGAACTCTTTCATTAACACAGGAACGATACGCTCTCTGTAGTCATTCTTTAAACTTGCTGTATTCATTGTTAGATTTCCTCTCCTGTTTTTTTAGAAACGCGTACCAGTTTACCTTCAGCATTCAGTTTGCGACCTACGCGAACCGGTTTGCCGTTTTCCACTGGATTCAGATTCGAGATATGAATTGCTGCTTCTTGTTTTACGATGCCACCCTGAGGATTCTTAGCATTAGGTTTGGTGCTCTTTGACACCATATTCACACCTTCCACGATAGCTCTCTGTTCTTTCACAAGTACTTCGAGTACACGACCGGTTTTGCCTTTGTCAACACCGGTGTTTACGTAAACGGTATCACCTTTTTTTATGTGTAATTTACTCATCACTAATTTGTTTTACGAAGATTAAAGCACTTCAGGTGCAAGTGAAATGATTTTCATATTAGTAGCGCGTAATTCACGGGCTACAGGGCCGAAAATACGGCTTCCACGGATTTCACCGGCATTGTTTAACAATACACAGGCATTGTCGTCGAAACGAATGTACGAACCGTCGGCACGACGTACTTCTTTTTTCACACGTACTATCACTGCTTTTGAAACGATACCTTTCTTAATGTCCGACGAAGGGATTACACTCTTCACCGACACTACGATAATATCGCCCAGAGTGGCGTAACGTTTGCTGGTTCCTCCCAATACACGAATACAGAGTGCTTCTTTAGCACCACTATTGTCCGCTACTACGAGTCTTGATTCTTGTTGTATCATAATTACTTAACTCTTTCGATAATTTCAACTAATCTCCATCTTTTTAATTTACTCAGCGGACGGGTTTCCATGATACGTACTGTATCTCCAATGTTACAGTCGTTCTTCTCGTCATGAGCATGGTATTTTTTTGTCTTATTTACGAATTTACCGTAAATAGGGTGTTTTTCTTTCCACTTTACAGCTACTGTAATGGTTTTGTCCATTTTGTTGCTGAAAACGACACCCGTTCTTTCTTTTCTTAAATTTCTTTCCATCAGTGTTTAATTTTTTTATTGATTAATTTCACGCTGACGTAACTCTGTAGCAAGACGTGCGATAGTTCTGCGAACCACTTTAATTTGCAACGGATTGTCGAGCGGAGAAATAGCATGATTCATGCGCAGACGGTCGAGCTGTTCTACTTCAGCTTCCATGCGTTCCTGAATCTCTTTGTTGTTTAATTCTTTAATTTCTCTTGTTTTCATTTTTCCTTACACATTTTGGGTTGAATCATAATCGCGACGTACTACAAATTTGGTAGTTACGGGTAATTTCTGAGCAGCTAAACGAAGTGCTTCTTTGGCAATTTCGAACGAAACACCTTCTACTTCGAACAGTATGCGACCAGGAGTGATAGGAGCTACGAATCCTTCGGGAGCACCTTTACCTTTACCCATACGAACCTCTGCAGGTTTTTTGGTGATTGGTTTGTCCGGGAACACACGGATCCAGATTTGACCCTGGCGTTGCATATAACGGGTTACAGCGATACGGGCGGCTTCAATTTGACGACCAGTAAGCCATTTAGATTCTAAAGATTTAATTCCAAAAGAACCGAACGCCAACTGATTACCTCTTTGGGCATTTCCTTTCATGCGCCCTTTTTGCTGTCTCCTGAACTTTGTTTTTTTAGGTTGTAACATAATTTCCTTAAATCAAATTCATTAATAACAGTTATTTCTTTCTCTTTTTGAATCCTTTTCCACCACGGTCGTTTGGACGGTCGTTACCAAAACGTTCGCCACCGCGCGACACTTCTTTTGTTGCAGTGAAGTTAGGAGACAAGTCTTTTTTACCATAGATTTCGCCACGGCAAATCCAGACTTTCACACCAATGATACCTACTTTGGTCAAAGCTTCAGCGTGCGCGTAGTCGATGTCAGCTCTGAAAGTATGCAGAGGAGTACGTCCTTCTTTATACATTTCAGAACGTGCCATTTCGGCTCCGTTCAAACGGCCTGAAACCATGATTTTGATACCTTCAGCTCCCATACGCATGGTTGATGCGATAGCCATTTTAGTCGCACGACGGTAAGCAATTTTACCTTCGATCTGACGGGCTACGTTGTTTGCTACAATTACAGCATCCAACTCGGGGCGTTTGATTTCGAAAATATTGATCTGGATATCCTTGTCGGTTATCTTTTTCAATTCCTCTTTCAGTTTGTCTACTTCCTGTCCGCCTTTACCGATAATAATACCGGGGCGTGCAGTACATACAGTAATAGTTACCAGTTTCAACGTACGTTCGATAACGATACGCGATACACTCGCTTTTGCCAGACGGGCATTCAGGTATTTTCTGATTTTGCTGTCTTCAAGAATGGTATCACCATAATTGTTGCCACCATACCAGTTCGAATCCCATCCACGGATAATTCCCAAACGGTTACTTATCGGATTAATTTTTTGTCCCATTCTAGCAATTAATTTTCGTTATCGTTAGTAATTTTGGTATCTACAAATATAGTTACGTGGTTCGAACGTTTGCGAATACGATATCCGCGTCCCTGAGGAGCGGTACGCAGACGTTTCAGCATAGTTGCTGAGTCCACATAAATTTTGCTTACATATAAATTAGCGTTATCTGCTTTCTGTTCGGTTTTGGCTTCCCAGTTAGCGATTGCTGATTTAAGCAGTTTTTCGAGTCTGATTGAAGCCTCTTTCGAAGAGAACTTCAAAACGCTTAACGCTTTGTTTACTTCCATACCGCGAATCAGATCGGCCAGAATGCGCATCTTGCGGGGAGAAGTAGGAACGTCGTTGAGCTTGGCAAAATAAAGCGTTTTATTCGCTTCTTTTCTTGCGTCGGCTGATATTTTTTTTCTTGCACCCATTTTCTTTGAAATGTTTATTTTTTTCTTATTAAAATTTCAATGGATTATTTCTTCTTACCACCGTGACCACGGAAGTTACGTGTGGGAGAGAATTCACCCAGTTTGTGACCTACCATATTTTCGGTTACATAAACAGGGATAAATTTGTTTCCATTGTGAACTGCAATTGTATGACCTACAAAATCAGGTGAAATCATTGTAGCACGAGACCATGTTTTGACTACGGTTTTTTTACCGCTTTCGTTCATGGCTAAAACTTTTTTCTCGAGCTTCAGATTGATAAAGGGTCCTTTTTTTAATGAACGGCTCATATTATTTACTTACTTTTTCTGATTATTTTTTCTTTCTTTCAATAATATACTGGCTCGACTGTTTTTTCGGAGCACGTGTTTTGTACCCTTTAGCTAACAAGCCCTTACGTGAACGTGGGTGTCCTCCTGACGAACGACCTTCTCCACCACCCATTGGGTGATCAACAGGGTTCATAGCTACACCACGTACGCGTGGACGACGTCCTAACCAGCGAGAGCGACCTGCTTTACCTGATCTTTCAAGTGCATGGTCAGAGTTACCTACCGTACCGATTGTTGCTTTACATGTAGCAAGAACCTTACGGACTTCACCTGAAGGTAATTTGATAATTGCGTATTTGTCTTCGCGAGAAGTCAACTGAGCAAATGTTCCTGCAGAGCGTACCATCGCGGCACCCTGTCCCGGACGTAATTCAACGTTGTGAATAATTGTTCCGAGTGGAATATTCTGCAAAGGCAATGAATTACCTACTTCGGGAGCTGCCTCAGCTCCTGAAAGTACTACCTGACCTACCTGCAATCCGTTTGGTGCAAGAATGTATCTTTTTTCCCCATCAGCATAAAACAACAATGCGATACGTGCCGAACGGTTCGGATCGTATTCAATGGTTTTTACTGTAGCGGGAACACCGTCTTTGTTGCGTTTAAAGTCAATTACTCTATATTTCTTCTTGTGTCCGCCACCAATGTAGCGCATGGTCATTTTACCATCGTGGTTACGACCACCGGATTTTCCTCCTCCTACAACAAGAGATTTCTCTGGCGCGCTCGCAGTAATTGTGTCGAATGTGCCAATAATCTTGTGTCTCTGCCCCGGTGTTGTGGGCAATAATTTACGTACAGCCATTTATTTATTTACTATTTTAACACTTACAACTTACCATTTACGATCATTACTAAATTGTAACTCGTAAATGGGTAAATTGTAAATCATTTTTTAGATGTTGCTATAAAAATCAATTTGTTCTCCGTCTTTTACAGTGACAATGGCTTTCTTATACGCTGTTGTTTTACCATTGATAGCTCCGCTTTTGGTAAAACGGCTCTTCAGTTTTGGTGCTACAACCATCGTATTTACTTCTGTTACAGTCACATTGTACAAAGCTTCGACAGCTTTCTTAATCTCAATTTTATTCGCGTCTCTTTGAACTTTAAAGCCATAGCGGTTCAGTTTTTCGCCCAGCTTCGTCATCTTCTCAGTAACGATTGGTTTTACTATAATTCCCATTTCTGTACCTCCTATGCGTTAAATATTTGTTCAATTGCCGAAACCGAATCTTCGGTCAACACAAGCGACTGAGCATTAAGCACTGTATAAGTGTTTAATTCAGAAGCTGTTACGACATTTACACGTGTCAAATTACGAGCCGACAAATATACGTTTTTATTTGCATTCGCTAAAACAATTAACGGTTTTTTATCAACCACCTGCAGATTTTTTGCAATCGACAACATTTCTTTAGTTTTCGGTGTCTCGAATTGCAGGTTCTCAACTACTGTAATCAGGTTGTTTGCTGCTTTGTACGAAAGTGCCGATTTACGTGCCAATTGTTTTACTTTTTTATTCAGTTTGAAGCTGTAATCGCGTGGAGTTGGACCGAACATACGACCACCACCTACACGAACACCCGACTTGATGTCGCCCGGACGAGCTCCACCACCACCTTTCTGGCGGCCTAATTTACGGGTACTACCCGACATCTGACTTCTTCCTTTTGAAGAATGAGTTCCCTGACGCTGATTGGCCAAATACTGTTTTACATCTAAATAAATAGCATGGTCGTTTGGCTCAATACCGAAGACTGCATCGCTGAGCGATACCACTCTTCCTGTGTCTTCTCCTTTAATATTTACTACTTTCAGTTCCATGATTATTTATTGATGATTACGATTGAACCTTTAGCTCCCGGTACCGATCCTTTGATAAGAATCAGATTGTGTTCGGGAATTACTTTTAAAACCTGAAGGTTTTGAACAGTCACCTGATCGCCACCAGTACGTCCGGCCATACGCATTCCTTTGAATACGCGCGAAGGATACGAAGAAGCACCCAACGAACCCGGAGCACGAAGACGGTTGTGCTGACCGTGAGTAGACTGACCTACCCCACCAAAACCATGACGTTTTACAACGCCCTGAAAACCTTTACCTTTTGAAGTTCCGACAACATCCACAAATGTATCGGCTTCAAACATTTCTACGGTGATAGCATCACCTAATTTGAATTCCTGTTCGAATCCTTTGAACTCAACCAAGTGTCTCTGAGCTGCAACTCCTGCTGCTTTGAAGTGTCCGGCTTCAGCTTTGTTGGTGTGTTTTTCAGTTTTTGCCTGAAAACCTACCTGTACAGCTTCGTAACCATCGTTCTCTACAGTTTTAACCTGAGTAACAACACAAGGACCTGCTTCGATAACAGTGCATGGTACATTTTTACCATCGGCACTGAAAACGGATGTCATTCCGATTTTTTTTCCTAATAAT
>SAAO01000050.1 GCA_009929375.1 Bacteroidia bacterium
GCATCAAATATACTAAAACTTGCAGATGTACACAATACTTTTAAGATTTATTTTACTGATAATCTTATGTTTATGGACTTTTTAAGGGTCGACTATATAATTTACCCCGCACATGGTATTGTGGTAGATGCTGCACGGTAGTATTTTTGCAATGTACAAACTATCAAACTATTGGACTTATGAACTCAAATGTATTTTGCCCCATATCTTTCTCTAAAATCGACGAAAATGTTGCCCGTATCAATGCCGCACAGACAGTGCTTTTGCTGGGTTTGTATTTCGCGACTCAAAGTATTTTACCCGTTTTGTTGTTGTTAGTTGACTTTGTTTTGCGTGGAAGCGGAAATGCCCGGTTCAGCCCGCTGGCCATAGTGTCGAAACAGGTTCAGAAGATCTTTGCCATTGCCCCAAAGACGGTCAATGCAGGTCCTAAGTTATTTGCTGCGCGTATCGGAATTGTTTTTTCGGCCGCGGTGGTAATTCTTCATTTAATCGGTTTGCCTTTCTCAGCCTTTACTGTAGCAGGGGTTTTTGCCTTCTGCGCTTTCCTCGAAGCCGCTTTTTCATTTTGTGTGGCTTGTCGCATTTATCCATTTGTTTACAAACTCAATCTGAGATTTTCAGGACAATAGCTCCTGCATTTTGTTGATGTATTATTATGTTCAAAAGGCCATTCGTTGAGATAACGAATGGCCTTTATATTATTTCCCGGGTCTATTCAATAAACTGTGTCAAAAGAGAAAAATTAATTGATATTCCATCTTTGTTCAAAGATAATAATAAATTGTGCCATAATTTGCTTCCAACCTAAAATTGGTTTTAAGTTCTCAAACACTTTGATTTGCACTAAATACAATAATTTCAAAAGAGCTTGATCATTAGTAAAGACACGTTTAGTTTTAGTAACCTTACGAAGCTGACTATTAAAGCTTTCAATGATATTTGTAGTGTACATCATTTTTCTAATGACATCAGGAAATTCAAACATTTGCGACAACTTATCCCAGTTTTCCAGCCATGATTTGATTATGTATGGATATTTCTTTGACCACTGTTCATCTAATCTGGCTAAAGCCTTTTCAGCTTGCTCTT
This sequence comes from Bacteroidia bacterium, assembly GCA_009929375.1. Lineage (GTDB taxonomy): Bacteria > Bacteroidota > Bacteroidia > Bacteroidales > Paludibacteraceae > Paludibacter. The sequence continues at coordinate 1,093 of SAAO01000050.1, forward strand.
TATTATTTGCCTGATAAATTTCCTGCAATGAAATAACCACATATTTACGGTCTTTATAAGACACATATTTTAAAGAATTTCTTATTTGATGAACAATACAAAGCTGCACTTTCGTTTTAGGGAAGACAGCCTCAATAGCCTGAGAAAATCCTTTTAGATTGTCAATGCTGGCTATCAATATGTCCTGAACTCCACGTCGTTGTATATCATTGAGAACTGATAACCAAAAACGAGCACTCTCAGCCTGACCAATATACATGCCTAATAAATCTTTGATGCCATCACGATTTATACCAATTAAACAGTATACGGCTTTGCTTTTTATGGCATTATCTTCTCTGACTTTATAGTGAATGGCATCCATCCAAACAATGGGATATATACTTTCTAATGAGCGAGTCTGCCATTCTTCTATCTCAGGTATAATCTTGTCCGTAATAGCAGTAATGGAAGATGGAGAGACATTCAACTGATACATTTCACTTAAATGATCACAGATGTCTGTATAGCTCATTCCTAAAGCATATAAACTAATGATTTTATGGTCTAACCCTTCGCCAAGGGTAGTTTGCCGTTTTGGTAGTAGTTCCGGCTCGAAACTTCCATTTCGATCTCTGGGAGTTGTTACCTCAATACTGCCATAATGTGTTTTTACTTTCTTTGAACTTAGTCCGTTACGACGATTTTTAGATTGCTCGGGGCTTGATAAATGACCATCAAGCTCACCCTGCAATCCTGCTTCTAATAATCGTTTTAATAAAGGTGCTAAAATGCCATTCTCACCTTCCAGGCTAACACCTTGCTTTAATTTTAATAAGGCTTCTTTCTCAAATTCTTTGTAATCAAATCCTTCTGTCTTGTTCATTTAAACTTGTTTTTATAGGGTAAATATAAGGATTTTCCCCTTTTTGACACAGTTTATTGAATAGACCCTATTTCCCAACCCAATGGATTAATTTTTATTTCTTTTTTCCCTTCAAATTAGACTTACAAGTAGCTGATTTAATTCTACATTAAGTATTAAATAATCTCCAGTTTTTTATCTCACAATAACAGTCTGACGAACTTGTTGTTGTCCTCCCGAGATATGAACCATATAAGTGCCGCTTTCGAAATTCCCGAGGCCTATATATCCCGACTGATTTATTGAAGTTTGTAGCAAACGGCGACCCGACAAATCGAAAATGCTGATTTGTATTTCTTCACGGTTGTTTGCGGGCAGTTCCACAAACATGTTTTTGTTTTCTACAGGATTTGGATAAATACGTGCCGAAAGGTCGGATTTTATCTGTCCGTTGTCGGTATTTTTACCGAACAGCTGGCTTTTAGGAACTACCTCGCGCCCCTGCGAAGCCGAGAACCATTCGAGTTTGCAGTTGGCACCGCCATAACTTTCGAAGTATTCGAGCTTGATGTCGTAAAGCTGATTGGCAGTCAGACTGATAGTGCCCGAATATTCCACACCGTAATCATCAATCCATTTGTCGATAATCAGCTGATTGTTGATCCAGAGTTTCCGGCCATTGTCGCTGTTTACGTAAAAAGTGTAATTGTCGCTGAAGCGTGGCATAATTTTTCCTGCCCAGCGTACCGAGAAATTATCGGCATTCACACGGCTATCGGGTGCTGAATTTCCCCAGTTGAAATTGACAGTAGTGTCCACGCGGCTGAAGCGATAGGTGTTGAAATTCTGACCATTGTAATAATCGGCATCGAGTCCGGTACCGTTTCCTTTGGCGTAATCCACCGGAATCATTTGCCATTGACCGCGTGTCTGATTGTTATTGCTGAGCTGACGAACGTTGGCATTCACAGTGTTGCTGGCGGCTTCCATTATTTTTCCGGAGTGCAGCGCTGCAAACTTATAATAACCGTCGGTGGCGGGTATGGCTACAAAAAACTGACTGTCGGCGCCTGTGGCACCCTTTTGTTGCACATTGGCTCCATCGAACATGCTTCCTGAAACTACTTCGACAGGTTTGCCGCTGTGAACCGCTCTGATCAGATAAAGTCCGTTTCCGATATGTGTAAATCTGAAATGCTGATTGATGGTTGTTTTGATGGTTGAAACCTGCACATTTGCGCCATCAGCCGTATTTGTGTAGCCGCCAGCCACTTCCAGCTGAAAGTTGGACGAACGGTTGCGCAGAAAATATATGCCTTCGAGCGAAGTATCGCCATTGCAGTAAACACGCGCCGAGCTGATACGATCGTTCCAAGTGTTGAGGCAGCTTGTGTCTTTTTCAATGACGATCGAATCGCCTTTAAAATTGTCCTGATCGTAGAATACTACCTTAAAGCCTTCGGTTACTTTTACCGAAGCAATGTCATTTTCCAGAATGCCTGTATTATTCAGGTCGACAGCCTTATAGTTTCCAATATTTAATCCTCCGTAAAAGCCTTTGTAGTCGCAATCGGCATAGGTAGTTACCAGACCCATACTGTAACTTGCCCGTTCGTACATTTGCGATGAAGGCACGACTTCGCGTGCTTGCAATGCACTTTTCCATTCGAGGCGACAGAGGGCATTTCCGGTAAGTGCTTTATAGTTTAATGAAATTTCGTAACGTTGTCCGCCAATTAATTCAATGCTGTCGCTTTCTGTTCCTGTTGCTTTTGCTGTGTTGAAAATTTCGTTTTGCTGAATAGTGAGTACAGCGCTGTCGGCAGCAGTCACTATGAATACATATTTTCCGGTGTATTTAGGCTCAATAAGTCCTGTCCATTTTACCGAGAAGTTATCGGCGCTGATCTTTGTAGCGTCGGGCGAAGCATCGGCCCAGTCGAAATTGATATTGCTGTCGGTTCTGGTCAGCTTACTGGTGTTGAAGTTTACTCCTTCGAAGTATTGCCCTTTCAGTCCGGCTCCGGTACCTGTCCGTCTGATTTTTACAGATAAAATCCGGTTGTTCCAGGTGTCGAGTTGTTCTTTGTTTTGGTTGAATACAATGCTGTCGCCACTGAAATTGTCAGCAGCGAAGGCCACCAGTTCCAAGCCGTTGGGAATGGTGAGCGACGAAATGGTGTTGGCGGTAATTCCTTTCGAAAGTATCTGAGCGCTTGTATATTTTCCTTCGCGTAAATAAGCCATTCGGCCTCCGTAAGTGTCGTTCAGATATATTCCGCACAAGTCGAATGACGCTGCTGCTTCGGCCAGCATAATGCCACTCAGCTGGTTCGAATAGTCGGTGGTTTCGTCGGGAGCCACAGCCCAGCGCGATGCTACCGTATTGTTCGCAGGGTTTATGCCATGATTTTTCATTCCATAAGCTGTACTTTGAATAACAGCAATATATTTGTCTTTTGTAGTTTGCGGAATGTTGCCTTCGCGTGCCAGCAATGCCAGATATCGTATGAAAATACCATTGAACAAACCGCCATCGCCTCCTCCGGCCATTGGATACAGAATGCCTCCGGTGGTATTGTTTTTAATGGCGGTATTGGCCGTTTTTACAGCTTCGTCGAGGTACGACTGTGTGCCAGTCACTTTGTAAAGTTCGAGATTTGCACCTATCCATGTGCCCTGGTTGTATGAAAAAATCCATGATTTGTTGGTGACTTTGGTATCCGAATTAAAGTTATCCCACACCTCGCCGGTAGTTGGATTTACAAGCGCTGTTTTCATCCAGTTGTAAATGTTCTGCGCAATGGTAAGGTCGGCACTTGTACCTTTTGCTCTGTATAAGCGACAGGCCAGAATAATGGCCGGACCGTTTGTACAGGCATTCAGCGAATACGGTGCACTTTTGTTCCACTGAATAGCTCCTCCGTAAGCAGCCTGCTGACCGGTTTTCATGTCGGTCCAGAGCGCGTTAACGGCATTCATATATTCTGTATCGCCTGTGTATTCGTAGCCTCGCAGCGAAGCAATGGCCAGCCAGGCCATATCGTCGTAAAAAGTGGTGGGATATTTTGATCCGTTGGTTTGTTTGATACCTGTGAGCAGACTTTTCGACCGGGTTTTATACAGATCGCTGCGTTCGCGTAAATAACCATCCATATACGCATCCACTCCGTGTGCATTCCACCAGTAATTCCATGCGGTGTTTCCGGTATTGTTGTGGTTGTAATAACTGCCGTTGTAGAATTGAGAGTAAGCGGCATTTTGAAGTTTGCTGGCTACAGGTGCGAATTCGTCATACTGAGCCGAAACAGTTTGCCCGGTCACATTGATACACATCAAAATGACTAAAGCGGGTTTGAAAATTGAGTTCAAAATAATTATGTTTATTAGATTATAGTCAATTCATTTCACAGAAATGATTATTCTTCATCTTCCCCGTTGTTTTGCAGATTTTGAATTGATTTCTGTACAAATTCGCGTGGCAGCATTCCGAATTGTTCCTTAAAACATTTGGCAAAATATGAGGATGAGCTGAATCCTGCCTGTTCGTACACTTCGTTGATGCGGTATTCCTGGCTCAGCAAAAGTTCGGCGGCTTTTTTCAACCGGATTGTTTTAAGGTAATCGTTTGGTGACATGCCCGAGATACTCTTTATTTTCCGGTAGAAGTTCGAACGACTCATATTCATAACTTCGGCCAGCGTATCTATGGAGAAATTCACATCGAGCATATGTTTTTCAATTTCCTCGTTGAGTTTATCGATATAAGTTTTATCCTTTTTCGAAACGGCAATTTCCACAGCAGCCAGCAGAGGAGAGCCCGCAAAAAGTTCCCGCAGCTTTTCGCGCGAGTTTATCAGGTTTTCAATCTGCGAATACAAATGCTCCATTGCAAACGGCTTCTCGATATAGGCATCCGAACCATGTTCGAGTCCTGTGATTTTCGATTCGACATTGGTTTTTGCAGTGAGCAATATCACCGGAATATGCGAGTATTGTGTTTCCGATTTTATCGCTTCACAAAGCTGATATCCATCCATTTCGGGCATCATAATGTCGCTCACAACGATGTCGAAATTATGTTTGCTGAGTTTGGACATTGCGTCTTTACCATTCAGAGCCTCAGTTACCATATAGTACTGTTGCAGATAGGACGAGGTGAGTTCGAGTAATTCGGTATTGTCCTCAACCAAAAGCACATGTGACTTCCTGTCGCTGGTTTCGGCTGCCTGCATTTCTCTCTGAACTTCCGGCAGGATATTTTCGGTCGGAATTACATTTGTAACATTTTCCGGAACAAGTACACAGTCAGTGTCGAGTGGGAGAGAAACTGTAAAAGTGGCACCTCCCTTTTCATTTTTACTCAGGGTTAATTTGCCTCCATGTTTCTCGGTCAGCGCACGGGCAAGTGTAAGGCCAATTCCTGTGCCTGGTTCACTATGATTCGATTGATAAAAAACATCGAAAATCTTGTGTTGCTCTGATTCGTCGATGCCCGGTCCATCATCAGAGATGGCTACCTCAAACAGTTTGTCAGAAGGCTTCAAAACCATGCTAATGTCTTTTTTTGCATATTTCATGGCATTGCTGAGCAGATTGCTGATAATTTTGTTGAATGCTTCCTTGTCGATGCAGGCATTTGTTTCCTTTTCAGGCATCTGGATATGTACATTCAAATCTTTTAAAGCGGCTGTCTGCAAATATCTGTCGTGAATTTCACTGAGCAGCAGGTTTACATTCTGCAATTCTTTGTGCAGACTGAATTCGGTTTGTTCGGTTTTGCGAAAATCGAGTAACTGATTGATCAGATTCAGCAGATATTCAGTGTTTTTATTGATTGTTCTCAGATGTTTACGTGTGGTTTCACTTCCATCGCCCGACGACAGGATTCTTTCGAGTGGTAGCTTAATAAGGGTAAGCGGAGTCCGAATCTCGTGTGAAATATTGGTGAAGAAATTAATCTTCGACAGGTAATTTTCTTTTTCCTGTTTTTCGCGGTGCGAGCGGAGCAATTCCTCGTTTTTCAGTTGCAGACGTTTCAACCAACGACGGTACGACCAGTACGCAATAGCTGTAATGATCAGGAAATAAATCAGGTATGCAAACTTTGTTTCCCAGAAAGGTGGCAAAATGTGAATTTCGAGTTTAGTGGCTTCCTCGTTCCACAATCCATCGTTGTTCGATCCTTTCACGTGTAAAACATATTTTCCTGAAGGCAGGTTATTGAAAGTGACACTGTTGGTACTTTTTTCAGTGTATATCCAGTTGTTGTCCACTCCTTCAAGTTTATAAGCATAGCTGTTTTTCTCCGGAGCCTGATAGCTCAGCGCAGCAAACGATACCGTAAAACTATTCTGATTATATTTCAGTTTGATCTCGTTTTTTTCGAAAAGCGCAGTGTTCTGTGGAGATTCGGAATCGCTCTGATTTACTTTTTTGTTCAGCAATCGTAAACTCACAAATCTGACCGCCGGAATAAAACTATTGGGAACAATACGCTCGGGATAAAATGCATTAAAACCATTGATACCGCCAAAATACATTTTGCCATTGGAGGTTTTTATCGACGAGCGAAAGTTGAACTGATTACTCTGCAAACCATCCGATTTGTTGTAAAGCATAGGTCTTTCCTTCCCTCGTGGCGCGAGCTTGCATATACGTGTCCTTCGGGCGATTGTGTAAGGGCTGCCACAAAATGAGTGTGAGCACTGTTTTGGCGAAGGGTATTGTTCTTTTCGTTGAAAATAAAAATTCCCTGTCCCTGAGTGGCAATCCAAAGATTACCGTTTTTGGTTTTCAGAATGTTGTTGACAGGCGAACTGATATACACACCATCCTCGGTTTCGTAGGCAAATGCTGTAAATTTTTCGGTGGCTTTATCGAAACTGTAAAGTCCTTTTTGGGTACCTACCCAAAGTCTTTTTCTTTCATCTTCGAAAAGCGATAATACAAAGTTATTGCCCAGCGAGTTTTTGTTCTGAGGATCGTAGCGGTAAGTGTGGAAACTTTTACCATCGAAGCAGTTCAGCCCATCACTTGTGCCAAACCACATAAAGTCCGACTGGTCCTGCAAACTACACCAGACGGTATTGTGCGACAGACCATTTTCGACCTGATATTTTACAAATTGAAATGATGCTCCAAAAATAAAATGCAGCGAAATCAATGAGAAAAGTATTGTACAAAATGCTTTTTTCATTCAGTGTTTTTGTGTTTGTTCAGTGTATCGAACGGTTAATTCAATCTATGTTGTAATCTGTTTTTGAGATATTGCAAATTTATCCAATCACATAGTTACAATTCAGCAATAACTGGTCATTTAATATAAAAAACAGGTCATTGCATTTTAAGGACACAAAAATGAAGTTAAATAGCCTGTAGTGAGGATATTTGACTGAAAAGAACTTGTCTGGTTAGGGTGAAAATGAGCTGAATTTTACAGCATGTTGAGTTTTTGTGAGGTTTTATGGTAAATATCTTTTGCCAACGATGAGTTTATTGCCCGAATCGTCCACTTCAAATAAATGCGGAATGCGGATATATCGGCCGTTTTTATCTTCTTTATGGCTGTGAACCGACATTAGCAACTTGCCACTGAAGGTACGGAACAGCATGCCATGTCCGAAATCGGGTGGCGTAACAGGTTCCTGTTCGTGTATCCACGGGCCTTCGAGTGTTCCGCTTTTCGAATACGCCACACCCTGTGTGTACACATTGTAAACCCAGCTTGTCCAGATCATGCCGAGTTTTCCGGTTTTGGTACGGAAAAGCCACGGGCCATCGGTAACCTTGTTGGGCACCACATTTCCATTTTCATCCTTTTCGCGGCTCCAGGGCGAATCGCTGGCTTTGAAAAGCAGTTTTGCTTCGCCTACCGAACCACTCAGGTCTGGTTTCAGCTCTATCATTTCCATTGTGCCATTCCAGTTTTGAAGCCATTCGTAGCAATAAATCATGTAAGGTTTGCCTTTTTCCACCCAAAAAGTACCATCGAGCGTGGGCATATTGGCCGGAAGATAAATGGAATCCTGCATAGGCACATAAGGTCCTTCAGCTTTGTCGCTCACAAGTATATGGCTTGCCCGACGCTCAATGACATTGCCACGTACGGTGTCAATTTTTACATCACGATTGGTAAACGTGGCGAAATAATAGTATTTCCCTTTGTATTCGTGTAGCTCGGCAGCCCATATCATGGGATTTTTGCCCATCCACGAGTTTGGATCGGTTTCGGCAACCTTGTAAGGGCCTGTCCATAATTGCAGATCTTTGCTTTTCCACAACATACCGCCCGTACCTGTCATATAATAGGTTTTAGTGGCTTTGTCGGCCAGTATGCAGGGGTCGCTCAGACGTATGGAATCCAGCGGAATGTTTTCCTTTACAATAAAGTTGCTTCTTTGGGCCGATACGTTTAATATTAAAAGAAAAGCAGCAAAGAATCCGGATATTAAATGGCTGATCAGTTTTTTCATTTTTTCGGAATTTTTCTAAAAGCCAAAGCCATCCACTTCAATTGTTTCTGCTTCTTCTTTTACAAGTTCAATTTTTTCATGTTTTTTTATTCCTTCCACATAAATGGCTTTATGAGGAGTAGCCGGGCAAACATATTCGCAACCACCACAACCTACGCATATTTCCACCTCTGTATGCGGAATGGTAAGTCCGTCTTTGTACGGAACCATGCTTACAGCCTGTGTGGGGCAATGTTCGGAGCATGCGCCGCAACTTGTTCCGTCGGTAAATACAATGCAGTTTTCGAGGATGAATTGTACCTGTCCCATCTGATTGTGGTGCTTTTCCTCTATTGTCAGCGGGCGTAAAGCACCGTTAGGGCAAACATCGGAGCATACGGTACAATCGTAATTGCAAAAACCTTTTTCAAAATCCATCATGGGTTGCATCATGCCTCCCAGTCCGTATTCAAGAAATGCCGGTTTAATTACATTCGAAGGACATTTACTTACACACAGGTGACATGAAGTGCAATGTGCATGCAAATGATCAGAATTACCTGAACCGGGAGGTGTAATCGCTGTCTGACGTTCGGCTTTTGTATTGTTTTGACCGGGAATGGCCTTTTCAGCTACAATTTTTCCGGCTGCAAGACCGGTCGCTGCCACTGCCATCATAAATCTGCGTTTCGATACATCAACTTCTTTTGATCTGTGTTTTGATTTGGCGCTGTAGCTGAATTTCATAGCACTCTGACTACAAACTTCTATACAATCGAAACAGTTGATACAACGTGAATAATCGATTTCATGGTTTTTGGTATCAATGCACGATGCTTTGCAGTTGCGACCGCACGAACCACAGGAATTACATATGTTTTCGTCTATACGGATTTTGAAAAGTGAGTATTTGCTCAAAAACCCGAGTGTGGTTCCTACCGGACAAATGGTGTTGCAATAATCGCGACCGCCGGTCCAGGCCATTACAGCCACCACAACGAGTGTGACCAAAGCCATTATCATTGAAAAAACACTGCCAATATAAACACTCATTTTGTAAAAGGTATGATTTCCAAAATGTGTAAATATAGCTTCGAGCAAATTGTTTCCGGCCAGATAAGCGGGTTTCAGTAAATGTACCGACATACGTCCGAATGCACTGTAAGGATCGAGCAGACCAACCAAAAATGAAAATCCTGCAATAAATGCGATGACAGTAGCCAAAAGCACCAACCTTCGAAGCAGGTTAGCTGCTTTTTTGTATTTGAATTTTTTCTTTTTGGTCAGCGTACGTCTGAGTCTGTAAGTAATATCCTGAAAAACGCCAAGGGGACAAATGGACGAACAGTACACTCTGCCAAAAATAAGTGTGAGAACGATAAGAGCACTCAGCACTACAAAATTCAGAGCCAGCAATGCCGGTAAAAACTGTATTTTGGCAAGGAAACTGAAACTTTGCGGCAATATGCCGGCGAAATCAATGAAATAAAAAGTAATCAGTGAAAAAAGAATCACCGACACTGCAATACGGATTTTTCGGAGCATGATATCAGAGTTTTATTCTTCTAACTTTCAGCGATTCAAGATTCATAGTGCCAAGTTTCAAATCCTGAGCTTTTGATAAATGACCAACCGATTCGAGTGGCATTTCGCGTACCTGATTGAAGAAATTCGTAGCAGCAGTATCTACGGCTACAATGTCCTGTGAAATAAACAGTCCCTTTGATACTACCACATCAGCATCCGATTTTCCGCGGGGCCCATTGGTTTTCATTAGGCGGTATGCATCCACCACATGAAGTACAGCTGCCTTGTTGAGAGTGCAAATATCAGCTATACATTGTTGCAGGTCGTTTTTATGGAAAAATCCGCGATCCCACACAATGCCCATATGGTTTTTCATCGAAATGGACATTTTGGCGCCTCCGTGGTTTTTCAGTACGGGAACATTGATCCAAACGTCGCAGTCGAGAATGGCTTCGTGCACTTTGGCACTTTTCAGACTCTTTCCTTTCGGCAAATTTATGGCTTTATAATACGACTCCTCATGTGCGGGAACCACTTTTGCACCGGCTGCTTTGGCTGCAGCTTCGATACCACTGTTGGCGTAACATTTGCGCCAGTCGTCGCAGGTGTGATCGAATACAACCACCTCTTTTGCGCCTGCTTTTATACACTGACGAATGATTTCAGCAACTAATTTCGGATTGGTGTTGGCTGCCAGTTCAGGAGATTTATCCCAGCCGATATTTGGTTTAACAACAACTTTCTGTCCTTTTTTTACGAATTTATCGATACCTCCCAGTTCTGTGATGGCTTTTCGGAACATGGCTTCGGGCTCGCCTCCAAGTACTGCAACAAGGTCGTATGCTCCTTTTGCATTGTTTGGTGCAGCGCTGAAATGTTGCGACATAAGAGTCATTGCGCCCGTTTCTTTGATACTTAAAGTGGCCCCGGTAAGTGCGAGGGCTTTGAGAAAGTTTCTTCTGTCCATAACAGTGATTGTTTTTGGGATTTTATCCGGTATTAAAATTTATGCCCTAAAATTATGAAAAAACAATGATACAGGCAATCCCTGACATCGTTTTTCATTTTCCTGAATATTTATAATAAGTCTCGAGTGTGTTTTTTACGTAGGCCACCGTTTCTTTTCCGCGGAAACGTCCGTATTTTACCACAGGATCGTTGTAATATTCCGGTTCCGATTTTTTCAGCACATAGTATTCCACATTGTTGAACCATAAATGAGGGTTTTTACCATGTTTTGCGGCCAGTGCCATGGCATCGAAAATGTGCGCGGGACCTGAATTATATGCGCCGAGAATGAACTTCAGCCGTTCTTCCTTGTCCTCAACTTTACGGAACGAAAGATTCAGACTTTTTATATACTGAACACCTGCTTCGATGTTTTTTTCGGGATTCATAATGTGCTGACGACTGAGTCCGAAGTTAGCCGCTGTGCGTGGCATAAGTTGCATAATGCCCGAAGCTCCTGCCCACGAAACCTGTGTGGAGTCGAATCGTGATTCGTGGAAGGCCACGGCTGCCAGTAGTTTCCAGTCCCAGTTTATTTCGGGTGCATATTTTTTAAATAAATGGTCGTAAGGCGAAATGGCTCCCCGGGGAATTTTAATTCTTTTTTGTGCAAAATACGGACTCTTCACCCAATACTTCTGATAGAGCTTGTTTGTCAGCATTTCGGTATCTTCCGTTTTACTCCATTCGTCAATTTTTTGTTTCAGCAAAGTGCTTTCTTTACGAATCATCCAACCATTGCGCTGTTCGAAACTTACAGGCATACGGATGTCGAGGTTTTTATGAAATGCTTTGTAAAGTCTTGCCGTTTTTTGATGCGCCACAGTCATTTCAATTTTTCCTTCGGCCACCATTTCAATCAGTTCTTCGGAGCTTATCGAGTCGGGTGCTTCGGCAATCTCAAAAGTGCCTCCGGTTTCTTTCAGCAGATTATCCATTCGCTGACGATACACCGTATTTGGTTTTACATGTATTTTTTTATCCCTCAATTCTGAAATTTCCGAAATTGTATTGATCGAAAGTCTTTGAACCAAAACCTGATGCGACGCTTCCTGAGGCATTACAAACTCAAAAAGGCTATTGAATTCGGGCGTTTCGTACATATTGAAAGCTACCATGTCGATTTTTTTCTCCTGAAGCATATGGGCAAGTTCAATGGCCGAAACTGCTGTTACCACCTTTAACTCAGTGCCAATATGTTCCGCAAAAGCCTGCGCAAGTTCATAATCGTAACCCATGTATTCCTCGCGATACAAAAAGTACGAAGTAGAGCCATACAGCGTTCCTACCACTAAAGTATCTTTTTCAGTAATTTGAGGAAGGTCGGTAAGCGATTGTTTTTCAGCATCCGGAGCCTTGTCTTTACATGAAAACAAAACCTGAACAAAACACAGTAAAACCCATATCGATTTATGAACCTTCATGCCTGGATTAAATAAATTCCACATTTTCGTCGCCGAAATATTTTTCACCCTGCATGCGCAGAAAAACGCGTGCTGTAGCCACCACATCCTTCTGACAATATAAAGCTATACGCTGAATGTTGTTTTCGCCATAATATACTGCTGCCACCTGACTTCCATCAATGTCGTCCTTGGGAGTAGGAATGCCAAATACAGCTGTGAGCAGTTTCAGTGAAGTGTAGTTTTTGTAATCGCCGAACTTCCAGAGTTCGAGTGTGTCGATAAACTGAATTTCCCATGGTTTTTTGCCCGAAATATTCAAAACAGAAGGCAAAGCAATGCCATGAATAACCATTCGACGACAAATATAGGGAATGTCAAATTCCTTGATATTGTGCCCGCAAAGCGTATGTTCGCGGGATGTACAAAAGCGTGCGAGCAGAGATGCAAAATCCGAAAGGAGTTTTACTTCGTCGTCGCCGGCAAACGATTTTGTTCTGAAAAACATTTCAGGACCTTTGTAATGAATAAAACCCACCGAGATGCAAACGATTTTTCCAAATTCGGAATAAATGCCTGCACTTTGGGCGAAAGCCTGAGCTGCGCTGGTCTCGTCGCTGTACTTTTCGGGCATTCGTTTCTGTATCAGGTTATATTTTTCTTCCCACAAATTCGCAAGTTCAACTGATAATTCCGAGAAATCTGCCTTTGCAGGTACAGTTTCTATGTCGAGAAACATGATTTTAGTCAGATCGTTGCGGTCCATAGTATGCGTTTTTCGGGTTAGTTATTTCAGATTATTCTCAATATATTTCGTCAGAATGTCAATGGCAATATGGTTATTTCCGCCTTGCGGTACAATGATGTCGGCAAAGCGTTTGGTAGGTTCAATAAACTGCAGGTGCATTGGTTTTACGGTGCATTCGTAGCGTTCCATTACTTTGTTGACCGAACGGCCGCGTTCCACAATGTCGCGGTTGATCACCCTGATAAGACGGTCGTCGGCATCGGCATCCACAAAAATTTTCAAATCCATAAGCTTACGGAGTTCAGGATTCGAGAGAATAAGAATGCCTTCCACAATAATCACTTTGCAGGGATTTACCGGAACGGTTTCTTCTGATCTTGTGCAGGTCAGATAGGAGTAAATCGGTTGTTGAATGGGATGACCTTTTCTGAGTTCTTTCAAATGTTTGGTCAGTAATTCGAACTCGATGGATGCCGGATGATCGAAGTTAATTTCGAGTCTCTCTTCGAGAGGTAAGTGGCTGCTGTCCCTGTAATACGAGTCCTGTGGGAGAATGGCAACTTCGCCTGCCGGCAGACGTTCCGTAATTTTTCGCACTACTGTGGTTTTTCCTGAACCGGTGCCTCCGGCTATTCCAATAATAAGCATGATGAGGATTTTATTGATTTCAGAGCACTAAAATACATATTTATTCTCTTTCGGAAATAATATTAAGATGTTGTTTTTGCGAATTTAAAGAAAATATTTCTATAAACTATTGATTTTTAGAGGTGTATTAAAATCAAAGCCTGAAGTTTTTTTTAAAATAAAAAGCAGTTGTAGTGTTGATTTCTGTAGCTCCTGCATTTATTCAACTTTCTGTAATAAAAATTACTTGCAATTGCTGTTTTTTATCATTATCATTGCAAATCAAAATCAGATATCCCAAATACGCAAAAAAACTCCAAAATACATGAAAACGCTTCAGATTCCATATGCAGAGCAACTCAATAATGCCACAATTGCTGATGCAGCCCTTGTATTGGAGGAATCGGGTCGAAAACTGGTAATTGAATCAGTCAACTGGCCAACACAGTTTCCCTACAAACCGATTACTCATTGTGTGGTTGCCCGTTCGTCGCAAAGCCTGTTTCTGCGTTTTTATGTGTGGGGAAATATGCTGAAAGCTGTGTACTACACCGATCAGTCGCCGGTACATGAGGATAGTTGCGTGGAGTTTTTCTGCAAACTTCCCGGTGCTGACGAATATCGTAACTTTGAATTTAACTGTATAGGTACCTGTTCGGCTTCGGTCAGGAAAGGTCGGAAAGAAGATGTCCGCCCATTTTCGACTGAGGAAATGAAAACAATAAAGCGTCTTCCTTCCATTGTTCCAAAAGCATTCAACGAGCTCAGCGGGCATTTTGAATGGGATTTGACAGTCGAAATTCCGTTCGACCTTATGGGCCTCGATGCTCAGTATTTACCCGAATTTATCGAAGGCAATTTTTATAAATGTGCCGACGATACTGAATTTCCACACTTTTTGAGCTGGAATCCGATAGAAACAGAAAAGCCGGATTTTCACCGGCCTGAGTTCTTTGGAAAAATTGTTTTCTGAGGTAGAATTAATGATCACCTTTTTAACATAGACACATAGAAATTATTTAGGAAAAAGACTTAGTTCACATAGTAAAAGTATCTGACGATATTTTTATCGCTCTGAAATTATCCCGATATTCGGGATAATCCTATGTGTTCTTAGTCTTTTCTCTTACTCTCAAAACTACTGTGAACTATTGTGTTCCCCCGAAAAAATCAGGATAGTTTTATAATTTGTCCACAGCTTCTTTCAATTGCTTCATGGCCTGCTCGAGTATCGAACGGGGAGTGGCTACATTCAGACGCAGGTGATATTCGCCTCCTGTTCCGAAAATGGTGCCTTTGTTTAATCCGAGACGTGCCTGCAAAGAGAAAAAGCGATGCAAATCATCGGTTTCCATGCCCAGATTTTTGCAGTCGAGCCATACCAGAAAAGATGCTTCGGGTATCATAGGTACAATGGACGGAATTTCGTTTTTCAGAAAATCAGCGATATATTGCACATTTCCTTTCACGTAGTCAAGCATTTCGATTCGCCATTGCTCACCATAATTGTAGGCGGCAGTTGCTCCGATATACGCGAAAATATTGCCCGCATTCATTTCCGAAGCTTCCAGAAATTCAGCAAACTGATGTCTTAACTCAGGATTCGGAATAATGTATCCTGAACTGATAATTCCCGGCATATTGAACACTTTTGTGGGTGCCATGAAGGTAACCGTATGGTTTTCGGCCCATTCCGAAACTGTGGCAAAAGGCGTATGCGCTGTGTTTCCGGGCAAAACCATGTCGGCATGAATTTCGTCGGAAACGACAGTGATATTGTGCTTTTCGCAAATATCAGCCAGCTTTTTCAGTTCAGCAGCAGTCCAAACACGCCCTCCGGGGTTGTGCGGATTACAAAGAATCATCATTTTTGTTTTTTCCGAAAAGCATTTTTCAAGATTTTCGTAATCCATTACAAACCGACCGTTTTCTTCTTTCAGCGGATTGTCCACAATGGTTCGGTGATTGTTGCGGATAACGTTGAAAAACGGGTAGTAAACCGGAGGTTGAACGATAATTTCATCGCCTGCTGCGGTCAGACTTTGCACAGCAAACGAAAGTCCTGGCACTATGCCCGGCAAAAAGCCAAGCCATTCACGTTTTACAGGCCAGTCGTGATGTTCAATGATCCACTTTTGCATGGCAGGAAAAAATCCTGCAGGCGGAATGGTATAACCCAGAATCGGGTGTTCAAGACGTTCTTTTATGGCGTCCAGAATAAAGTCAGGTGTTTTAAAATCCATGTCGGCCACCCAGAGAGGCAGCACGTCGTCCGATCCGAAAAGTGCTTTGCAGCGTTCGTATTTTACAGCACCGGTATTCCGGCGGTTGGTTATTTCGTCAAAATTGTACATTGTTGTGTTTCGTGTTTTGAGTTTGGGGTTCAGGGTTCAATGTTTCAGAGCTTTGGGTTGATTGGTTGATTAGTTAATTGGTTTTCAGAGTCAATACTAATAAATAGTAAATGGTAAATGACTCAATGGTAAATTATCAACTGTCAACTGTCAATTGTCAATTGTTTCAAGCATTTCAGTTACCGGGCTTCCCACCACTGCATTGGGCATAGGAATGTTCAGCATTCGCGAAATAGTAGGAGCGAGGTCGGTCACCTGATATGGTTTGTTGATAGTTTTCTTTTTTACATTCCAGCCGTAAAAGTACGCCGGTGTGTAGGAAATAATGGCGTTCGATTCGCCCACAGGATTCATTTTGTCGTCCACTTCGAGCCAACCCGGCAAAAGCGTAATCACCACATCGCCAGCACTGCTTTTGTGCGATGAATTGCGCAGACGCAACATTTCTGAACTGGTATTGCCGCCCATTGTAAGTATTTGTGTGGATGTAAATGCCGAATGAACACCCTCGAATTCAAGCATAAAATCGGCCACCTGTTGCTGCACTTCTCTGAAATTCAGTTTCTTTTCTTCTATCTTCTTTTTGTTCAGGAAAATATTTTTGCCGTAATAACCTTCAATCCAGCGATCTTGCCCGTAAATAGCCATCAGATAGGTATTTACCAAAGCCATTGAGCGACTTGCATTGAAATATCCGGCAGGAACTTTATTTTTTCCCAATTCGTTTGGCGAATGTACATCGTTTTGATTTCCAAACATGTAAATCAGCGTTTTGTCGGCACCTGTGCGGGCTTCGATTTGTTGTAGCAAAAACTGAATTTCCTTGTCGAGTCGCAGGTATATATCTTCTTTCTCAAGCGTCTGCATTGAGAAAAGTTTTTCGTTTGGAGTGCGCACAGTAAACTGTAACATTAAAATATCAGTGTTGGGGCCTGTTCCCAGTTTTTCCTCAGTAAAGATTTTTAATCCCAGGTCGGCAACCAGTGCATTTGCTGCAGCTGTCCGTTTCAGAATGGTGGTAGAACCATTTTTGGAAACTTTTTCCATTGGGTCGTATTCGAAGCCATTTTTTCGGTTGTCGGTTGCAGACGAAACATAGGTGTTGACCGAATAAAGAGGTTCCCATTTACGTGTGCTGTAAGTTTTAAATCGGCCACCCACATTCATCTCATCTGCCCAACGGTTCAGACCTTCGCGATAGTAGCCTGTGGTAACCCATTTGTGAAAAGTGTCGTCGATCCACGCCACAGAATTTGCGGTATGTCCGCCCATCATAATGGCCGCTTCAGCGTCGATAGCCACTGCATAGCTTTTGGATTTATTGCCCGAAGCCATCACAATTTCGTCGTTGAGCGTACTTGTGAGCAGGTTGTGAGCAGAGAATGTTTCTTTTGTGCCAATGCCGATTTCCTGATCGTCGAAAAGCACCGACTGAACTTTGTCGTTGCTGCGACTGTAATGCAGATTTCCTGCAATGCCATGGTAATAAGGCACAGAGCCCGACATAACAGTGGCAATGTCCGATGCATTTCCGGCAGAAACAATATTATAGCTCATATTTTCAAAGCCGGTGCCCTGTTCGATAATCTTTTTAAATCCGCCTGAATCGAAATAAGTCCAGAGCAAATCGATATGCTTTTGTTGCAGCCCATCAACCATAATGCCCACAATCAGACGCGGACGGTTGGTGTTGGTTTGCTGACCGAAAATATTCAGAGGCAGTAAAATTGAAATAATATAAAGTATTCGGAAAAGTTTCATTGATATGAATTGAATTACAAATGTTATGTGCTACAAAAGGCCTTTGGTACTCGGCAATTCGTAGTGTACCTTAAAATTACCTTTCAATATTTGTACTACAAAAGTACGAAATTAAATGACTACTCAGCACCTTAAGAAGTGCTTTATTTGACGTTTTCAGAAAAATTGTAACGTAATAAAATGGAACTTTTACACAGGTACTGTCAAATTTAAGAGCACAAAAGTTGATTGTTGCTCTAAAACTACCCCTTTAGAGCCTGTCCGCTACAAGTAGAGGCGGAGGGTTAGGGGGGGGTGAGTAGTTGCCTAAACACATTTCAACTAAGACTATCAATAAAGAAATCCACAATTACTAATTCTTTTTCTCTCTATTCACATTATTTATCACTACTGACCGACTAAACATATGAGATTCTTCGCTACGCTCTGAATGACAATGCTTTGTGTTGATTATGGTTGGGAGGAGGTAGGTTGGCGGCGAAGCCGCCAACCTACCTCCTCCCAAAAACCTAACTTATTGATTGCCTGTCATTCCGTCCGCCGCGGCGGAGAGGAATCTAATAAGCTAAAAAAACTAATTCAAACTATTTTTTGTCGGTCAGTGGTGATTAATTATCTAAATAACTATACTTATATTTGCAAAATCAATTTCACAAAACCGCTTCTTTAGCCGTTTAGTGTCTTAATTTTTTTACTAACAATTGTAGCGATAGTTAATTTGCATAATATCAAACAATCGCTCTCCTTAAAACATTAATACCAATATCACTTGAATGATTTATGACTAAAAATTTACAAATACAACCAGCTGATATTCAGAATAAAATTTATACTATTCGTAACTTGCAAGTTATGATTGATGTGGACTTAGCCTTACTGTACGGTGTTGAAACAAAAGTCTTAAATCAAGCGGTTAAAAGAAATATTGAACGTTTTCCTCATACTTTTAGATTTCAATTGACTGATAATGAGTTTAAAAATTGTTCAAGGTCACAAATTGTGACCTTGAACGGAGACTCAAAATCTAAACGAGGACATAACATTAAGTATCTACCTTATGCGTTTACAGAGCAAGGTATTGCCATGCTATCAGCTGTATTAAGGAGTGAAACTGCTATTCAAACAAGCATTCAGATAATAAATGCATTTGTTGAAATGCGGAAATTTATTTTGAATAATGCTCAATTATTTCAACGAATAGTGACGGTGGAAATCAAACAGATGGAGACTGAAAAACGTATTGATCAGATTCTGAATGCACTCGATAGTGGAACAGCTAAGCCTAAACAAGGAATTTTTTACAATGGTCAAATTTTCGATGCTTATTTATTTGTTTCCGATTTAATTAAATCGGCAAACCATTCGTTGGTACTTGTTGATAACTATGTCGATGCATCGGTTTTAGCTCTACTCTCGAAGCGGAAAACAAATGTAAAAGCAACCATTTACACCCAAAAAATAAGCAAACTATTGCAATTGGATATCGACAAACACAATGCACAATACGAAGCCATTGAAGTAAAAGAACTCAACCAATCGCACGACCGTTTTTGATTATCGACAGTGCCGAAATTTATCACTTTGGAGCCTCGCTCAAAGACCTTGGTAAGCGGTGGTTTGCTTTCTCTAAATTCGAAAAAGAAGCTGTTGAAATGCTCGGAAGACTTTAAAGAAACTCCAACTACTAAAATCTGTGAAAAGTCTAATGCCATATCTTATTTAAATGCTTAATTGGTTTGTTCGGTGTTTATATGGCACATAACGACCGAGGCTAAGCGCAGTAGCCGAATAGCGGGCGTATTCACTGTCGCACTACACAAAAGCTAATGCGGGAGATAAAACTCCAAAATTGCACGAATTCGGCTATTGTCGCTTAGGCGTGTGTTAGCCGTTCGCCCTTTTTTTATTCAGCGAGCCAATTTAATGCTTTCTCAGTTATTCCGTTATACCAATCTACTTCGTTTTCAGTTGAGTTTGCTAAATGGTTTGAATGTTCAAAAAATCGTTGTATATGTCTCGGTTCGGGAACATAAGTTGCATTATAAGAATCCTCAACCATTTTTATAAAGATATTCAAAGGCAAAGGAACAATTGTTGAAGTTCCACCGTAATACTGAATATTCATTTTGTGCAATGCGTAAAAATGTGCCTTACAAGCATCGTTTATATTTGGCGCAACAAATAAACAGTAAGCAGGTTTTTCATTTTCTCTTTTATATTTAGCCAAGTGTCTTGTAACCGGCTCTCCTTCTGTTTCGTATTGTCGTTGTCCGCTTTGCATAGTCACTTCTACAGTAAGTCCAAAGTCGCCATAATCGCAAACAATGTCAGCCATATTACCTTGTGCAGTTGACATAGGATTTCCAAAGTCGTCAAATTTCAAATTAGCCTTAATATCTCCACCGTCCAACATTGTCATTGCTCGCCAAGTGTTCCATTCTAACATAAGTGGTGTGTCGTAAAGCGAATTTGCAAGAATTTGGTCAAAGGTTGTATTTATTTCCTCAAATTGTCGATAATCTTTTATTGCTGCAACTTGGTCAGTAAGAATTTGTGCTTTTCTATTTTCTAACTCGTCTGCAAATAAATTTTTAAGTTCTTGTAGAGTTGCTGTAACAGGTATTTGAAGTTGTGGAAATTCAGCTCTAATTTTTTCTTCCAATAATTCTCTATTGTCGGTTAATAATGTTGGAATTTGAGGATTGCCAAGATATTCAACATATTGTTTTTCGCTGTCAATGAAGCAAGGTTCTCTGTCTGCATTTTGTAGAAAGTAATCTACTTCTTGAATTTTCTCAGGAACGATTGAAATTGACTTGCCTAAATGTGAAATATTTACTAATCCAGTAGCTCTCAAATAACGAATACAAGCATCTGCATAATCTCGCATATTACTTGCTTTTGTGCTTAAGAATTTTGCGATTGAAGCATCTGTTGTTTCTCGGGTTCGAGTATTTCCAGAATTTATATCAACGCTGTAAATATCTCTTAGTTCTGCATCTAAATATTCCGCACGAAATTGCTTGTAGTTTCCTTCATTCTGTGCTTTAGCAACCCTAAAGTGATTGATTTTTTCGACTATTGTGTCAAATTCTCGGTAATCAACTAATTGCAGACCAAAAATTCTCAATTCGTCAAATTTTAACGAACCGAAATGTCTTACGAGTCTGAATAATTCAAGATATGGTTTAACCCAAAATTCAGCAGAATTCTCTGTTGGTTTGTGATATGGAGACGGAATTTGAAATTTAAGTAACTGTCTTAAAAATATCTCTTCTTTGCGTCTGGAACTTACCAATTCTACACCTGCGGGAGTTAGCTGTATAGAAGGTGATAAAACAACATAACCGAGCGCCTTTGGCGCTCGGTTAATTCTGTCTCTTGCACTAAAAGCTGGGTCATTTGCACCTTCTCCATTGAAAAAGTTTTCCTCTCTCAATAGCTCCATAAATGCTCTTTGTGTTTCTGTATTCCATTTTTGCCCTGTAAAATGAGTTTGCAATAACCCAATTTCAGGAATCATTTTGGCTGGTGTTCGTGGGGAAGTTGTAACGAAAATTACTTTACTGTCAATTCTTGCCATATCAATTAAAATGCAAATTCTTTTTCAAATTCTAATTCGGGATAATATTTCTTTTCGGTTGTACCATAATTTGAAATTAATATATGGCTTGCCTCTGATTTAAATCGATTTCTAATATTTACTGCATATGATTTTCCATATTCATCAATAATCATATCTCCATACAGTTTTTCAGTTAAAGGTGTTCTCCCAATTACCATAAGAGCTTTACATTTAAGCATTTTGAACTGACGAGCTAACTCAGTATGATTTCTTTCATTAAATCCATCTTTATGTTCAATATTGCCATAATCTGAGAATATACAATCATAAGGTGGGTCTAAAAACATAAAATCATTTTCATCTGCCATTTTAAAAATCTCAGAATAATCGTGATTAAAAATCTCTGTGTTAGACAATAATTTACTATGAGCTTTTGTAACTAATGAAGTATTTAAACCAGAATATCGACCGTATGGTACATTAAATTCACCTTTTGCATTGTAACGTATCATACCAGAATATGCTGTCTTATTGATAAAGAAATAGATTAAAGCATCTGAATATTCTTTTTCTGTCAAGTCATTAAACATATCCCTTATTTTGTAGTATAATGGTTCATTGTTATCATCTACACGATTATCAGGTGTTATACTTTTTAATTTTTCAAATTGCTTTCTATTGTTGGTGTATATGCCTTCGATTTCTGATAGTTCGTTTCTTAGAGCCTCGAAATTGTCCCTTACTCCCGCATAAAACGTCATTAATTTTGAGTTAATGTCATTTATAATTGCTTTTTGAGGTTCTAAATAGAAAAACAAAGCTCCTCCACCAAAAAATGGTTCAATATAACGTCCACTAAATTGTGGTATGTGTTTAATTATGTTAGGGATTTCTTTTGATTTTCCCCCTCTATATTTTATAAGTGGTTTCATATTTTGGCAGTTTTTTGTTTATACTCTTCAATGCTCTCTGCTACAACACTTAGAATTTGTGTTGCTTCTTCCTCTTCGGCGATAAGTTCATAAACTTTGTCTGCCGACCACAGACGAAGTAGGTCTTTAGATTCTACTTCCAGCAAATTTGCAAGAACTGTTATTTGTTCTCTTTTTGCTCGTCTGTCGCCTTTTTCAATTTTACAATATGTTGCTGTGTCTATTTTTAACGCAGCAGCTAATTCTCTTTGAGGAATTTGTTTTTCCTCTCGAAGTATTCTTACTTTATTACCAAAGATTGTTGACATAATTTAGTCTTGACATTATTTGGCAAATATAGTGTGTTTTTCTGAATATTCATCTTATTTCAGTCATTTTTTTTTATGCAATGTCTGCTTTTTTTTTAGGGTGACGGCTAACGACCGAGGCTATGGGCTTGGGCGGTCTGCGGGCGAATTTCCTGTCGCCCCAGCGACAAAGGAAATGCGGGCGCAAAGACTGCCAAAAGCACATTAGCCGCCCAAAGCGAATAGGCGTGTGTTATGGGTTCGGTGTTTTGTCATATAGTTTATTTTCTTTCGTTTTGCTTTCAGCTGAGTGGCGCAGATTCGCTTCGAATAACGATTCCGCTTGTCTTTTCCAACTTTGTCTAAATGCACTTTCCGCTCGTAAAATGCGAAAAGTCTGTCAACACCGTAAAGTCAATTCTACGCAAAAAGCTCTCAAGTCAAAACGTCCGTAAATTAACGCAATAATTTTAAGTTTTCAGTCTTCAGAGAATATGTTTCTCA
>SAAO01000017.1 GCA_009929375.1 Bacteroidia bacterium
GAAAAATTGTTCTCTGAAAATGAAAAACTTACAAAATACTTAAATTTCAAAAACCTACCGCAAGCGGGTTAAATGAAGCTTGCGAAAGTTGAATTATTTTAGTGCTTAGCACTGTAGGTTCGCTTGCCGCAATAGCTCAAACTCAATATTTCTTCTATGTGCAGCTTAGTAATAAGCACAACAATCCGTATTCGCTAACGCAACCGGAACAATATCTATCGCAAAGAGCCATCGACCGTCGAAATGCGTACGGACTGGAGTGCGATTCAACTGATTTGCCTGTAAATCCGGGTTATATCAGCGAGATAAGCTCAAAAGGTGTCAAAGTTCACAACCGCAGTAAATGGCTCAACGGAATTACGATTCGAATGGCCGACACCAGTGTTGTATCGCAAATCAGATCATTGCCTTTTGTAAAATGGGTAAAATATTCAGGACAAATGAATTCTACAGCTCTGACCGCACCACGAAAGGCAAAGTTTGGTTCCGAAACTTACAACTATGGCACATCTGCCACACAAATCAATCAGTTGAATGGCAGCACACTCCACAATGCAGGATATACCGGAAAAGGCATTCACATAGCCGTTTTGGATGCTGGCTTCAACAACGTAAATGTAAATCCCGGCTTCGACAGTTTGCGTATACAGGGACGATTGCTCGGAACAAAAGACTTTGCAGAACCTAATTCGAACATTTATTCACTCGACTCACACGGAGCCAACGTACTTTCTATAATGACCGGAAATCTGGCCGGACAATACCTTGGATCGGCTCCTCATGCCTCGTACTGGCTTTTGCGAACCGAATATGCACCTTCGGAATACCTGATGGAACTTGACTTTTGGGTATCGGCCATTGAATTTGCCGACAGCGCCGGAGTTGATATGGTCAATTCGTCATTAGGCTATACAACCTTCGACGACGCAAGCATGAATTTTACTTATGCCGACATGAACGGAAAAACAGCGAGAGCCTCCATAGCAGCTGCAATGGCTGCCCAAAAGGGAATTGTAGTTTGCAACAGCGCGGGAAATGACGGGAACAAAGCATGGAAATACATTGGTTCTCCGGCCGATGCAGAAGGAATTTTTACAATTGGCTCCAACATGTCCACCGGCGCAGCGAGTTACTTTACTTCGTTCGGACCAAGTTCGGACGGACGCACAAAACCCGAAATCAGCGGAATGGGCACTTCAACTGCCATTATAAGTACTTCAGGAGTTACAAGCACAGGTAATGGCACATCCTATTCATCACCTTTGGTTTGCGGAATGCTGGCCTGCCTGCTTCAATATACTAAAGAAAAAAATCCGGCAATGAGTCTGAATGCTTTTCGTCAGGTAGTCATAGAAAATAGCAACCTGTACAATGCACCCACTACGCAACTGGGCTACGGAATCACAAATTTTCAGCAGGCAATGTCGACTGTAACGTCCTTTACCCAAACAAAAGATTCCAGAACCAATATTGCTGTAAAATACATTCCGGAACATAAACTGATAAGGCTGAATTTTTCAGGAGAAATGTATAAAAACACAATTTCTGTATCCGACATTTCCGGACGGAACATCCTCGGAATAGTCACAGAATCATCGGTTTGCGAAATTCCCGTACAAAATTTCCGCACTGGAGTTTACATTATTCACATTCAAAATCCTCATGAGCAGTACAACGAAAAACTGCTGATACAGCTATAACAAATGACATCAATTTCACTGTCGCAATTAACTGATCGCATTCAGGAAGTTCTGAAATTCAGCTTTGACACTCCGGTATGGATTCGTGCAGAAATAAGTGAGTTACGCGAAAACTACAACGGACATTGTTATCTGGAACTCGTTGAAAAGGACAGCAATTCGGACGCTATACTGGCTAAATCAAAAGCCAACATATGGTCCACAACGTACAGAATGCTGAAACCTTACTTCGAAAACAGCACGGGTGAAAGTCTCCGGGCCGGACTCAACATACTCGTGGCTGTCACCGTTGAATTTCACGGCGTTTACGGATTCAGTCTGAATATCCGCGACATCGATCCTGTTTTCACCATAGGCGAACTGGCTGCCCGCAGACTCAAAATTATTCGTCAGCTCGAGGCCGATGGCATTGCCGACATGAACAAACTGGTAGAAATGCCATTGCTGCCACAGCGTTTGGCCATCATTTCATCGGCCACAGCAGCTGGTTACGACGATTTTATGAATCAGTTGCACAACGACGAAAATCAGTTCGCATTTTACACAAAGCTTTTCCCTGCCGTCATGCAGGGCGATCAGGCTGAAAGTTCGATTATCCGTTCGCTCGAGAAAATATACGAGCATTCTGAACTTTTCGATGTGGTCGTTATCATTCGTGGTGGTGGTGCAACCACCGATCTTGCCTGCTTCGATTCGTACGAACTGGCTCTTAACTGCGCACAATTTCCGCTTCCCGTTATTTCGGGCATTGGTCATCAGCGCGATGTTTCCATTCTCGATATGGTAGCGCACAGCTCTGTAAAAACACCAACAGCGGCAGCCGAATTTCTGATTTCGAAAATGAAAGATGCTGAAAATGTGTGGAAAAATATATTTTCTGACATCAGCTATCTGGTTCAAAATAAAACTGAAAACGAATTCAGAAAACTCGACCAGACACAAATGCGCATTACCCACACGCTGCGTCAGTGGGTCACAAAACGCTCTCATGCATTTGAGACACATCAGAACCGACTGCAAAACAGTGTCAGAATGCAGATTGTACGGCAGAAAAACAAGCTTCTGATACTCGAAAAAAGTATCGAAAGTCATTCGCCTTCATATCTTCTGAAACATGGATACACAATTACCGCACTAAACGGCAAAAGAATATCGTCGACAAAAGAAGTAAAAGCGGGCGATAAAATTCGTACTTTTGTACACGACGGGGAATTTGAAAGTGAGATAATCAATGGATAATTAACAATGAACAGTTGATAATTTATTATTTACCATTTAGTCATTTACCATTTACTATTTAATAGCATCGACTCTGAAAATAATAACCAAATAGCAGATCAACTAATCAGCCAATCAACTGATTAACCAATCAACCAATTAACGCAAAATTCGAAACTCGAAATAACAACATCATGAGCAAAATAATTCTTGAAAATATGGAATTCCACGCCTTTCATGGCTGTATGGAACACGAAAAAAAACTGGGAAATACATTTCTGGTTACTCTGAATATGAAACTCGATACCAAAAAGGCCGGGCTAAGTGATAAACTCGAAGACACTCTGAATTATCAGTTGGTGTACGATGTGGTTAAAGCACAAATGGCTATTCCCTCAAACCTGATTGAACATGTGGGGCAACGCATTATGGATGCGGTTATGTCGGAATTCAACCAGATTGAAATGATAAAACTTAAACTTTCGAAACTCGCTCCACCTCTTGGTGGAAAAGTGGAAGCCGTAAGCATCAAACTCGAGAAAAAAAGATAAAAAATGTGTATTTACTTTGACATTTAATGACATTACAGTCTGTTCTCATTACATTTGCATTGCATTTTCAGTGCAAATCAGAAAATGAACGCCCTCAAAAGCGTTCATTTTTTTCATTATGAAAAACCAAAAATAAAAATATGTCTGAAAATCAGATGAAAAAAGGCCATCCCAAAGGCCTGTACTTTGTATTTACCACTGCCATGTCGGAGCGAATCAGCTATTATGGCATGCGCGCAATTTTTACGCTTTATCTTATTAAAGCGCTGGCCATGGACAAGGAACTTGCCTCGGCTATTTACGGAAATTACACCGGACTTGTATATTTAACCCCGCTGATTGGTGGCTATGTGGCCGACCGTTTCTGGGGAATGCGAAAATCGATTTTCTGGGGTGCTGTGCTTATGTTTATTGGCCAAATGCTTATGTTTTTAAGTGCGCTGTATTACCAGAACAACGAATTTGCCCGTATCCTGATGTACACCGGTCTGGGTTCACTTATTTTTGGTAATGGATTTTTCAAACCCAATATTACGACCATGGTAGGAAGTCTGTACGAACCCGGCGACAAACGATTAGATTCTGCTTACACCATTTTTTATATGGGTGTTAATGTAGGAGCTTTTATTGCGCCACTTGTAGCCGGATATCTGGGCGACACAGGCAATCCCGCCGACTTTAAATGGGGATTTCTGGCTGCTGCAATAGGTATGCTTCTGAGTTTGATTCTTTATGTGGGATGGAAAAACAAATTCCTGATTGGTCCTAACGGAGAGCAACTCGGAATTGAGGCTGCAGGAAAAGTAAAAGACAACCAGTCGGAAAAAGAAGCCGCTCCTGCCCGCTCGCTGAAACAGACAATTACCGAATTTGCACTTTGGGCTATTGGCGCAGTAGGTATTTTCGCATTATTTCGTTTTGTATTTCAATTCGATACTTTCGGAGCTGCCATTTTCGCTACCAGTTTAATCATGCCGGCATATGTTATTTCCGATCGTTCGCTTACTAAAATCGAGCGTCAGCGTATTTGGGTAATTTACATTATTGCGTTTTTTGTGATTTTCTTCTGGTCGGCTTTCGAACAGGCCGGTGCATCGCTTACTTATTTTGCCGACGAGCAAACCGACCGTTCATTTTTTGGTTGGGAAATGCCTGCAAGCTTCTTCCAGTCCTTTAATCCGGTATTTGTGGTACTTTTAGCACCACTGTTTTCGTCACTCTGGCTTAAACTAGGGCAAAGAAACATGGAACCGGCTTCGCCTGTGAAACAGTCGCTCGGTCTGTTGTTCCTCGCATTGGGGTATCTGGTGATTGCTTTTGGCGTAAAAGGTGTGGAACCAGGCATGAAAGTAAGTATTATGTGGCTTACCGGACTGTATTTTATTCACACTATGGGCGAACTTATGTTGTCGCCGATCGGACTTTCGATGGTAAACAAACTGGCTCCTGTGCGTTTTGCATCACTTTTAATGGGTGTGTGGTACCTGTCGATGGCCACAGCCAATAAGTTTGCCGGAATGCTCAGCGGACTTTATCCCGAAGAAGGAGTGGCTGCCAAGCACTTTATGGGATTCGAAATTGCAACTATGTTCGACTTTTTCATGCTGTTTGTGGCCATGTCGGGCATTGCTGCTGTGATCCTTTTTGCACTGTCGAGCCGACTCAAAAAACTCATGCACGGCGTTCAATAAAAAAGCTTATTTTCTTATCACAAAAAAACCTTTGCCAAACGGCAAAGGTTTTTTTGTGATAAGAGAGTCTTAAAGTTCTTCCAGAATAGCCTTTTTACGGGTTTCATATTCTTTTTCGGTAATCAGTTTGTCATCAAGCAACTTTTTTAGTTCTTTAAGTCTTTCGGTCGGTGATTTAACCTGAACAGGGCCCGGCACTTCAGTAGTGATTGTATCACCTGTTGCTGGCAAAGGAATAAGTTCATAGTTGTGGGTTGGTTTATATTCCATTGTCCACAAAAATGGAAATAATAAGAAAAACCCACCTACAATAGCACCAGCATTAACCTGCTCTGTACGCGTAAAAGAAGTGTAAAGTGTTTCATAACCATCTTTCACTAAATCAACATTCACAACCGAGCCAAGCACTTTGGTATCGGTGTAAAGGTAAGGTGTGGTACCCACCGACTCACCATTGATATAAACCTTAGCTCCCGAAGGAACAGAGTTAATCATGGTAGAACTTGCACAACCGGCAAACAAAACAAGATTCTTAAGAATTTAGATACTTTCATTTTTCGATAATTATTAATTTTTTATACGGTATAATTTCTGAATTAAGAGATTAACAAAGATAATACCTGATTAATAAAATTAACCCGAAAAAGAACTCCACATCTCGATTTTTATTGAATCTTAACAAATCGTCTTATATCCGACTGATAATCAAAAACCTCTCCTGTTTCAATAATATAATACCAACCCAGTATTTTCAGATCACCATTCCGGTAGCGTTCAGCAATATAGGGATAAGTAAGTAAATGCCTCATTTGCTCCACGACGTTGAGCTGTTCGCTCATCCATTCGCGTACATCGGGATCGGCAATGTGAAGACGCGTCAGTTTTTCCCTCACTGCTTTCGACAGTTCGAGCCACTTACGCGTATGAGGTATGTGTTTCAGTGTAGATTCGTCGGCAAACAGAGCATTGCAACCTCCACAGTTCGAATGCCCGCATACAATAATAGTAGATACATTAAGAACCTGCACGGCATATTCGATGGCCGAAGTTGTCGACAAAAACTCTTCCGATTCGCGATACATTGGTACAATGTTAGCAATATTACGAACCATAAAAAGTTCACCGGGCTGCGTTTTTGTAATCAGGTTGGGAACCACACGGGAGTCGGAGCAGCCAATAAATAATGTATGTGGATCCTGTGAGCGTCCTATTTTTCCGAACAGCTCACGATAACGTTCAAACTCCACTGAGTTAAATTCTCTTACACCATCGAAAAGAGATTGTATATCTGAGTTTTTATCTGGCATTTGGTAAAATATTTAAGAATAAAATTCTATCACAGAAAGGGCTCAACACCTGTAAATTATTATGCACATGCATGAGGAAGTGAAGCAACCGGATTCTGTGTTTTTTTTTGACATTAAAACAACATTTTGTCCTTTTGGTTCACTTAACAGTTTTTATTCGCCGGGCAATTTAGTTTTCAGTTCAATCACTTCCAGATTCTGAATTTTATCTCCATCGATCTCAAAACGAATCAGGGTTTGCACCTTATGAAATCCGTATTTCCCGGCAGCACCCGGGTTTATATGTAATAAATTCAGCATTTTATCATACTGAACTTTCAGAATATGTGAATGACCACACACAAACAGACCGGGAGGCTGCCTGAAAATATCGGGACGAACAAGAGCGTCGTATTTTCCCGGATAACCGCCGATATGCGTAAGCCAGACTTTTACATTTTCGCACATAAAACGATTGTGTTGTGGCAAAAGTATTCTGATATCGTGTCCATCAATATTTCCCCAAACAGCCCTGAGAGGTTTGAAAGCCTGAAGTTTTTTCAGTACACTCAGGGAACCTATGTCACCCGCATGCCACACCTCGTCGCACGCTGCAAAATGTTCAAACACACGCTCATCCAACATACCATGTGTATCCGAGAGAATACCAATTTTTTTCATCGCTGATTATATTCTGTTATTTTACGAACAAAAATAGTCAAAAACTGTTACAACACACGTGTTTCATCTCACAAATGCAACCCGTACAAAAACTTTTAGTTTATGAAATAAACATAAAAAATTTCGAATTGACAAATTAAAGTATAAATTTGCAGGTCATTAAAAATACATAAATCCCCACATAGAAATATGAACACAAAACTGCAGGAATTAACCGACAAAATCTACCTCGAAGGTGTGGAAAAAGGAAACGCTGAAGCCAAAGCCATCGTTGAAAAAGCCGAAAACGAAGCGGCTGCTATTGTAGCAAAAGCAGAAAATGAAGCAGCTCAGATTTTAGCTCAGGCTCAGGCAAAAGCCGACGAACTGAGCAAGAACACCAAAGCTGAGTTGAAACTTTTCGCACAACAGTCGGTCAATGCCCTCAAAACAGAAATTACCAACCTCATCAACGGAACAATTGTAACCGACTCGGTGAAAGCTGCCACTTCGGACAAAGCGTTTATGCAGAAAACCATTGGTTCGCTCGTACAGGAATGGGCTAAAAACCAGAACGTAGTGGTTGAAGCTAAAGATGCGAAAGCACTCACTGATTATTTTGCTGCGAATGCAAAAGATTTGCTCGATAAATCGGTAAAAATTACACAGGCCAATAACATCAAAGCCGACTTCAGTATTGTTCCGCAAAAAGATGGCTACAAAGTGACTTTTGGTGACGAAGAATTTATAGCTTTCTTCAAGGAATTCCTGCGTCCCAAACTGGTGGAAATGTTGTTTTAAACCAAAACAATATGCTTTTCCGGAATGAAATAATCAGATCCGGCACCAAAAAGATCATAAATATCTTCTTTTAAACAAAATACAGAATGAACTATTACTGTCTGATAGCGGGTTTGCCCGACATGCATGCAGACGATACGAAAAATATTTCGTCGGTAACCGAAATAAAAGCTGAACTTACCGAACAACTATCGGTGAGCGATGCTGCTTTGCTGAAGTTACTGTATGCAGTGTACGACAACCACAATCTGCTCACCTGGCTCGACAACAGAGAAGCTGCTTTGCTTGCTGCCGGAAACCTCACTTCCGCTGACTGGGAACAACTCGTGGCACTGATACGTGAAAACGAATTGCCGAAAGACGATCGATTGTTGCCCTATGTGCACACATTCCTCAGCACATACACCGACGAGAATATTGTGAACAATTTCTCCCGCGAGGACTATCTGACGGGCTTGTACTATGAGCACGCCATGAAATGTGGTAACCGCTTTTTGCGCGATTGGTTTGAGTTCAATCTGAATGTAAACAATATACTCACAGCTATTACCTGTCGCAAACACGGCTTCGATCCGAAATTGATGATTATCGGACAAAATGAAGTTGCTGCTGTTTTGAGACAAACAAATGCACGCGATTTTGGTCTTAACGGAATTTTCGAACATTTGGAAATACTGATTCGCATTGGCGAAGAAAAAGACCTGCTTGAGCGCGAGAAAAAAATTGATGCTCTGAAATGGAACTGGCTGGAGGAAAACAGCTTTTTCAACTACTTCGGGATAGAAAAGATTCTGGCTTTTGTGCTCAGGGTTGAAATGATAGAACGCTGGAAAATGTTATCGGTCGAAAAAGGTGCATCGATATTCAGAGATATGCTTGCCAATCTGAAACAGGACATCAAAATCGAGGACAACGAATAACCATTTTTTATACTCAGGAATAAAACAAAATATTAAATACAGCCTGTTGCTTTTTTAGAACAACAGGCACATTGACAAAAGAAATTTTTATGTCAACAAAAGGAAAAGTAAAAGGGATTATATCGAATCTGGTAACCGTGGAAGTAGATGGCCCGGTAGCTCAGAACGAAATTGCTTATATTGCACTTGGCAATCAGAAGCTGATGGCTGAAGTGCTGAAAGTAGTTGGAAACAACGCATTCGTACAGGTTTTCGAAAGTACCCGCGGTCTGAAAGTAGGCAACGAAGTGGAATTTATGGGTCACATGCTCGAAGTAACACTCGGACCCGGCTTGCTCTCGCGCAACTACGACGGACTGCAGAACGACCTCGACAAACTGACAGGCGTTTTTCTGCAACGCGGCGAATACAACTTCCCCCTCGACACCGAAAAACTCTGGAGTTTTAAACCCATTGCAAAAGCCGGCGACAAAGTGGAAGCAGGATCGTGGCTTGGCGAGGTGGACGAGAATTTCCAACCGCACAAAATCATGGTTCCTTTTAACCTCGATGGTCAGTTTACCGTAAAATCGGTAGTTGCTGCCGGCGAATACAAAATTCTGGACAAAATAGCTGTGATTGTGGATGCCGACGGAAACGAAAAAGACATTACAATGGTACAGAAATGGCCGGTAAAAAAAGCCATCAACGTACATGCCGAAAAGCCACGTCCTTTCAAACTGCTCGAAACCGGTGTTCGTACCATCGACACTGCAAATCCGATTGTGGAAGGTGGAACCGGATTTATTCCCGGACCTTTCGGAACAGGAAAAACCGTACTTCAGCATGCCATTTCGAAACAAGCCGAAGCCGACATCGTAATTATTGCCGCCTGTGGCGAACGTGCTAACGAGGTAGTGGAAATTTTTGTTGAATTCCCCGAACTCGAAGATCCGCACACCGGTCGCAAACTCATGGAGCGTACCATTATTATCGCCAACACTTCGAACATGCCCGTAGCATCGCGTGAAGCATCAGTGTATACAGCCATGACCATTTCGGAATACTACCGCGCTATGGGACTTCGCGTACTGATGATGGCCGATTCCACTTCGCGTTGGGCGCAGGCACTCCGCGAAATGAGTAACCGTATGGAAGAGCTTCCCGGTCAGGATGCGTTCCCGATGGACCTTTCGGCCATTATTGCCAACTTCTACAGCCGCGCTGGTTATGTATATCTCAAAAATGGCGAAACAGGTTCTATCACCTTTATCGGAACAGTATCGCCCGCCGGTGGTAACCTCAAGGAGCCTGTGACCGAAAGTACAAAAAAGGCAGCACGCTGTTTCTTTGCACTCGAACAGGCCCGCGCCGACCGCAAACGCTATCCGGCTGTGAATCCGATTGATAGTTATTCGAAATATATCGAATATCCTGAATTTGAGGAATATATTTCAAAACGCATTTCGCCCGACTGGACTTCGAAAGTAAACGATATGAAAACCATTTTGCAACGTGGTAAAGAAGTACAGGAGCAAATCAACATTCTTGGCGACGACGGTGTACCCGTAGAATATCACCTTACTTTCTGGAAATCGGAAGTAATCGACTTTGTTATTTTACAACAGGATGCATTTGATAAGATTGACTCGGTTTGTCCGCTCGAACGTCAGGAATTTATGCTGAATCTGGTAATGGATATTTGTAAATCCGATTTCAAATTCAATGGTTTTATTGATGTAATGGATTATTTCAAACGAATAATAAATGTTTGTAAACAGATGAACTACTCTGTTTATCAGTCGGAAAGTTTTGAAAAATATGTTTCCGAACTGAATAACATTCTGTCAGAGAGACGAAAATAAACCGGGAATAAAAACGAAAGAACATTAATATAATGGCAACAAAAGCATTTCAAAAGATTTACACTAAAATCACTCAGATTACTAAAGCCACATGTTCGCTGCATGCAAGCAATGTGGGCAACGACGAGCTTGCTACCGTAAACGGCAAACTGGCTCAGGTGGTAAAAATCATGGGCGAAGAAGTGACATTGCAGGTTTTCGAAGGAACCGAAGGGATTCCAACAGATGCCGAGGTAATATTTTTGGGTAAAGCACCTTCGCTGAAAGTGAGCGAGCAATTGGCTGGCCGCTTTTTTAATTCCTTTGGCGACCCTATCGATGGAGGTCCTGAGGTGGAAGGCGAAGAGCGCGAAATTGGTGGTCCGTCGGTGAATCCTGTTCGTCGTAAACAACCCTCTGAGCTTATTGCAACCGGGATTGCAGGTATCGACCTGAACAACACACTGGTTTCTGGTCAGAAAATTCCATTTTTTGCCGACCCTGACCAACCTTTCAACCAGGTAATGGCCAATGTGGCGCTGCGTGCACAAACCGACAAGATTATTCTTGGAGGTATGGGACTTACCAACGACGATTACCTGTATTTTAAAAACGTATTTAACAACGCAGGTGTACTCGATCGTATCGTGAGTTTTGTAAACACCACTGAAAATCCTCCGGTTGAACGTCTGTTGATTCCGGATATGGCACTTACCGCAGCGGAATACTTTGCTGTGGACAAAAACGAAAAAGTGCTTGTTCTGCTTACCGATATGACTTCGTACGCTGATGCGTTAGCAATTGTATCGAATCGTATGGATCAGATTCCATCAAAAGATTCAATGCCGGGCTCGCTTTATTCGGATTTGGCAAAAATCTACGAAAAAGCAGTGCAATTCCCCGAAGGAGGTTCTATTACCATTATCGCTGTAACCACGCTTTCAGGTGGCGACATTACGCACGCCATCCCCGACAACACAGGTTATATCACTGAAGGTCAGCTATTCCTGCGTCGCGATACTGATGTGGGTAAAGTTATTGTCGATCCGTTCCGTTCGCTTTCGCGTTTGAAACAGCTTGTAATTGGTAAAAAAACACGCGAAGATCACCCTCAGGTGATGAACGCTGCTGTACGTTTGTTTGCCGATGCGGCCAATGCGAAAACCAAACTCGAAAACGGTTTCGACCTTACCGACTACGATGAACGTACACTTGCATTTGCAAAAGACTACTCAAACAAACTGTTGGCTATTGATGTAAATATTGATGCAACTGCCATGCTCGATGTGGCCTGGGATATGCTTGGCGACCATTTCAAACCTGCCGAAGTGAGTATTAAGCAGGAACTTGTGGATAAATACTGGAAAAAATAGTTCTTTTGCTCCTTTTGAGCAAAAAACAGCTGTTCTCAATTCTGATCACTTAGAGAATATTCTGTATGTCAGACATTATAAAACTCAGCAATATCGAAAATAAAATTATAGAAATCAGAGATCAACAGGTGATTCTCGATTTTGATGTGGCTGAGCTTTATGGGGTTGTTACCAAACGTGTAAACGAAGCTATCAAAAATAATCCTGAGAAATTTCCCAAAGGATATGTTTTTGAACTTTCAAAACAGGAATGGAGACAAGTAAAAATTACGAAAAACAACTCAAATATATCTGAATCTGATAGTTACAGCGATGTGGTCGAAAATTTCGACCAGTTCAAAAACAGAAAACACTCCTATGTGATTCCAAAAGCATTTACCGAAAAAGGTTTGTATATGCTGGCAACCATTCTGAAAAGCGAAAAAGCAACTGAAACAACTATTGGTATAATCGAAACATTTACCAAACTAAGGGCTTTCACACGCGCTGTATCGGAAATAGTGGAAACAAAAGAGGAAAAAGTACAGAAATCGTTGATGAAGCAAAGTGCCGAAATAATGACTGAACTTCTTGGCAACGACAAAGATGTGGCAGAAACAGAGACCAGTATTGAGCTTAATTTTGCAGTTTTAAAAATTAAGCACACAATAAAAAGAAAAAACAGCGATAACGAGGTTCACGACGAAGAACCTGTTTATATCACTATAAAAAAATAAAGGCTTTTTAAGCCGAAAGCTATATGGCAATACAATTTCAATACAATAAAACATCACTTCAGACGCTCGAAAAAAATCTGAAAATGCGTGTACGAGCCCTTCCTACAATTAAAAATAAGGAAAGTGCATTACGCATGGAGGTAAAAAGAGCCAAAGATGACATTAAAAAACTTGAAAGCGAGATTGAACAACGCATAGCTGCATACGACAAAATGCTGGCTTTGTGGGGAGAGTTTGATACGTCGTTGCTTCAGGTGGAAGATGTAAAAATGAGTATCAAAAAAATTGCAGGTGTGCGTATTCCTGTGCTCGACGAGGTATTGTACAAAACAAAACCATTCAGTCTTTTCAACTCACCCAAATGGTATGCCGATGGACTCACACAGTTGAAAGAACTTGCTCAGGTAGGAATTGAACAGGAATTTTATGCCAACAAACTTCGTTTACTCGAGTTTGCGCGCAAAAAAACCACTCAAAAAGTAAACCTGTTTGAAAAGGTACAAATTCCCGGATATCAGGAAGCAATTATCAAGATCAAACGATTCATGGAGGATGAAGAAAACCTTTCTAAATCGTCACAAAAAATTGTGAAATCGCGTCAACAGAAACTGAAGGAGGTTGAGTTATGATTGTAAAAATGAAAAAATACTCTTTCATTGTCTATTACAGGCAATACAACAGTTTTCTCGAGAAACTCAGAGAAACAGGTGTACTGCACGTAATTGAAAGACCTGAAGGTGTAGCAGAGAATGATGCTTTGCGAGAAAAAATGCAATTGGCAGCGAGAGTGAAAAATGCAATCAAACTGCTCGAAAAACACACTCCCGAAAAAACCGTTTATGCGCAGGGTTCCGGTGTGCAAAGCATTGACACGCTGCTTAAAGTTGAATCAGTTTTTGCAGAAAAGGAGAATCTTTGGCAAAAACTTCAACATGCTGAAAAGGAATATGAAAGCATGGAAGTATGGGGCGAATTCAGTCATAACAGATTGTCGGAACTTAAAACTGCCGGACTTACTGTAAAATTTTTCAGCTGTAATATCAAGCGTTTCAATCCGGAATGGGAAGCCATTTACAACGCATTCGAAATTGACACTGTGGGAAGTACTGTTTACTTCATCACTGTTACCAATCCCGATACGCAGATTGACATTGATGCCGATCCGGTAAAAATTTCGAAAAACACTGCGCCTGAAATACTTAAAATCATTGCTGATATTCAGAAAAAAATTGAAGAACAGAATGCTTTGATTGCTCAAACCTGTGTCAATGAGTACAACAATCTGAAAGCTTTTCAGGCCGGATTGTCCGAAAACATCGACATGGATAAAGTATTGCTCAGTAGCAACAGTGCAGTAGAAAACAAAGTCATGCTGCTCGAAGGCTGGTGTCCCGAAGAAAGTGAACCTGCACTCAACGAACTGCTCGAAAAAGAGAATGTTTACTTCGAAACTTTTATACCAACCGAAGATGACAAAGTTCCTGTAAAACTGAAAAACAACAAATTTGCCCGATTATACGAAATGATTGGCGAATTGTACGACATGCCTAATTATCATGAACTGGATTTGACTCCGTTCTTTGCTCCGTTCTACATGCTGTTTTTCGGATTGTGTCTTGGTGATGCAGGTTACGGATTAATTCTGGTTTTAGTTGCTTTACTTGCTCGTAAAAAAGTGAAAGAAGCAATGCGACCAATCATGTCTTTACTGATATGGCTGGGCTCTGCTACTGTTATTCTGGGTACAGTGAGTGGTACATTTTTCGGATATAACTTACTCGAATCGAAAATTGAATGGCTTGAATCGTTCAAAGTAATAATGCTCGACTCAAATCAACTGTTTTACACAGCATTGATAATCGGGGTGGTTCAGATTATTTTCGGAATGATTATAAAAGCTGTAGGCTTGGTTCGACGATTTGGTTGGGCTGCTTCCTTATCCACATGGGGTTGGATAGTTGTAATCTTAGGTGCCGGAGGAACTTATGCATTGTCCTCTTTTGCCGGATT
Source organism: Bacteroidia bacterium (assembly GCA_009929375.1). GTDB lineage: Bacteria > Bacteroidota > Bacteroidia > Bacteroidales > Paludibacteraceae > Paludibacter. The sequence goes on from SAAO01000017.1 coordinate 14,750, forward strand.
AGCACCGGAAATCAGCAAATGGGGATATATCATTTTCGGAGGTGCAGGCGTTCTTCTGATTTTCCTTCTGAATAATCTGAAAAGAAATCCATTGATTAATGTCGGAGCCGGATTGTGGGATACTTACAACATGGCTACAGGATTGCTCGGCGATGTACTTTCGTACATTCGTTTGTTTGCTTTAGGTATTTCGGGAGCAGTAATGGGGTTCGTATTCAACGACTTAGCAATTCAACTCAGTGGCGACATACCTGTCATTAGTCAGATAGTAATGGTATTGATTATGCTTGTGGGACATGGCATCAACATTTTCATGTCGGGTCTCAGTGCCTTTGTACACCCAATGCGTCTTACTTTTGTTGAGTTTTACAAAAACTCAGGCTTCGAAGGTGGTGGAAAAAAATACAAACCATTTTCGTCTTACAAAGAGGAAGAATCACTATTTTAATCAGGAATAAAAACAAATAATAATATAACAATTTAAAAAACAAGGAAAATTATGGAACCAATTATTTTAGCTTATATTGGTATTGGATTAATGGTAGGTCTTGCTGGTGTGGGAAGTGCTTTTGGAGTAACTATCACTGGTAATGCAGCCATCGGCGCTCTTAAGAAAAATGCTGATGCGTTTGGTAACTACATGGTACTTAGCGCGCTCCCCGGAACTCAGGGACTTTACGGATTTCTTGGATACTTTCTTTTGGCCGGAAAACTGAATCCTGAAATGACATGGGGAACTGCTGCTGCCATTTTTGGTGCAAGTCTCGCTTTGGCGCTTACCGGTTTGTTCTCAGCTATCCGTCAGGGACAGGTTTGTGCAAATGGTATCGCAGGAATCGGATCGGGTTACGATGTGTTTGGTAAAACTCTTATTCTTGCTGTATTTCCAGAACTTTATGCCATTGTTTCACTTGCCGCAGTATTTATGATTGGCAACGCTATTTAATAATACTCAAAAACACATAACGAAGCTCAAACAAGCCACTTGTTTGAGCTTCGTTTGTTTTGCTTATCACACGAAAAAAGTTACTTTTGTATTCGTTTCATTCGTACGAAAATAAATGAAAAAGAAAACAAACAGGTTCAGGTCATTTTTACAGAAACTGCGTTTTCAGTACAGAGTATCGGTACTCAACGAAAACACACTTGAAGAATCTTGGCACATCAGGCTTTCGAGGCTTAGTGTGCTTATTTATGGTTCATCGCTGGTGTTGGGCACCTTCATTTTACTTACCATACTTATATTTACCACCCCGATAAAATACTATCTGCCCGGTTATGGCGATACAGGCAACCGCGGACACATTATTTCAGAATCGATGTATGCCGATTCCTTATTGCGAAAAATTGAACTTCAGGCCGGGTATATGGATATAATGCGGGATATCATTAAAGGAAATATAAAACCGGACTCGCTACTCTCACTCGATTCGGTACAACTGAAAAAGACAGCCACAGATTATCTCGAAAAATCGAAGAAAGAAAAAGAGTTTATTGAAAAATATGAACGGGAAGAAAAATACAATTTGTCGACAATTGAGTCCAAAACCAACGACAATATGTACGTTTTCTTTCGCCCTGCAAAGGGAGTTATCTCAACAGCATTTAATCTTCAGGAAAATCAGACAGGAATTAGCATAATTACTGCTCCAAACGAAACTGTAGCCAGCGTATTGGCCGGGTCTGTGGTTTATACAGCGTTTACTTTCGAATATGGCTGGGTTATTCAGGTACAACACGAAAACAATTATTTGTCGATATACAAAAACAATACACGTTTGCTAAAGAAAACAGGCGACAATGTAAAAGCCGGCGAAGGAATTGCTATTACAGGCGAAAGTGGTGAAAACAAAACCGGAACACAATTTTATTTTGAACTCTGGAAACAGGGAAAACCTGTAAATCCGGAAGATGTAATCATCTTTTAAGCAAAATTACTCTTTAATAAATTGGCAAATCAGCACATTGGCTTATTGGCACATTAAATTTATGGTTGAAAACAAAAAACAAATAGCAATACTTGGCTCTACAGGTTCGATAGGCACACAGGCATTGGAAGTGATCGAGGAAAACAGCGAACTTTTTGAGGTTTACGCCATCACAGCCAACAATCAGGTGGATTTACTTATCGAACAGGCACGCAAATTTCGTCCCGAAGTGGTTGCTATTGCCAACGAGACTCACTACAGCAAACTAAAAGAATCGCTGGCCGACCTTCCCATCAAAGTATTTGCAGGAAATGAAGCTATTGCTCAGGTAGCCGAAATGCAACCTATCGACATGGTACTTACAGCTATGGTAGGTTATTCGGGATTAAAACCAACCATAAAAGCCATCGAAGCCGGAAAAAAAATTGCGCTTGCCAACAAAGAAACATTGGTGGTAGCTGGCGAACTTATTTGCGATCTAGTTGAAAAACACAAATCTGCCATTTTGCCTGTCGACTCAGAGCACTCTGCTATTTTCCAATGCCTTACGGGAGAAGGAAACAATCCAATTGAAAAACTCATTCTTACAGCTTCGGGCGGACCCTTTCGCACTAAAAACCTTGCTGAACTGCAACACGTAACAAGTGCGCAGGCTTTGAAACATCCAAACTGGGACATGGGCGCTAAAATCACCATTGACTCGGCCAGCATGATGAACAAAGGTTTCGAAATCATTGAGGCTAAATGGCTTTTCGGAGTTGCTCCCGAACAAATTGATGTGGTGGTACATCCTCAGTCGATAATTCATTCGATGGTTCAGTTTGCTGATGGCTCCATCAAAGCCCAGCTCGGATTGCCTGACATGAAACTTCCTATTCAGTATGCATTTACATATCCCGACAGGCTGAAAACAAATTTCCCGCGTCTGGATTTCAATATCTGCACACAGTTTACATTCGAACAGCCCGACACCGAACGTTTTCGTAATCTGGCTTTTGCATATTATGCCATGGAAAAAGGTGGGAATATGCCCTGTATCCTGAATGCAGCAAATGAAATTGTGGTAGCTGAATTTTTGAAGGACAAAATAGGATTCCTGCAAATGAGTGACATCATTGAAACGGTAATGGCAAAGGCTACTTTTGTGGCAAAACCTACTTACGACGACTATGTAGCAACTGATGAAGCTGTAAGAGCGTTGACAAGTAGTTTTATCCGTTGATAAAAACCATTTTTATAATTAATGAATACCACTAAAACAGAAGGAATTAACTATGCCGGATCGAAACTTAAACTTATTCCGTATATTATGGAAATGGTTTCTGAGCTTCGTGGCATTGATACTGTTTTGGATGGATTCAGCGGATCGACAAGAGTTTCGCAGGCATTGGCTTTAAACGGCTTCGAAGTAACTTCGAACGACATTTCAGACTGGTCGGAAGTTTTTGGTAATTGCTATCTTAAAGCCAATCAATCTGACAGTTATTACAAATCACTGATTGAGCATTTAAATGGGCTGAACGGTTATGAAGGCTGGTTTACAACTCACTACGGCGGTAGTGTCACCGACAGCAAAAAGCCTTTCAGAATTCACAACACAATGAAACTCGATGTCATACGTGAGGAAATTGATCGTTTGAATCTGAGTTTCGAAGATAAATGTGTGGCATTGACATCGCTCATCCAGGCATTAGACCGCGTGGATAACACATTGGGACATTATGCTGCTTACCTTTCGAAATGGTCGGTTCGTTCAGCCAAAGAAATGCAGCTAAAAGTACCTGCCATTGTGCGCAGTGGAAAAAATCACAAAGTGATAAAAGGTGATATTTTCGATACGGTGGCGCAACATAGTTTCGATTTGGCTTATCTCGATCCGCCTTATGGCTCTAACAACGAAAAAATGCCGCCAAGCAGAATTCGTTACGCTGCATATTACCATTTGTGGACAACCATTATCCGGAACGACAAGCCTGAAATTTTCGGAAAGGTCAATCGTCGGTCCGACACCAGAGATGGATTATCGGCCTCAGTGTTCGAAGAGTTTAGAAAAAATAAAAATGGTGATTTTATCGCCATGGATGCTTTACGAAAGTTAATACAGCAAACAAATGCGCGCTATATTGTGTTATCGTACAGCTCGGGTGGCCGCGCCACACAAGAACAATTATTACACATAATTTCGGAGAATGCAAAGCTAATCGATGTAAAAAAAATTGATTACAGAAAAAATATAATGAGCACTCTTCGCTCAACCAACGAATGGATTTCGAATGATGAAAAACATCAGGAATACATTTTTTTAATGGAGAAAATATAAACCAACAAATTAAAACAATATGGCAGGCCGGCGCTTTGCCGGAAATTTAAAACACATTTATGGAAACATTTCTTATCAGAACATTACAACTGATTCTCAGTTTATCGATACTCGTTTTTTTGCACGAATTCGGTCATTTCTTCTTCGCACGTGTTTTCAAAGTGCGTGTGGATAAATTTTACATGTTCTTCAACCCGAACTTCTCGCTTGTCAGGGCAAAAAAAATAAACGGGAAATGGCAGGTACGCTTTTTTGCTAAAAACGTTCCGGCAAACGAACGTCCAAAACGCGATGCTGATGGCGACGTCATGGTCGACAGCAAAGGCAGACAGCTGGTGGAACCCATTCCGGTAGAAGAACTTGAAGATAATGACTGGCGCAAATACCCCGATAACACTGAGTGGGGAATTGGTTGGTTGCCTCTGGGTGGATATTGCAAAATTGCAGGTATGGTCGACGAGTCGATGGATGCAGCCCAAATGAATCAGGAGCCACAGGAATGGGAATATCGTGCGAAACCCGTATGGCAACGTCTTCCCATTATTATTGGAGGCGTTTTGGTGAATTTCATCCTGGCTATGGTTATTTATTCGGCTGTGCTTTTCACATGGGGAAAAGAATATATGCCGTTCTCGAATGCGAAATACGGTTTGCATTTTTCCAAAACCATGCAGGAATATGGTTTCCGCAATGGTGACAATGTAATTTCGGTTGATGGAATTATGGTTGACCAGCGTGGCGATCTGATTGATTTAATTGTGTTCGATGGCAAACGTGAAGTGACTTTAGTTCGCGATGGTCAGGAAGTAAAAATAAATCTGCCACTGGACTTTGCAAAAAAAATCATTGCGTCGCAGGAAACTGATCTCGTAACTGTACGATTCCCGTTTGTGGTGGAAGAAGTGAGCGCAGGCAGTCCTGCCAGCGAAGCCAACCTTCAGAAAGGCGATAGTGTAGTGGGTATAAATGGAAAAACGATGAACATTTTCCAGGACATTGCAGCTGAACTCGATGCGTCGAAAAACTCTATGATCGATCTTCAGTTTGTGCGCAATGGTCAACTTATGCAATCGCAACTTCAGATCAACGAAAACGGAAAACTGGGTGTGGCATTGCGCGATGTAAAGAATTATCTGCAAACAAAAAAAATTGAATATGGCTTTTTCGAAGCCATTCCGGCAGGTATTTCACTCGGTTGGGAAACGCTTACAGGCTACGTAAAACAGTTTAAACTTGTATTCTCGAAAGAGGGTGCATCGCAACTCGGAGGTTTCGGAAGCATTGGAAAAATGTTCCCTTCTGTATGGGACTGGCAGGTTTTTTGGTCGATGACAGCATTACTTTCTGTAATTCTGGCATTTATGAACTTCTTACCTATTCCGGCACTCGATGGCGGACACGTATTGTTCCTGCTCTACGAAATGGTAACACGTCGTAAACCCAACGAAAAATTTATGGAATACGCCCAAACAGCCGGAATGATGTTACTTTTTGCCCTGCTTATTTTTGCCAACGGAAATGATATTTTCAGAGCAATATTTAAGTAGTTGATAATGGACAATGGACAATTTTATCATTTACCATTTACTATTTATTAGTATCGTCTCTGAAAACAAAACCAATTGACCGATTAACTGATCAACTGATTGACTAATTAACTGATCAACACAAAACTCTGAAACTTGAAACTCAAAAACATGAAACCCAAAATACTCTGTTATCCCAAATGCGGCACCTGCCAAAAAGCAGAAAAATGGCTGAAATCGCATAATATTGAGTACAGCTATCGTCCGATAAGGGAGGAAAATCCAACTTCGGCTGAACTTACAGAATGGATTGCCAAAAGTGGTTTGCCTGTTGCAAAATTCTTCAACACAAGCGGATTGCTGTACAAAGAAAATAACATGAAAGAGAAAGTGAAAACGCTTTCACAGGCTGAGCTGATTGACATTCTGGCAAGTAATGGCATGATGGTAAAACGTCCGGTTTTACTCATTGGCGAAAAAGTTCTGCTGGGTTTTAAAGAAGACGAGTGGGCAAAAGAACTTCTCTGAAAAAACCGAACGAAAACTCATGATGACCATTGACCAGATAAACGAAATTTGCAAAAACACATTGATGGAACATTTGCAAATTATATTTACCGAAGTATCGGAAGGGCGACTTGTGGCCACTATGCCTGTTGACGAGCGCACTTTTCAGCCTATGAAACGCCTGCATGGTGGCGCAACCATGGCACTGGCCGAATCGGTTGGAAGTGCAGGTTCGATGACGCTTGTCGATCCGCAGCATTATGCGGTGCTTGGTGTCGAAATCAGCGGAAGTCATGTGGGCACAACACGCGAAAAAGAGGTTTTTGGTATTGGAACGCTTGTGCATCACGGAAAAACGCAGCATGTATGGGAAATAAGGGTGGAAGACAAAAACGGAAAACTCATTTCGCTTTGTCGCCTCACGAACCGTATTGTAGCAATAAAATAATGACGAAACGAATAGCTTTCGGAGCTATGAACAACGAAAAAAACGAAAATACACTTATCCAACTTCAAAAGCTGCTTTTAGATAAAAACACGCCTTTTGTGTCGTATCGTTTACCCGGCGAAGAAGAAATCATCACACAAATTCAGTACAAATCATTGCCCGTGGAGATTGATTTTACGGTATTCGATTATTCTCAATCCGGATTTATTCTGTCGCCATTCAGTGTATCAGAGAACTCAAAAAGCTGGTTTCTGAAGCCTGATGTTGTTATTAAAGACAATTCCATTCCTGAAAATTTAGCTAAGGAAATAACTGATAATTCAGAATTTATATCAAAAAACACGGCAAACCTCAATCTACAGACGACTTCAGAAAATGAATTTTGCAACTATGTAAATGCTGCTATTGAAGACATTAAAGCCGAAAAGTTCAGAAAAGTTGTTTTATCCAAAGTCCGGAAACAGGAAAATCCGGCTGATTTCAGCGCTGCTGCATTTTTTCACACGCTTTGCAAAAAATATCCGCATGCTATGGTTTATTTATTGCAAATGCCCGGAGCAGGTTGCTGGATGGGAGCTACTCCCGAACCACTCATTCAGGTGAATGGTGCACAGGTACGCACCATATCGCTGGCCGGAACACTGATTGCGACCGACAAAGCTGTTGAAGCATATACCTGGAGTCAGAAAGAAATTGAAGAACAGGGGATTGTAACCGATTATATAGAAAAATCGTTGCGCGAATCTGGTTTCACGAACATTACAAAAAAAGGACCGGCTAATCATCAGGCAGCCAATCTTATTCATTTAAAAACCGAATTCAGCTTCGACACTGGAAAGGAAACACGCACAGGCGAAATTCTGAAAATGCTGCATCCGACACCTTCAGTGGGTGGACTGCCCAAAGCTGAAGCGCATAGCTTTATTTCCACTCACGAAAAACACGACCGAACCTATTATACCGGTTTCCTCGGACCTGTAAATGTGGGTGCAAAAACTGATATTTTTGTCAATCTTCGCTGTCTGCAACTATTCGGAAACGAATTTGTTCTATACAGCGGAGCAGGTATTACAGCCTCGTCGGTAGCACAAAGCGAATGGATAGAAACAGACAACAAAATGCTGACCATGCTGAATGCAATGCGGACTTCAAAACCCCTAACCCCTAAAGGGGAATAATATAATAATACCGAAAATTTTCGGGATAAATTGAGAATAGAAATATGCCACACTTCCGACAGGGAATTAAAAATATTGCAGAAATCTGTGTCCGTCAGGGTATAGAAAAAGTTGTCATTTCGCCGGGATCGCGCAATGCTCCGCTTATTTTTGCTTTTACAGCTCAACCCGAAATTGAATGTTTGAGCATTGCCGACGAACGTTCAGCCGCCTATTTTGCATTAGGAATGGCTCAGCAAAGCGGAAAAGCTGTGGCGCTTGTGTGTACATCGGGCACTGCAGTACTGAATTACGCCCCTGCCATTGCTGAAGCTTATTACCAGAATATTCCGCTGATTGTGATTACCGCCGACCGTCCTGCTGAAATGATTGATCAGGCAGATGGGCAAACGCTTCGTCAGCACAACATTTTTGCAAATTACATAAAATCGGCTTTCGAGCTTCCTGTTGAAACAACTCTGGAAGCCGATTTGCAGTTTTCCGATCGTCAGGTTTCGCAGGCCATCGATACCGCTTTGTCGTATCCGGAAGGTCCGGTACAAATCAATGTACCCCTGCGTGAACCTATTTACAGTGCTATTCCGGAGCATCATTCCAATCCGAAAATTGTAAAAACATTGCCTGCTTTACCCTCAGTAAACAGCGAAAGTTTGAAAGTGCTTGAGGAAAAATGGACCGGTTTCCGTCGTAAAATGATCGTGTTCGGGGTTTTTCCAAAAAACGAATGTCTCAACGATTTGGCCAATCGCTTAGCAGCACAACCCGACGTGGTGGTCATTGCTGAAAATTTGTCGAACGTAACGGGAAATAACATCATTACACAACCGGAATCGCTTTTTTCACGTATCAATTCTCTTGAAAACAAATTGGAATTTGCTCCTGATTTATTGATTACCATTGGTCATTCAGTGATTTGCAAGCAGCTGAAAATTTTCCTGCGCACACATCAACCTGCCGAACAATGGCAGCTGGAATCGTCGATGCCTTATGTAGATACCTACAAAAGTCTGACAACAGTTATTCCCGGATTTGCCACTGACACTTTAAATAAAATGCCTTTGGGAACAACCGAGAGTAATTTTTCCGGCAAATATAATTCTGAATATCAACAAATAAAATTGCTTCATAACAAATTCGTCAACCCGGCAGGATCAGATAGTCCGCTCTCAGACATGAATGTGGTTATGGAACTTTTGGCACAAACTCCACAGGGCAGTACGCTTCATTTGGCCAATAGTACTTCAGTGCGCTGGACACAACTCTTCCCTGCCCGCCCCGACCTGACCTACATTTGCAATCGAGGCACTTCGGGAATTGATGGAAGTCTCTCCACAGCAGTGGGTTATGCTTACAGTTCAAAACAACCCACTGTTTTTCTGAGCGGTGATGTTTCGTTTATTTATGATTCAAACGGACTTTGGAACAATTATATTGGTACAAATCTGAAAATCATTGTCATGAACAACAATGGAGGAAATATTTTCAGGTTTATTGGCGATAAAGAATTGATGAAAAACAGTCTGGAATTTTTCACTACACCACATCAGGTAAAAATTAAATCGCTCGTGGAAGCTTTCGGACTGAACTATATGAGTTGTGACAAAGTCGAAAATCTGAACGAAAGTATTTCCAAATTACTCAACGAACAGAATGCATGCGTTTTGGAAGTATTTACCGACAGTGATTTAAACACAGAGAATTATAGTGGATATTTTAAGAACATCAGAAACTCCTGAGCTTCTGAAAAAGTGACACATATCTTTTAAAATTTAAAAACTAACATTACAAACTACTTTTTAGTCCCTTCCAGGGATTAAAGTAAATATCAATATAAATATGAGAAACTGGACAACCATTAAAGAATTCGAAGAAATAAAATTCGAATATTTCGAAGGAATTGCAAAAATCACCATCAATCGTCCGCGTTACCGCAACGCATTTACGCCCGATACCATTAAAGAGATTATTCAGGCTATGGTGTATTGCCGCGAAAGTCAGGACATTGGCACCGTCATTCTTACCGGTGAAGGCGACAAAGCATTTTGTGCCGGTGGCGATCAAAATGTAAAAAACATTGCCGGTTATATTGGAAAAGATGGCGTTCCGCGCCTGAATGTGCTCGACCTTCAAAAAATGATTCGTTCGCTGCCAAAACCTGTTGTGGCCATGGTTAACGGTTATGCTATTGGTGGCGGACATGTATTGCATGTAGTTTGCGACCTTTCTATTGCTTCTGAAAATGCCATTTTCGGACAAACCGGTCCAAAAGTGGGAAGCTTTGATGCCGGTTTTGGCTCATCGTATCTGGCGCGCATCGTGGGTCAGAAAAAAGCACGTGAAATCTGGTTCCTCTGCAAACAATATTCAGCTGCCGAAGCTCTGGAAATGGGACTTGTAAACACTGTAGTACCTTTCGATCAACTCGAAGACGAAACAGTAGCCTGGTGTAAAAAAATGATGGAACACAGTCCGCTTGCACTTCGTATGATTAAAATGGGATTAAATGCCGAAATGGACGGAATGGCTGGTATTCAAGAACTTGCCGGAAACGCAACTATGCTGTATTACATGACCGAAGAAGCGCACGAAGGTAAAAATGCATTTCTGCAAAAACGCAAACCGGATTTTGGAAAATTTCCGAAATTACCGTAATTTATAACCACTAAGGCACTAAGTACAGCAAGAAACACTGAGGAAATAAATTGGAAACAAGCAAAAAATTAGTGATTTAAAGTATTCTAAGTTCGATGAGATATTAAATGATATGTTTCTAACACAATAGAACACTTAGAAATTATTTAAGAAAAAAAACTTAGTTCACATAGTAAAAGTATCTGTCGATACTTTTATCGCTCTGAAATTATCCCGTTATTCGGGATAATACTATGTGTTCTTAGTCTTTTCTGTTGTTTTCAAAACTACTGTGTTCTATGTGGTGAAAACATATCAATAATAATTATCGATTACTTATGTAGCTTAGATGTAAATTTTATTTCTTATGATTAATCCCTGGATACAAGCATTTCGTTTAAAGACTTTACCGCTGGCACTGTCGAACACCATTATGGGTTCGGCACTGGCAGTGTTGGATGGAGGCTTTCGCTGGTCGGTTTTTGTATTGGCAGCGTTGACCACCGTATTTCTTCAGATTATTTCGAACATGGCCAACGACTATGGCGATTTTGTAAACGGAAAAGATACAGCTGAACGAATTGGTCCGAAACGCATGGTTCAGTCCGGCGAAATATCTGCCAAAGCTATGCTGCGTGGCATAATCATTCTGGGCGTGCTTACCGCCTTTACAGGACTTGCACTTATTCTTGTAGGAACAGCCGGTATCGACATTACTAACATACTGATTTTTGCTGTTTTGGGAATTGCGTCTATTGTAGCTGCACTGAAGTACACAGTGGGCAAAAATCCTTACGGTTATCGCGGTTTGGGCGACATTTTTGTTTTTGTGTTTTTCGGACTGGTAGGCGTCATGGGCACTTACTTCCTGCACACACAAACTTTGAGTTGGGAAATAATACTTCCCGCTTCGGCCATTGGTTTGCTGAGTACTGCCGTGCTGAACATGAACAACATGCGTGACTACGAAGCCGACAAAAACGCAGGTAAACAAACCATTGTGGTAAAAATGGGAATACCGAAAGCCCGTATTTATCATCTTGTTCTTATTTCGGGAGCTTTTACAGCGCTTGGAATTTTCGGAATTATACGTTTCGAAAGCATTTGGCAATGGCTGTTTTTGCTCAGCACGCCATTGTTTGCTGTGAATCTGAAAAAGGTTTTTACATTTAATCAGGGTAAAGAATTGTTTCCCGAACTCGCACGCGTATCGATGGGAACTTTGATTTTTACGCTATTGTTTCTGATTGGAATTTTATTGTAATACTGTTGAAAAGGTAAGTCGAACATAATCAGTATCAGATCATTTTCTGCATTCAACTTTCAAATTTTCAAATCTTCAAATTTTCAAATTCTAATGAATAATGAAAGTACGCTATATAAATTACAATCTGGACTTTAAGTTCCCGGCCGGAACTTCGAGAGGCGTGTTGTATTCAAAATATTCGGCATTTCTGTTGCTTGAAGAAAACGGCGTTGTAGGCATAGGCGAATGCTCCACAATTCCCGGTTTGAGCATCGACCCTGAAAACGGATATGAACAGAAATTGAGAGAGCTCTGTGATGCGCTGAAACATAATCAACATCCCGAAACTGTAGATTTGTCTTTGTTTCCCTCCATTTCTTTCGGACTTGAAACAGCTTTGCTCGACCTAAAAACGGGTGGAAAGAGACTGTTTTTCAACACAGAATTTCCGAAAGGCACAGCAGGAATTCCCATAAACGGTTTGGTATGGATGGGGGATAAGGCCTTTATGCAAAAGCAGATCAGGGAAAAAATTACGGCAGGTTATCGTTGTATAAAACTAAAAGTGGGTGCACTCGACTTTGAAACCGAACTGGAAATTATTGCCGACATTCGTGCAGAATTCCCGGAAAGTGAAATTGAAATTCGTTTGGATGCGAACGGAGGATTCAGCGCCGACGATGCTTTGCTGAAACTCGAAAAGCTGGCAAAATTTCAGATTCATTCCATTGAACAGCCCATCAAGCAGGGTCAGTTAGATAAAATGGCTGAGATTTGTCAAAAATCACCCATTCCAATTGTACTTGATGAGGAATTAATTGGCATAAAATCCACAGATAAAGAAGCACTTATTGACAAAATAAAACCTGCATACATTATTTTAAAACCATCGCTTCTTGGGGGTTTCAAAGCTTCGGAAGAATGGATTCAACTGGCTGAAAAACATAATGTAAAATGGTGGATTACCTCTGCACTCGAATCAAATATCGGACTGAATGCTATTGCACAATGGACCTCAACACTTGGTTCGGATTTGCCTCAGGGACTTGGTACCGGGCAACTTTATCATAATAATATTCCCTCGCCACTTGAAATCAGGAATGCAATGCTTTTTTACGAAAAAAATAAAGAGTGGGATTTGAGTTTGCTGAATATTTGACTAACATAAGAAACGTGGATTTCAAGATATAAAAACCTTATAGTCACCACCATCTTCATGGGGCGTCTGCCCCAAACCCCGACTTACTTTTTGTCTTAACACAAAAAGTAAGCAAAAAAGTCAAGACTTCGGACGCTTCACTCGAAAAATTAGCGTTCGGAAGGCTCAAATCGTCCAAACTTGTTGAAGTTCGACAATTACTCTAAAAAAAAGAAGCTATTTGTACGAACTTCAACTTCAAACAAGGACGATTTTTAACCGCCTTCCTCTCTAATTTTTCGGCTCACCGTCCGAGGTCGCGCGTTTAGGAAGTGTAGCGATAAATCAGAAATATATTGTTCCAACAAATGAAAAGTCAATAAAAGTGATTATCATTGTACTGGAATCAGGTCAGTTATTGATTAAATAAAAAGAATCGTGAATTTGAACAAAATAATCATCAACCACAAAGTATATCAGGCTGACAATCTGCATACTTTATTGGAAAACGAATCTACAGAGGTTTCTTGGCCGGGTTTGGTATACGCATTTTTGCAAAACTGGTTCGACGATTCGGATGTGATTATCACGCATACTTCCGGCTCAACCGGACAGCCTAAAGAGATCAGATTAAAAAAGCAGGCCATGATAAATTCCGCAACCATGACCAATAGTTTTTTCGGACTTGGTGCCGGGAAAACGGCTTTGCTTTGTCTGCCAGCTTCGTATATTGCCGGTAAAATGATGCTTGTGCGCGCCATTGCGGGTGGATTCAACCTTATTTGTGTGGAACCCGAAGCCAATCCTTTTAAAAATTTATCCACAAAAATTGATTTTGCGGCCATTACACCTTATCAGTTGAATCACTCGCTGAATAGTCTTCGCACATTTCCCGTGAAGAATATTATTGTGGGTGGAAGTCCGGTGAATGCGGCCTTAGAAAAAGCCTGCGAAAATATTCCCGCTGCACTTTACGAAACCTACGGCATGACCGAAACGGCTTCGCACATTGCTTTGAGAAAATTCAATGGTGAAAAATCGGAATACTTTCATGTTCTTGACGGAGTCAGCATTCGTCAGGACGAACGAAACTGCTTAGTAATAAATGCGCCGCACCTCACTGACGAAGAATTGATTACGAACGACATTGTGGAGATTCAGGATGAACAGAATTTTCGTTGGCTCGGCCGTGCCGATTCGGTGATTAATTCGGGCGGAGTAAAAGTATTTCCGGAACAGTTGGAACGAAAACTGCAAACGCTGATCGACATTCCATTTTTCATCAGTGCTATTGACGATAAAATTCTGGGTCAAAAAGTGGTGCTTGTGGCTGAATGTAATGCCAATGAACTCCGCAAAATTGAACTGCTACTGCAAAAACCACTTTCAAACATTTCAAAATACGAAATTCCGAAAGCATTTCACCATCTTGAAAAATTCGTTTATTCCTCCTCCAATAAGGTCCTGAGAAAAGAGACGCTAAACGAAGCACTTAAAGCTGATAAACGCTGAAATCAGAGAATTCAGAAATACGGGAACCCATCAGCCGGAGACCAATCCGACCCGATTTTAATTCCGGGAAATCACCTATGTTCCAATGAAAAATCCGTTCGCGGGTAGTATTTTTCACCTTCAGATACACATCGTTGCCTTTTCGAATAACGCTAATGCGATGCGGTTCGTTCGGTTTAAAAAATCCTGTGCGCAGATATTCGGGTAACACTTCGGTACCCTGCAAGCCTTTTCCACGTTCGGGCAAATAGCGGCGCGCACGTACATAATCGGCTTCGGGCAAATAATTATCGTTTTCGAATCCGGCAAAACTAATGTGTAGTGCATTCATGTGTTCAAAATACCACTTCATGGCCGGCACTTTTCGTAAATCAGTCCATTTGCTGATATCTTTTTCGTACGCTCCCACGCCACTTCCTTCTGCAAAAAGATAAATAATGTTCACATATTTTGTAGCCTCATCGCGTCGTGTATAATTAAATTCAACCCAAATATCACCCTCGAAACTTTGTTTTGTCCACAATACCGAATGATCGGCATCGCTGGCAGGAGTGGCTCCGGCTTTGAATAAAAGCCCTTTACGACTATTTTTCAATTGTAATTTTTCGCCATCGGCAAACCAGTTTTTCGAATAATGCGATTGCATCTCGTCAGAAAAAAGCAGTTTACGTTCCGATTTCGAAAGCTTCTCAAAATCATTTTTGATTTTCAACTCACCGGCATCAGGAATTTTATCTCCAATTAACTCAGGTAAAATAATGGCATTCAGCGCCCATTGCGAAGTTCCGTTGGTTCCCACAAAAGGATTTTCGTGTACCGGATTCAACACTTCAGAACCACTCAGCCTTTTTACACCGTAAGTATCGCGCTGTCGGTTTCCCAAAAATTCGCTCCAGGCACGGGCAGCCAGTTTGTCATCGTTCAGTTCACGGGCTGCAAAGGCTGTAAGTCGCGGCGTACGGAAGCCAATATCACCGAGTTTGCGGTTATCGTCATTGCGTTCCGGATCGTTGGCAGGCATGCTATAAAGGCGACAATATTCAGTAAATTTCTTTCTGAAAGGTTTATGATCGACCAGATCGAAAAGTTCCATCAAAATTTCGTAACCACCCATAATGGTCGACAAATGATTCTGATTTGTGCGTCCTTGAATTCCATCGTACCATATTTTTCCGGTTTCGGGATCGTAACTTAAACCTCCTGTACCTGTAAAAAGATTATCGGGCAAAGCCGCGAGTCCATCAAGTCCGGTGATGATTTTGTTACGGTATTTCACATCGCCTGTTCTCTCCCATTCCGTCATCCAGTTGCCCGCCAAAGCAAGCCAATCTGGTCCCCAACGCAAACGCGTCGGACCGCTGAAAGGAAATTTTCCGCGTGGCTGTGCAATGCGCAAAGGTTCGTATTTCATCAACGCTTTTTCCACATCTAAAGCCTCGCGCATGAGGTCGCCACTACGTTCGTCGGTAGTGAGATAATACTGAAAACGCTTCCACGCAGCCTGACCAATGCGGGCTTCCTTGGCTCCGCAACCCCAGTGCGACACATTGTGACGTGTACCCAAACCTTTCATTTCGCCCAAATGATACACATCCACTTCGGCCGTATGACGACTCATTGCAATGGCCATTTGGTAAATATTGGCCCGTCCGGTACGAAGGAACGAATACCAAAGCCAGTTTCCGGGCGCCAGTTCGGTATTTGCCCAGGCAAAACCACCCACATCGTATTTCCAGGTGTGACGGTTGGGATCGTAACTGTGCATCACGTCGCCATAATTCCAGAATCCGTACCAATGCCGTTCGTCAATTGATTTTTGATAATAAAAGACTGAACTGTCGAGCTGATTCTCAATATTTTTACGCGTTTGATTCGAAAAATCGGGCAAACTCCATGTGCCAAAAGCTTTTACTGCATGTAAATATTCAGGTGTGCACATCAATTGCGGGGCATTTGCGCCTCGTTGCGACATGGCTACAGTTTCGTTTTTCGAAGGAACTTTATCCAGCACAAAAATGCTCAGTTCGCTGGTGCGTGCCACGCCATAAGGTGTGCTGAGTCCCGGTTGAATATCCTCGTAAGTGGAAAGCAAATCGTGCGGAATGGTATCGTAATGACGTAAATCCATAGCTTCAGCCTCAGGCGACCACAACCAGACCTTTAGCTGCGCTTTGTCCGAACGCGCTTTGCACACTTCGAGCGAAGCCGGATACGACTGCCAGAAATCTTTGAGTGACACCGCCAATCCGCCAGTTGCATCGCACAGCATCACATGACCTTCACTTCGCTTGCCATCGTCGGCATGCACCCAGGCACTTTTGTGATTGGTACGTTTCGAAATACTGAAACCATTTGGATTCAATTGCGTAAGTTTATAATCGTCCCACGATGGAAAATTATTGAAATGCGTAAGCGCAGCCACATCGGTTGAATCAATATCGGGCATTGCCTCGCCTGCAAACTGTTTGCCCGGCAACGATCTGTCGCCGTTAAACACAAAAGGATACCGACCGCTCAGAGGTTTTACCGATTCGCTCCACAAGCCAGCATTTTGACCGGAAAAACGAATATGACGGTTGTGATGCTGTTCGCGCAAAGGCACATCGATAACCACACCCAGCGATTTTACAAAATCACGTTCCTGATCGCCATCGAACACAAAAGAGTGAACCATTCGGATTTCGGGAATTCCGGTAAAGAAATAAAGACGAACCGTAAAGGGCAATAGTTCCTGCTTCTTTTCTTTTGAATAATGTACTCCCGTAAGTTTAACAACCGCACGCACAGTACCGGATTGTTCAAGTTCTGCATTGTCAATTCTGCTTTCGTAATCGTTGAAAGTGATAATTCGTGCTGCTGCTTTTTCACGGTTTTCAAGCGTACAAACAAGACGCGCATTTTCGGAAATGACTTTTTCACCAATGCTAATTTTTTGATAAAGGGTATTTCCTTTTTGTGGAATGACACATTTAAACAGGCCATTATCGATATTGATAACACCCGATTTTTGTTCTGCCACAATTCCGCGGGATTGCAAAACAGACTTTTTTACAGGTTCTATAAAGAAATGATCTGACGAAGGCAGAACTGCTGTAAAAGCCAACCATTTTAGTGAACCATCGGGCCAAAAAGCCAGAGGCCATGTTTGGTGCGGCACTTCTTTTCCATTTTCATCTTTCAACACAAACTGCTGCCCCGGCTTAAACTGTCCTTTTTCGAACGGAACACCCCAACTCACTCCTGTTTTGGTGGAAGGCATCTCTCCTACCCAGTTTAAACGGATTGAATTTGCGTTTAAAAACAGATTTAAACAAATGAATATGAGAAGGATTGCTGGGCGTAGAATCTGTATAAGCATTATTGATTTCTATAGTATATATGGATTTTTCATGCTGCAAACTAAAAGGTACATTTTAAATAGTTATAAAAATGACCAAAGGGGCTTCCGCCCCAAACCCCGACTTACTTTTTGTCTTAACACAAAAAGTAAGCAAAAAAGTCAAGACTACGCCCGCTTCACTCGAAAAATTATCGTTCGGAAAGCTCAAATCGTCCAAACTTGTTGAAGTTCGATAATCTTTGAATAACCAAAAAGCTATTTACACGAACTTCAACTTCAAACAAGGACGATTCTTAACCGCTTTCCTCTCTTATTTTTCGGCTCATCGGACGAGGTCAACGTTAGCGAGACTTTGTTCAAATAATCATTTCAAATGGACAAAAGATATTCTCAATCATTCAACTAAATTATTCTTTTACAATTTTTCGGCTGAATGATTCTTTATTTCCTTTTAAATAAAGCATATAAATACCTTTCGACAAATGTTCGGTTTCGATCACGATATTGCTTTCGTTGTGATAGGTATTTCGGAAAAGTTCAGAACCTGTAAGACTGAAAACCGACACTTCAAGCGTTTCAATTTGCTGATCGAGACGAATGTTCAGGTAGTCGCGGAAAGGCACAGGAAAAATAGCCGAATTTGATTCGAGTTTAGTGACTCCGGTTGCAGCTTTTATTTTCAGTTTTCCTGCAGCAAATTCAGTCAGATCCCATTCGAGATTGGCTCCCGGCATAGCAGGAATTATCTCAGAAGGTGTTCCCGTTACAATACCTGAAACGATTTGAAACACATCACCTACCGCAGGAACTGAATTATTGAGCCATTCCACTTTTAGTTTTCCGGCCATATTTAAAGTCCCCGTGACAGCAAGTAAATCATTTTTTGAAGTCGTTTTATCTATTTCAACAGACAATATTGCACCCTGCAAAATAGTCACATTATTATTCACTGTAAAAGTGCCCGCTTCATTATTTCCCGGAGCAATTACGCCACCTTCATTCACAGTAACCGAACCTGTGATACTTCCTTTTCCGGAAAGTGTTCCTCCTGCAAAAATATTTACATCGCCGGTTCCAAGTCCGCTACTGGTAGTATTATTTACCATCAAAACACCTTCAGAAATCGTTGTCCCTCCGCTAAAAGTATTCGCATTTGTAAGCGTCCATATTCCTGTACCGACTTTGCGGATGGCAGCTACAGCACCCGTGCCGCTAAACTGATCGTTGGTGATTTTTCCGTTAAACACTGAGTTTGCGTTTCGCGCACCCACTTCCCAGGTGATTGTACATGCAGCTGTTCCACCGGCGCCGAGTACCGAGCTTGCAGTTCCGGTAAGATCGCCCAGTGGCAAAGTTATGGTGGAAGTTGTGCGATAAATCATTTTCACCTGATTATTCAGATTCACCTTCATTTCTTTGTAACCCTTTGGATTAAAGAGTACAAAACTTCCGCCATCAGCATCTGTAGTCACATTAATAGTGCCCGCATAGGCCGATAAATCAGCACTAAGAAAATTGGTTGTTGCCGGAACGTTATAGTATAAAGTACCCGCACCATTCAGCGATCCGGCAATAATTGAATTTTCGTCGACCACAAGCGTGGAAGTACTTCCGGGCTGTACTTTCAGTTTCCAGCTGCAGGTATTCGAAGTCGTCGGACTATTGAACATAACAAGCGACCCTCCTGCAAGCGTAATGGTGTCTGTTCCCAAACCTGACGAATTTGCCAGATCGCTTGTAAAAGCCACAGATCCAGAACGAATAATGCTTCCACCGCTGAAAGTGTTTGTATTAGCAATACTTAATCTTCCCGGCCCTTCCTTGCTGAGAGTTCCAGAGCCTTCAATTTTTCCGGCAGCAGTAAGTGATACAGAGCTATTGTTTACTGCAATTGTACCTCCGTTTACACCTAATGTAATATTCCGGTTGGTACTCACAGTATTTCCTATGTACACAAGTTTTCCTCCGTTTAGAATTAAATTTCCTGACGCACTTGAGGCTGCACCAATTGCCGAAGGTTCACCACCATTCGCAAGTTTTGTGATTTCAACAATGCCATCGTTGATAATTGTTTTTCCTGTGTAAGTATTTGTATTTGAAATGGTGACTTTTCCGGTGCCATTTTTGACAAATTCAGCATTTCCGATAATTGACCCGGTACCCGAAAAACTGAAATTTTGGGCTGCATCGATTTTCACAGCAGCAGGACTTACCGGCTCATTGACAACTACAAACTGTGAAGCAGCCCCATCGAAAAAACTGACTGTATCGCTGGCATTAAAAGCTGTAGGCATAGTTCCGTTGAGCCAATTAGCCGTTTTTCCGTTGTCCCATTTGGTATCGGTTGCAGCTGACCATATCAACGATGCCGGAGCTGCAATGACCAGTGAAATGACATTCGATACTTTTTTCAGATAAAAACTAAAACCAGCAGGAGCTCCGTTTATCCGAATCTGATTCAAATCGCCTGTAATTTCGGCATTACAAATTATCAGGGGATATTCTCCGGCAGGAAGAGCGCCACCACTTACGTTCAGATTCATAAAACTACGATTGCTCAGTTTCCAATCGCCACCAATCGAAATGCTATCATGTTCAATCACTACTCCATTCAACACTTTTATATCAATTAAATAAGTCACACTTCCCTTTTCAGCAAGCGAAGCTCCAAAAGTCAGTTTCGAGCAAATTCCTGCTGCTGTTCCGGGACTTAGCTCGGATAAATGTCCTAACTCCACATCCTGTCCGAAAACACCTTTACCACTTATTTTTGTAAACGGACGGACAATTACTTCAGATTTCTGTAACGAACCGTTATTGATAAGTTCTCCGTTCGAAAGCTCTGTTTTTCCTGAAAAATCGTTTTGATTATTGATGGTCAGCACACCTGCGCCGGCTTTTCGTAAACCTGTAATTCCGGTTATTTTTCCTGTTCCATTCCAGGTTACATTAAATGGCGAATTCACTTTCAGAGTAGCAGGAGCCACATTTTCATCAATGCTTATGGCAACTGAAGCTCCGTTACTGATATCGAAACTTACTTTATCGCCATCGGCAAAAGTGCTTGCCGCATTATTTTTATCGAGCCATGCGGAAGCCGACTTATTCCACTGAGTTCCGGTTTTCCAGCGCTTTTCATTGTCGTACATATCCGAAACCGGCACCGCATCCATATCGTTTCCAATATAAAATCCGGCATGCGGAGGTTGGTTGTAAGCCGTATTTTGCCATGCAATACTGTTGCGATAGACAGCATCGTGCATCAAAGTGTACATGCGATACTGTGTGGGTGTAGTCGTTGTGAAAATCCGAAGTTTTTTATTATCCGAAGTTCTGAAAACGACTTCTTCGCGCCAGTCACCAAACAGGTCAGCCGAAAGATTGGGAGTCGATTTTGTTCCGTTATTCGACGAACAACCTGCTGCTGAGAAAATACTTCCCACACCCCATTTTGTAATGGTTGTACCATCGAGCAGTTCATCCTCCAAATCACCATCCCAGTAAATGCGAAAGTTCATCGAAGGTTTGGAGCTACTGAGAATAGTTCCGTTTGTGCTCATAAGTCCCGGACCCGAGCCACTCCACATTTCAAAACCACGATTATTCGGAATTACATTTCCGGCCATTCCGCGACCATTATCAGTACCTGTATGCGTTCCCCAGATAATTTCACCTGTGCGGGCATCGTGAAGTTCTTCGCCATAAGCTGCACCGGTCGATTCGTGTACTGTCCACAATTCAAGTCCTTTACGATCAGGAATATGATCAGTAAGATGCATTGCATCACCATGTCCCAGGTTGGTACGATAAAGCACTTTACCATCGTGATCAAGCGCAGCAGAACTCCATGTAATTTCGTCTTTTCCATCATTATCCACATCGCCCACGCTCATGTTGTGATTTCCCTGACCGTAAAGTCCTACGTTGCTATTTCCTGAATCATAAGTCCAGCGATTGGTGAGTGTTCCGTTGCGATAATCCCAGGCAGCCACTACAGCACGAGTATAATAACCGCGACACATAATAATGCTCGGTAAAACGCCATCGAGCCATGCAATACCGCCCAAAAATCTATCGACGCGATTGCCATAACTGTCGCCCCACGAAGAAACCGTTCCGCGCTGAGGATTGTAATTTGCAGTAGCAAGCTCTTCGCCGGTGAGTCCGCTGAAAACAGTCATATACTCGGGCCCGGTAAGAATGTAACCACCTGAATTGCGGTAATCTGAATTATGTGAAGCGGTAGCGGCCGGGCCTTTTGAGATAAAGTTTCCCTTTCCATCTTTTGTGCCGGGCGCTGTTTTGCAGGCAATTTCGGCTTTACCATCTCCGTCAAAATCGGCCACCATAAATTGTGTATAATGTGCTCCTGCACGGATATTTTTACCCAAATCGATGCGGTGCAGATGTGTGCTGTTCAATTTGTACACATCGATATATACATTTCCGGTATGTCCCGATTGTGAATTGTCTTTGGCATTCGAAGGATCCCATTTCACAATAATTTCGTATTCACCATCACCGTCCACATCACCTGTACTGCAATCGTTGGGCGAATAAGTACAGGTTGAATTATCCGGCATGGTCATAGCTGCAGGCACATTCAGAACAATGTCGATATAGTTTGTATTAAGAGGAGTGACAGTTTGTGTTTCGCCCGTTTCCACACCGTTCAAGAGAGTTTTGACGCTATATTGTGTTCCGGCAGCATTGTCGGAAAAGTTTGTGCGATCGGTAATGGGTTGAGTATTTATTTTGGTTCCATCGCGATAAATATCAAAAGATATATTGTCAGGATCGTTACCCAACAGTCGCCACGAGAGGAAAGTTAGCGAGGAAGTCACTTTCACAGCAACCAATCCACGATTGAGTATTTCAGCTTTGCGTTGAGCTGTAACAAATGAGAATAAGCCTGATAGTAAAAATGCAAGAAGAAAGAGTAATTTTTTATACATGGAATCAGATTTTTACAATCCGGGTTGAAAAGCCCGAAAACAGATTGATTTAAAGTATCCGTAATGAATACATTACGGACACTGCAAAATAAATCATTTCAAATGAGATACCATATAGAAATATGTACAGATAGGGAGGACATATATACATATTTAGTGACTCAGATTGATTATTCAGTTCTCACAATGTGTTTTTTAGCTGATCTGGACTTACGATGGTATTTAAACCACAGCACAATGCCACTAATGAGAATCAGCATTGTAAACATACCTGTGAGTGGTACAATCAGAATATAAAAATTGCCAAGTATCACTTTATAAAACCTTGCTGTATGCACTTCGAGCGCCACATTCCAGAGTGACATAGGCGATTTTTTCAATATTTCGGCGGGCATTTCGGGAAAATCGGCTTTGCCAAAAATACCCGTAGCGCCATGACTGTAATCGAAGACAATTTCACGACCCTTTTTATCGAATCCGTAACCTGTTATTTTGAAATCACCAACAGGCGGACCTGCTTTTACAGGGCGAATATATTCCTGTTGTTTCATTACATCGTACACATAACCGGTATGATAATCCCAGAGAAAAAGTCCTTCAAACGAACCTACCACCAGAGCACCATTTTCAGCATTTTTGAGCACTGTTACACCCATCACACTTGCGGGAGGTTGATGGCGAAAACGATTCAGAGTTTTAAGATTATCACCCGAAAAATAGAAACCTTCGGATGTGGAAATAATAAACATATCCTCAGCAGGCAAATAAATCATTCGTCGCAAAATATCAAACCACGGATTGGGAGTGTCGAGTTCGGTAAATGGAATTTTTTTCACCCTCACATTTCCAATCATGGCCAAAAGTGGCGGACGCAGAAAAATACCGGTAAAAGTTGTAATCAATAGCAAAACAATAGTGATCCAGCCCACTTTATTGTGCCATTTTATATTCCAGCGGTATTTTTGTTTCAGCTTTTTCTGCGCTTCGGCTTTTGCTTTTCGTTGCTTTATTTTTTTACGGTTGAAAAATAAAAGAATGCCTGTTACCGACAAAAATATCATAATCAAAGCAGCAAAATCCACTATTAATTTACCCACATTACCATAAATTTCGCCGCTATGAACCACCCAAAGCGTTTTAAACAAACTCACCCTGTTGTCGTAGCCATAAGGAGTTGGTAAATCCATAGCCCTGAAATTCTGCATATCGGTAGTGAGTAAGATACCCGAACGTAGCATCACCATCAAACTATCGCCCTTCACAAGTAAATCCACCACATTTTTCTCGTGTACAGGCAAAGCAATATTCTGCCATTTCTGTTCATTTTGACTGTACCCGTACAAGCCAAACAAAGTACCAGCGAGCAAATATTGCTTGTAACGCAACACTTTAAATATCTTCCGGTTGTCAATTCCATCAGGAAAACCCGCATTCATATCGCGAAACTGCGATACAGTGCTGTCGGTCAGCCACACACCCACATTTCCATACAACAGAACCGAGTCCTGCGATAATCCATACATATCGCGCACCGCTGCAATATTCCAGTTCTCGTAACGATAATCGTCCGGAAGATAATTGCGGTTGACAGAGACGCGCGAAAGGAGATCGCGGTGATTGAGAATGATACCCGAAATGGCGAATAAAACCAATAAAACGGTCAGTACAACTCCTGCCCATTTATGATATTTTCTGAAGAATTTAAGCATTGACACAATATACTACTTTTATATAGCATTTAAAGTAAAAAGAAAACCGGACATAGAAATCCGGCTTCTATACAGTTGTTTTACAATAATTTTCCTGCTGCAGTTGGTTTTGGAGCCTTTACCACCAAAATACGTGCATTTTCATTTGTCTCGTTCGAAAGGCAATGTACAATACCTTTAGGACTATCCACAAGACAATCCTTTTCAACCGCAATAATTTCTTCGCCAATCTGAACTGTAGGACGCCCCTCGAGCACATAAAAAAACACATCCACAGGAGTAATGTGAGGTTTCAACGATTCGCCCGGTTTCAGAGTCATGTGCATCACCTGTGCGTTGTCTCTGTCGTACAATCTGCGTACATCTACTTTATGCGGTGTATCTACAATTACTGTATTTTTTACTTCTGTAATATTCATGTCTGTAATTTTTAATTGTTTGTTTTTATTAATTTATCGAGCAGACTATTCATTAAACGATTGGTTTTAAGGCATAACAAATAGTTCTGTTTTATTTCGGTTACTGTCTGTACACATTTTCCACCCACATTCATCTCATGTAAACCATTTTCAATCATTGCCTCGAGTAATTCGGGAACGGTTTCGAGGTGAAACTGAAGCCCCACTACCCTGCCTTGATATTCGAAAGCCTGATGACAACATTCATTGCTAATAAACAAATGTGCACAGCCAGCGGGCAAATCGTAAGTATCACCATGCCAGTGAAAAACCTCAGAGGTAACAGGAAAATCGGCAATGAGAGCTGATGTTTTTCCGCTTTCGGTTTTGGTCACCGGAAACCATCCAATTTCCTTCACTGCATTCGGATAAACTTTTGCACCAAGCACTTCGGCAATGAGCTGCGAACCCAGACAAATGCCCAGCACTTTCTTTCCGGCCTGAATAACAGCACGGATAAAGTCTTTTTCTTCCCGCAACCACGGATATTCATCTTCGTCGTACACGCTCATTGGGCCACCCATAATAAGCAGAAAATCAACATCGTCCACTTCTGGAAAAGTCACTTTTTCGTAAATACGTGTAAAAGTCAGCGAATAATCCTTTTCAAGTAAATATTCTTCCACGCAGCCCGGCCCTTCGAACGGAACGTGCATGATACAATGTGCATGTGACATCAATTTAAAATTTACAATTTATTCATTTACGATTTACAATTCGAAAAGATAATGAGTATAATCTTATAAAACCAAATCTTCAAATTTCCTAACCTAAAGTTTGAATTACTGTTAACACGAAACTTTGAAACTCTGAAACTTTGAAACTCTGAAACTTTGAAACTTTGAAAATACGTCTCACCAATCCAGCAAACGTCTGTCGCCTTCAAGTTTCTGTATTTCCGAAATCTCCTGCGACACTTCGAGCGTTCCGCGGTAATTTCCTTCTGCATCACGCACCGCAAAATACTGTATCAGTACAAATTTTGGCCCCATATGAATCCAGAACGAAGCCACACTTTTTTCGCCACTGCGAAATGAATTGACGATTTGTTCCACCACATGCACACTTTCGGGCGGGTGGCAAAACTGCACCTTTCGGCCAATAATAGCCGGTGTACGTGCAAAAATCCTATGCGGAGGATTAGAGTAAAAACGCACCGTATCATTTTCGTCCACATAAGTAATATCCACCGGCAGATGCGAGAAAATAAGATGAAACTGCTCGGCAGTAAGCACACCTGTAGGTAAATGTACCTTATCGTTGGAAGTAAAAAACTCATTTCCGGATTTGGGTTTCACTCCCGAAATATCGGCAAACGGTAAGCCTGTTTCGAGTGTTTGTTGCAGCATATCGTCAAACAGCGACTCCGGAAAACTCTCCAGCATCATAGGAAAAAGAATCTTCTCTTCCCTCAGAATAATGGTATTTACATTAAAAAAAACCGATCCGCTCACATTATTAAACTCCTTCAGATCAATTTCATCCGCACGAAGCATTTCGATAAGTTTTCGGATATTTCGCCGTATATCGTCGTGAAACGACCACATGATTTTCACACATTTATGATGTTCCCAACGGGTTTCGAGCAGTGGGAAAACCACATTTTCAATTACGGTATAATGCAAAGTAAACTTCTCGAATACCTCAAGTGCAGCAGCTAACTGCATTCTGAGCGCTTTATCGGGATTTTTATTGATAGCCTTGATTAACTCACGCGTACTTTTCAGTTTTTCGAGTCCGGCAGCATTGTCGCGCATATAAAAGTCGAGCACCGAACCCTTCTTCGGAGTCAGTGCAGGATATTCGAGCAGTCGTTGATACAGAATATTGAAAAGTTTGTTCGACACAAATTTCAAATCCTCTACCGACACATTTTTATCCAGCAAAATATCAAAAGCATTCACCACATCGTGCGGGATAAATTTTGCTGTTTTGAGTTGATGTTTTTCAATCAGTTGCAGACCATTTTCCCCATCGAGCAAACCGAGCATATAATCGGCAAGTTCATGAGCTCTGTAGGTTGCATTATTTGTAAATTCCGACATAAGATATTGTTTTGTTGTTGAAAACCAGCTTTTTCTTACAACAAATATAAGCATTATTAGCAGAGAAATACCGACAGCTATACAAAAACATATAGCTGCCGGATTCCCAAATTATTTTATTTCAACTTTTTAGCCAGAAATGTTTTTTGCAACAAATCATAGAACACAATCAGTCCACCCAGAATCATCATACCATCGGGCAATGTACGCGCCCACATCCAACCTTTCATCGACTCTACTGTTTCGCGCAAGCGGGCAGCAAAATATCCATCTTCCATTGCCACACGTGTTTGCTCCATACCTACCACATAAGTAGGAATTGCATAAAGCAAAGCTCCGATTGTCAGAATCCAGAAACCATATTTACTAAGCTTGTCGTCCCATTTCAAATTGTTGGCCAATGCATTTGTACGCGAAGTCATGTACAAAAATGCGATGGAAATATAACCAAATGCGCCCAGCAAAGCCACGTGTCCGTGAGGCATAATCAGATATGTTCCGTGCGAATAATAACTAATGGTTGGGGTATTAATCATCATTCCAAAGAATCCTGCACCAATCCAGTTAAGCACAGCCGAACCTGCAATCCACATAAAAGGCACTCCAAAATTGAAGTTTTCGCCTGAGTACACACGTTCGCGCTTATTTTTCATGGCTTCGATAATCATTAAAGCCAGCGGAAGTGGTTCGAGTGCCGAGAAAATACCGCCAATTGCAATCCAGTATTCATCAAGTCCCTGCCAGAAATAATGGTGACCCACACCCAGCGTTCCACTCAACGAAATCAGAAACAATTCGAAGAACATCACCTTTACAGCCACTTTATGACTAATCAGTCCGAGCGACACAGTGAAGAAGGCAATCACCCCGGCAGCAAACAATTCGAAAGTAAGTTCCACCCAAAGATGAATCACCCACCAGCGGTAATAATCGTCCACCGTATAGTTCGGCATAATTTTATGCACTGGCATCATACCGGCCATATAAAGTGTGGCAATGGCAAAAGCTGACCAAATAATGGTGCTGACAATAGGGTTGTTGGTAGCCGATTTCCGGATAAGAGAAATAATCAGCAGGAACCAGAATACCAGCCCAACCACCAATCCTATATCCCACACACGCCCCAGATTGATAAGTTCCCGACCCTCGTTTCCGAGCCAGAACCATGTTTCGCGCATCTGACCTGTAGCCCCCATATACAAACCAATCATACTACCTACAGCCACCACAAGCAACGAAGCCCAAAGTACATCCACCAACCATGGATATTTATGATCTTTGTTAGCCACCCAGGGAGCTATAAGCAAACCGCCCACAAGCCAACCTACAGCTACCCACAAAATTGCAATCTGCGTGTGCATGGAGCGAATGACGTTGAAAGGCAACAAATCCTGAGAAATTAGAAAATCCTTGGATGGCTCGGTGTAAAGATGTGCCAGATAACCACCCATAAAGAGCTGTACCACAAACAATCCTGCCACAATAGGAATATATTTCAGCAATTTTTTCTGCGAACGGAAAATTCCTGTAATCTGAATAGGGTCTTCAAGCTTATCGTCCGGTTCTTTTTTGAAAAGATATTCGTACGAAAGATAAATCACCACAATGGTAAGCGTCCATAAAATCAGGAATTCCCACAATGAAATTTTATGCGCATTAAAATTTAAATCCTGATCGATAAGTGGTTCGCCAGGCCAGTTATTCGACCATGTGCGTTCCGTACCCGGCCGAAGCGACGAAGCAACCAGCTGTCCCCAATCGAAGAAAGCCGCAATTTTTTCAGCTTCTTCAGGCAGAATAACACCGCCACGATATCCGCGTTCCGGATCACCATTTACCAACAGATTTTTGATATACTCCACATTCCACTTGTAAGCCTGTGCCGAAGCTTCGGTATAAACAGTAGTTCCTTCGAGCAACTGTGTCTGACGTTTCACATCCTGTTTTACACGTTCTTTTACAGCACCGCGCTCCACCTCAGTTAAATCTGCATTCTTTTTCCCATATATTTCCATTCCATAAAAATCATACAGAAACACAGCACGATAATGCAACATATCGGTCGAAAAATCCGGTCCAATATAAGCGCCCATGCCGAGCATTGAGCCCCAGTCGGTAAGGTCGAATTGCTGAAAATAAGCTTTTCCGGCAATCACATCATCGTACGTGTAAAGTACTTCTCCATTTACCGATTTCACTTCCTGCGGAATTGGAGGCACTTCCTTTTGCAGGTTGGCGGTGTAATAAATCAACGCCGACACCATAATTAACGCAATGATCCAGAACGAAGTTGCCAAACCCTTCCGGCTCATGAATTTGTCTAAAAATGACTGTTTCATAAAATTGATTTTAAAAATTAAACTTATATATAATACTTCTAAACGGTATTTTGTTAAAAGAAACTATATACTACCTCAAAGTAGTGTTTTGTGATAAAAAAATATCAGAACTTACTGACATCATTGATATCCAAGTCACTAATGGTTTTCGTAGTGAACATTTTCACAAATTCGGCTCTTACACTTACCCACGAATTATGCATTGCACATGGGTTTTCGTCGCTGCATTTTTCAAATCCGAGCACACAACCTGTGTATTTCTTCATACCTTCTACTGCATCAATCACTTCGGAAAGGAAAATATCGTTTGGCATTTTGGCAAACCTATATCCACCATCACGCCCCTGAATACTATAAATAAATCCGGCTTTTGCAAGATCAGTCATTAGTCTGCGAAGGTATTTGTCTGAAATATTGAGTTTTTCCACCAGAGACTTAGCCGAAAACAATCCCTCCGGATTTCTGGCCATAAAAGTCAGAATTCTCAATGCATATTCGGATGTATTCGTTAGCTTCATTTTACTACAAGGAGATATTATTTCGTTGCAAATGTATATGAAAGTTTTGAAAAAAACACATTCACAGCCAAAAAAATACAATTGAACACATAAAACACCTAAAGAACATGATATATTTTTCTCAATAACAAACAAATACAAATTCACATAAACAACAGACTACAAAGCACTTACAACACTTATTATTTAGAATTAATAAAAATACAATCATTAATAAATATAAAGCAAACCAAAGGACTTTAAATAAAGATTTTATTCTTTATATTTGTCAGGAAAATGAAATGACTACAGAATTATTTGTTATCAAATTTCTGAAGTAATAGTTTATCACCTTAAATCATGATTTGTATGGGATTTCTGAAAAGATTGCTTCACATACCGACAAACTTAATTCTCCCCATCATCATTTTCGGAGGAATTATTGCCGGACTGGGCACATATACAATTTATATGTCGAAAGCCCACATGTATCTGTCGGACGACCCCGCAGCCTGCGTCAATTGCCACATTATGACGCCATACTACCAAACCTGGTTCCATAATTCACATTCAAAATGGACCAATTGCAACGATTGTCACGTACCTCAAAACAGCGTTATCAGTAAATATTATTTCAAAGCAATGGATGGATTACTGCACTCAGCAGTTTTCACCATGCGCACCGAACCATTAGCCATTCGTGCCCGCAATGCCAGTTCTAATGTCGTAATGGACAATTGTATTCGCTGCCATACGCAACTCAACAATGAATTTGTAAAAACCGGCATGATCAGCTTCAACGACGCCCGCGAAGGCAAAGGAAAAGCCTGCTGGGATTGCCATACGTCTATAGCGCACGGCAAGGAAAGCAGCATTGCGTCCACTCCCAATGCCATAGTTACACCACTGCCCGAGTCGCCCATTCCCGAATGGTTGAAGAAAGCAATGGCAAAACCAAAAGAATAAATAAATAAATTCATATTTCAGAAATTTTTTCCTCAATAGAAAACCATTAAATCCTGAATATTATGTTACAGCGCTTATCCGATTTTATCCGTCGTAAACCCGTTTGGGGTTGGATACTTTTTTTATCAATTATGGTGGTTGTATTTCTGATCGGTTTGCTGGCAGCTTCCATCACCGAACGCCGTGCCGAAATTGCCACTTTATTCAACAACCGCAAAGTAGAAATTGAAGCTTTCGAATCGCGCAGCGATGTGTGGGGCGTGAATTATCCGCGCGAATACGAAACATGGAAAAAAACTACCGACATGGACTTTAAAAGCAAACATTTAGGCAACACACGCCAGGATGTGCTCGAAGATCGTCCCGAAATGGTAGTACTTTGGGCCGGTTACGCATTTGCCATGGACTACGAAGCGCCACGCGGACACAGTCATGCCATAACCGATGTGCGTAACACTTTGCGTACTGGCTCGCCCGAAAAACCCGAAGACAATATGCAACCTGCCACCTGCTGGACCTGTAAAAGTCCGGATGTGCCACGCATGATGCACGAAATGGGTATTGCCGAATTTTACAAGGGAAAATGGTCGACACTGGGCGAAGAAATTGTAAACCCCATTGGTTGTGCAGATTGTCACGACCACAACACCATGCAGCTAAATATTTCGCGCCCCGGACTTATTGAAGCCTTCGAACGTCAGGGAAAAGACATTAAAAATGCAACAGCACAGGAAATGCGTTCGCTGGCTTGCGCCCAATGCCATGTGGAATATTATTTCAAAGGCGATGGCAAATATCTGACGTTCCCCTGGGATAAAGGGATGACAGTAGAAGATATTGAAAAATACTACGATGAAGTGCAACATGTGGACTGGGTACATAAACTCAGCCGTGCGCCTATGCTGAAAGCACAACATCCGGATTTTGAAATTTTCAATCTCGGACCTCACGCACAACGTGGTTTGTCGTGTGCCGATTGCCATATGCCTTACAAAGTGGATGGCGGTATCAAATACAGCGACCACCAGATTATGAGTCCGTTGAAAAACATCAACAACACCTGCCAAACCTGCCACCGCGATTCAGAAGAGAACCTGCGTCGTTATGTGGAGGATTATCAGGACAAAGCACTCGAAATCCGCGACCGCATTGAAGTGGAATTAGCCAAAGCACACGTATTTGCAAAATATGCTTGGGACAATGGTGCTACCGAAAACCAAATGAAACCGGCGCTCGAATTGCTTCGTCAGGCTCAGTGGCGCTGGGATTTTGTAGTGGCCAGCCATGGTGCTACTTTCCATGCTCCGGTAGAGTCGCAACGTATTTTGGCTCATAGCCTCGACCGCACTTTGCAGGCTCATTTGGCATTACAAAATGTACTTTTCGCACTCAATGTAAATCCGAAAGACCTGAAAATGCCGGACATTTCGACCAAAGACAAAGCACAGGAATACATTGGTCTGGATATGAAAACATTGAAAGAAAAGAAAGAAAAATTCAAAAACACAGTCATTCCTGAGTGGATTAAAAAAGCGGAACAAAAAGGCCGCCTCACTACTCAAAAGATTTAATTCTTAGTCCGCCAACCCACTCAAGGGGGAGTTCTAAACAGTTAGAAAGGTTTGAGTAAGTTTAATTTTCAGGAATTTCTGTTCAAAAATAAATTTTAAAGACACAGGAATCACATAAGGAGTGATTTCTGTGTTTGTTTAAATATCCTTCGACATATTATATTTCATATAAGTTGGAATATTATGAAGATAATAGAACGCGGATTTACGCTAATTAAGCGGATTTTAAAACGGATCTTAATCTTCGATTCCGACCTGTCGGAATCGAAGATTAATGAAGTTAACACTTAAGACTCCGCTCTTAAATCTTCCCCGATTTATCGGGGATTAGATCCGTTTTCATATCCATTTTATTACATTTAATCAGTGAATATCCGCTTTATCTGAGTAAATCAGCGTTACTAATCTTTTTTTTATATAATTCAATTTATCAGATACATATAACTTGTATAATATCTATTATGTATTCTGAGAAAATAATAGGCAAAACGAAAGTAACTTCAAGCCCCTCGGGATGTTGATTAGTGTCGTCTCAGAAATTTCTTAAGAGTTAATCTAAATCTGTAAAAGTCAAATAAAAATAAACGTTTCACGAATGAATAAAAACTCAAGTCCGTGGTGGAAAGCACCCTGGTCGTACAAAGAAAGTTTTGCAGTGGTAGGTGGACTTATAGCTTCCGGTATCATGCTGCAACTCAGCATTGGAAATTTCGATTACGAAATTATACGTTATCCGGTCAATATTTACCTGCTTATACTCACGCTGATTGCTGTTGCCGTACTTACATTGCGACACAAATCTCATTTATTTCAATGGCTGGCAGGTGTTCCGCTGAGCGTGGCCAATATCAGCGGATTGCTGCTTTACAGCATGATAATGGGACTCACCATGCAGGCTCCTGCAAATGCTGATGGACAATCAGCGCTTGGATTCGACACTGTAACACGCTCATGGCCTTTTGTGATCGTGTTTTATTTTACATTGTTGAACCTTAGTTGTGTTACATCACGGCGGTTGCTGAATTTCCATTGGCGCGATTACGCCTTTTATCTCAACCATTTGGGTTTACTTGTACTGCTTTATGCCGGCGGATTTGGCGCTGCCGACCTGCGCCGCTACGTGATGCATGTGGAAGAAGGCGCTACCGAATGGCGCGTGTACAACGAAAAGGACGATGTACTTGAATTGCCTTTGGCCATTAAGCTGAACGATTTTTATATGGAGGAATATATCCCGAAATTAGCCATTATCGACCGTCGCACAGGCGATGCCATTCCGAACGGAAATCCGCAAATGTGGCAAATTGACACTACGAGAACCACTGCGAATATTGCAGGTTGGAATATTCAGCTTGAAAAATACATACACGAAGCCGTGCGTAAAAGTGACAGCACTTATCAGCAAATTCCCATGCCCGGCTCCTGCCCTGCTGCATTGGTAAAAGTTGAAAACAGCGCGACAGGCTTTAATCAGTCGGGTTGGATATGCTGCGGAAATTTTGCACAATTGTATATGACCATGCAACTCAACGACACGCTGAGCCTTGTAATGACGCGCCCCGAACCCAAACTTTTCCGCTCTGACATTGAAGTGTACACACCTGACGAAAAAACTTATCAGGCGCAACTCGAAGTAAACAAACCCCTGCGCGTGGGGCATTGGATGATTTACCAGTACAGCTACGATGCCGATGCCGGAAAAGCCTCGGCCTACAGCAGTTTCGAGCTGGTTTACGACCCCTGGATGACATGGGTGTATGTGGGAATCTTCATGTTCCTGGCAGGTTCAATATTTTTATTGTGGGAAGGTAACAAAAAAGCAAGGAGGAAAAACGCATGAACATAAGTTGGGATCATTTTACAGCATTTGCCATTCCGGTTTTAATCAGCTGGATGCTGGCCATTATCACACTTTTTGCTACTAAAAAGCGCTGGCTGAATAAGATTTTTACGCTCGCAGGAATTGTTGGTTTTGCCACCTTTATCGTATTGTTGTGGATAAGCCTCGACCGCCCGCCCATGCGTACGATGGGCGAAACACGGCTTTGGTACACTTTTTTCCTCTCTACCATAGGTTTTGTAATGTATGCCAAATGGAAATACAGCTGGATTCAGGCATTTAGCCTGGTGATGGCTTCGGTGTTTATTTTCATCAATATTTTCAAACCCGAAATACATTCCAAAAACCTGATGCCTGCATTGCAAAGCATTTGGTTTGTACCTCATGTTACCGCTTATATTCTTTCGTATTCGTTTCTGAGTGCAGCTGCTATTTCCGCCGTCATTTTACTTTGGCAATATAAAAAACAAAAGGAAACAGCCACTTTGGAAGCTTTTACCGACAACCTGGTTTATGTGGGTTTCGGGTTGCTAATGACCGGTTTGTTGATTGGTGCTATTTGGGCAAAAGAAGCGTGGGGACATTACTGGAGCTGGGATCCGAAAGAAACCTGGGCATTTGTTACCGGAGCTTCGTATCTTATTTACATTCACGTGCGACTGCGCGAAAGCCGCCCGAAAAAATTCACGCTCTGGCTTATCATTTTCTCGTTTATTTTTCTGATGATTACCTGGAAAGGCGTGGCATATTTACCATCAGCTCAGGGAAGTGTGCACGTGTATTCGCAATAAAAATTGCATAAATAACCAAATGACGGGATCTGTATAGGATCAGTATAGGATCAGTATAGGATGAGCTTATGATAAAGCGGGCTAAAACGTATTATTATAGAGTAAAACTGTATATTTATTACATATTCAATCTCTGAATTCTATCATGTTAAATAAAAAAACATAGAGAGTGCCTGTCGATACGAACAAGCACTCTCTGTGCATTTTGTCGGGATGACAAGACTCATTTTCAATTTAATTAGTCTTATAACACTCCTTAAGAACACAACTTTAATGTTGAATTCTTTTATTGTGTCATTTTGGAACTTTATTTGTAAATTTGCAGAATACTAACAAAAATAACAATGTATTTATAACGTCATTGCTGCAATCGTAATTTTAGCAACTATTACTGGTCTTTTGACTGGCGAGAAAAAAAATCTAATTCTAAAAATTATGAATCGAATAATCCTTATCGGCAATGGTTTTGACTTGGCTCACGGGCTTGAAACGAGCTATTCACATTTTATTGATGACTTTTGGAAAAAGAGGATAACCTTGATTAAAGAAGTATTATCAAAAAATGGCATCTTTGCAGACGAGTTTATTACGGTAAAAAAGAAAAGTAATAATTTAATCCCATTTAAAACAGAGACGTATTCTGATTTAAAGAAGTTGAAAGACAGTTTAATTATAGATCTTACATTTAAGAACGAATTCTTCGAAAAAATCACAGAAAAAAGATATCAAAATTGGGTTGACATTGAAAATTTTTACTTTCAAGAGTTAATGAAGATAATTAACAACTATGAGTTTATCAAAAGATCAAAAAGAGAATACGAACTTAATATACAACAGGTGGTCCAGTTAAATAAAGAACTACAAGATATAAAAGTAGAACTTGAAATTTATTTATTATCAATAATCCATGTAGACCGATTTCAGATCACAAGAGATAATTTAATTACACAGCATATTTTTTCTACGATGCATTTAACTGATTTTACATCAGCTGGGTGTGATTCAATCATTGATGAACAGGCGCATGTATACAAATCTGAAATTGAAGAATATAACGAAACAATCGCTAATAATCCAGAAGCCCGCAGAAATTACTTACTAAATAGATTTTGCTTAGAACAACAAGATAGCACATATAAGTTTAATGATGAAAAGTGGGAAACCTTCACAAAAAAAAAGGACCAATTTCATAAATATATAGAATGTAAACCATCAAACTACTTGTTCTTAAACTTCAATTACACATCTACTGAAACAGAATATACGAACCTAAGAGAAAGTTCCTTCGTGGAGAAAGTTCCATCTATTATTCATATTCATGGCGAACTTAACAAACAAAATAATCCTATCATATTTGGATATGGAGATGAAATTTCAAAAGATTACTTGAGACTAGAAGAATTTTCAGAAAACGAATTATTGAATAACGTAAAATCGATAGAGTATTTAAATACTGACAATTATAGACGACTTTTAGAATATATTGACTCTGACATGTACCAGATTTTTATCATGGGGCATTCGTGTGGCAATTCCGACAGGACATTGCTGAATACGTTGTTTGAGCACGAGAATTGTGCTTCTATAAAAGTGTATTATCACCAGGAAAGCCCTACAAAAGATAATTACAGTGACATTGTAAGAAACATCTCTCGAAATTTCAAAGACAAAAAACTAATGAGAGAAAGGGTTGTGAATAAAAAACAATGTGAACCTCTAAGAAAACATTAATAAATTAAACCAACACAAAACAAATGGAAGAATCAATTACTCAAATCATTACAATTGCCGGGATAGTTTATACGATCTTCGGAATAGTTATTTTAGTTCGCTGGTGGAGAATGACATCGGATATACGAGATATCCGTGATCACTTACTGAATAGCAACTCTAAAAACGAGTCATACAACCAGGAGATTAATAGCAGCAATAAAATTGACTCTAAAGCTGAACAAACTATTGCAGAAAATGCTGAAGTCCTTAATAAACTTATTGCAAAACTTAAACCCAATCAATGCATTGTAAAAGTATTGGCTAATTCGAAAGTCGAAATCTGGAATATGTCAGATTGGGAAGAGGTTGTAAAAGCCGGTAGAAAAGATATGTTTCAAATGCTCTTCAATAATTACGAGTAATCAATTCTTTGAAACCATTTGATTTGTTTTTAACAAATTAGTCATTGTTCTGATATTTGAAACGAAGAAAAAACCAAAAGGAAACAAAATAATTTCGACCAACTACAGATATAAAAGAAACCCTTAAAATGGTAGAACCTCTTGATACAGCACTACAAAAAGGTCATTCACAGCACAATAAATGGACACAGCTTATTTCCGTCTGATTAATTTTTTATGAGCCATACTACCGGACATGTAAAGACATGTTTTTCCTTTTAAAATCCACTTAGTCATGGCTGTTTTCACCTATGAACCACAATAAAACAGAGAGTGCCTGTCGATACGAACAAGCACTCTCTGTGTTTTTGTCGGGATGACAAGATTCGAACCTGCGACCTCTACGTCCCGAACGTAGCGCGCTACCAACTGCGCCACATCCCGAGCAATTTTGCGGCTGCAAATTTACTGATTTTTTCATAAAATGATAAAAGAATTCGGCTTTTTTATTGGCAAAAATAAATTTTCAGTTTATCAGAAAAACAATGCAGATTACAATTATGTTACATTTTCGAGTCGAATGACATATAAATGAAACACTTATGTCATCACGTCCTGTACAGAGGCAGCTTCGGCTCCTTATTATCGATATAAAACAGTATCTTTGCACAAAAATTTCAATGCCTTATGTTTGCAGATTCCATCTCTCATTATCAAAACAATACAAGTAAAGAACTCAACCCCAAAGCTATATTTTTCGATATGGACGGTGTGCTTTTCGACTCCATGCCCTACCATGCCACAGCATGGGTAAACGCCATGACCGACATAGGTATTCCGTTTACCGAACACGAAGCTTACATGAACGAAGGGCGCACGGGACATTCCACCATCGACGGCGCTTTTAACCGCGAGTGGAACCGCAATGCCACTGAAGACGAGAAACAACAGATTTACAAAATAAAATCCAAATACTTCGAGGCCTATCCGCCTTCCCCGGTAATGCCTTTTTCGGCTGAATTACTCAGCAAAATCAAAGCACAGGGTTTGCGCATTTTCTTAGTGACCGGCTCAGGGCAACCAAGTCTACTCGACAGATTGCAGGTATTTTTCCCGGATGTTTTTGCTCCCGAAAACATGGTGACAGCTTTTGATGTAAAACACGGGAAACCGCATCCTGAGCCCTACCTGATGGCCTTGGAAAAAGCAGGACTGGAAGCACACGAAGCTGTGGTGGTGGAAAACGCACCTCTTGGCGTAGAATCGGCTACTGCTGCCGGCATTTACACCATAGCAGTCAACACTGGTCCGCTCGACGACAAAGTGCTGACCAACAGTGGTGCTGCTTTGGTATTCGACAGCATGAAAGATTTATTTGATAATTGGGAAACATTTATAAATCAGTTCAAATCATAATCTTTTACAGCTAATGAAACGGGCAATAAAACCAATAGCTTTTGTGTGTGTTTTCATTTTCAGCTCAATTCAATCGAAAGCTCAGACAAGTTACGAGCCGCAGATTGATGGAACTATCAGAGCCAAATACGAGTACAACACCAACGATGCCGAACATCGTTTTCAGGTGCGAAACGCACGATTCAGTATCAGAGGAAATTTCAGCCCCATTGTGAACTACAAAGCTGAAATTGATCTTTCGGACGAAGGTGTAACCAAAATGCTCGATGCCTATCTGCGCCTGCAACCGTCGAAATGGTGGCATTTTACCATAGGCCAGCAAAAAGTTCCTTTCAGCACCGACAATCTGCGTTCGCCACATCAGCTTTACTTTGCAAACCGCTCGTTTATAGGGAAACAGCTCACCGGGCTGAGAGATGTGGGAGCCACTTTCGAATTTGAAAACTTTACCGAATTTCCTCTTTCATTTCAGGCAGGTGTATACAATGGTACGGGGCTTTATAATCAAAAATCGTGGCGCAAAACCAACGAACTTAGTTATGTGCTTCGTTCGGTGATTCGCCCCGTAAAATTGCTCGAACTGTCGGTCGATGTAAACTCAATAAATCCATCAGGACTTCGGATGAATCTTTACAGCGGAGGCATTATGTACGACATTGAAAATCTGCATCTCGAAAGTGAATATTTTTACAAAACATACGAAAACAACCTCTATACTCCCACACAGGGTTTCTTTGGTTTTGCAGCTTACAACATTGCCACTCCCAAAAGCAAAAACATCACCAAAATTACTCCGGGTATACGTTACGACATGATGACCGAAAACAAAAAATTCGATTCAGCAGGAACACTTATTGCACCCGACATTGCCCGCTCACGTATTACAGGCGGTATCACCATTAGTTTGGCTAAACCGTTTCTGAATGATATTCGTCTCAACTACGAACAGTATTTTTACGGAGTCGGGATTCCAAATTCCGACAACAAGTTTGTAGCTGAATTTGTAGTCAGATTTTAAATAATTATACATTTTCTGTGCCCGTATTATGGAATAATTATTCTGTAATACGGGCACAAAACGTTAAAGTACCCTTTAAGCTTGATTTTATAACATTTCGGGGGGCTGAAATATAAAAAAATAAAGTATTTTTGTGAGCTAATTTTTTAGTTGAATATTTTTATGCAAATTTTCAGATATCCCGCCCGCGAACAATGGTCAGAAATTCTGGCTCGTCCTGTTTTCGACAGTACCGCTCTTTTCGGCACTGTACAGAAAGTACTCGACGATGTGCGACATCGTGGCGATGAGGCTGTCAGAGAATACACCCTTCAGTTTGACAAAGTAGCTCCTGAGAGTATTGAGGTGAGTGCTGAAGAAATTGAAGAAGCCGTAAAATTGGTGCCTGTACCTTTGCGTCAGGCCATAGAAATGGCGCGTCGTAATATCTGGAAATTTCATGTCGAACAACTACAGGATTTGCCTGAGATACAGACATCGCCCGGTGTATATTGCTGGCAAAAAGCCATTCCTATCGAAAAAGTAGGACTATACGTACCGGGAGGAACTGCACCTTTGTTCTCCACTGTGCTAATGCTCGGCATTCCGGCTCAGATTGCCGAATGTAAACAGGTAGTGCTTTGTACACCTCCGGGAAAAGACGGAAAAGTACACCCGGCAGTGCTTTATGCAGCAAAAGTAGCAGGTGTTCACCGTATTTTTAAAATTGGTGGCACTCAAGCTATTGGCGCAATGGCCTATGGTACCGAAACTGTTCCGAAAGTATATAAAATTTTCGGGCCCGGCAATCAGTATGTGACCGCCGCCAAGCAACTCGTTTCGTTGCGCGATGTGGCTATCGACATGCCTGCAGGTCCTTCGGAAGTGGAAGTGCTGGCCGACGCCTCAGCCAATCCGGCTTTTGTGGCAGCCGATATGCTATCGCAGGCCGAACATGGAGTGGACAGTCAGTCAATACTGATTACTGTGTCAGAGCCGTTGATTGAAAAAGTGCAGGAACAAATAGCCATACAACTGGAGCAATTGCCCCGGAAAGATCTGGCTCAGAAAGCACTCGAAAACAGCAAAATAATACTGCTTCAAACGCTGAACGAAGCAGTGGAAATGACTAACGAATATGCGCCTGAACACCTGATTATCTGTACGCAGTATTATATGGGTGTGGCAGCAAATATAGTAAATGCAGGCTCGGTATTTCTGGGCAATTACACCCCCGAAAGCGCCGGCGATTATGCCTCGGGTACTAACCATACCTTGCCTACTAATGGTTACGCCAAAGCCTATAACGGCGTGAACCTTGACAGCTACTTACGTAAAGTAACCTTCCAGCAAATCACAAAGGAGGGACTTACAAACCTGAGCAATGCCATTATTCTGATGGCCGAAAACGAAGAGTTACAGGCTCACAGCAACGCAGTAAAAATCCGTCTCGACGAAGAGGAGGAAGTATTTGTGAGAGAAAGCAGCCATCGCCGCTAAAAAAGCTGCATTGATTGTAACCATCTGATAATGTTTGTTATTTTTAGTTGAACCGATCCCCTCATTAACTTTTGGAGTTGTAAATTTACAGTTTGTTTGACTATGTCATGACA
Source organism: Bacteroidia bacterium (assembly GCA_009929375.1). GTDB lineage: Bacteria > Bacteroidota > Bacteroidia > Bacteroidales > Paludibacteraceae > Paludibacter. Next base: position 55,835 of record SAAO01000017.1, read on the forward strand.
TCTGTGTGGTTACATTGTAAATACATTTAAAAGTATTTTTACATATCAGTTATTGTATCATTCTAAAACCACAAATATATCAAAATGAACCTAAAAGAATTGTTAAGAGAAAATATCCTCAATCTTAAGCCCTATTCATGTGCTCGTGACGAGTTCAAGGGTCAGGCCTCCGTATATCTGGATGCCAACGAAAGTCCGTACAACAGCCCCTGCAACCGATATCCGGATCCTTATCAGTTAAAGCTGAAAGAGCAAATATCAGCGATTAAACATGTGCCGGTATCAAAAATATTTCTGGGCAACGGCAGCGATGAAGCCATTGACTTGCTTTATCGTGCGTTTTGTGAACCCGAAGTGGACAATGTAGTGGCTATTGAGCCTACATACGGTATGTACAGAGTGTCAGCCGACATCAACAATGTGGGTTACCGTCCTGTAATGCTCAACAGCGATTTCGACATTGAAGCTTACCGGATAATGGATGGTACTAATGCCCGTACAAAAATCATTTGGCTTTGCTCGCCCAACAACCCTACAGCGAACAGTCTGAACACCGAAGAAGTTCTCAAAGTGTTACGCTGGTTCCGCGGCATTGTAGTGATCGACGAAGCGTATATCGATTTCTCGGAACGCGAAAGCTACAGCAAATATCTGAAAGAGTACCCGAACCTGGTTATTCTTCAGACATTCTCAAAAGCCTGGGCAAATGCAGGTGTTCGTCTGGGAATGGCATTTGCTTCTGAAGAAATTATTGCAGTGCTCAACAAAATTAAATATCCGTACAACATCAACATTCTGACTCAGGAGCATATACAAAAAGCGCTGAAAAAGAACAATGTTGCACAGGTACAGGAATGGATACGTCAAATAAAAGAACAACGCGCTGTGCTGATGGAGGAACTTAAATCGCTGCCTATGGTGCTTGAAGTATATCCTTCGGATGCTAACTTCATTCTGGCCAAAATGGACGGTGCGATTCATGTGTACAACATCCTTGTAAAAAAATCAATTATTGTACGCGATCGCTCGAAAGTAAGCCTGTGCGACGATTGTTTACGCATCACTGTGGGAACTCCCGAAGAAAATCAGGCACTCATGAGTGAATTGCGCAAATTGCGTTATTAAACAAAGAAAAATACTCTTTTTCAAACACTTACTGCCGGATACATTCAAAGAATGTATCCGGCAGTAAGTGTTTCTAAATAAGGTTTCAGCACTGCAAAAGCCGGTGTGACTACACGCCAAGAGAATCTTATTTAATTCACAAAAAATAAATGAGAAAAAACTCTTACATTAACAAAAACTCATTAACTTTGTCGCATCGAAATTTCACAAATACGTTTAACCTCCAAATTCTGAACTCTTATGAAAAAAATTATTTTTACGCTGGCATTCTTTCTTGCAGCTCTGACCTCGAACAGCCAAACCAATGAAACAGGAATCGAAATCTCAGTCAGTATTTTTGGCGACACAATTATAAAAGACCTGAATGGCAAAGTACTGAAAACAATTTCGTACGACATTTTCGGACAACGTATTGTAACAAACGGACGCGGAGAAGTGATATCGGTTTACAAAAAGGACATCTTTGGAAATACTGTTATCGAAAACGGACAGGGAGGACTTGTGGCAAGCTGCGAAAAGGACATCTTTGGAAATACAATCATCAGGGATGAAAACAGGCAGGTTGTGAGGCGATATGAAACGGATATTTTTGGAAACAAAGTAGTAAAAGACGGAAGTGGAACCCGTATCGCCAGCGCTGAAAAGGATATCTTTGGGAATACAATCATCAGAGATGAAAACAGGCAGGTCGTGAGGCGATATGAAACGGACATTTTTGGCAACAAAATAGTAAAAGACGGAAGTGGAACCCGTATTGCCAGTGCCGAAAAGGATATTTTTGGGAATACAGTCATTAAAGGCAAAGATGGAATGCGACAATTTGTTTTCGGAAAGGACATCTTTGGAAATACTATCGTAAAAAACAATCTCGGCGAGGTATTACTACGCTACGAAACCGATATTTTTGGCAATTTGAAAGTAAAAGATAAGAACGGCAGAATAATCGCCTCTATCGAAACAGATATCTTTGGCCACACAATTGTAAAAAGCTCACAGGCCATTAAACTTGCAGAATACGATTCAGAACTCCCCGCTGACTACAGTTCCGGGCTTTTCAGCAACCTGCCTAATATACTATTGCAGCTGCTTGACGAACAACAACCGGAATAAATATATATCAACCACCGGAAATTATGTAAATAAAAGTCTCTATACATTTCAAAACAATCAAAATACATTTCAACAAAAAAATTTATGAAGAGAAAATCAATCATTCTGACAACTGCCTTACTCATTAGTTTTAATTTCTTATTCTGGTCGTGCGGCGAAAACACCGTTGATTCTCCCGAAGAGGAAGAATCAAATCTGGAGCAATATGCAGGTTTCTGGAACGGATACGAAAAAGGCGTAACCAGCATTGTAAGCACCTTTGGCAACAGTTCCGAGGCGTACAACGAACCTGTAACCAATGTGGAAGTCAAAAAAATATCGGAAACCGCCCTGCTTATCGGAGGAGACACAGCCAGAGTAGATGGTCTGAACTTATCATTCACCACAAAGTCGGTATATGCACCCGAGCTGGAAATGAATGTAAACGAAACAAAGTCGGGCAAACTTCTCGACAATAAAATTGAAATTTATCGCCGCAGTTCGGGTGGATATTCCATTATGGGCATCACAGTTTCGATGACTGACAGCGCCACCATCACACTTACAAAATAGAATACAAAAAATTGCGTATCAGAACTCTCTCTGATATGAAAAAGATATGAAAGTAAAACCAGATTGAATAAATCAATCTGGTTTTACTTTCAGGCTTGATATTTTACAGATAATATTTAAGACATAGTCGTCGCAAATTATTATCAACAATAGTGAAAAAACAATCCAAAATTTAGGATTACAGGATTCTTATCGGAAAATTCTGTTCTCACATTTATTGTTTTCGTTGCTAATGAAAACAAAATCGCTCTGTTTAATAAATTTTTAAACAAAAGAATGATTTTTTTTATTCTGAAAGCATTGAATAAGTGACCCTAATTTATTACTTTTGTGGGTATCAGTATACTAAATTTTGTATCAACACATTTCCATGGATTTAAACACACAACCGGATTCCGAAAAACCTCAGATAATCAAGATTCTTTTGTTGATTGATTATTCCAGTGAGTTTAGTCGCCGCTTACTGAGGGGGGGTGTGCAATATGCCAAAGAACATGGCCGATGGATATTTTACAGACTTCCCTCCTATTACAAATCGCTTTACGGAAACGAAGGTATTGTAAAATGGGCAAAGGAATGGAACGCGGATGCAATTTTAGCACACTGGGATAACGAAGAAAGCCAGATTTTAAAAACGCTTGATATTCCGGTAATTTTACAGAACTACAAAGATCGAAGCAGCCTGTTTTCAAATCTGACAGGAAATTATATCGGCACAGGAAAAATGGCTGCCAATTATTTTGCGCAAAAACGATTCCACAGCTTTGCCTTTTATGGCAACCGCAGAGTGGTGTGGTCGCGCGAACGAGCCGAAGGATACCAACGGGAAGTGGAACGAATAGGAGGAAATTACTTTTATTTTGAAACGGAAAACCTCGATGAGAGCCAATGGAACCAGGATCACATTGAACTCGAAAAGTGGCTTTTGAATCTCCCGAAACCTGTGGCTCTGTTTGCCTGCGACGATAGTTTTGCTTTACAGATTTCCGAACTTTGTAAAATCAACAACATCAACATTCCGAACGATGTCGCCTTGCTGGGTGTGGATAACGACGAACTTATCTGTAATTTGTCCGACCCTCCCATCTCATCCATTGTGTTGGACGTTGAAAAAGGAGGCTATGAGGTAGGTAGCCTGATTCACCATATGCTGCTTACGGGAAAAAAGAAATCTACCGACATTGTCATAAATCCTACCCGTATTGAGCAACGCCAGTCAACCGAAAAATACAATATTTCGAACAAATACATTTTGAAGGTGGTGAAATACATTGAGGAGAACTTTACATCCGAAATCAGTATCGAATCGCTTACCCAGCTTGTCCCCCTCTCGCGACGAAATCTTGAGGTGAAATTTAAAAAAGAACTGGGAATTTCCACTTACCAGTTTGTATTGTCATGCAGAGTTGAACTTTTCGCAAATTTATTAATCACCACAAACCGTACTCTATTTGAACTGGCCTACGAGTCCGGATTTAATGATTACAAAAACATATCGCGGATATTTAAAAAGTTCAAAGGTTACACTCCCGTCGAATACCGCCAAAAATATTCCTGAAAAAAGCAGATACTGCGTTTTTTGAAGATATCTTTACGGATTTCCTGCAAAAAGTAGGATGGTAAGGTATAATTTTGTAGTATTGATTTAGATGCACAGAATTATCTTTAAAAAGATATTGAAAAAACACAAAATGAATAATACCACTTCCCCTGCTGCCGATAAACGAACCACCGTTTATTCAATGATTATCCTTGCTACCCTGTTCTTCATTTTCGGACTGGTTTCCTGGGTAAATACAATTCTGATTCCCTACTTTAAACTAACATGCGAGTTGACTGTATTTCAGTCATACCTCGTTACTTTCGCTTTTTTCATTGCCTATCTGGTTATGGCCATCCCATCATCATTTCTGCTGAATAAAGTAGGATATAAAAGAGGAATCATGTATGGATTATGGACTATGGCTCTGGGAGCACTTCTATTTGTTCCTGCAGCGTATTTTCGTACCTATCAGATTTTCCTTACCGGATTATTCCTTTTAGGTATCGGTCTGGCCATTTTACAGTCAGCCGCCAATCCATACGTCACCATTATTGGTCCGCGCGAGAGTGCTGCAAAACGACTCAGTATTGTAGGAACAGGAAATAAGCTCGCTGGTATTCTGGCGAATCTGATTTTTGCAGCAGTTGTCATCAAGGAATCGGACAAAGTATTAATGCAACAAATAAAACAGGGCGCATTTTCAGGTCCTGAACTCGAAAACGCTTTGGATACGCTTATCAGGGGTGTTATGCTTCCGTATGCAATTTTAGCTGTATTGTTGTTCGTTTTCGGAATTGTGGTACGTTACTCAGTGTTACCCGAGCTTGATACAAAAACGATGAATAAAAGCGCAGAAGATGAAACAGACAACCGCACTTCAATTTTTCAGTATCCTGCGTTGATACTTGGCGCAGTAGCCATTTTCTTTCACGTAGGTTCGCAAATGATTTCGCTGGCAACCATCATCGATTTCGCCGGATCAATGGGATTGGGACTCGAAGGAACTGCCAAAAATTTCCCATCATTCACCATGACATTTACATTTTTAGGATATCTCTCAGGTATTGTGCTGATTCCTAAATATCTGAAACAAAGAAAAGCCCTGCTTTTATGTTCTTCTTTAGGACTGATTTTGTCTTTTCTCACCATATTTGCAAGTGGACAGATCAATATTTTAGGCATGAATACCGACATTTCGATATGGTTCCTCGTACTCATGGGCTTCCCTAATGCTTTAATTTACACAGGCATATGGCCACTGGCAATTAACGGACTGGGCCGTTTTACAAATCTCGGATCTTCATTTCTTGTTATGGCTCTTTGCGGTAGCGCTATTATACCTCTAGTATTCAGCTATTTTGTTGATGCAAGTACTGCAGCCACAACTTTTGAGGCAATGAAGTCAGCCTATTGGGTTTTGGTACCATGTTTTACTTATCTTTTGTTCTATGCCACAATAGGTTATAAAATTAAATCATGGTCGCGTAAACCTTCAGTCTCCAAATCTTAATAAATAAGTTTGAATATGCAGCGAGCAATATTATCTGTTCTACTATTGTTCCTGACGCTTACGTTAAGTGCCAGATCAATAGTGATTGATGGGAAAATTTATACTGTCGATACAACAGCTCATTATCAAATCGGACCAGCGACGTACTATACAGCTGTAAAATTCAAAAGTAATGATTTGCTGGTAGTTTATTTTGTAAAAACCCGTGTCGACAATCCTTATATTAAAATGAAGGTCGGCCTGAGTCGCGATTCTATCTACGGCGTGGAAAGACCATCGGCACTTGCCAAACGAAAAAATACTGATGCAGCACAATACATTGCCGGAACAAATGCCGACTTCTACGACATTTCAACCTATGTAGGCTATACATCAGGAGGTTGCATGGTGGATAATCAGATTTCCAAAATACCATCGACAGCTCGACCGACTCTTGCATTCAATCAGCAGGGCTTTCCCTACATGGGATTAATGGGCTACAAAGGAACTGTGTCTACAGGTACTTCAACCTGGGATATTAAAGGAGTAAATCATCTCAGAGGAACTGATGCTCTGATACTTTATAATCAGCACAATGGAAAAAGCACCCGTACAAATACTTACGGAACCGAATTGCTTGTTCAGTTACTACCCGGTTACAACTGGGGAGTAAATAAAGCAGTAAAAGTGAAAGTAATCAGCGTTGAAAAAGGGAAAGGGAATATGCTGATTCCTGCCGGTCATGCAGTATTGTCGGGCAATGGAACGGCAGCGGGCAACCTTGCCACAGTTACCGAAGGCCAAGAACTGACCATAAACCTGAATTTATCACTCGATGGTTTGGGACTCGATTTTCGTGAAATAATCGGAGGCGACTATCGTAACCAAATGTTGAAAAACGGAATCGTCGAACAGGATCAGATATGGAACGAACGCCACCCACGAACAGCTGTAGGTTATAGCAAGGACAGTAAAACCATGATAATGTGCGTAGTGGACGGACGTGGAGTTTCAGCCGGTGTAACCACAAAGCAACTCGCTCAGATAATGAAAAATGCAGGAGCTCACAATGCATTTAATTTTGATGGCGGTGGATCGAGCACTATGTACCTGAAAAATGCGGGCGTGGTAAACGTACCCAGCGATGGAAATGAAAGAGCGGTAGCCAACAGTCTGTATGTAGTTTCGTCGGCTCCTATCACACAGGTAATTTCTGAAATACAGGCACTTACTCCGGTTATAAAATTAATTTCCGGCAACACACATACTCCAAAGTTCAATGGATATAATGAACACGGGACTCTTATTGTGTCCGACCTTAAGGGTCTTCAGTTAAGCTGCACACCCGGAATTGGTCAAATCAGCAACGGTGTTTTCACAGCCTCGGGAACCGGCGAAGGTTATATCAATGCTGAATACAACGGAATAAAAACAACGATAAAGGTAATTGTAAATTCCGGAGCTACAACCGATCTGCCCTCTTCCATATCTGAAGATTTCTCGTCGAAGGACTGGGAGCTTGAGTTTCAGAAATACAATCCAGGTTACTTTCGTTTAGCCCCCGGTTTTTCATACACAGATATAAACAGCCTCGATTTGTATTTCGATTCGTATTTATTGTCGGGCTCGTTAGTCGGATTTGAACCCAGTCCCAACTGTGTTTCTTCCGAATCGACACACACAAACGGGCAATCGGCCATAGCTTTTCAGCTAAATAACGATGGAAATTCACACATTGAATTACCTGAAATAAAAAATGCAGAAACGCTTTATTTACACGTACGGAATTCGAACCGAACAACAGCCACCACGCTTACTGTGCAGAAATGGCAAAGCAATGCCTGGGTCGACATTCAAACCTTAGCAGCAAAAGCTTATGGCGAGTACAGTTCTAAATCGCTCGATGAATTATTGATTTGCCCGATACATTCACCAGAATCGGTAAAACTCCGTATTACAGGAGGCGATTTAAAAGTAAATATTTTCAAAATTGATCTTGTGCCCTACGGAACCAGTGCACTCGAAAAAATCCACGAAGGAGAATTAACTATTCAGGGTAGAATGGTATATGTATCAGAGCCAATGTTGGTTGAGCTGTATAATTTTACCGGAACTAAAATACTGGAAACGAAAGCAGAAACCATGTTTGAGCTTCCTGCAGAACTCCCCTGCGGAATTTATATCATTAAAGGAAACAACAGAGTATTGAAAACATACATTGACTAATTATAAAAGACTAAAATACAATGTCAGGAAAAGTTATAACAAACGGCATTATCATCACTCCTTTCCGAAACTTAGGAATTGGCTATGTAGTGATTGAGGATGGAAAGATAGCCGAAATTGCAACAGGCGAATTCAGCACGGATGAGCAGGTTGAGATAATCGATGCGGAAGGAAATTATATTTCGCCCGGATTTATTGATTTACATACACACGGAGCCGGAGGACACGACTTTATGGATGGAAGTGTGGAAGCCTATCTTGGTGCAGCCGAGATGCATGCCCGACATGGTTCTACCTATATTCTCCCCACAACACTCACCAGCACAAACGAATCGTTATACGAAACTTTTGACCTTTTCCGCAAAGCACGTGAACTGAACACCAAAGGCGCCATCATGGAAGGAATGCATTTGGAAGGTCCATATTTTGCATTTAATCAGAAAGGAGCTCAGGATCCACGTTATCTGCGTAATCCTGAACCGGAAGAATATATGGAAATTCTCGAAAAAGGTGGCGATATCATTAAACGCTGGAGCATGGCGCATGAATTGCCCGGAGCACTCGATCTGGCCACTGAATTGAAGAAACGCGGAATCATGTTGTCGATGGCGCATACTGATGCAACTTTCGAAGAAACCATGGTAGCCTACGAATACGGATTTCGTCATATCACGCATTTCTACTCCTGTATTTCGGGTATTACCCGCAGAAATGCATACCGGTATGCCGGCGTGGTGGAAGCCGGTTACTACAACGATGGTATAACACTCGAAGTGATTGCCGATGGAATTCACGTTCCCGCGCCATTAATGAAATTGCTGTACAAAATCAAAGGATCAGAAAAACTGATGCTTTGTACCGATTCGATGCGCGAAGCAGGTATGCCTGAAGGTGAAAGCATTTTGGGAGGATTAAAAGATGGTCAGAAAGTACTCGTGGAAGACGGAGTTGCTAAACTGACCGACAGATCAGCGTTTGCAGGTAGCGTTGCGACATCAGATATATGCGTACGAACCTATTACAGAAAAGCTGAAGTGCCATTGACCGAAGCAGTTCGCATGATGACCGAAACACCTGCGCGTGAACTTGGAATCGAAGACAGGAAAGGCTCACTCGCTGTTGGCAAAGATGCTGACATTGTGATTTTTGATGAGAATATTAATATCAAAAAAACTATTATAAATGGAAATGTTGTATACGAAAACTGAACAGGGTACTATTCAGTTCAAGAAAGATAAACTGGCTGTTGAGATCTTTCCGGGCAGGGTGGAAATGGGTAAAAAAGTAGCTGCAGATGTTTCGGAAAAGATCAGGGAACTTTTGAAGCAAAAATCCGAAGTTAATATTATTTTTGCAGCTGCTCCGTCTCAGGAAGAAATGCTGCAATCGCTTGTGGCAGATACAACAATCGACTGGTCGTCGATCAATGCTTTTCATATGGACGAATATAAAGGCATTTCGGAAGACGCTCCACAGGGTTTCGGTAATTTTTTACGCGATCGTATTTTCAGCAAGGTGCCGTTCCGCTCAGTAAATTATCTCAACGGAAAAGCCGAAGATCTGGAACAGGAATGTAACCGTTATGCAGCATTACTTGCAAAATACAAAGTTGACATTGTTTGCCTGGGAATTGGCGAAAATGGTCATATAGCCTTCAACGATCCGATAGTGGCAGATTTCAACGATCCACTGGCAGTAAAAGTGGTTGAACTCGACGACATATGTCGTCAGCAACAGGTAAACGAGAACTGCTTTGCAAGCTTCGATTTAGTGCCGACTCACGCATTTACAGTCACAATCCCATCGCTTTTGAAGGCAGATTACATGTTCTGTACAGTGCCTGCTATTAACAAGGCAAATGCAGTAAAAATGACACTGAACGATGAAATTTCAGAAAAATGCCCTGCAACCATTTTGCGCACAAAAGAAAATGCTAAATTATATCTCGATGACAAAAGTTCATCCTTAATTTTAAATTAAAAAAATCAGAGTATGTACAAAAGATTAATTTTCAGCCTCACAGCTGTGCTGTTAGCACTTCAGCTGATAACAGCCGATCCTGTTCGTATCGGAATTATCGGATTGGACACATCGCATGCACCTGCATTTACCAAAATAATCAATGGCGATGATAAAAAACCGGAATATCAGAACTTCCGGATTGTAGCAGCTTATCCCTATGGTTCGAAAACCATCAAATCGAGTTACGAAAGAATTCCCAGATTCACCGAAGAAGTAAAAAAATACGGAGTGGAAATTGTTTCGTCAATCGACGAGTTACTCAAAAAAGTAGATTGCGTACTGCTCGAAACCAATGATGGAAATTTGCATCTCGAACAGGCAGCTCAGGTTTTTAAGGCCGGTAAAAAGGTTTTTATTGACAAACCGATCGGAGCCGATCTGGTGCAGGCAATTGCCATTTTCGAACTTGCGAAACAATATAACATACCGGTATTTTCATCGTCGGCATTGAGATATAGTCCTCAAAATCAAAAAATAAATAAAGGTGAATTTGGTAAAATTATAGGCGTTGACTGTTCGTCACCTTCTCCAGGAGAACCCAGTCATCCTGATTTTGCTTGGTACGGAATTCATGGCGTTGAAACCCTGTTTACCACCATGGGAACCGGCTGTGTAAGCGTAAGCCGCATGTCGTCCGAAGGAACTGATGTAGTAACAGGATTGTGGAACGATGGACGTATAGGCACTTTCCGTGGAATCCGCGTTGGAAAAGGTCTTTACGGAGGAAGGGCATATACCGATAAAGGCGAAGTAGTTGTGGGAGGTTACGAAGGTTTCGGCTATCTTCTCGATCATGTAATGCAGTTTTTCAGCACCGGAGTAGCTCCCGTATCCGAAAAAGAAACACTTGAGATTTTCACTTTTATGGCAGCCTCCAATATCAGCAAGGCAAACAAAGGAAAAATCGTTTCGATGGAAGACACCTATCAGAAAGCACAAAAGTCGGCTAAAAAACTTCTCAAAAAACTAAAGCTATAAACGATATTCAGATACAAAAACAATGAAAACTAATTTTCTGATCGTGACACTGATTGTGCTATTATCGTGTGCGTGCCAACCAGCCCGCAAATCACCCGAAAGCAAGTCATCAACTAATCATAGGTTAATGGTATTAGCTCCGGGTCACTTTCATGCCGATTTGTTACAGAAGAATATGTTGCCCGGTGTGAGCGACTCAGTATTTGTGTATGCTCCTGAAGGTTTTGAACTTACACAATATATTAACAGGATAGAGTCATACAATCAGCGCGAAACGGACCCGACTTCGTGGAAAGAAGTGCTGTACACGGGAAGCGATTATCTGCAGCAAATGATTGCTCAGAAAAAAGGTGATATAGTTGTCATAGCCGGAAACAATCAGAATAAAACTGACTACATTGTTCAATCGGTAAAGGCTGGTCTGAATGTGCTTGCCGATAAACCAATGGCTATCAACGGTAAACAATTTGAATTACTAGCAAATGCTTTCGAAGAGGCAAATCGCAACGGAGTAATGCTGTACGACATCATGACCGAGCGTTTCGATGTGCTCAATGAAATAGAACGTGTAATCATTCACGACAAAAAATTATTTGGCGAAATGGAGCAGGGAAGCAAAGAAAAACCTGCTGTGGAACTTGAAAGTGTTCATCATTTTTTCAAAACTGTATCAGGCAAAACACTTATTCGTTCGCCATGGTACTACGATGTGGAGCAACAGGGTGAAGGAATTGTCGATGTAACCACACATCTTATCGACATTGTAAACTGGAAATGTTTTCCAGAAACCGTTCTGTCGTATCAGAAAGATGTTGAAATGGTATCAGCAACACGATTCCCGACAGTACTTACTCAGGAACAGTTTTTCCGTTCAACCCAACTCAATCAGTTTCCGCCCTATCTCGAAAAATATGTAAAAGACTCGAAGCTGAACGTATATTCAAATGGCACTATTCAGTACAAAATTAAGGGTATAAATGTAGCAATCAGGGTTGTATGGAATTATGAAGCACCTCAGGGCAGTGGCGACACATTTTCGTCGACCATAAAAGGAACAAAAGCCCTCTGCCAGATTGTTCAGGACCAGAAACAGGGATCAGTAACACAGTTATATGTAAGTCCTGCAGAAGGTGTGAACGTATCGGACTTTGAACTTCATCTTGCAAACCGTGTAAAAGATTTACAAAATGCATATCCGTCTTTGACAATGGTGAAGGAAGGAGATCGCTACCGACTCGATGTACCAGCATCGATGCGCGATGGACATGAAGAACATTTTTCGAAAGTAGCAAAACAATATTTCGGATTTTTGCAAAAAGGAAGCATGCCTGAATGGGAAACTTCGTATATGCTTACAAAATACTACATCACAACCAGTGCGCTTGAAATGGCAAAAAAATCAGGAACAAGATGACCACAATCTATTATAATTATTACGCTTCAAGTTCACTTTTCCATGGTTCAATACTGAACATTATGGGTACGCGTCTCGACTTAGTGATGATAGTCGAAAATTTAGCAGCAGGCGTCAGAATTTGGGATGGTCTGGTAGCAGAAGCTAAGTCACTTGACGAACTGCTTAATCGTTTTTCCGCCAACAGCGAAATTACCAAAATAAACCATCAGGCATCGCAACAACCGGTTGCTGTAAGTGATGAATTGTGGGAAATACTGATTGACTGTAAGCTTTACCACAAACTGACTCTGGGCTTGTTCGATATCAGTCTGCGTAATTTCGATAAGGTTGAACTGCATACCGAACAGAAAACAGTATTTTTTAAAAACAGTGATATCAATCTTGATTTTGGAGGATTTGCCAAAGGGTATGCCATTGAGAAATTAAAAGCCAGACTTCTAAACGAAAAAATCACACAGGCTTTTATAAATTTCGGGAATAGTTCAATAGGTTGTATTGGCACTCATCCCTACGGTGAAAACTGGAGCGTAAGTGTCGAAAATCCATTTAACCCCACGCAAATTTTGGGCGAAGTTTTCCTGAAAGACAATTGTTTGTCGGTGTCGGGTAACACTCCTGCCAACAGCAAACACATTATTCATCCTGAAACAGGTAAGTATGTTGAAGGAAAGAAAATAACCTGTATAAGTACAACCAATGCGGCAATTGCCGAAGTTTTATCCACAACTTTTCTTCTGACAACATCGCAGGAAAAGTCGGTAATAAGAGAAAATTTTGCTAATATTGCAGTATATGACGAAAAGGAATATTATGCACAATAAAAATTCGAATGCTGAAGTAGATCTAAGCTTACGTCAGTTTATTAAAAATCTGGGATACACCGCCGGAGGGCTTGCATTACTCACCACAGTTCCCTGGCTACAATCCTGTACACCCGAAAAACTGGCCGAAATAAAAAACCAGAAAGCCAGAGTAGCAATATTGGGTACAGGTTCACGCGGAACTTACCATCTACATAATCTTTTAAAAATTCCGCATGCTCAGATAGTGGCACTTTGCGATAACTATCAGCCAAATCTGAATGCTGCGGCTGCTTTGTGTCCCACAGCAAAAACTTACACCAATTACCATAAAATGCTGGAATCGAAGGAAATTGATGCAGTTATCATTTCAACTCCGTTGAACTGGCATGCACCGATGGTACTCGATTCGCTGGCAGCCGGGAAGCATGTATTTTGCGAAAAATCGATGGCACTTACCATGGATGAATGTAAAGAAATATACGATGCATATCTGAAAACCGATAAAGTATTGTATTTCGGCATGCAACGCCTGTACGACAAAAAGTACATTAAAGCTTTGCAAATGATTCATTCGGGTGTGATTGGTGATGTGGTGGGAATGCGTTGCCACTGGTTCCGTAACCATGACTGGCGACGCCCCGTGCCTTCACCTGAACTCGAACGACACATTAACTGGCGTTTGTATTGGGAATCTTCGGCCGGACTAATGACTGAACTGGCAACACATCAGTTGGAAGTTTCGAACTGGGCCATGAAAAGTGTTCCGGAATCGGTAATGGGAATGGGCGATATTGTGTATTGGAAAGATGGCCGCGAAGTTTATGACAGTATCAGCTTGGTATATCGCTATAAAAACGGAGTGAAGACCACTTACGAAACCCTTATTTCCAACAAGTTCAACGGAATGGGAGAACAGATTTTAGGACATAAGGGAACCATGGAACTGGCAAAAGGCGAATACTTCTTTGAAGAAGCAAAACCTGCTCCGGGTATTATGCAACTCATCAATCAAGTAGAAGAAAAGGTTTTTTCAACAATTCCGGTTGCCGGTCCAAGCTGGCGTCCCGAAGTGAGTGGCGAAAAGAAACCTCTTTATGTAATGGGTGAAAAAAGCAGTGTAAATTCGGGACTTTCGATGATTGGAGCCGAAGATGACGGATCGGAAGAAATGCTTTCTGCATTTTGTCAGGCTTCGATTACGGGCGAAAAGGCTCCTAATATTGTGGAAGAATGTTACTGCTCGACCATACTTTGCCTGATGGGTAACGAAGCCATTAAGCAACAACGAAAAATTGATTTTCCTGAAAAATACATAATACCATACATTAAGTTTTAAAGAATGAAAGACCTCAGGATCACAGCCAAACGTCAGAAAAAAGAGCTGAAGTTTTTTTTATTTTGTTTTATAACTGCCTTCGCGATCAACATAGCATCTATCCTGATTTATAAAACCAGATGGATTGAACTGATCAGTTCAATTGGTTACGTGTTGGTTCTCGCTGTTTTATTGTATGTCGTTTTAGTGTTTCTCCGACTGATTTGGAAATTTCTCCTCAAAGGGATCAGACACATACGTTAAAATCACATTTCATTTTCATCCTTAAATAATCTGCTACATGAATAAACAAGAACGTCTTTACTCATTGGATGCTTTACGCGGTTTTGATATGTTTTTTATTGTAGGTGGTTCAGGGCTCATTAAAGCAACCGCTGAACTTTTCCCTTCAGATTTCTCAACCTTTATCGGTACACAAATGGGGCATGTAGCATGGCATGGCTTTGCATTCTACGACATGATTTTTCCGCTGTTCCTTTTTATAGCCGGAGTATCATTCCCGTTTTCATTCGAAAAGAGTACAGCAGCCGGAGTGACAAAACTTCAGTTTATGCGAAAAATTTTCATTCGCGCTCTGAAGTTATTCCTGCTTGGTTTAGTCATCAATAATGCTCTGAATCTCGATTTTGAAAACATTCGCTATGCCAGTGTTTTAGGACGAATCGGTATTGCATGGATGTTGGGAGCTATCATTTATATGTATGGAGGAAAAAAATGGGCAGCAATTTCTACAGGAATCATTTTGCTGGGTTATTATTTTCTTGCCGCTTTTGTGCCAGGTCCCGAAGCACCTGCAGGAGCGTCCATCTTTTCTGCCGAAGGTTCAATCATTTGCTGGTTCGACCGGCAGTATCTTCCGGGTCTTGTGTTAAACAATACTTATGATCCTGAAGGAATTCTGAGTACCATTCCCGCTGTTGCCACAGCTTTACTCGGCATATTGACCGGCATATTTCTGAAAAGTCAGAAATTTACTCAGAACCGGAAAGTTCTTATTCTTCTTGCGGCAGCGGTTGTACTTACAGGCATAGGATTACTCTGGAACGAAATTTTCCCAATCAACAAAAAAATGTGGACAAGCTCGTACGTTTGTTTTGTAGGTGGGCTCAGTTTATTTTTACTTACCATTTTCTATTGGATCATCGATATCCTGAAATACGAAAAGTGGGCATTTTTCTTCAGAGTAATAGGGTTAAATTCAATTACAATTTATGTGGCGCAAAAAATATTAAATTTTCATTACAGCACAGACTTTCTGTTCAATGGATTTATCCGTCTGTTTGGAGAAACCTACAGTGAAGTGCTTTATTCATTCTTTTACATTGTTGTAATCTGGATTTTCCTGTACTTTTTATACCGGAAAAACATTTTCCTGAAAGTTTAGGTAATTTTCAGCAGGAGACTAAGGATTTTTCATTTCCAAAAATACATTTCTACACTTTAAAAATACGCATTACGCTTTTTTTGCTGAAACAGCTACAATAATCGTATTATTACTCTGAAATTAATCGACTACAAATTTCAGATTGTATCCTAATTTCTGAATATCTGATCGATCTGAAGATACAGTTTTCTTACTTTTTATTGTTACGCCAATTACTTTGGAAACATTAGTCACTGTTCAGTAAAACTTTGATTTGTCAAATTGAATGATAAAAAATGGCTAAAAGCAGTTAAAATTGGAAGTCGCAACTACAATAAATACTGAAATATGAAATTATAACGTATTTTTGCCCTCTTAAAACAATATTTATTTAAAATTCACACCTGCTTTTTAAAACAACATCTCACTAATCACACACATCCTTAAATCTAAAACACACCAAATGAAAACAAACCGGAGAAATTTTATTAAATCGATTGGTGCCCTTTCTCTCTTCACCGTCGTACCACGAAGTGTACTTGGCCGGGGCTATGTAGCTCCCAGCGATCAGCTAACCAAAGGAATTATTGGAGTTGGAAATATGGGTCGTGGTCATATTCCCTACGATGGAACCCGTGTGGTAGCAATGTGCGATGTCGATAAAAAACACCTCACGCAAGCTGCCGGCTTAGTGAAAGACCAAATCAATCTCTACAGAGATTTCCGTTCGCTGATTCAGGACAGCAATGTTGATATTGTTCACATTGCAACTCCTCCGCACTGGCATGGCGTTATGGCTGCCGAAGCTGCCAAAGCGGGAAAAGACATTTGGTGCGAAAAACCAATGACACGTACCATTGGCGAAGGAAAACGACTTATTGAGGCAATTCAACAAAGCGGAAGCATTTTCCGCCTCAACACCTGGTTCAGATTTAAAGACCCATTCTATGGTTTGGGAACTCCGGTCAGACCGCTCAAAAAACTGGTTCAAAGTGGCATGCTTGGCTGGCCGCTTAAAGTGACTATCAGCAAGCATACCGGTTTCGACTGGAAATTTTACTGGGTTGGAAAAACGCATCTCGAACCACAGGCTATTCCTGAAGAACTCGACTACAACATGTGGCTGGGTCCGGCTCCCTACAAACCATACAACGAACACCGTGTACACGGAACCTTCCGTGGCTATTGGGATTACGATGCAGGTGGACTTGGCGATATGGGTCAGCACTATATCGATCCCGTTCAGTATATTCTCGACAAAGATTACACCAGCCCTGTAAAAGTTGAAGTTGATGCTCCACAACAACATCCTGAAGCAGCAGGAATATGGCGTTCAATTACTTATACTTACGAAGATGGTTGTCAGATTGTACTTTGGGGTGGCGATTATGGCGTTGAAAACACGCCTTACATTGCCGGTCCGAAAGGAAATGTATACAAAAACTTTGTTTGCGATATACCCGACTGGGAGAAAAAGCTAGCCGATTATCCCGAGCCGGCTGTCCAGAACACAGACTTTAAAGAATGTATTCGTACCCGTCAGAAATTTGCACTCAATGAAATAAACGGACACCGCTCATGTACCATCGTGAATATGGGAGCAATTGCCTTACGACTCAACAGGACTCTTAATTTTGATCCTGTAAAACAAGAGTTTATAAATGACCCTGAAGCTAACCAACTGGTAAATGAACCGATGAGAGCTCCATGGAGTATCTGAGGCGATTTGACTTTGTAACGGAATAATTACCGGAGAGTTTATTTCCGACAATGCTTCCCCAACGATACTTTTGAACTACAAACATATAAATTGTATACAATGAGACTATCAAATTTTAAATACTTTTTACTGTTAATAGCAGTACTTTTTTATCTGCAGCCGGTCGGGGCACAACTTCCCCAAAACCGGACAACTGCTACCATTGTAGCCGATGCCCTCGCAGTATTACCTGCGCAACGTGCTAAAGAATACCGTCAGACAATGACAGCACTGGTGGGTACCGGAGAAGAGGGCTTGCTTGCTTTACTCAACATGTTTGACCCTACCAGCAAAAACAGCAACGAAAAACTGGAATTTGCTGTAAGCGGTTGGACCAATTTTGTATCCAATAATACAGTCTTACGTGCAACTGCTGCATCTACCTACGGAAAAGCACTTGGATTACCACTCGACAAATCGGTTAAGCAATTGGTTATTCGCCAGTTGGAACTCATCGGCGATGAATCGAATATTCCTCAGTTGGAAGTTTTTCTGACCGATGATTATCTGGCCGACCCTGCTGCTCAGGCATTAGCTAATATGGACTCACCAAAAGCTATGGATGCATTACTGAAAGCACTGAATGTTGCAAAATCAGAAAAACACAAGATCATTCTTGTGAATGCATTGGGACAAACAGGCAATGCAGCTGCTGAACCGGCTTTGCTGGGACTTATGAAAAATGCATCTCCTGAACTCTCGGCTGTATTGAATACTGCTATCAGCAAAACAGGAAGCGTTGCCTCTATTTCAGCACTCAAACAAGTGGTACTACAAAGCGCATACTCTAACAAAAACAACGCTACTGCATCGTTCATCGACCTGCTCAACAGACTTGCCTCTACACAACAGACTGTGGTAAAAGCTGAAGCAGAAGAGTTGTTAAAAGCTGCAACAAAACTGAATTTGCAGAATTTGCGTGTATCAGCTATCGAACTATTGATGCCTATTGAAGCTGTAAACAAAATCTCCTTACTCAAATATGCTCTGAAAGATAAGAATGACAGATTTATTGCTGACTTTATGAATCTCTACACAAACTATACTGATCCGAAAGGAACTGGTATGATTGTAAAGAAACTGAAGAGCGCAAAATCAGAAAACACTAAAGCAACCATGATTTACTGGCTTGGCAATGCAAAGGCATCATCAGCCGTATCGCAAATCACCAAATATCTGAATTCTGAAAATCCTGCACTACAAAAATCAGCCATCATTTCGCTTTCGAATATCGGTGGCGAAGAGGTTCTTAATGCACTTGTTGGCTTACTTAAAAGTAGTGATAAAGCTACCCTGAGCCATGTTCAGGCTGCACTGGAAAGCCAAAAGGAAAGTTTAAATAAAGTACTGAGTGCTTCGTATGCTGGCTTCTCGGAAGAAGGAAAAATGGTTGCGCTGAGCTTAATGGGACTACGTAAAATGGACGATCAGTATACGTTTGTATACAACGAAATGCAGAACGGATCGGAAAAAGTTCAGAAGAAAGCTGCTCAAACACTGAAAAATGTAGCCTCTGCGGCCAATCTTCCACAGTTATTCGATCAGTTGGAAAAAGGAGACAGCAAATATATCACCGATCTTCAGGCTGCAGCCAATGAAGTACTTTCAGGAATGCCTGTACAGGAGCAGTTCTCCACCATTACCAGTCGCATGAAAAAATCTGAAAAGCCATATGCATTTTTCAGTTCATTGGCCAATACAGGATCGAATCAGGCACTCGAAATGATTTTAAAAGGATATGGTGAACCGGGTAAAAGTTCACAGGCTGCCTTTGCTGCTTTACTTTCGATTAAAACTTTCGATGCAGTTTATCCACTTCTTGACATTGCCCGTACAAGTACAAAAACTCAGGACGTAAGTAAAGCTGTTGACGCTTTGATTTCATTGATTTCAAAATCGGATAAAACCGGAATTGTAAAAGCCAATTATCTTCAGGAATTAATGTTGCTGGCTAAAACCAACAAACAAAAAGTGACCATCCTGAATCAGTTGGGAACCACTAATAGTTTTCAGGCTTTGTTATTTATCGAACAATTCCTTTCAGTAAGTGAGTTGGCAGAACCTGCAGCTCAGGCTGGTATCAAAATTGCGCTTAACTCTACCGAATTTGCAGGTTCAGTTACCAATCGCATTCTTGCTAAAATCAGCGCTGCGCTTACCAATCCGGATGCTGCTTATCAGCGCCAGGCCATCGACAAATATTTGTCTGAGAATAAAGGCATTGAAGGTTTTGTTTCAATTTTCAACGGCAAAGATCTTACCGGCTGGAAAGGTCTTGTTGGCAATCCTATTTTGCGTAGTAAGATGAAACCACAGGAACTGTCAGTTGCCCAGAAAAAAGCGGACGAAGAAGCAGCTCAGACATGGCTGGTTGAAAACGGAGAACTCGTATTCTCAGGAAAAGGAAATAATTTATGTACCGAAAAACAATACGGTGATTTCGAAATGCTGATTGACTGGAAATTGCTTCCCGGACCAGAACCCGATGCAGGTATCTATCTGCGTGGAACACCTCAGGTACAGATTTGGGATACAGCCCGTGTAAAAGTGGGAGCGCAGGTTGGTTCAGGCGGACTATACAACAACCAAAGTAATCCTTCGAAACCACTCAAAGTGGCCGATCAGAAAGTTGGAGAATGGAATACTTTCCACATTAAAATGGTTGGCGACAGGGTAACTGTATATCTCAATGGTGAACTTGTGACCAATAACGTAATGCTTGAAAACTACTGGGATCGCAATCTGCCTATTTTCCTGACCGAACAAATTGAATTGCAGGCTCATGGTAGTAAAGTTGTTTACCGCAACATTTACATTAAAGAGATTCCACGTCCTGAACCGTTCAAACTTTCGAAACAGGAAGAAAAAGAAGGTTTTGAAATCCTTTTCGACGGAACCAACATGCACAAATGGACTGGTAACACTGCCGATTATATTACCGAAAACGGAGAAATGGTTATCTATCCGAGCAAAAGTCACGGTGGTAATTTATACACCAAGGAACAATACAGTGATTTTGTTTTCAGATTCCAGTTCCAGCTTACGCCTGGTGCAAACAATGGTTTAGGTATTCGTACCCCAATGGAAGGCGATGCTGCTTATGTGGGTATGGAACTTCAGATACTTGACAATGAGGCTCCTATCTATGCTAATCTGCAACCATACCAGTATCATGGTTCGGTTTATGGAATTATCGCTTCTAAACGCGGTTTCCTGAAACCAACCGGCGAATGGAATTATCAGGAAGTAATTGCAAAAGGCGACTATATTAAAATTACGCTGAACGGAACTGTAATTCTTGAAGGAAATATCCGTGAAGCTACAAACGAAAATGGTCCTGCCGACCACAAAGAACATCCGGGCTTATTTAACAAAACAGGTCATATCGGATTCTTAGGTCATGGTTCTGTAGTACGTTTCAAAGATATTCGTATCAGGAAACTTTAAAACTGATATTTACAATACTCAAACAGCCCGGAAAAACAATTTTCCTGGCTGTTTTTTTTCTTCACAACACAACTAATTACACAATAAAGAACCAAATTCTAATACTCAATTGTCAAAATGTATTTTATTGATAAAATGTTATTTGATATTTTTTGATTTTATATTAGTAACTCACAGAAAGACTTGTTCCGTTGAAAGTACAACTCAGATTATTTGAAACATTGGTATCAACTTCAAAGGTAGTAGATGTCAACACCTCACCATTTCTACCGGCATAAACAACATATGATAGTTTTGTATCTTCGGGAAATTGAGGATTTCCTTCTTCATCGATATAGGATTTGTATACAGTACGCTTACCACCGGGGCTCACCTTATTTGAAGGGCCAATAGTTTCGTCATTAATCCATAAATGCGTATCAAGCTTGGAGGAGTTTCTGAGGGTCAAAGTCAGATCTCCTTTCGAACCTTCCAAAAACATATCGCAACCACTCATCAGAACAAGTATCGCGAACATAACTGAGGAAATGAAAAGCGTTCTCATACATGTTGAATTAAATTGTCAATAGCTATTGTTAATTGCTCTGCAACCAAATTTCCTATATAAAAAAAGATGAAAAAAGTCTATTTTATATAAAAACACAAAAAACATACAATAAGTTTAGCAAATATCACATATTTTCAATAAGTAGCATTGAAAAATGAAAAACCCCACAAAATCATATGATTTTGTGGGGTCTTCTGTACCCAGAGCCGAACTACATACATGGTATTCAATTACATTCGTTTACTATTATATTCATTGTATATCAGTTATTTATGTTTTTATGCTTCTACTTTAAATGTAATAAAATGTATTCAAAAGTAGAAAATGTTTCAGTAATGTTTCAGTAGTTCAGAATTATTTTGTATATTTGTAAATAGTTAGTTCTCTAACAATTACGATTATGGCAACCACCTTTAATCTGGAACTGAACAACAAGCCGACACGCAAAAATACGTATAATATTTTGCTTCGCATTACTCAGGACAGAAAACACAAAAGAATTAGCACGTCTATTGAACTCAAGAGTCCAAAAGACTACAACCCTAAAGCCAAATACGGCTACTGGATTAGAACGTCAGAACCTAACCATAAAGTTTGGAATGAAGCTCTGATAAACGAAATTGAGGAAGCCAAGAAAACTTATCGGGACCTTAAAGAAAAAGGACTCGCCTCTTCCGAACTTATCAAGGTAACGCTGAAAGAATCTGAGATATCTCCCTCGTTCCTGGCTTATGCTAAGCAAAGAACTTCGGACATACTCAACGAAGGAGGACACCGCAATTTTAAAAAGTACAATGGATTTTGCAACAAGCTCGAATCCTATCTCAAAGCCAACAAAAAGAAAGACCTGCTTTTCGTAGAAGTAACTACCGCTTTACTTTCCAAGTTTGAAGCATATCTTCATACGCTCAAAAACGAGCGCAACCCCGAAGCCAAGTTGCACCCCAATACCATTGCCATAAATCTGAATATCTTCAAGACAATTATCAACCGTGCGGTTGAAATTGACAAGCTACTCAAACCGGAACAGAATCCGTTTTTAGGATATAAATACACCAGGGAAGTCAGCACCACCAAAGAAAAGCTCAATGAATCGGAAATCGAAACCATTGAAAATCTCGAACTCAAAGAAGGTTCATTAATCTGGCATTGCCGGAATTACTTCCTTTTTTCTTTCTACTTGGCAGGTATCAGAGCCGGTGATTTAATCCAGTTGCGTTGGTGTAATATCACAGCTGATGGTCGTTTGGAATATCGCATGGCAAAGACCAAAAAGGACCGCAGCATTTTTCTTCACGATAAGGCAAGAGATATTTTACAGCATTACTTTGTAGAAGGCTGTAAAACTACTGATTATATTTTCCCACTATTAGACAGTAACGCACCCTATGCCAAAGCTGTAACACCTGAGCAAAAAGCTACACTTCCTCCTGAAATGATTATCAAACTTAATGATATTGTGGGTGCAAAGAACGCTTTACTTAATAAGTACCTCAATAAAATAGGCACACAGGCAGGAATAACAAAACATATTTCCATGCACATTGCACGCCATAGCTTTGCCAAAATTGCCAAGGATAATAACATTGACAACAATCACTTGAAAAATCTTTTGGGGCATTCCAATATAAAAATTACTGAAACATATATGGGTAATTTTGAAACACAGGAAACCGACCAGGTAATGGCAAATATCTTCAAAAAGAAAGAAGATCCAAAAGCAAAACTTCAGGCATTGATAAGTAAACTAAATCCAGATGAAATAGAAGCGCTACTTAAAACCATGAAAATTAATCAATAATATTCTGTTTATGCAAAAGGAACTTGAAACGCGAAAATTCATTTATGAAGGTAAATCAGACACTCCAGAATATATTGAAGCTCGTATTAAATTCGAAGAAGAAAGACAACGCTTACTTTCTTTAGCTGATAACGATGTTGATAAGTGGATATTAACCGGAGCTCCTATCCCTTTGTCATTAGATCAAAAATTTAAACTTTGCTTTTTAAATCCATATAAAGAAAATGACTCGTACATTGAAATGCTCATTCAAAAATATCCAATTGACGAGAATTCATTTCACCGCCTACTGTTTAATACTGAAATAGAAGAGTTTGCTCCAAAGTTAAAGATTTTAGGTTTAAATGAGATGAATAAAGGACAGCAAAACGAGAATGAGTCAATATTAGACGACTTGCCATTTGATGTTGTAGAATCCGATGCAATTGGTTTATCACGGGAAGCGAAATTATATCAATCAAAGGAGCTTATTGAAACTTTAATCTTCCTATTTGAGAATAAAAACTCAAATACAAGCTTGACACTAAAGAGTGGAAAACTTAAGAACAATAATCACAAGACTTCAAACAAAGATATATCAGATGCTTTAATGGAAGGTTTAATAACGAAGCTGATCGAAAGAAAACTTAATACCGACTTTCTATCTTACGAAGATGCAAAATACGAAATATTAAATTTGAAAGATATTGATTGGATCAAAAATTGGATTGAAAAATACATTATAGAAAATGATTTAAGAAATCAAGTATGCAAGGAGTTTTCAATCAATATTAATAACCCCTCAGAATATATTGACAATGATATGATTAATTCATATTGCGAAGAACATTTTTCAGAGAGGCCAATCACATTACAATTTTTGTATCACCAATGTGATATGATTACAGCAAGTAAGAAAAAGAAAAAAGCTGGAGCCAAGCCTAAAAATGATAGCGTAGCAAGTTTAGCCGAACGACTTTCATATCTTATCCGGCTAAACAGATTCTTAAATCAAAATGAGGTAAATGATATATCGAAATTTTCCATTTCTAATAAGGATTGCAGATTGATCCATGATTATCTTGTAATCTTTAAATTGATTCCCAATCAAAGAGAACGGAATAACACGACCACAACTCCGGAAAATTATATCAAAGCACTAATTCAAAATTACCGTAAAAACAGGAAATATGTTTCCAATATGAATAATATGGTTCATTTCCTAATTAATTCATATAAAAAAACTGGAGTTTATCCAATACACTAATCATATTTTCATATTGAATCAATAATACAATGCAAAACTCCAATCAAACTAAAGGCTATTCAAAACAAGATTTATTCTCAATATGCTTTAGAAATATTACTGCTGAGAGTAATGATGAACTTATTAGTGAATTTCAAATAGATGTTGAAAAATTTGAACGTTTTCTTGTTAAAACAAGTCTTGAAGATTATAGTAAAGAATTACTTAATGTTGGACTTAATTTTATATTTTCAAAAGCGAATCCAGTTATTGTAAAAAGGAGTGATATGTCGATTGATAAACATATGCCCTTTGCTATCGAAGAGGAATTGTCTAAAACACTTATTTATCTGCTGTCAAACAAAGATAATGACGTATCATTATCTTTGAAAAGTCAAGGCAAATATGTTGATAATTTTAAAATTGATAGTCAATTTATAATATCTCAGATTACTGAAAAATTATTGGACACATTTAAGACAAGAGGTTTCAATATTGAAAGAATGACATTTGTAGAAGCACAACATGAAATAAAAACAAATCCTGATAATGACTGGATAAATGAATATCGAAATTTCTTTGCTGATGAATGTGTTGAAGAAGATTTAATTCAAAGATATGGCGAAACACATTATATAGAAAGGGATATAACCGTAGAATATCTAAAATCAAAATCTAAAATAAAGGAGAAAGAAAAAGTTGGCGCAAAAGCAAAAAATTTAGAATTAGCAGAGCTTGTAGAAAAACTATCTTTCTTATTAAGATTTAAAAGTTTCTTAAATCAGGACAAATATCCTGATTTTTCAAATTATCCATTAAAAAATAAAGACTGTATTTTGATATTCGAATATTTATCTTTTTTCAATTTATTAGAAGGCTATATAATTACTTCAAAGCCCGAAAGTTACATTAAGGCAATATTGAAAAACTTCGATATTTATAAGAAAAAAGAGAAAAATGCGAATGCGCAAAAATATCAATTAGCGTACACCATGAATTTCTGGAGTGACTATGCCGTTCAGACCATAAATCACCTTAAAGAAAAAGGTTATAAAAATCAAGATGTTGATTTAAAAGCTCCTTACATTATGTTTAATTGGTACTTATAGCACACGCCTTCCATAAGTGGAATAAAATTCAATTATTTTTTTACCCTATTTAGTCGACCCTTAAAAAGTCCATAAACATAAGATTATCAGTAAAATAAATCTTAAAAGTATTGTGTACATCTGCAAGTTTTAGTATATTTGATGC
>SAAO01000051.1 GCA_009929375.1 Bacteroidia bacterium
CGAGCTCAAAAAAGTTATCCTCGATTTTTTCGCCAAACATACTTAATGAACTAAAAAATTAAAAATAACTAAAGTTGCATTTACAACTTGAATTTAGCAGTGACTAATAATTGATTTTGATATGATTTTCACCACATAGTTCACAGTAGTTTTTAGAGTAAAAGCAAAGACAAAGAACACATAGTATTTTCCCGAAAACGGGATAATTTCAGAGCTATAAAAGTATCGTCAGATACTTTTTCTATGTGAACTAAGTCTTTTTCCTCCATAATTTCTATGTGTTCTACTGTGTTAGAAATAAAACTTTTATGTTTTCTTTGCTACTTAACGTCTTTGCGTGCATTAAGATTATTTATTCTTATTGGCATAATAACCCTTTACAATTTCTTCCATCACCCAACTTGTTCGCGCAGCGGAATACATGGTGCTTACACATTCGGCGGTTCCCTGTAAAGCACGGGTAACCTGCTCTACCAGAAAATACGATATATTTTCGGGATTCTGAAACTCCATCGAAATCACTTCAGCCCCTTTTATCAGTGTCACCGGCTTTTTGTCGAAACACGACAGCACAATTTTGCCTTCAGTTCCTGTTATCTCAATCACATCCTCCTCAGCTCCTTTGTCCACCACAAAACTCCAGCTTCCGGTGCCCGTTACTCCATTTTCAAAAGCAAAGACAGCCGAAACAGTATCTTCAGCTTCGTAAAACCCTGATATATTTCGTGCTTCGCCTTTCACGTCAGTCACAGGGCCAAACAGAAAATCGAGATAATCGAACTGGTGTGAGGCCAGATCGTAGAAATGTCCTGCACCCGAGATATGCGGTTTTACATGCCAGCTTTGTTTTTCAGGAAAACGGTCGCGCTCCCCGAAAGCTTTGTGAAGCCTCATGTTCACTGTGAGCACACGACCAATTTCACCGCCTTCAATCAATTCCTTTACTTTCAGAAATCCGGGCAATGTTCTGCGGTAATACGCCACATAAAGCGGCTGACCCGTTTCTTCCGACACGCGAATCATTTCCTCACATTCGGCATAAGTCCGTGCCATAGGCTTTTCCACATACACGGGTCTTCCTGCTTTCATGGTCTGAATGGCGTACAAAGCATGCGTATCAGGCGGAGTGGCAATGTACACAGCATTTACTTCCGCATCGTTGATAAGTTCCGATGCATCGGCATACCAGCGCGAAACACCATGTCTTTGTGCATAATCGCTGGCCAGTGTGGCATTGCGACGCATCACCGCCACAAGCTCAGAACCCGACACTTTCTGAAATGCCGGACCGCTCTTTAGCTCCGTCACATTTCCACAACCTATTATTCCCCAGCGAATGTTTTTCATAAAAAAAATAACCCCCTGCCCCTAAAGGGGAGTAAGAGATGTTAGTATTAATTATTAGAGTTTATATAATTTAGATATTTATCTAATAGTTTTCTGTTAAACGCAAAGAACGCAAAGTTATTAAGACGCAAAGAAAAACTTCTAAGTTTTTCACTCAGCATTCTTTGCGATATTTGATTATATGATAATTGGCATATTTGAGCTTTGCGTTCTTTGCGGTTGTTATTTAACCTAAAAGAAATGCACTAACTTATATAATGATTATTATATGTTTTTTAAACCCTTCCAAAAACAAGAAACCGCCTCTTAAAGCCCCTTCAGGGGTTTGGGGTTCTTTAATATTTAAACCTCTCCCTGTATGCCCACAAACCCAGTGCAGGATTCGAAATATAGAAAATTTCCTCACCATCGGGCAGCACATTAAACCCATCTTTCAACACTTCCGGATTGTAACGGGCAGTTACTTCATCAATATCGGCATAGGCAAAGCCCACACTTTCAATTTCAGATTGACTCAGGTTTTCAGCTCCTTTTCCCGGACAATAAGTCACGCTGAAACGACCTTCAGACGAACCATGAATAAGATGCGCAGCAGCACCAAGATTGCGTTGCAGTTCCTCATTTTCATTGGTCGATTTCAGGGTTTTCGGAGTCCCGAAATAACCATATTTTCTGATCAGACGATCAATTTCCTTATCTTCGCCAAATTCTTTCAGCGCAGGTGCAATCACAATCAGCTCACCACCATCATCAATGGCCATGCGGGTGCGGTAAATAGATTTATTGCCCAGCCAGGTACTTTTAAACTCTGTTGGATCAAGATATACCACCACCTTTTTCAATGGACGGTCGAGCAAATCGAAGTTCACTTCGAGTGCCAGTTTAGCCGCTTTATCGAACACTGAATAATCGTCGCCCACAAAAAGTCCGCGACATTTTACTTTTCCGTCGGTTTTGTCGAGTCCCACCACAGTCTGCACATACACAATGGGTAAATGACCTGCAAAATGATCCGAAGCATAATTAAAAATGCGTCGCACAGGCGTATCAGCATGTCCCATCATTCGCTCCATGCCATAGGCTGCGCCCACAAAATGACTTTTATTGATACCTTCGGAGCCACCTGTTCCCACAAAGATATTCTTGTTGTAGTTGGCCATTCCCACTACTTCGTGCGGTACTACCTGTCCGATCGACAAAATTAAGTCAAAATTTCCATCAATCAAAAGTTTATTGACCTGTGCCGGCCACGAAAACTCTACAGCACCTCCCGAAACTTCTTTTACAAACTCAGCAGGCACTTGTCCGAGCGTCACCACATCATTACGCCAGTCGTGTTCACGAATAAGCGAAGCAGGCAGCGTACCAAACATGTGTTCAATCTGATGCGACGTCATGGGCGAATGCGTCCCCAGCGCCGGAAGCACATCGGTCATTGCATCGCCGTAAAACTGCCATGCATATTCGGTTAACTCCCCTGCCCTGCTCGGCAAACGCGTATAATCAGGCGGAATGGCAAGTACCTTGTGCTTCTTTCCCATTTTCTCCAAAGCTTCAAAAAGACCTTTTTTCAAATCTTCGGAGGAAAACTCCTGATTGATTGAACCACTTTCAAAATAAATCATAATTTTATATTTACTATTTATTCATTTACCATTTACTATTTATTAGCTGAATTCAACTTCTTCTTTGTCGTTGTGATTGAGCTTACAATAATTTTCAATAATTCATGATTTTCATGCATTAAATCTTTTAGTAATTCCTCTTTCATCATTCCTGATTCGATAATTAATTCCAACCAGTAAAGAGTTTCATCCAACTCTTCTTCTACCATTTTCAATTTATTCAGGAAATCTTTTTCGGATTTACCTAAACAAGCTGAACGGTAATTCGCACCGGGAGATGTTCCTGACCGAATTATTTGATTACCCAATGTATGACCGGCTTTTGTGTTTGGCAAACTTTCGGACAACTTAATAATCCTCAATGCAAACACCTTCAACCTTTTTTTCAACTCATCTGTAGTCATAGTTTTAATGGTAAATGGTAAATGAAAAAATGGTAACTGAATTTATCGTTTCACTCTCGCATTTCCACCCCACACGCTCCATATCTGCTCTTCGTCGGCAGGTTGTGCGTAGTCAGTCAGGAAAGTAGTGGCCAGAGCTCCCGAAGCCCATCCGAATTGTGGCCATTGTTCTGCCGGCCAGCCTTTCAGAATAGCATAAAGCAGTCCGCCCACAAATCCATCGCCTCCGCCAATACGGTCGAGCACATTGATTTTTCGTGGCATAATCACTTGCCAGTCGTCACCATCGAGCATAATGGCTCCCCACATATGTTCGTTTACGCTGATTACTTCGCGTAATGTGGTGGCATACACCGAAGCATTCGGGAAAGCAGCTTTCACGCGGTTGATCATGGCTTTGAAACCTTCAATTTCGGCTTCAATGCCTTTTCCTCCGGCTTCGGGACCTTCAATACCCAGACAAAGCTGGAAATCTTCTTCATTACCAATCAGAATATCAGATACCGAAGCAATCTCGGTGAATATTTCACGCAATTCCTTTTCGCGACCTTTCCAGAACGAAGCACGATAATTCAGGTCAAACGAAATGCGTGTGCCTGTTTTTTTTGCATAACGTGCCAGTTGCAGACAAAACTCGCTGGTTTCTGGCGAAAGCGCTCCGATCAGTCCCGAAAGGTGTAATATCTGAACGCCCTCTTTTACGAAAAGTTTTTCGAGATCGAAATCTTTTACATTCAGCGTGCGTCCCACTTCTCCGGCACGGTCGTTAAGCACACGTGGTCCGCGTGTTCCAAATCCGCTATCTGCAATATTAAACTGGTGACGATATCCCCATGGATCTCCCTGAGCCACTTCAGGTCCTTCGAAATCCATATTACGGGCACGAAGATCGGCTTTAATAAGCTGAGCTATCGGACTGTCTTTCACAAAAGTGGTCAGCACTTTTACCGGAAGTCCCAGATGCGAAGCTATGCTTGCCACATTGGTTTCAGCACTTGTAGCCTGCATTTCGAACAGCTTACTGCTGTGAACCGGCTGTCCGTTTACCGGCGTTATACGAATACCCATGCTGGTGGCTACCATCAGAGAGTATTTAAAATCGGATTTAAGTGTTATCATATTATTTTGATTTACAATTTATTCATTTACAACTTACAATTGAAATGTGAACCATTAGTTGTATTTATCAGGAATCTGATTTAAAACAAAGTTCTCGAAATTCCCATTTCCAGTCCGCGAAGTTCGGCAAGTCCTTTCAGACGACCTATGGCTGAATAACCCGGATTGGTCTTTTTGTGCAAATCGTCGAGCATTTGATGACCGTGATCAGGGCGTACAGGGATATTGCGTTTGTAGGTATATTGCACTACCAACAAAGCTTTCATGGCTTCGTACATATCCACATCGCTGTTCAGGTGATCGGCTTCGTAGAAGTCGCCATCGTCACTGCGTTTGGTACCGCGCAAATGTGCAAAATATATTCTGTCGCCAAATTCGCGAATCATTTCGGCGATATTATTGTCGGCCGAAACACCCAGCGAGCCTGCACACATACAAAGCCCGTTTGCTTTCAGCGGAATTGCGCTGAACAGTTTGCGGATATCATCTGCATTGCTCACTATTCGTGGCAAACCAAAAAGGGCACGTGGCGGATCGTCAGGGTGAATAGCCAGTACCACACCCGTTTCTTCGGCCACATAAGCCACTTCGTTGATAAAATAAAACAGATTATTGCGTAACTCCGTATCGTTTATGTCCTTATAAGCATCAAGTGCTGCCTGAAACTGAGCCAGATTAAAGCTTTCTTCAGCACCCGGCAAACCGGCTATAATATTCTGCGTAATCGTTTCTATTTCCTTTTCGCTCATTTTATCGAAACGGGCTTTGGCCTTCGAAATCTGCTCCACAGTATAATCATTCTCAGCACCGGGTCGTTTCAGTATATAAAGATCAAAAGCCACAAAAGCAGCCATTTCGAAATAAAGCGCACGCGAGCGGTCGGGCAGTTCATAAGCTAGATCGGTACGTGTCCAGTCGAGCACCGGCATAAAATTGTAAGTCACGATACGGATATCACAGGCAGCCAGATTACGAATGGTCTGTCTGTAGTTTTCGATATATTGTTTGTAGTTACCCGTACGTTTTTTGATATCCTCGTGCACAGGCACACTTTCCACTACCGACCATTTAAGTCCTGCTTCGGCTATCATACGTTTTCTGAACTGAATAGCTTCCACCGGCCATACTTCACCGTTTGGAATGTGGTGCAGCGCTGTTACTACTTCGGTTGCTCCGGCCTGACGAATATCCCACAGACTTACCGGATCATTGGGGCCATACCACCTCCACGATTGTTTACATAAATACATATAGAAAATTTACAATTTAGACATTTACGATTTACAATTGGTCAGTACATCGTAAATTATTATACTCATTTTATTGACAAAACAATTACAAGCAAAATGCATCGAACCCACCATCAACCACTGTGAGGGTGCCAGTTACAAACTTCGAAGCATCGCTGGCTAGCCAGTGAAGCGTTCCGAGCAGTTCTTCCGGTTCACCGAAACGGGCAAAAGGCGTATGCGCAATAATTTTATTGCCTCTGTCTGTAAACGACCCATCAGCATTAGTCAGCAACGCACGGTTCTGCTCGGTAATGAAAAAGCCCGGAGCAAAGGCGTTCACGCGCAAACCTTCGCCAAATTTGGTAGCCAGTTCTATGGCCATATATTTTGTAAAATTGGTAACCGCAGCTTTGGCGGCTGCATATCCCACCACCCGGGTCAGAGGACGCAATGCAGCTTCCGATGAAATGTTGATGATATTACCCTGCTTCTGATCGGCCATAATCTTCGCAAAAACCATTGTCGGAATTACTGTTCCGAAAAGATTCAGATCAACCACCTGTCTGAAAGCATCCAGACTAAGATCGAAAATGGTTTTGTCCGGACCAATGGTTGCTCCGGCCTGATTGCCTCCGGCTCCGTTCAGCAACACATCCACACGACCATATTTTGCCATAATGGCATCGGCCGTTTGCTGCACATTTTCCACATTGTTTACATCAGTCTGAAAAAACGTAGCTTCATAGCCTTTATCTTTCACACTTTTCACAAGAGCCTCACCTTTTTCAGGGTTACGGGCAAGCACAGCCACTTTTGCGCCCTGCTCAGCCAGATACTCAACCATGGCAGCTCCAAGAACTCCTGTACCACCAGTCACCACGATTACGCGGTTTTTGATATCAAATAAGTTTCGCATATTATTTATTTTAAAAAAGTCAGAATCCCTTTAGAGTTTATATAAGTTTGAATGTTATACAGATAATAGAACACGGATTCGCGCTGATTAAGACATCGCTCTTAAATCTTCCCCGATTTATCGGGGATTAAATCCGTTTTTTTGCTGCGTTTTTTTTAATCAGTGAATTTCCGATACATCGGAATGTTCCATCCGCTTAATCAGCATAAATTCGCGTTCCTATTCTTTTTTCTTATATAAAATTCAATTTATCAGACATATATAACTTGTATAGTATTTTTTTTACAAATTAAATAATCTCTTCAAATGACGTTCGTAGATATTTTCCTCCACGCAGTTACCAATCACATCCGAATATTTTTTCAGCATATCATAATACTCATCACCCAGTTCGGCAGCCACTTTGTATGCCACATGAATCAGCTGACGGAAGTTTGAATTGTAATCAGGATGTCCGGGGATATGACGAAGGGTATTGGCAAATTTCTCGCCGCTCCAGTCCTTTACCTCTTCCACTGTAGGTAGCTGAGCAGTATCAATATCAATCACATCGGCATAAGGCGCACAAAGTTCTTCGCTGCGATTCAGTGAATTTGCATAA
Organism: Bacteroidia bacterium; assembly: GCA_009929375.1. GTDB lineage: Bacteria > Bacteroidota > Bacteroidia > Bacteroidales > Paludibacteraceae > Paludibacter. The sequence goes on from SAAO01000051.1 coordinate 7,245, forward strand.
ATCTTTTTGGCAAGTTCCAGACCATCACCTCCGGCCACAGCCAACCCAATCACTTCTTCGAGCCATGTAGTTCCGGCTGTTTTCAGGTGCAGACCTTTGTCGTGCTTTTTAATAATGTCGGCCATAATCGGATAAATAGAAAACTTATCGCTACCCGAATGCACACTCAGTTTCAGTTCTTCGGGCAAACCGAATTCCTTTACCGCATAGTCAATCACCAGCACATCTTCTTCAAATTCCTTAGCAAACTGTTGCAAATCGCCACGATAATCCACACCTTTGTTGAATCGTCCGGTAAATTTAGGAGCTATGGTTTGAGCAGGAACGCCTTTATCGGCCAGCATTTTCAGAATAAACAACAGATACACTGGCGTTTGCGGACTCTCCACTTCGTCCATCGACACTTCGGTCACAAAGTTTCCTACACCTTTCTTTTCAACCAGATACTGATATATTTCAGAAGCCTGTTGGGTAGCAGCCAGAAACTTCGAAGCTATTTCCTCAAGCAGTTCGGTGGTGACATGCAGAGGTTTTTCCATACCAGGAATAACCAGATCGCCCATATACTTCGAACACGAAGCCACAAAAGCCTTTACATCAGCTTCAGCACTGGGTTTACCAATAAAAGCAGCCACATCGAGCGTAAAAAAATCGGCTGTTTCCACAAACGGAGCCACAGTTGTCAGATTGATATGGTCGGCATCCACAAAGTATTTTCCTTTAAATCCCAACGCAGCCACAGCCGCATCGGCTTCATTGCGCACATCTTCCGGTTTCGAATGCACGTATATATGTTCACGGTTCGACTTGTTCCACACCGGACTAATGTCGAGACCAAACGAGTTTGCTTTTACAATAGCTCTTAACTGAGCCACACCCTGATGTGCGAAACGATCGCCCATCCCGATACTAAATTTTGCAAGTTTCATGTTTTTAAATTTTAAAAGGTTATTGAGATCATATTAGTACAACACTTCGTTATAAGAACGAATATATAATTGATTAATAAATGTTTAGACAATAAATATCGATTTTCGATATTCTTTGCGTATTAATGCTCACGAAAAGGCGCGAAGGCGCAAATTACAAATATAACTATGTGATAATCAGTTTAAATTAAAAATGACGCAAAGAGGAAACTTAACAGTTTTCTTGGCGACTTAGCGCCTTTGCGTGAAAATAAATATTTTTTACCGAACTATTGTTAGTTAGAAAACAAATTGAAGTATTTTATTCAAACACAAAGAACACGAATTTATAAAGAGACGAACAGAACAATCCGGGAATCGGATGAAAAACTGATAAGTTTTTCTCTCAGCGTCCTTTGCGGAATATTAATTAAAAATAGAAAGAGAATATTCGCTTCGCGTTCTTTGCGTTAAATCTTTAATATATGATTTTTTTACTTACTTATACAATGAGTATTATTGATTGATTTTGAATGAATTGCGTTATTCACTGAAATGCAGGTAATCCTCAATATTCTCTTTCATCAGAATATCTATCGGCATATAATTTACCCTGTTGACTTTTTGTTTGAAAATAAGCTCCGTACACAAATCGCGCACCGTAAGATATGCCTGTTTATCGGGTCGCTGAGCAATAAGGAAGGAAACCACACCCTGTTGCAGATATTTCACATTTTCGTCCAGAAGGTCATATCCTATCAATCGCACATCCGAATGTTCCAGCGCCTGCAAATGCATTGCCAGACGGTAAACTTTCGAATTAAAGCTTATCGCCGCACGTATATTTTCATGCTGTTCAAATACTTCGGTAAGCGTTTTCAGATTGGCAGCCTCGTCTTTGTCGTTCATTTCCACATTGATAAGTTCGAGACTCTGCAAACCGTGATCCTCAATATACTGAAGAAAACCGCTTTTTCGTGCCAGAGTCTGATTCGACACCGCCCCTTTTCGCATTGTTCTCAGAAAAATCACTTTCGAATCGGCAGGCAAATCCTGTAACAACAATCTTGCAGCCACATAACCGCTCTGAAACGAATTCTGACCGTAATAAGTCAGAAAACCGGCTTCCTCTATCATCGAATCGATAAACGAAAACGGTATATTTCGCGCTTTCAGACCTTGAGCAAACTGCAATGTCTCGTCCCTGAAAATCGGAGCCATTAGCACTGCATCGGGCAGACTTTCGGAGATTTCAGCACACACAGCCGAAAAGGTGGATGCATCAAACTGATTGAAATAGCGTTTTTCAAGTACTATATTATAATGTAAATACTCTGCGGCAGCCATATCAAAGCCATGCTCCACTTTTGCCCAGTAATCGGCACTACTGTGTTCCGGAATCAGGCACACAAAGCGGTACATCTTCTTCGATGCCAGCGAACGGGCTATCAGATTAGGTGAATAATTAATTTCCGTCAGTACTTTTTCAACCTGCTCGCGACTTTTTGCCGATACTTCACCCCTGTTGTGCAACACGCGGTCCACTGTTCCTTCCGATACACCTGCCAGCTCTGCAATATCTTTTATCCTGATTTTCGTCTGATTCTGATTCATCTCCGTTAAATAATAAATTCGTGTGCGTACACAGCTATAATTTCTCACAAAAATAATACTTATTTTGAGAATATAAAATTATTTGTATCTTCGTGGGCGAACACGGAAACAAATATCAGCATTCATAAAAACCATCAACATTTGATATACAGATATTTAAACAACTACTTACAGTTTAAGGCTCTGAAATCATGTTGAAAAACATAAAATACAGACAATGAAATCCCTTTTTCCGACTGTTTTCAGTTGAATTTTCAGCTGTATTTTTTGTCAGAATTGATACTAAAAACTGACTTAACAGGGTAAGAATCAAAAATTGAAATAAAAACAAAATCACAAAAAAACATAAAGTATTATGAAAAACTTTTTAGACGAGAATTTCGTACTGCAGACCGAAACTGCACAGAAGCTGTACCACGAACACGTAGCCAAAATGCCGATTATCGACTATCATTGTCACCTCGTACCCTCAATGGTAGCCAACGACCACCAGTTCCGTTCCATTACCGAAGCATGGCTCGGAGGCGACCACTACAAATGGCGCGCTATGCGTACCAACGGTATCGACGAGAAATATTGCACCGGAAAAGATACCAGCGATTGGGAAAAGTTTGAAAAATGGGCCGAAACTGTGCCTTACACCATGCGTAACCCGCTTTATCACTGGACACACCTCGAACTGAAAACTGCTTTCGGTATCGAAAAACTGCTTTCACCCAAAACAGCACGCGAAATCTTCGACGAGTGTAACGAAAAACTCGCCAGCCCCGAATACAGCGCCCGCAACCTCATGCGTAAATACAAAGTGGAAACAGTTTGTACCACCGACGATCCTGTGGATACGCTCGAACACCATATCAAAACCCGCAACGATGGCTTCGAAATCAAAATGCTGCCTACATGGCGTCCCGATAAAGCCATGGCTGTGGAAAGTGCATCTGCTTTCCGTTCGTATGTGGAGCAATTAGCAGCTGTGTCAGACACAAAAATTTCAGCTTTCGACGATATGATTCTGGCACTCCGCAAACGTCAGGACTTCTTTGCGGCTCAGGGTTGTAAACTTTCCGATCACGGTATCGAGGAGTTTTATGCAGAAGATTACACTGAAGCCGAAATCAAAGCCATATTCAATAAAATATATGGCGGAAAAGAACTTACCCACGAGGAAATTCTGAAATTCAAATCGGCCATGATGGTGATTTTTGCCGAAATGGATTGGGAAAAAGGCTGGACGCAACAGTTCCACTACGGCGCTATCCGCAACAACAACACACGCCTGTTCAATCAGCTTGGACCCGATACCGGATTCGACTCAATCGGCACTTTCAATACTGCCAAAGCCATGTCGAAATTCCTCAATCGCCTCGATACCAACAACAAACTGGCTAAAACCATTCTTTACAACCTCAATCCTGCCGACAACGAAATGATTGCCACCATGATTGGTAATTTCCAGGATGGCACAGTTGCCGGAAAAATTCAGTTTGGTTCGGGCTGGTGGTTCCTCGATCAGAAGGACGGTATGGAAAAACAAATGAACTCATTGTCGGTGCTCGGACTGCTCAGCCGTTTCGTGGGTATGCTCACCGATTCGCGCAGCTTCCTTTCCTACCCGCGTCATGAGTATTTCCGTCGCACACTTTGCAACCTGCTCGGAAACGATGTGGAACAGGGACTTCTGCCACATCAGGAACTTGAGTTTATCGGAAAAATGGTTGAAGACATTAGTTATAACAACGCCAAAAACTTCTTTAAATTCTGATTTAGTACAATAATGACACATTTATAACCAAATAATGAACATTTTTGCCGAAAAATCAGCCTAATTTTGGCGTGTGAAAATAATTCGCTACTTTTGGTCAACCAATTCAAATAAATTTATTTTTATACAGAAAAATGAGTAAAAAGATTGTAACGTTAGGAGAAATTATGCTCCGTTTGTCAACTCCGGGAAATACACGCTTTGTGCAGTCGGATGTTTTTGATGTGGTATATGGTGGTGGTGAGGCAAATGTGGCTGTAAGCTGCGCCAACTACGGCCACGATGCCTATTTTATAACCAAACTACCGAAACACGAAATTGGTCAGTCTGCTGTAAATGCCCTGCGCAAATATGGTGTAAAAACCGACTTCATTGCCCGTGGAGGCGACCGCGTGGGTATTTATTACCTCGAAACAGGTGCATCTATGCGTCCGAGTAAAGTGATTTACGACCGTGCACATTCTGCCATTGCCGAAGCCGATGCTGCCGATTTCGATTTCGATGCCATCATGAAAGGCGCTGACTGGTTTCACTGGTCGGGTATTACCCCTGCTATTTCCGACAAAGCTGCCGAACTTACCAAACTGGCCTGCGAAGCTGCCAAACGTAATGGAGTAACCGTATCAGTCGACCTCAACTTCCGCAAAAAACTCTGGACAACTCAGAAAGCTCAGTCTATCATGCGCCCGCTCATGCAATATGTGGACGTATGTATTGGTAACGAGGAAGATGCTGAACTTTGTCTCGGTTTCAAACCCGATGCCGACGTCGAAGGTGGACATACCGATGCCGAAGGTTACAAAGGTATTTTTATTCAAATGGCCAAAGAATTCGGTTTTAAATATGTCATTTCCACTTTGCGCGAATCGTTCTCAGCTTCGCACAACGGATGGAAAGCCATGATTTACGATGGAAATGAATTCTATACTTCGAAACGTTACGACATCGATCCTATCATCGACCGCGTGGGAGGTGGCGATTCATTCTCCGGAGGTATCATTCACGGATTGCTCACCAAACCAAATCAGGGCGAAGCGCTCGAATTTGCGGTAGCAGCCTCTGCCCTCAAGCATACTATCAACGGCGACTTCAACCTCGTATCTGTCGAAGAAGTGGAAGCCCTTGCCGGTGGCGATGCAAGCGGTAGAGTTCAACGCTAAAACATTTACTATTTTTTCATTTACCATTTACTATTTTCGCAAGAAACAACTTTAGAGCTGGTAAATGGTAAATGATTTAGTTTTAAATGATAAATCCGGGTGCATGACAAACAGTTATTTAGTTCAGTATCAATAACGATAAATATATTATCCGCTTTTACGAAGTAAATAAATCAAAATTAAATTCGCTTTTATAACTTATAAATCAGCATATATCTGCCTTATCCGTTTTATCTGCGTTCCTGTTTATAGTCATGTATTTAAATGCTAAATACTACATAAAAACAATTATTTAGTTCAGTATCAATAACGATAAATATCTTATCTGCTTTTACGTAGTAAATAAATCAGGATTAAATTCGCTCTTATAACTTATAAATCAGCATATATCTGCCTTATCAGTTTTATCTGCGTTCCGATTTTTAGTCATGTATTTAAATGGTAAATAGTAAATAATTAAATAGTAAATAATATTATGCGATTTTCAAAACTACAGGTCCTCACTGCCATGAAGGAAACAGGCATGGTGCCCGTTTTCTACAACAGCGACCTCGAAACAGCTAAACAGGTAGTCAAAGCCTGTTACGAAGGTGGCGTTCGTGCTTTCGAATTTACCAACCGTGGAGACTTTGCACACGAAGTCTTCGGCGAACTGGTAAAATTTGCAGCCAAAGAATGTCCCGAAATGATTATGGGCATTGGCTCTATCGTCGATGCTCCTACCGCAGCACTTTACATCCAGCTGGGAGCTAACTTTTTGGTAGGCCCGCTCTTCAATCCCGAAGTAGCAAAGGTAGCCAATCGTCGTCTGATTCCTTACGCTCCGGGCTGTGGTTCGGTGAGCGAAGTGGGCTTTGCACAGGAAGCAGGTTGCGACATTTGCAAGGTTTTCCCCGGCGATGTGTTGGGTGCTGGCTTTGTAAAAGGACTCAAAGCGCCAATGCCATGGTCGAACCTTATGGTTACCGGCGGCGTAAAACCCGAAGAAGCCAATCTGAAAAGCTGGTTCGATGCAGGCGTTACCTGCGTCGGAATGGGCTCCAATCTTTTCCCTGCCGATCTTATGAAGGCTAAGGATTGGGCAGGTATCACCAGTCTGTGCAGCGATGCACTGGAAATTATCCGAAAAGTTCGTAAATAATTCAATAAAAATTAATCTCAAAAAAAAATGACATGAGTAAATTGACTGAAGCAACTGAAAAAATGTCGCAGTACAGATGGACGATAGTCGCAATGCTCTTCTTTGCCACTACGATCAACTATCTCGACCGCCAGGTTCTGTCTCTCACGTGGGACGAATTTATCAAGCCTGAATTTCACTGGAATGAAGACCATTATGGTACCATCACTTCATTTTTCTCAATATTTTATGCCATCTCAATGCTTTTTGCAGGGCGTATCGTTGAATGGTTAGGTACAAAAAAGGGGTTCCTCTGGGCCATTGGAATATGGAGCTTAGGTGCCTGTCTGCACGCTGTGTGTGGTATTATCACCGAATCTTATGTAGGACTTAGCAGTGCTGCCGAATTAGCAGCTGCCACTGGTGATGTGGCCGTAGTAATTGCAAGTGTCAGTATGTGGAGCTTCCTTGTGGCACGTGGTATTCTGGCCTTTGGTGAAGCAGGAAACTTCCCCGCAGCCATTAAAGCTACTGCCGAATACTTCCCTAAAAAGGACAGAGCTTATGCAACTTCCATTTTCAACTCAGGTGCTTCAATAGGTGCACTTTTTGCTCCGCTTACCATTCCACCTCTTGCCAAATACTTTGGCTGGGAAATGGCATTTATTGTAATCGGTGCTTTAGGCTTTGTTTGGATGGGCTTTTGGGTTTTCATCTACGACCATCCACGCAAAAGCAAACACGTGAACAGTCAGGAACTTGCCTATATTGAGCAGGACAAAGAAGAAGATGATGCAAAAGGACATAGTGCTGAAGCTAAAATTCCTTTCCTGAAATGTTTCACTTTCCGTCAGACATGGGCATTTGCTTTTGGTAAATTTATGACCGATGGTGTTTGGTGGTTCTTCCTCTTCTGGACTCCTTCATACCTGAATACTCAGTTCGATATTAAAACTTCCGAAGGTCTTGGAATGGCGCTTATCTTCACACTTTACGCTATTGTAACCGTACTTTCCATTTTTGGTGGTAAATTACCTACTATTTTCATCAACCGAAGCGGACAGGATCCTTATGCAGCACGTATGAAAGCCATGCTTATTTTTGCCTTCTTCCCATTGTTGGTTCTGCTTGCTCAGCCACTGGGTATGGAGTTTGCCGGTTTGGGTCGAAATGCAGCATGGATTCCCGTTTTGCTTATTTCCATTGGTTGTGCAGCGCATCAGGCATGGAGTGCCAACCTCTTCTCAACCATTGGCGACATGTTCCCAAAAGGAGCAATTGCCACCATCACAGGTATTGGTGGTATGGCCGGAGGTATCGGTTCAATGATCATGCAAAAATCAGCTGGTAAATTATTTGTTTTTGCAGGCGAAACCAATATGGAATTCTTTGGCTTTACAGGCAAACCCGCAGGTTATTTTATCATCTTCTGTGTTTGTGCCGTAGCCTACCTTATTGGCTGGACAGTTATGAAAGCTTTGGTTCCAAAATACAAACCCGTTGTAATAAAATAAAAAGCTAAATCATTCCACATTTCAGAGTTCGGTATAAAGTTTCACGCAATCAACACACGAAACATTATACCGAACTCTCTTTTTACTACCAACTCCCTACTACTTACTACCTACTCCTTACTACCTACTCCTCACTCCTCACTCCTTACTCCTTCTTCTCTGAACTTTCCTCCCCCTAATACGTTTACTCCTCTGCAATGACATTCTCAGCGTCCTCTGCGTTTAAAACAATTCAAACACTTATCAGTAAATTATATATGAAAATTGAAATTTGGAGCGATGTAATGTGTCCTTTCTGTTACATCGGAAAACGAAACTTTGAAAAAGCGCTGGCTCAGTTCCCCGACAGCGACAAACTCGAAATAGTGTGGAAAAGCTTTCTGCTCGATCCTTCTGTGCCCGACATTGCCACCGAAAGCTACGAAGATTACCTTGTAAAGCGCAAAGGGCTCAGCGCTGAACAGGTACGTGGAATGCTTAAAAACGTCACACAAATGGCAAGCGAGGCAGGCCTCGACTATCATTTCGAACGTGCAGTAATGGTAAGCTCTCAAAAAGCACATCAACTCATACAGTTTGCCAAGTCCCGCAATCTGGGCAACGAAGCCGAAGAGCGTCTCTTTTACGCCTACTTCACCGAAGGCAAAAGCATTGCCGACCACGACACACTCATACAACTGGGCGTGGAGATTGGTCTTGATGCCGCAGAACTTCAGGCCGCCTTTACCGACGAACAATATGCCTATCAGGTTAGTCAGGACATACAGGAAGCCCGGAACATTGGAGTCAACGGAGTACCCTTCTTTGTCTTCAATCGTAAATACGCCATTTCGGGAGCACAACCGCCACAGGCCTTTCTCGAAACCCTTCGCAAATCCTTCGGTGAATGGCAAAAACTCAACCCGCAACCCAAACTCGACATTCAGCAGGGCAACAGTTGCACCATCGACGGCGTGTGCGAATAACCCACACCCCAACACACAAAAAACCGACCACACTACCCCAAAGAAGTCCGGTCGGTTTTGCTTTATATCTGGTTATAATAGATACTCACCTCTCACTTTCTCAACTCTCACTTTCTCTAGTCAAATCTCTCACCACCATCGAAGCAATCGTCATACCAAACATAGCAGGCATATACGAAGTGGTGCCGTTGATACGCGCTTTTTTATGACTCCAGTTATCAGCTTTTAATTCTGTGGGGTTGTCATTGTCCGACAATTCGGGAGGTAGTATTTCATCGCCACGGTTTGGGAGCACCTCGTCACTGTACACACACATAAACTTTGAGGTCAGTCCGCCAAACTTTTTGATACGGCTCCGGAGTGCAGCAGCCAGCGGGCAACCCTGCACTTTCCAAAACTCGGCCACTTTTATACGTGTCGGGTCAGTTTTCAGTGCAGCACCCATCGACGAGAAAAAAACCGCATTCGTTTTTGTGGCTTGCTGAATCAGGTAAACCTTGTTCGAAAGGCTGTCGATAGCATCAATAATATAATCGTAGTTTTCAAGTCCGAAGGAAGCGTGCGTTTCCGGACTATAAATTTGTTGCAGAGCCAGAATATCGAGCTGTGGATTGATCTCCAGAAAGCGTTCACGCAATACTTCCACCTTCACCATATCCACAGTGCGGGTGGTAGCCATAAGCTGACGATTGATATTGGTTACACTTACACGGTCGGAGTCGACAATAGTGATATGACCAATGCCCGACCGCACCAAACTCTCGGCACACCAGCTACCAACACCACCAACCCCAAAAACAATCACTCTGGCCTTTGCAGCCTTTTCAATAAAATCTCTTCCCAGCAGCAACTGCGTCCGTTGAAAAATATCCCCTTCTATACCCATTAAAATAAATACTTTTTAGAGCTTATATAAGTTAGAAAACAAAGTGAAGCATTTTATTTAAACGCAAAGAACGCGAAGTTCTAAAGACGCAAAGAAAAACTGATCAGTTTTTCTCTTTGCGTCCTTTGCGAAATATTAAATAAAAACAGAAAGAGGATATTCTCTTTGTGTTCTTTGCGTTAAATCTTTAAAATATGATTTCTTCACTAACTTTTATAATGGTTGTTATTCTCTTAAATTATCAACTATCAATTGTCAACTATCAATTATCAATTCCCTTCTATCCACAGATTATCACAGATGCTATTGCTATCGCAATAAGTCAGAGAGTTAACTACCAATTATTCGAATTACACATATTTCACGAATTAGCAATATCAATTATCCATTGTCAATTATCAACTGTCAACTATCCATTGAATTGTAAATTGTAAATGAATAAATTGTAAATGAATATCATCCATTCTGGCTAATCAGCCTCAGCGACTTTTTATTCAAAATCTCAATTCTCTTTCCTTCCAGACTAATCAATCCATCTTTGTCGAACTCGCCCAGCACGCGGCTCACACTTTCGCGACTTGTATCCACCAGGTTGGCCAGTTCCGACTGCGACACCGGCAGTGTAAAGCTGTCCGACTGGAAAATCTTCTCGGCAAATTCTATCAGCACATCAGCCATATTTCCTCGTATTTGCTTTTGAGTACGGTTGGCACAGCGGCGGAACGATTCGAGTTCGTTCTGGCAAAGTTCAATAATAATCTCGTTCGAAAATTCGCGGTTCTCATTCAGTATCTTCTGAAAAATATGCACGTCGATATAGCAAACCTCTGTTTCAGTCACCGCAGTTACCGAATACTGATTTACCTTGTCACCAAAGGTAGTGGGCAATCCCAGATAGGTAGGCGCTTTCACGAGCCTTACAATCTGTTCGTGGTACGGACCGTTGAGGTGAATCTTGGCCAGTCCCCTGCGCAGAAAAACCACATTGGTCGAAAACATACCTTGCTTGATAATGGTGTCTCCCTTTTTAAACTTCAGTTCAAGGTGGTTGTCCGAGAGTTGTCCGAAACTCTCTTCACTGAGCATGCTTGTAGCCCTTGTATTAAAAGGACATAACTTACAGTCGCTTTGCATATATAATACCTTTTTATGATTGAATGCCTGCGTGTTATCAACTATCAACTGTCAATTGTCAACTGTCAATTGTCCGCATAAGCGTTGCAAATATAATTATTGTGATGCATATCACAAAATAATGAAATCTATCACACATCAATTTTCGACATTGACATTCAGCAAACCCATATATTTGCAGAAAAAATTCTTTATATCCAATTTTAATATGGAAAACGCAAATACAATCAGTGTTGAACAACTGCAATCGCAAATAGATCAGTTGAAATCAAAAATCGATCGTCTCGAAAACTCACGCAAAGATCAGCTATCAATTGCAGTGGTATCGGGCGACCTTGACAAAGTGCTGGCAGCCATGGTTATTTCGGTAGCCGCCGCAGCTATGGACACACAGGTAAAACTCTTCTTTTCGTTCTGGTCGCTTTCGGCTTTGCGCGATCCGAAAAAGAGCCCCAAAGGCAAGGATTTTATCTCCAAAATGTTTGGTTTTATGCTCCCAAGAGGTACAAAGAAACTAAAACTCTCCAAACTGAACATGGCCGGTATGGGTCCTGTAATGATATCGTACCTAATGAAGAAACAGAATGTAATGTCGCTTCAGCAGATGTTTAAGGAAGCCGGCGAACTGGGTATCGAAATCGTTGTTTGTGAAATGTCGATGGGACTTATGGGCTTCAAGAAAGAAGAGTTTATCGACTATCCTAACTTGAGCTATGCAGGCGCTGCCACCTTTGTGGCCGATGCCGGTGAGAGTTCGATACAGCTTTTCATTTAGATAAAAGATAAAAGAACAAAGAGTAAAGACAAAAGATAAAAGATTGTGAGTCGCTGAATTAGTTTCGAATCACTGCCGAAACGCACAACACGAAACACGAAACAATCTTCAAATCTCAAATCTCAAATTTTCAAATTTTCAAATTTTCAAATCATCAAATAATAAAGTTATGACAGCAGACGAATTAAAATCAGTATCAGTAGCAAAATCGGTTGACGCACGCGGAACAGCTTGCCCGGGTCCACTTCTCGAAGCAAAGAAAGCCATTGGTACCATCAAAGCAGGCGACGTAATGGAAATCCTTTCGTCGGACGAAGGTACCAAACAGGATATTCCAAAATGGTGCGGAAAACAGGGTCACGAATTCCTCGGCTGGGTTGAGGAAAACGGCTATTTTAAAGTTTACATGAAAAAACAGTAATCCTCAGGGAATCAACGATCTCCGGATCCGCCAGCTCTGAATACAAAAGACTGTCGGTTCCGGAGTATTTTTATCTCACATTTTTTTCTTTAAATCAGAAAACATGGGCACCATACATTCAAATACCGCGAAAATACTCGTATTTTCCACCGAAAAGATTTCAGACCCTGCCATTGATATGGCCGGATTGCTGAAACTTCATTATCCCCCCACTGTATATACCATTACCATCCCCTGCTCCAGCGGAATCAAACCTTCGTGGATACTTTATGCCTACGAAAAAGGTTTCGATGGTGTATTCATAGCTGCCGACGGTTCGGACTGTGTGTACGGAGAATCGTGTACCGAAAAAACCGGAAATCTCGTGGGTAAAACACACGAACTTATGAAATCGAAAAACATTGACCCCGCCCGTCTGCGCATGGCTGCAATATGCTCTGTTTGCAGCGAATCATTTGTAAAACAGATGCGCGGTTTTAACGAATACTTACTCAAAACATTACACGCCTAATGGAACAAATACTTAAAAACATTAGTTACGATGCACTGGTTATCGGTGCCGGAATTGCTGGTGGCGAAGCTGCCCTCAACCTGGCCAATACAGGTTACAAAGTGCTGCTGGTCGAAAAAGATTTGTCGGTGGGTGGTAAAATGATTATGCTGAGTAAGGTTTTCCCTACGCTGGACTGCTCGGCCTGTATCACCACTCCTAAGGTATCCGAAATATCACGTCATCCGAATATTACACTCTTCACCGGAAGCGAAGTGAGCAATATTCACCGTGTGAGCGATGTGGAATTTGTTGCAAAGGTGACACGCAAACCACGCTATGTGCATGTGGCCGATTGTACTTCGTGTCAGCTTTGTGAAAAAGCCTGTCCCGTAAGTGTAACCGATCAGTATCAGTTCGGACTTATCGGACGCAAGGCCGCCTTTATTCCTTTCAGCATTTGCAGCCCGAAAGCTGCTGCCATCGACATTGAAAACTGTACACTCTGTGGCGCCTGCGAAAAAGTATGCCCTACCAATTGCATCGACTTTACTATGCAGCCCGAAGAAATGACCCTGCATGTACGCACAGTAATTGTGGCTACCGGCTTCAATATGTTCGACCCGAAAAAAATGCCTCGTTACGGATATGGCGAATACAAAAATGTGATTACCGCATTGCAGATGGAACGTCAGCTCGCTCCTACCCGGCCGTTCAACACCATCCTTCGCCCGGGCGATGGTAAGGTGCCCGACAAAATTGCCTATGTGCTTTGTGTAGGTTCACGCGATGCCTCGGTGGGTAATCCTATCTGTTCGCAGATATGCTGCATGTATTCCATCAAACAGGCTCAGTTGCTTATGGGTGCGCTTCCAATGGCCGATGTCACCATTTATTACATCAATATCCGCTCGTTTGGTAAAGGTTTCGAAGAATTCTACCAACAGGCCAAAGGTATGGGCGTCAACTTCGTGAAAGGCAAAATAGGACGTATCAAAGCCAAAGAAAACGGAAATCTGATTCTACGTTACGAAGATATAAACGAAGGTCGCCTGCGCGAAGCCGAACATGATATGGTTGTGCTTGCCAACGGCGTACTCCCCAACGGAGATGTGAACAATATTTTCGGCGACGAAAAGCTAAAACTCGATGCTTTCAACTTTGTCGGACAAACCGATATGCTGGCCAGTCCTGCACGTACAAGCATGGAAGGCGTATTTGTGGCAGGTACCGCCACCGGACCTATGGATATCCCCGATTCCATTCTGTCGGCAGGAGCAGCATCAGCCGAAGCAATCAGTTACCTTATTCAGAAAACAGTTTAAACATTTACCATTTTATCATTCATCCATTTACTATTTATTCATTTACCATTTACTATTTGGCAGTGCTAAAACAGTTTTAATTACAATGCACTTGTGTATCATCAGAATGGTAAATAGTAAATGGCAAAATGGTAAATAACAAGATATTTTATGGAAAAGAAACCAAAAAAAATAGGCGTATATATCTGCCACTGTGGCGGAAACATTTCCGATTATGTGGATGTGGAAAAGGTGCGTCAGGCTGTGGAAGGCGACGAAATTGTATTTCTCTCCAAAACCACCATGTTTGCCTGCTCGGATGCCAATCAGCGCGATATGGTCGAAGATATCAAAGCCAATGACCTCGATGGTGTGGTTGTGGCTTCGTGCTCGCCCAAACTTCACCTTACCACCTTCCGCAATGTGTCGGAACGTGCCAATCTCAACAAATACACTTACGTGCATGCCAACATTCGCGAACAGGCTTCGTGGGCGCACTCCGACAACAAAATGGGTGCAACCGAAAAAGCCATTCACCTGGTGAAGGCAGCCATAGCCAAATCGCGCTATGCCGAAGCACTCGAAAGCAACAAGGTGAAAGCCGTAAAAGCAGTGGCCGTCATCGGTGCCGGTGTGGCCGGATTGAAGGCTGCTATTTCGCTGGCCGAGAAAGATACCGAAGTGATCCTGATCGAACGGGAAGCCGAGGTAGGCGGACGCGTGGCTCAGTGGGGCTCGTTATTCTCCTCTCAGGAAACAGGTCGTGAAATGATTGACCGACTGAGCGCTCAGCTGAAGCTGCATAAAAACATCAACCTGCTTACCAATAGCGAAGTGGTTGGAAATAAAGGCAGCGTTGGAAATATCGCACTGAAAATCCGTCGCAAAGATCCTGAAACAGGCGCTGAAGTGATGACAGAAATGACTGTAGGTTCAGTGCTTATGGCCACAGGTTTCGATTATTACAAACCGCAGCAGGCAGAGTTCGGATACGGTGTTTCGGACAGGGTGATCACTATGCCTGAATTCAAGAAGGTGATCGACACTCAGACATCTAAAAAACTGATGTACAACGGTCGTGAAGTGAAAAACATTGCGTATATCTACTGTGTGGGAAGCCGTCAGACCGATGGAGAAAACACTTACTGCTCACGCAACTGTTGTACTTCCACCATTCATGCAGCAGTTACTGCACGGCAGAAATTCAGCAATATTCAGAATTATCACTTCAATCGTGGATTACGCACTTACGGAAAACAGGAAATTCTGTATGCCGACTCCCTTCGTCAGGGCGATATCTATTTCCAGTCCTATGAAGATGGACTTCCGGTGGTAAGTGTCGAAGGTAAAAAGACCATTGTAAAAGTCAACGATGTGCTGACTGCTAACCGCGAAATAGAAGTGGAAGCCGACCTTGTGGTACTTGTGACCGGCATGGTTCCCCAAACCGACAATTCGGTGGGATCGTTGTTCAAACTTCCTAAAGGCCGCGATAAGTTCTACAACGAAGTGCATATGAAACTCCGTCCCGTAGAAACTGTAATCGATGGTATCACCATTGCAGGAGCCTGTCAGGGACCGAAGAACATTGCCGAGTCGGTAAACTCTGCTCTTTCGGCAGCTACCAAGTCGTACAGCATTATCAGCAAGGGCGAACTTGAGTCGCAACCACTTGTAGCCACTATCGACCCGTCGAAATGCAGCTGGTGTGGTGCCTGCGAGAAAGCATGTCCGTTCGACGCTATACTGAAAGTGGACAAAGACGGAAAAACCATAGCCGAAATCAACAACACAGTATGTAAAGGTTGTGGTATGTGTGCTCCGGTTTGCGAACCCGATGCCGTCAATCTGATTGCCTGCTCGAGTGCCGAGATAATGAGTATGATTGACGCTTTAGTCTGATTTACAATTTATTCATCCGCCACGGCGGACAAGTTTTACAATTTACAATTGAAAATATGGAAGCAGAAAAGGGAAAAACCGCTAAATACCTGCGTGAACAACTGGGAGGAATTCCGGAGCAGGCCAAAGATAATCTGAAGGAATTCAACAGGATAAAAAAAATCCTGCTTGAAGCCCTCAAGGAAGAAGAACTTACAGTGCTGCAGATTGCCCAAAAGGTGAATATGCCTGCACATGAGGTTATGTTTTATCTGATGTCGCTGGTGAAATACGGCTTTGTAAAAACCGGAACCATCGACGATATGGATGAGTATTTTACTTATAAATTAAGTAATTAATTTTTTCACAAACCACATAGACACATAGAACACATAGTATATATGATAGTTTCTATATGACCTATGTGCCTATGTGGTTCAATTAAAAAAACAGTCAAATATCAACCTAACAGACATATAGAATTCATAAAGAAAATTGTTTATGTGACCTATGTG
>SAAO01000018.1 GCA_009929375.1 Bacteroidia bacterium
TGGCGACATAAAGTTACTGAAATTCAGCGACTTTACCAAAATTCTATGCTGCTATTTTTATATAAATCAGCAAGTTATTATACTTGCGAAAGTTGAGTATCGTAATTTAATGAGGAACGGATTATTTTTTCACTTTTTCACCAAACCTGCGTGGTTTGATATAAGTATTGATAAGCGGGGTAAAGGCATTCATAATCAGAATAGCAAACGATATTCCTTCGGGGTAAGCACCAAACGAACGTATTACAATAGTAATTACGCCAATACCAATACCATATACAATCATTCCACGTGGATTCATAGGCGATGTGGCATAATCAGTTGCCATATATATTGCTCCCAGCATCAATCCACCCGAAAGTAAATGAATCACCGGCGACCCGTACTCGGCAGGATTAGCCCAATGAAGCAGGGCGGCCAGTACAAAAGCCGAAGCAAGTACCGACACAGGAATATGCCAGGTAATAATCTTTTTATAAAGCATATAAACCATACCGATAAGAAGTGCTATCACCGAAATTTCACCCATTGACCCAAGTTTACGGTTTCCTGAGATTAAGTCGCTCAGCTGAGGTAATTCACCAAAATGACCTTTTAGCATTTCGAGGGTTGTAGCGCCTGTGGCAGCATCTAAGTACTCCAGTGAAAGTGGTTCGGGAGTTGGCCACGAGGTCATTTGCACGGGAAAGGAGATCAGCAAAAACACACGACCCACCAAAGCCGGATTAAACGGATTATTTCCTAATCCGCCAAAGCTCATTTTACCAAGTCCAATGGCTACAAGCGAACCAATAACAATGATCCAGACAGGTAGGTTTGCCGGAAGATTAAATGCCAACAACAGCCCGGTAAGTGCTGCCGAACCGTCTAATACCGATGGTTCGGTTTTCATTAGAAACTTTTGTATCAGATATTCAAAAAGCACACACGAAGCTACTGCAGTAAGCGTCACAACAAGTGCACCTAACCCGAAGAAATAAAAGCCCACCAAAAGTGCCGGTATCAGCGCAATTATCACACCGGTCATATTTTTGGCTATTGTGTCGCCGCCATGAATGTGTGGGGCGGGTGAAATAATTAATTTTTCCATAAAATTGCCTCAAGCCCAAAAGGGGAATTTGAAGTTAGTATTTTTATATGTTTATTATGACGATTTGCTGTGAGTGATTAGTGACTAGTGATTAGTAATCAGATCACCGCAATCGTAAATTGTAAGTAAATAAATTGTAAATGACTTTACTTTACAGTGGCCCTGCTCCTGATAATGCCTCCCACAGTGGTTTTCCCGTAGCGGATATAGTCGAGCAACGGACGATTCGAAGGACAGGTATAGCTACAGCTTCCGCATTCTATACAATCCATTACACGATCCTTTTCCATCTCTGGCCACATATTGCGTTCGCTCTGATTCATAAGCAGGAAGGGCTCCAGTCCCATCGGACAAACAGTCACACACTTGGTACAACGGATACAGTTTTTCATGGGTTTACGCACAGCTTCCTCGTCGCGTATAAACAACACACCCGCGCTTCCTTTGGCCATTGGCACGTTGAGGTTCATAAACGAGCGTCCCATCATTGGGCCACCACCCACAATTTTTCCTGTGCCTGCAGGAACACCGCCAGCTTCGTCCACTACATTTTGCAGATACACACCCAAACGAACCAGATAGTTCCCCGGATTAGGTGCATCTTTACCTGTAATGGTCATTACACGTTCTATCATGGGTTTGTTTTTCTGCACAGCTTCGTACACCGCAAAGGTAGTTCCCACATTTATTACCACAGCACCCACTTCAATAGGAATACGTCCGCTGGGCACCTGACGACGAATAATAGCATCAATCAGTTGTTTTTCACCGCCCTGCGGATATTGCACTTTAAGCGCTTCCACTTCAATGCCGGGATAGTTTTTGGCCAGACTACTCAGATGTGCAATGGCATCTTTTTTATTGTTTTCGATACCGATAACCGCACGTTTCACTTCGAGTACTTTCATCAAAATGGTCACACCTACCAGTATTTCTTCACCTTTCTCAAGCATCAGCTGATGGTCGCAGGTAAGATACGACTCACACTCCACAGCATTGATAATAAGCACATCGGCTTTTTTACCCGGAGGAGGCGAAAGTTTTACATGCGCCGGGAAAGTAGCACCACCAAGTCCCACAATACCTGCATCTTTGATTTTTTCAAGAATTTCTTCCTTGCTCAGGTTGCAATCGCGTTTCAGTTCAGGACTGCGATCGATGGTATCGAGCCATTCGTCGCCATCCACATCAATAAATACCGCCTGACGTTTGTAGCCAGTAGCGTCGAGTTGCACATCGATTTTGGTCACTTTACCCGATACCGACGAGTGCACATTGGCCGAAATAAATCCATTGGCTTTACCAATAAGCTGACCTACTTTTACAAGTTCACCGCGTTTTACCACCGCTTCGGCAGGGGCACCAATATAATGCGACAACGGAATAACCACCTGCTTGGGAATGGCTGCTACCTGAATTTTCTTTCCGGCCGAGAATTTGTTTTCTTTCGGGTGAATACCACCTATTCTGAATGTTTTCATGTTATTGTGACCCAAAAACCCTAAACCCCTGGCCCCTAAAGGGGAACAAGAGATATTAGTGTAGGTTATATTATATTTTTCTTATTATAATCTCTAATTTCATTTACAGAAACCTGGTCTTTAAACCCCTTCAGAGGTTAGGGGTTCTTTTACTTTGCGGGGTGGGAAGTTCAACTCCACAATGGCGTTGGTCGGACATACTTCGACGCATTTGCGGCAAAGCTTACATTTGTCGTCGTGGATAAATGCCAGATTGTTGGTGATGGTAATGGCGTCGTGCGGACAAACCTGTTCGCATTTGGTACAGGCAATACAACTTACACTGCACGATTTTTTGGCTACATGGCCTTTGTCTTCATTGCGACAGTTTACAAAAATACGACGCGATTTGGGACCTTTCTTGCGGATTTCAATCAACAGTTTCGGGCAGGCACGCACACAGGCGCCGCACGAAGTACATTTATCTTCGTCCACTTCGGGTATTTTGGTGATAGGATTTACTTTGATGGCATCGAACTCGCACGATACTTCGCAGTCGCCAAGTCCGAGGCAGCCCCACGAGCAGCCTGTTTCGCCGCTATAAAGGTTGTGGGCAATAAAACAGTGTTTTACACCATCGTATTCGTTCATGCGCGGACGATTATCGCAGGTTCCGCCGCAGCGAACCACAGCCACAGTTGGTGCTGTGACAGCCACTGTTTTTCCAAGTATGGAAGCTACAGCCTGCATGGTATCGTTTCCGCCTACAGGACAGTTAAGTCCGTCGAGCGTATCGGAGCTTACACAAGCATTGGCAAAGCCGCGACAGCCCGGAAAACCGCAACCTCCACAGTTGGCCGCAGGGAGCGCAGCCTCTACTTCGTCGATACGCGGATCCTCGTATACATAGAATTTTTTGGCTACAAAATAAAGAATAATGGCCGATGCAGCACCCACTATTCCCAGTGTGAGTAACGAAATAAGAATCAGATTCATCTTGTTTTATTTTTACTAAAAAAAAGTTCTTGGGCTTATTTCTTCTCAATTTTAAACTGTAGTTTCTTCTTCAGTTTCTTATTAAAAAGAGATAGTATTATAAAATATGGAATAAGCAGGGCTAGTGAAATGGTTCCTGAAACCGCTTCGTTGGGGACAAAGTCACGCAAAACAAACAATGAAGTGAGTATAAGAACGAAAGGAATGACGAATGCCAGAAGTACAGCAAACAAACCTGTAGAGCTTTCGCCCACAATATCGACCATGTCACCGACTTTGAGTGAAGTATCGTCACTTTCCACATCTATGAATTTTTCGTCCATGTCGGCGGCGGTACATGCTCCCTTTGCGTGGCACGAGCTACATGCCGACATCTGGATAATCTGTACCTGTATCTGTGTACCTTCGATGCGGGTGATGTAGCCGCTATGTTCAATTTTTTGACTCATTTTGTAATGTGGACATTGCAATTTCGAGGCAAAAGTAACTATTATTTGGTATTGCATCAAATTATCGACAGGCAATTTTTTGTCAAAAAAACTGCCTCATATTACATCTGACTGATATTTAGCTGTATAAAGATACCGAAGATTTGCAGAAATTGCAGAATTTAAAGATTTTTTGCACAAAAAAGTCATCGTTGCGCATAAACAATTTCTTACTATTCATTGTTATTCAGCATTTTCACATTTGAAACATGATTTTTGTAAGGTAGCTAACGTATTCAAACAAACCTGACAGCTTCTGAAAACCTGCTAAGTCCTGAGCTCAGATAATATAATTTACTTATCATGCAGATTGGTTTTCAGTGTTGTACGGTAAAAAAAAAAAATGATCAAAATGAGATCTCTCACTCCGTTCGAGATGACAATTAGGTAGTTATATATCCGGGAGTGGGCAGGTTGGCGGCTCCACCGCCAACCTGCCCACTCCTAACCAAATTCTTCACAGAGTGCTGTCATTCAGACCGAAGCGAAGAATCCAATGATTTTCACCGGACAACAATAATTGTTTTCTGAAAGTCGCCAGCCATATATTTTCAGGGGCTAACCCTATTATGACAACCGCTCGGTTCTCTTTCACACAGGCTTCCGGATGTTAAAGCTCCGACTGCGGATAAAAAACAATCGCCTGCAGATAAAAAAGTTCCGGTCGTTTATATTTATACTGCGCGAAGCTATCTAAAACAACCGTCAATCTGTATAAAAGTGTGGGTAAACCATATAAAAACGTAAAGATATTCGATATAAATGCATAAATGTATAACTATAAAGCATATTAAAACATGTATTTAAGTTATATGATATAGCTTTTGAGTATAAACCTTGATACATTGAAGTTATATGATATAACCTTTGAGTATAATTTTCAATACTTTAATGTTATACAATATAGCTTTTAAGTATAAAGTTCAATGCTTTAATGTTGTACGATATGGCATTTGAGTATAATATTTCTGTTACTGAGTATAATTTCCGCCGGTAATTTGTAAATACTTCACTCATTTCCACTATATTTGGAGCCATATAAATGAATCATCGAACTTTTTTTAATCATCCTTAAATCAAACAGAAAAATGAATGTCCTGAAACCCATGCCTCACAATGGTAAGTTATTTGAGAGTTACGCTCTAAGTCACAACTTCAACAGATCGGAACTATCGCGAGCCCTGTCGAGAAACGTCAACACAGTTTACAGATACGCCAACAGTCCATCGCTACAAATGCGCATAATGTGGAATCTGAGCCTGCTTATGAAACATAACTTTCTGGGAGATCTGGCCAACAAGCTGGAAATTGACTTTGAAACTCCAAAGGAAATTGAACTGAAAGCAAAAATTGAGAAGCTGGAAGGCGATATTCAGGAGTATAAAAGAGTACTGCTGACAAAAGATGCCGAAATTGAAGGCTACCGAATGGCAATGAAGAACATCAGAATATAAATGAGCAGGAGGCTGTGCCACGAAAGAAATCCGGACACAGCCTCCTGGCTAAATTTAATGTTTTTCGACATTTTATTTATTTAAAGTACAATCAAATATCTACCCGAAAGGAGCAATTGATATGCTTGAAATATCTGTATTTACTGAATCTATCTTTTAAAGCATCTGTCAAAAAAAAGTAATTGATAATTGATTGCATTTGTCCAGTATTGCCAGTTGTGAGCGCCCGGACGTTCGGTGTAGTCGTGGTCAATTTTCAGATCCACAAGTTTATGATGGAGCTGAGAATTAATCTCATAGAAGAAATCATCCACACCACATTCAATTGTCAGATTCAAATCTTTGTTTTTTAAATCTGTAACCATACTCATTACAGAGTATTTATTCCATTCCTGCTGATTGTTTTCAAAAACGCCAATACGCTTATCAATGTCGTAATTGTTTTTAATAGAAAGTAAATCCACACCGCCACTCATGCTTCCGGCATTGGCAAAAATATCCTTATTGCGAATTGCCAGATAGAGTGCACCATGCCCTCCCATACTCAATCCGGTAATGGCTCGTGCAGTGCGATCAGGTATAGTTGAATAACGCGAATCAATATAAGGTAATAACTCTCGTGTGATATGAGTTTCGTACTGAAAAGCGGGATCGATGGGACTATCGAAATACCACGAACTAAAACCACCATCGGGACATACAAGTATAAGTTGGTGTTTGGTAGCTAAATTTTTAATAGAGGGAACTGTAGTTATCCATTTGGCATAATTATCACTGTAGCCATGAAGTAAAAAAACCAAAGGATAATGTTTCTTTTTTGAATAGTTATCGGGCAACACCACAACCGACTTTACTTCTTTTTTCATTTTTGCTGAATAAACAGCAATCGTATCAACCTGTTGTCGCGAAAATGCCAACTGCCCTACAAATAATAAAACTAAAAATAGATTTAATCGCTTCATATATATTTTTTTACTCACTTTTTTCAACCTGCTATTTCGAGTTCTTCGACCCATCCTTTATAAGTTCGGCCGGTTTTTGTTTCAGTAGCGGGAGTTCGGTGATATTCCATTTTTCCTCAAATTCCCAGTTGGCCCGCAAAGTAAGTTTTTTGTGATAATAGTACACCTGTTCCGGCTGGGTACGCGTTTCGATATTGCCCGTATCCCACTTTCCGTTACGGTTGCGATCGATAAAAGCACGTACATAAAAGTCGCCGGGTTTAAGATATTCGAACAAAGTACCGTTCTTTACAGCCGGCTTTGTTTGCAGCACATTGTCCTTTGTGTCGAGAAGCTGAAATACCACAAGCGAATCGAAAACTTCGGTTGAAAACTTCAACGAAGAATATTCGTCGAGCGATTTTATTTTTATTTGCCCTTTGTACTTGTCCGAAACCAGATTGTATATGCTTTTGAAGGCTGCCGAATCCACATTCAGTTCGTAACTTTTCTCGGGCTCCCATTTATATTTCAGAGCGTAAACCATATCGGTGGAATCGTGAGCTACCCAGCTATATTGCAAAGGCCTGAAAGTACTGTCAACTTTTTCTGCAAGCTGAATTTTAGTCAGGTCGAAAGCACTGACAGGTGCATCGAATTTGAAAAAAACCGGATTATATACGTCGAATGAACCTGACGCATTGGTCGAAAACTTATAGGCCTGAACAGGCGCAGGAGTTGTGGCTTTTTTGCCGCGACCTCCGGTTTTGGGTTTACGCATAAACACACTTAAAGTGTCGGTTTGCGGCACCAGATTGAACAGCGAATCTGTTTTCATATAGGTTACAACCATATCGAGCGTGTCAGTTTTGATTACAGCCGAGTCGGTTAACCAATAAGTCAGCGTATCGCGATTGGCACTTTGCTGAAGAATATGACGATCGATCCAGTCGAAATTGATAGGTTTAATTTCAGGGAGTTCGGCAAGCGCAGTATTGAAAAACATTTTAAAAGAATGTTCCTGCATGCGTTCGGTTTTTACCAGATACTGACGTTTTTTTTCTTCTTTAAAAAACTGCAACAGTAAATCGTTGGGCAAAAAACGGGTACCGTTATAGGTACGAATACTGTCAATGGTCAACGAATCGAGCCATACAGTATCCATCATTTCCTCGATACGGAAAGTGGGAGTGAAAACCGAGTCGGTAAATGCCAGACCCTCACCCGGCTGAAAGAAGAAATCCTTATTGCTGTCGCCAAGTGCATATACTTTATATGTACCGGCTTTTATATTATCAATCACAAAATTGCCATTTTCGTCGGTACGACCAATACGCATAAATGGTTTCATAAAAAAGCCGCGCTCGTCGTCAACTTTATAAATACCGACTACAACGCCTGAAAGCGGATTCAGATCGGCAGCATTGATTACCTTACCCGAAATCTGAAGCGTATCAATTTCGTTTCCTGTTGAAAAAGAGAAGCGGTAATTTTTGAGCGGATTTTTCTCATTCAGATCCACTATGGCATTTCCGAAGTTGATGGTATAAGTAGTGCTATCCACTAAATCTTCTTCAAATTGCACAGTCACAATGCGGGCATTACCCTTCACTTCGGGTTGACGAAGCTGAGGTGGTGAAATCAGCACATTGTCGCTGGCTTTTTCGATACTGATATTTTCATCAAAATGAATGACGATTTCCTTCTTTTTGAAATTCAACGCACCATTCAACGGTGTCGTCTTTGTTACTTTGGGAGGAGTTTCGTCCTTAGCACCGCCGGTTGGTCCCTGCCCTTTGTTGGCACAGGAATGAACCACCAAACCAATCAGCACAATAACTGCAACTGTATATATTTTACTTAACAACTTCATTTCTTTTCTATCAATTATAAATATTTAATTGTTAACTATGCATTGTCAATTATGCATTATCAACTATCAATTGTCAGCACTTTATGTCCTATCCTGCACCGCAAACAGTTACGGTTATCGCAATACTCCTTTTTGAGCTGAATAAGCGCCTGTGAGTCGAAAGCCGATTCGGATGCAACCCCCATTTCGTTCCACATACGGGTTATGACATTATTTTCGGCAGGCAGTTTTTCGAGTATTTCAACTGCTTTGTCCTTCATATTCTGGTTGCCACGCGTATCAGCATAGCTGAACAAAAAAGGAACCACTGTATTGATAATAATTCCCTCAATTGCTTTTTGCCCGATACCTTTCAACGATTTCTGACTTTCGTGCGCAAAACGATAATGTGTTTTCCAGTATTCCGAAGGTTCAACTCTGAAAATGCTCTGCAAATATTGTATATCAGGATTTTCAGTGATTTTCGAAAACAAGCCTGTCGATTTATGTATCAACGCTGCAAATTGAGCAATGCGCACATACGGAAAATTATCAGGACGAAGCCTCAGCAATTTCCATAAGGATCCATCAATCGATTTCAGGTCGTATTTTATTTTCAGAAAATCATATTCTTTCCGCAACGAAAGCAAATACGCGTCTTCCTCATTTGCTGCCAACAAGCCGGCCTGTCCGAAAAGCAAAGCCTCAAGTTGTGGCAAACTGTTTTTATGTTTGCCCAGAATTTGCATTGGCAATGAGGCTGCAAGCATTTCGAAAGCCTGTCCGTTGGTACCAAAACCAAAACTGCGTGCCAGATTCAGATAAAAAGCTTCTTCCCAATGCCGGTTATTTTGTTTCAGTATTTCAGATATATTAGCCGTTTTCCGTAAAAGTCGCTCGGTTAGCAAAGCATTTTTCCAACCGCGGATAAAAACAACAGGCACATTTGCAATTTTGTTTTCGCAGGGAATGCGAAGCGAATTTTTCATCAATTGTGCATAATTCTCTTCAATACTGTCAGGGTAAACAAGTTCTAGCTGCGGGATAGGTTCTCCATTGGTTCGGAACACCTGTGCGTCGGCTGTTTTCACCACATGAAGCACTACACTGTTGTAGGCCTTATCGTCGCTGTGACCATGTTTCGCCCATTCCGACGAACGCGTATGGATTTCCACATTGCCGGCCCAAATGGTATTACCCAGTTTTATTTTGGCATTAAAAAAATCGGGTCCCGCATCGGTATTCAACCTACCCGGGTCGATCACTTCCACACTGTCGCCATCGGTTGTATGCAACGAATGTGACTGAAAGAGTTTGTTTTGCCAAATAAAATGTAAAATAGATTCTTTCACAGGCAAATAAGATTAAAGCAAATCACCTCCCGACCCCCTAAAGGGGTAGTTCCGGATTGAGATTCAAGGTTAATTAAATAAACAGAGGGTGTTCATTCTTTATCCCGGAGGGATAATATATTTATTGGACAAAATTTATAATATTTACATTCGACCCCGTTGGGGTCGTATTATTGTATTAAAAATAATATCTATAAACATTTGAATCCTACGGATTCGAAACATATCATTAAATACCGGTTATTAAGCCTATTGATTTTGAGACTTATCAAATTTACTCATCCAAAAGTGCCCAGCTGTAACCTCTGCTTTGCCAGAACTCTATGGCGCGTGGCAATACTTCGAGCACATTTTTTTCAGCTTTCACCGAGTCATGAAAAACGACCAGCGAACCGGTTCGGAGATATTTCTGTACCGTTCCGTAAACCTGATCAGGACTCAGTTTTTTATTGTAATCATGGGTTATCACATCCCACATCACAATTTTATAATGTTTTTTCAGCGCCTTCAGCTGCGACGGTTTGATACGTCCGTGAGGCGGTCTGAATAATTTTGAATCAATGAATCCGGCAGCTTTCGCTACATTCTCGACATATTCCTGTTTGGAATACTCGAAACCTTTCAAATGATTAAAGGTATGATTTCCTGTTTTATGTCCCCGTTTTAAAACATCAGCGTAAATTTCAGGATATTTGGCCACATTGTCGCCCACACAGAAAAAAGTGGCCTTCCAGCCGTAGCGATCCAGAATATCGAGCACACGGGGCGTTACTTCGGGCACCGGCCCATCGTCGAAAGTGAGGAAAATCACTTTCGACGAGGTATTGGCGCGCCATATTACGTTCCCGAAAAGTGGCCTTAAAAACCGGGGAAATTGCATCAGTCTAATTCAGTTCAGCTTTCTGGGTATATTTCATGTAAACAGGAAGATATTTGTCCATCATGGCTTTTTGACCTTCCTGATCGCAAATACGCAGAATTTGTCCAAGCACTGCGATATTGTGTCCGATACGGTTAGCTACACTGGCTCTTTGTCCGGAACGCAGGCTGTAATACCAGTCCAGATTTTCGACACAGTCGTTGGCCACAGCTTCCATGATGGCATTTCCTTTCTGCGATTCGCCAAGTTTGTAATAATACTCGGCCAGGGTTGTCGACACATAATCGTGACGAACGGTGCTGCCGGGAAGTTTTTCTTCGGCAAAATCAAGCACTTTCAATGCTTTTGCCGAGTCACCTTCGTTGTAAAGCGCAGTCACAAGTTGTCCAAACATCAATCGGTGTGTACGACACATACGAAGTGTATTTTCATCGAGATATACCTTCGGATCGCTCACATTTCCCCAACGGAATTTGGTCATCATGTTTTCGTACATTTCTTTGGTATTCACCTGTGGCTCTCCACCTTTCACACCTTTAGGTACAATCTGATAAGCCAGACCTGTCAGTTCGAAATGATTGCTCAATCCGAGATAATAATCATCGCCTACAGTCACAGCAAAATACATTGGGCGTTCCCAGTTGTTTGTTTTCAGCATTTCGAGTACCATCAATTCGCTTTTGGTCAGTCGGCGGTTGAGTGTTAGATCGATTTGCGGAACAATTTTGGCAGCATCTTCGGGCGCTACTGTACCTGTGCTAATGGCTTTTTGCGCGTCCACAGGCAAATAAATCTGTTTCGAAGGAATATATGATTCTCCGTTTTGTTTTGCAGCCGGATCGTCGAGCAACAGGAAGTCGAAAGCAGTTTTCATATCAATAGGCTGCTTGATGGCATCTTCCACCCAAACCACTTCATTTTTACCGGCGATATAGTCTTTTTCCTGCCATGAAATTGGCAATGGTTTCGAATCGTATGCTTCACGTTTCATTTGGTTGATATACCAGTCTGTTTGCAGGTAACTGAGATTACAAACACGCACATCAGTACGGTTTCCTTCCACTTCCTGATTGTACCAGAGCGGGAAAGTATCGTTATCGCCATTTGAGAACACAATAGCATTCGGACGAAGTGAAGCAAGATAATTTCCACCAAAATCGCGGGCTACATAACGGTTGCTACGGTCGTGATCGTCCCAGTTTTCGGAAGCCATAAGTGCAGGAACCCCAAGAGCCACAATAGAAACAAGTGCAGCAGCTACTGATTTTGGTATATATTTATCAATTAATTTGATAAGGAATAATACACCAAGTCCGATCCAGATGCTGAATGCATAGAAAGAACCTGCATAAGCATAGTCTCGCTCACGTGGCTGATAAGGTGTCTGATTCAGATAAACCACAATGGCAATACCTGTAAGCACAAAGAGCAAACCGGTAATCCAGAATCCATGTTTACCTTCTTTTCCGCTGGTAAGCTGGAACACAATACCAAGAATACCAAGCAAAAGAGGTAACATGTAATATCTGTTTCGTCCTTTATTTTCCTTTAGTTCCGAAGGCAAATTGGTCTGATCGCCCACCAGATATTGATCAATAAAGTTGATTCCGGTAATCCAGTTTCCGCGGTCGATTTCGCCATGACCCTGAATATCGTTCTGGCGACCACTAAAGTTCCAGAAGAAATAACGCCAGTACATAAACCGCAACTGATAGTCGAAGAAGAAGCGGAGATTTTCGCCAAATGTAGGTTTGATATCCGTTTTTTGCTGTCCGCAATAGTCGTATGTCACCGGAGATCCTTTTATATTTGCCCAGGTTTTATAAGCACTTACATGCGATGGTTGCGAACTGTACATACGTGGGAAGAACATATCAAAACGTTCGTCCATTTTGTAATTCAGTTTGTAGCCTGTAATAATGTATTCGTCCTTCTCGTCGGGCGAAGTTTTTGGTTTCGGAGCATACTGTGCAGCACCTTTTTCTTCGGCAGGCACACACATATTTCCTTTAATATCCAGCTTCACAGGAGCGTTATAAACCGAGCCGAACAGCAACGGACGATCTCCGTATTGTTCACGGTTCAGATAATATTTCAGTGCAAACACATTATCGGGTGAGTTCTGGTCCATTGGAGGATTAGCAGCAGAGCGGATTACAATTACTGTGTACGACGAATATCCGATCAGGATTACTGTAATCATGGCCAGCGCAGTACTAAGCCAGCGACGGCTGATAAACTGTTTTTTGTAATAAAACAGGAATGCCAGAGCAGCCACAATCACAATGCCAAGCAGGACATGCGCTCCGAAGAACGGAATACCTACGAGCGTCACCGCTAATATGAACGAAATTGTCAGGCGGATATGGCTGTTTTCGCTGTTCGCTTCGTAAATTGCCCACGAAAGTGCTGCTACGGTAAGAATTATATAAGCAAACAAACCGGAGTTATACGACATGTGGAAAGTATTCACAAACAACAGTTCGAACCAGCTGGCAACTTCCACAAATCCCGGAATAATACCATAAAGTACAATGGCCAGAATAATGCCTGAAATAAGCATGGCACCAATTACTCCTTTGGTACTCGGAGTATATTTGCGGAAATAATACACGAGCACAATGGCCGGAATGGCCAAAAGGTTAAGCAAATGGACACCGATAGAAAGTCCCATCAGGTAGGCAATGAGAATAAGCCAGCGGTCGGAACCTTCGCGGTCGGCAATGTTTTCCCATTTGAGAATGGCCCAGAAAACCACAGCGGTAAACAGCGACGAATAAGCGTAAACCTCGCCTTCGACAGCCGAAAACCAGAAAGTATCGGAGAAGGTATAAGCCAGCGCGCCTACCATTCCCGCACCCAGAATACCAATAATATTGGCTGTTGTGTATTCGTTTTCGTTTTTTACAATTACTTTACGGGCCAAATGGGTGATGGTCCAGAACAAAAACAGAATTGTAAAAGCACTGGCCAATGCCGATAATGCATTTACCATTAACGCTACCTGAGTAGGATCAGATGCAAAAAGTGAAAAGAACCGTCCGGTAAGCATGAAAAATGGTGCTCCGGGAGGATGGCCCACATCGAGTTTGTAAGCCGATGAAATAAACTCACCACAATCCCAAAAGCTTGCAGTGGGCTCCATGGTCATCAGGTATGTGGCTGCAGCTATGGCAAAAGCCACCCAGCCGAAAACATTGTTCAGTAATTTGAAGTTTTTCATGCGTTCAAATTTGATTTTTGATTTTTTTCATCGAAACAAAACCGCTCCGGCTCTTTGTCATTTTAAAAGCCTGACAGTTTCAATTCGACAGTTATAACTTACTTTTTCTTTTTTCTTTTCGTTTTTGCTTAAAAAAAGCGTTCAAAGATACAAAGAAAAATTTGTACCGCATCTCATCTAAACGCTTTTTAGTTAAAGCTATCCGACATTATTAAAGACTGTTACTTTGTTGCGTTTTTTCGTTATCAGATAAACTTCAGAAATCTATACTTCAAAGCCGTTTTCCACATCATGTTTTGATTCATATAAGAAAGAAGAAAATATTTTTTTTGAAAAAATATTACTTTTTTATCTGTGATAATTCGAAACTAAACAAATGCTTTAGCATACAATTGAGAACTTTTAAAATGAAAAACAAATAAACTTTTAAGATGATTGTAATTTATTAAAAAACAAAGCATTAATACGCGAAAAACGATATGCCCTTCAGAATTGTATCACTTAAAAAATATAATTACATTTGCCTTACAATAACAGTAAAATCAGATGAAACGAATCTCTTCCTTTGCCGAATTAACATCTCACTTACAAAGTGTAAACAACCGCAAACGACTGGCTGTGGCCAACGCTGTGGACTCGCACACACTCGATGCGGTATTGATGGCTGTGGAAAAGGGACTGGTTGAGGCTTATCTGATTGGCGACGTGGCGGCCATTGAATCGCCCGAACTTTTCGAACACAATCCATCGCCTTATATTCATATTATCGATATGCCCGATGTAAAACAGGCTACACTTGAGGCTGTACGCATGGTGCGCGAAGGAGAAGCAGATATTTTGATGAAAGGCCTGGTAAATACTGATATTATTCTCAGGGCTATTCTCGACAAGGAAAAGGGACTTCTGCCTCCGGGGCGCGTTATGACTTACAATGCAGCACTCGAAATTCCCGGATATCATAAACTTCTTTTCTTTTCCGATCCTGCGGTGATTCCCTCACCATCGCTCGAACAACGCACTGCTATGATTAAATATGCCATTGCCTCGGCTCACAAATTTGGCATCGAACAACCCAAAGTGGCATTGATACATGCAACCGAAGTAGCAAACCCGAAAATTCATTATATGCAGGATTATCTCGACATTATGGATGCCTGGCGAAAAGGTGAGTTTGGCGATGTGATTATGGACGGCCCGCTCGACATTTTTCTGGCGCTCGACAAAGAACGTGGAAGCATTAAAAATGTGCCGACACCTGTGCTGGGCGATGCCGATGTACTTATTTTTCCTAATTTCGAAGCGGCAAATGTATTCTATAAAGGAGTTTCGCTTTTTGGGGGCGCCGAAATGGGTGGACTGCTTCAGGGGCCTGACAAACCCGTGGTGATGACTTCACGCAGCGAAAGTGTACAATCGAAATTTTACAGCATTGCCATTGCCTGCATCCTGGCATAAGAATTTTTCAGAATTTAATATTCGCTGGATTTGTAATCAGTTTCTCTATCATTAAAGCCATGCGCTCCACTTTCAGGTTATCGCTTTTGGGCGCATAAATCCAGTCGGTGATACGCTTTTTCTCACTTTGGGTCAGATCTGAAAAGTTTCGGAAAGCCACATCATCCTCGCGCAGACAGGTTATAAAATCATTTTCTTCCACAGGTGGCAATCCGGCCGAAAACAATTTGATATACACTGTATCGCCCACATCTTTACCAATAGCTTTCCTGATTCCGGCATTTACGGCCAGAAACATAATACCTTTGGTGTCGGGCATAAGATTTACGCCAACCAACTCATAACTGTCGATGTGTCCGTTTACTTTTACCAGCCCGAACCATGCATGTTTGTCTTTATCCACTTCCGGAACAGACACGTACATCCAACCTCCCTTTTGGGGAAATTTCTCGATTACAGCATTTTTCTCAACCAGTAATAGTCCCTGAGTTTCGGTTTCTTCTGTCATTGCAAACTAATAAATTGTTGGGGTCAAAAATATATATTTTGTAATTGTTATGCAAATGAATACACGGGGTTCAAATACAACTTTAATCAATCTTTAATTAAAAATGATTTTAAATAGTGATATTGTGATAATATAAATCTGTTTAATGTATAAAAAACAGCTAAGAATGGTTAATACCGTATTTTTATTCAGAACAAATAGAATATATTCGCGTTCTAGTGTTTGAAATTGAAATTATAAACAACCAAAAAAGATCAAAATGAAAAAAAGAATTGCCCTGATGTCTCTCGCTGCAATTTTTGCTTTTGCTACAATAGCGACTGCACAAACCACAACTAAAAAAGCAGCCGAACCAGTAAAAAAAGAAGCTAAAGCTGAGAAAAAAGCTGAATGCAAAGACACAAAAAAAGCTGAATGCAAAGGTGAGAAAAAGGCCGACTGCAGTAAAACTGAAAAGAAAGCTTGTTGCGGAGAAAAGAAATAAGAAACTATTTCTGTCGACAAAAGTATATAAGTCCTGTTCGTTTTTTACGGACGGGACTTATTTTTTACTTTCATTCAAACATCTGAAAATAAGGCTTGCTGCATTGACAGCAGCTTCGTTAGTTCCCAGATTACGGGCAATTTCGAGATAATCGTTTTTCATTTTCGCAGCATATTCCGGTTGTTCGAGGATATTCTGAAGCTCTGCTTTTATATTTCTGGGAGTAAACAAATGAGCAATCAGTTCCTTCACCACTTCACGCTGTGCAACGATATTAACCAGAGAAATATATTTGGTTTTAATGAAAAGTTTCTTGCCCAGAATAGCCAAACGCCCACCAATCACATGATAAACCACTACCTGCGGAGTGCCGATAAGGGCAGTTTCCAGCGTAGCAGTACCCGAATTTACCACTGCTGCTTTTGCATGTACAAGCATTTGATAGGTATCGCCGGTAATCACAGGGTGTGAGGTTGTTTCGCAAAACTGTTTATAAAATCCCGATTCGATACCCGGAGCTCCAGAAATGACTATCTGATAACCAGAAAAAGATTCAGCTGCTTCAATCATCGTTGGCAGGCAGGCCGAGATTTCCTGTCGTCGACTACCCGGAAGCAAGGCAATAATTGGTTTCTCGCCCAAAGCATGTCGCTTACAGAATTCCATAACATTCTCGTCTTTGCGACAAAGTGCATTTATAGAATCTACAGTGGGATTTCCCACATATTCCACCTCATAATTATGTTTCCTGTAAAATTCGGTTTCGAAAGGGAAGATAGTAAATACCCGATCGACATACTTTTTAATTTCTCTGATGCGATATTCCTTCCATGCCCAGAGTTTTGGTGCAATATAATAATATACAGGCATTTCTGAAGTCTCCTTGACGAACTTAGCAATGCGGAGATTAAACGAAGGATAGTCGATAAGTATCACTACATCAGGTTTGAAGCTAGTGATAGCCGCCTTGCAGTCGTCAATATTTTTCAGTACTGTTTTCAGATTGCGCAGCACAGCTACAAAACCCATAAAAGCCATATCGCGGTAATGTTTTACCAGCTTTCCTCCCTGAGCAAACATCAGATCGCCGCCCAAAAAGCAGAATTCGGCTATCGGGTCGTTTTTCTTTATTTCGCGCATCAGGTTCGATGCATGCAAGTCGCCCGAAGCCTCACCGGCAATCAAAAAATACTTCATTTTGTTTCAGGTCAGAGTGTCCACGGCAAGCGGAAACAGTTTTCGTTGTAGAGTGCGTAATCGGCATTTCCGTTTACAGCAAAAGTTTTTATAAGTGCAGCCTCTTTCAATAATTCTTTAGCCAGCACTATGGTAGCCCCACTTTTAATGCGATCGTCAACCAAAAGAATTTTTTTTCCTTTGAAATCGAAATTAATTTGTTGTAAAAGCTTTGGCGAATCGTAACGTGGTTTTTGTTTTTCGTCCTTAAAATTAATTCGCAAAACCTGCACGTCCACATTCAGCAACTGATTGATAAGCGCAGCCGGAACCAAACCTCCATTGGCAATGGCCACAATCATATCAAAACTTTCGCCAAACTGTATTTCTTTGAGGCGCGCGGTAATTTCATCGAAACTTTTACTATTCATTTTTATGAGTTATGCAAATCAGTAATTTACAAACGTGAGATAGCTTTGAGCACCAGATATCCACCAAAAAGTTGCAAAAGCATACCGGGGAAACCCATTCGGAAATCCTGCACTGCAAGCTGGAAGTCGCCAAGCATAATCCACTCAACGCCTGTACCCACCAACTGATAAGCCAAAATGGCAATTACCAGACTTATTAAGCTCACTTTTTTAAAGTAATTGGCCGCAAGAGATGCTGATACTGCAAACAAAGTTGATTTTAGCAGAATAATGGGTAACATAGCCACCATCGGCATTCCGAAGATGACACTGTTCAGCACAGGCGAAAGCACAGCTGTTAGTAAACCTACACGAATAC
This sequence comes from Bacteroidia bacterium, assembly GCA_009929375.1. Taxonomy (GTDB): domain Bacteria; phylum Bacteroidota; class Bacteroidia; order Bacteroidales; family Paludibacteraceae; genus Paludibacter. Next base: position 18,149 of record SAAO01000018.1, read on the forward strand.
CATATTTATAAGCGGCAATCAGCGTAAAGAAATAAATAGGCAAAAAGGTTGGTCCGCCATTTGGAACTGCATGAAACAGTTGAGGCAGAATAAGATTACCTGCTATAAATATTACTGCAAAAAGATATGTTTTGACGGTTTTAAAATCGTAACTGTAAAGCTTTGCTGTTGTAGCCATAATTTTCTGATTTGAAGGTATGATACTTTATGAATCCAATCGCAAATATAAATAAAAACATTGTACAGACTTGAGTTTTTCTGTTTTTTTAATTTATTTCTCTACAATCTGAGTCGTAAGCCCATAAGTACCGACATCAAAGAATGCATATCCGCAGGTACTTATAAATGGAGATAGCATACAATTGAGAAAAACATAAAATTACAACAAATACAATATGTTATAGTCACCGTTAAATATATTCAATTAAAACTAAATAAAACGCTCACATCTAACTCTGAATAACCTTGTTAATATTAGCATTTCAAAGAGTCGTATATTTTACTACATTTACAAACAAAATTTTCCACAAACACTTCAATTCGCAATTCAAAACAAAAATATATTTACAACTGAAAGATATTTACGCATATTTATCAGCATTCATAATGTCATATTTTAAAAAGATGTAATTTGCGAATATCGTAAAAAGACAATTTCACTGACCGGAAAACAACATTTCAAACGCTGTCAGCTTTATTCTAATTTAGAAATAAGTATTTTATTTATATAAACCAATTAATTAAATTTTAAGATGAGAAACTTATGTTTTTTATTATTTCTTGGAATGGCGATGAGTTTATTCACCAAAGCTCAATCAAATCCCGAAGGCATTCCCGTATTTCAGGGAAATGTTGAGCTCGACAAAAACGGGCGAAGTTTCAGTTTTGCATTTGCTCAGGGCGACAAAGTGCTTATAAAACTTCAAACAGGCAAGAAGAAACAGGTACGCAACGTGCGAATAACCACTTTATCGGGCGACCCGGTTTGGAGCAAAGACAATACGGCTACCTTTGAAGAAGAAATCAGCCTTTCGCGCGAGGGCGTTTACACCATCAGCATTGAAAAGAAAGGGCTTTTTAATCAGAACATCGGCCTGGATATTTTCCGCAAACCCGGCGCTATGGCCGATTTCAATCCCGCTTGGACAAAACACAACCGTTACATAGCCGAAAATGTAAGCTTTAAGGTAGATACGGCTGTGGGTTATCAATCGGCTGTGCAAAACGAGATTGAAATGAAGGTTTTCAATAAGTATTATTACCAAAACATAAGTCTGTATAGTTACGGAGATCAGGTAAAAGGCAATCTGGCGCTCGACGGAAATCATGTACAGGGTTTCCCAATGGCTATTGACCCGAACAAAGTTCCAAAAGATGCAAAATTCAAATGTTATACTTATTCGCTTAGTTCGGTTTTGGGCGGACAAAAACACTGGGAAATAGCCCGGCTTGCTTCTCAGATTGGCGGTACTGCAGCGTCAATTTTCCTCACTCCTGCTGCTGGTTTTGCAGTGCATGGCGCAATGGCACTTGTAGGCCCGGCACCAAATAAAGCCCCTGTCATGTATTATATGTCGAACCGTCAATCGGACATAAAAACTGTAGGAGAAATGAAATCGAACACAGGCAAAGCCAAAGATGTGGCAAATACAGTGACCGGAGGTGTATCGAAAGTGGTAGGATTGTTCAGTGATGATGCAGCCAAAACAGTGAAAAACGCCACCGAACTCGACACCAAAACCGAAGCCGATCTGGACTTTACACAAAAAGGCAATGTGACCAATCTGTTTGTAAATTCGGCCATTCCACCTACCGAGAAGTATTTTATTATGACAAACTCGTATCTGATGCAGGCTAAAAATATCAATTTAAATGCCACTGCATTGTACTACGTCCCTTCGTTTTTCACTGTGAAAGCCAAAGAAGAAGTTTTCAACCTGAAAAAAGCTCAAACTGAGAAAACAGAGAGAAAGGTCACAAAAACAACAGAATACGTATCTATTAAGTATTAATCAAAAAAGTCAGAAAAACAATATGAAACAATTAAGTCTGAATAGAATTATCGCGCTGACTTTAATGATTATAATCGCTCCGGCATTATTCTGCCTGTGTGCTCAGTCAGTAAACATTATAAAAAGGACTTTCAAATCCGACCGCGAAACCAAATTACTCAAAACCTTTGCGGTTTCGAAAGGCGATGTGCTGAACATCAACCTAAAATCGCTACACAAACGCAACGGCGTGAACATTGGCATTCTGCAACATCCGGGCAATCTACTAGTGTTTGATTTTCAGGATGCCCTACAGATAAACAGAAAAATTATTGCACCGGCCGATGCTATTTACGAAGTTTATTATGGCGGCCATAAAGTGGACTTCAACATCGAAATCAGCAACAACACTACGAAACCGAATGGTCCGGGGCGTGGCGACATTGTGTATGTGCGCATGCCCGACACAGTGCATGTCAGCGGATATGTGGACAGACCAATTGGTGAAAACTACAAACTCTCACCTTACAAGGAAAAAGTAATTCTGAATTCGCTGATTGTGACTGAGCCTGTGGCTAACCGCGATTTCATAACAGGTTCGGACATTATGCATCTCTATATTCCGGGGGATGTAAAAGATGAATACCGAGAACAAAAGTTGCTATCGTATAATGTCAGCCTGATTGTGGATGCGCCTTCGAGCTATGCAGCTGTCACCGGAGTGGTAAAAGCCGGAATGGATGCATTTATTCCGGAACTTTCGCCTGCAAAATTTATTGGAAAAGGAAAATCTCCTAAAATGGATCCCAATAATATGTATGAAGTGGTGAAAGATGCAAATAAAGAACGTGAAAAATGGGAAAAAACCATACAAAGCGTCCAGCTTGCACAGGAACTTGGAGATTCGCTGCGTCCCGGAAAAAGCACTTCAGCTGACAAAATACTTGAAACTACCGGTTTTCTGCTTGACACTGACGGAATAAAAAAAATGGCTCTGAACAAGGGACTGAAAGCAGTTGGTGCTTCGAGCGAGGTATTGTCCATTGCCGACAAAGTTATGAATATTCCAAGTGCTACCGATTTTCTGAAAAGCGGACTAGACAAATATGCATCGAAAATTAAAGGTAAAGCCACTCTTGTCATTCGCGAACCAAAGCTTTTCAAAGAACCTATATACACTGATCCGGATCCAAACAGGAAATACTATATTCAATCGGCAATGAATTATGGTGCAAACGATGGCGGATATTGGGATCTTCCGGGCGACAAAAACAACATTAAAAAAGGTCAGAATCTTCAGTTATGGAAACTCAATGAAGGTATCGATCGACAGTTCTCTTTCAAAAAATCAGGTCAGGATGGTTTTTATGAAATTGTAGTAGGCGATGTATCAAATGCCCGCGTAAATGTGGATGGCGGTAAGAAAGCCAACGGATCGAACGTGGAAATATGGGAAGCCGATGGAAAACCTAAACAACTTTTCAGACTGAAACATATGGGAAACGGACGATTCAAAATTTTTGATGCCAACGACAATGTCATTTGTAATGAAGGACGAAAAAACGAAAACGGAACCAATGTACAAATGTGGGACGACCACGATGGCGCCTGGACTGAATGGTATCTGATTGATGCAACGAGCAAAGTGGCCTTTGTACCGCAAAACACCGGACGCACCATCGACATTTGGCGCGATGTGGACTTGCTGCGTAAAACAGGTGGTGCCATCAACGAAACCATTGAAGTTGCTAAAGAAACCGATCCTTTGAATCCTGATCTTCCTTACAAAACCGTCAAACTGCGAATTTTTGAAGAAGATTATGTAGCAGATGCGAAACTGATTGTAGAAGCTAAATATAAAATTACCGATTATACCGAAGTTGTAAAATACCGCAAAGTATCGGAACCTGTAAATACCAAAGACTTTTGGACTGCATACAAAGTGAATTACGATTACGCCATCATGTTTAAGGATCAGGTGAAAGATTATTACGAAATTATCAACAGTACTGATTACTTCAACAGCAATCGTCTGCAATCGGAATTGCCCAAACGAGACGATGAAGCACAAAAAGTGCGACTCGAAAAATTCAACATCCTGACATCTGCGAAATAATTTTATCTTTTTGTTATCAGGCTTAAGGTTCGGGCCTGACAGGTTTTCATTAATCTGTCAGGCCTGTTTTTACATTGTTATCTACAAAGCAGAATTTTGCTATCAATAAAATCATATTCAAAGTAGTCCGGCAACAATAACAATGTATTTCAATCTTAAAATAATATAGACAGAAACAATAAATAGTTCAAATTTTGTATCTTTGCAAGTTATAAAATTTAAAGTTGTGACTGACAATAAAAATATACTCTCCGAGCCAACCAAACATGTTGACGTAATAGGTGCACGTGTTCATAATCTGAAAAATATTGATGTTTCTATTCCACGCAATGCACTCACGGTAATTACCGGACTGAGTGGTAGCGGAAAATCGTCGCTGGCTTTCGATACCATTTTTGCCGAAGGCCAACGCCGTTATATCGAAACTTTCTCGGCTTATGCACGTAGCTTTCTCGGAAATATGGAACGCCCGGATGTCGATAAAATTACGGGATTGAGCCCGGTGATTTCTATCGAGCAAAAAACAACCAACAAAAACCCACGCTCCACAGTAGGTACAACCACCGAAATTTACGATTTTCTGCGTTTGCTTTATGCCCGTGCAGGCGATGCTTACTCGTATGTTACCGGCGAAAAAATGGTAAAATACAGCGAGGATCAGATTGTGGATTTGATTCTGAAAGAGTACGAAGGAAAGAAAACATTCCTCCTTGCACCACTTATCCGCGGTCGTAAAGGACATTACAAAGAACTTTTTGAGCAAATTCGCAAAAAAGGATTTCTGAATGTACGCGTGGATGGCGAATTGCGTGAACTCACACACGGTTTGAAAGTGGATCGATATAAAAACCACGATATTGAGGTGGTGATCGATAAATTGCTGGTCAGCGAAAAAGACCGTCAGCGTCTGAAACAATCGATGCAAAAAGCCATGCAACAGGGAAATGGCGTGGTTATGCTGCTCGAAAAGGATGCGGAAGAAGGACGCTATTTCAGTAAAATGCTCATGTGTCCTACAAGTGGCGTTTCGTACGATGAACCTGCACCGCACAATTTCTCGTTCAACTCGCCACACGGTGCTTGTCCGCATTGCAAGGGTCTGGGATTTGTAAACCAAATCGACATGGATAAAATTGTGCCGGACAAACGTTTGAGCATTTATGCCGGAGCCATTGCACCACTTGGCAAGCACAAAAGCACAACCATTTTCTGGCAAATAGAAGCCATACTCGAAAAATACGGTCTGAACCTGAAAACGCCTGTTGCCGAAATTCCCGACGAGGCAATGGACGAAATAATGAATGGTACCGACGAACATTTGAACATTAAAAATCAGACCATTGGCACCAATTACTTTTTGAGTTACGATGGCATTCTGAAATATATCGAAATACAATCGGACAATTCAGCTTCGGCCAGTGAGCAGAAATGGGCAAATCAATACTCAAAAGAAATAAAATGTCCCGAATGTAACGGACAGCGCCTGCGTCGGGAATCGCTGCATTTCCGCATTCACGATAAAAATATTGCCGAACTGGCAGCACTTGATATTTCGCAACTCCACGAATGGCTTTCAGGCGTGGAAGCTTTTATGAACGAAAAACAGAAAACCATTGCCACCGAAATTCTGAAGGAAATTCGTACAAGACTTCAGTTTTTGCTCGATGTGGGACTGAATTACCTATCGCTGAACCGCAGTTCGCAGTCACTGTCAGGCGGCGAAAGTCAGCGCATTCGCCTTGCCACACAAATCGGATCGCAACTTGTGAATGTGCTCTACATTCTGGATGAGCCCAGCATCGGTCTGCATCAGCGCGACAACGAAAGGCTTATCCGTTCGCTCAAGCAATTGCGCGACACAGGCAACTCGGTAATTGTGGTGGAACACGACAAAGACATGATGCTGGCTGCCGATTATGTGGTCGATTTGGGTCCGCGCGCCGGTCGTCATGGCGGTGAAGTGGTTTTTGCCGGAACACCTGCCGAAATGCTGAAAGCCAACACGCTTACTTCATCATATTTAAACGGAAGAAAAAAGATAGAAATTCCTGAAAAGGTTCGTCCCGGAAATGGAAATTTCCTGACAATAAAAGGAGCTAAAGGCAACAATCTGAAAAATGTGGAGGTCACTTTTCCGCTCGGAAAAATGATTTGTGTGACAGGTGTTTCGGGTAGTGGTAAATCAACGCTGATCAATGAAACATTGCAACCCATTTTGAGTCAGCACTTTTATCGTTCACTGCAGGACCCATTGGAATACGACAGCGTGGAAGGTCTCGAAAATATCGACAAAGTTGTGGAAGTGGATCAATCGCCTATCGGACGAACACCACGTTCGAATCCGGCTACTTACACAGGCGTTTTTTCGGACATCCGGAATGTATTTGTGACTTTGCCCGAAGCAAAAATCCGTGGCTACAAACCCGGACGTTTTTCGTTCAATACGGCTGGCGGACGTTGCGAAGTTTGTGGTGGGAATGGTTATAAAACCATTGAAATGAACTTTTTACCCGATGTATATGTACCGTGCGAAAGTTGCGGTGGCAAACGTTACAATCGCGAAACGCTTGAAGTTCGCTTTAAAGGAAAATCAATCGCCGATGTGCTCGACATGACCATTAATCAGGCTGTTGAATTCTTTGAAAATCAGCCTCAAATTCTGAATAAAATCAAAACCATTCAGGATGTGGGACTTGGCTACATCAAACTCGGACAGTCGAGCACCACGCTTTCGGGTGGCGAAAGTCAGCGCGTAAAACTGGCCACAGAACTTTCGAAACGCGACACCGGAAAAACATTATACATACTTGACGAGCCAACTACAGGTTTGCATTTCGATGACATTAGGGTTCTGCTTAACGTACTGAACCGTCTGGTTGACAGAGGAAATACAGTTATTGTGATTGAACACAATATGGATGTAATAAAAGTGGCTGATTATATTATTGACATTGGCCCCGAGGGTGGCGCAGGTGGTGGAAAGGTGATTTGCACCGGAACTCCGCAGGAAATAGCTGCACATCCAAAGAGCGAAACCGGAAGGTTTTTAAAACCCGAACTGGAAGCCGCTGCCCGATTGAAATAAAAATCTTCAAATCCCAAATTTTCAAATCTTCAAATAAAAATATTATGACCTTACAACAACTTGAGTATATAGTAGCTTTGGACAAGACACGTCATTTTGTACGTGCAGCCGAAATGTGTGGCGTAACGCAGCCCACGCTCAGTGCCATGATTCAAAAACTGGAAGATGAACTGGATTGCCGGGTTTTCGACCGTTCATCGCATCCCATAGTTCCGACTGAAATTGGTGTGGCTGTTATTCAGCAGGCTCAGGTTGTACTTTTCAATGTCAATCAGCTTAAGGAAAACGTATTGGTGCAACGTGGCACTGTGGCCGGAAATCTGTCACTTGCCATTATTCCAACAGTTGCACCTTATTTATTGCCGGGCATTATTTCACTTTTCCGCAGCGATTATCCCGAGATTTCGCTCAAAGTTTCCGAAATGCGCACTGAAACCATTATCGAGAAACTTCACACAGCCGAAATCGATATGGCCATTTTGTCCACTCCGCTCGAAGATCCGAAAATTCTGGAAGTGCCGTTGTATTACGAAAAATTCATTGCTTACATTGCGCCGGAAGAACCCATGTATGCACAGGAAGAAGTATCGACTAACGAAATGCCGCTCGATCATCTCTGGGTACTTGAAGAAGGCCACTGTTTACGAAATCAGGTGTTTAATTTCTGCGAAAACAAAACACATTCATCCACTTACGAAGCCGGAAGCATAGATACGCTTGTAAAAATTGTGGATCGCAACGGCGGTTACACTGTGATTCCCGAATTGCATGTCGATTTGCTCAACGAAACACAAAAGCAAAATCTGCGAAAAATTGTTCGTCCCGAAGCAACCCGCGAAATTGCACTGGTTATTCGTCACGATTATGTGCGCGAAGGCATGATGAACGCTGTGGCCAATACCGTGAAGAAAATCATTCCGCAACACATGCTGGATGCCCGTTTGAAGAAATTTGCCATTAAACTGTAATTTTTATCTATCCGGATATTGCAAAAAATGAATCCAGAAAGATTAGATGAACGGTTTTTCAGCCAGGATGCTGTGACTGTTGCACGATTGTTATTGGGGAAAACGCTGGTCAGAGTTTTTCCTGATGGTAGCGTTGGACGTTACAGGATTACCGAAACCGAAGCCTACCTGGGCGAAGCAGACAAAGCCTGTCATGCCAGCAAAGGTCGTACGCCACGCACCGAAGTCATGTATCACAAAGCCGGAAAAATTTATGTGTATCTGATTTACGGAATGTATTGGATGCTGAATTTTGTGACCGGACCCGAAGGTAGTCCGCAGGCTGTACTGATTCGCGGGCTCGACGATTTGCGCGGTTCAGGAAAAGTCGGTCGCTTACTGTCGGTGGACAAAAATTTTTATGGCGAAGAGTTGCAAAATTCTCCCCGAATGTGGGTTGAAGATGCTCCTGAACTTAGCGATTTTGAGACTGCTGCGCGCGTAGGTATTGATTATGCCGGGGAAGAATGGAAAAACAAACCATGGCGGTTTATTGCTCTGCGTTAATTTCGGACTGATTGTCTTTGATTTTTTGTTTTCTAATCACTTCTTCCCAATACACCCACATACCAAAAATTACGGCATAATACATGTATTTAAACAAATGTTCGTGCAGGATATAAAACCAATCGGGATGTAGTTTTGTAATGGCCGAAATCATGGCAATCCGAAAAATATTGAACGCATACACCACCACAAGTCCTGCCGGAATATACCAGAGTTTTTTCAGAAAAGGCCCTTTGTAAAAGCCAATAATACAGGCAAATATATAAGCCTGTTTGAATCCCGTACACGACCACACCACGCGAACAGCCTGTCCGTTATCATGCCGAATCACATTGAAAGGTTCAAGCTGCGCATTGATGCCAAAGAAATTCAGCACGGCAGTAGTGGCTTCGGCCACATGATCGGCACCAAACTGAAAAATGGCTGAAAGATTAATGCCGAAGAAGCTTACAAAATTGTCGGATTCGTCACCAAGCATTGTAAATTTCCAGAAAAAGTGCGATCCGGCCAGTATCAGCATAAAATATATCACTCCGCTGTACGGAGCGAGTACATCTTTTATTTCGGAATACTTTTTCATTTAAGAATTAATCTTTACAATTTCTGAGTTACTCTGGCATAAGGCACTTCATCAATCGCACAAAAATCGCCTTTCAGATATTTAAAGTAGCCTGTGATGGCAATCATCGCAGCATTGTCGGTTGTAAATGAAACGGGCGGAATAAAAACATTCCACTTATATTTATCGGCATAAGCATGAAAAGCAGCCCGCAATGCAGAGTTAGCCGACACGCCACCGGCCACAGCAATGTTCTTTATTTTCAAATCGGCAGCTGCTTTTTTAAGTTTCGACATTAAAATATCAACCACCGTAGCCTGAATCGAAGCACATAAATCGTTCAAATTTCCTTTCACAAAATCAGGATTTTCCTTTTCTTTATCGCGTAAAAGATATAAAAATGAAGTCTTTAACCCACTGAAACTGTAATTATATTCGGGAATCTGTGGCTTATTAAACTTAAACGCCGCAGGATTTCCTTCACGCGCCAAACGATCAATATGGGGGCCACCGGGATAAGGAAGTCCCATCACTTTGGCACACTTATCGAAAGCTTCACCGGCTGCATCATCAATGGTTTGCCCGATCACTTCCATATCAAAATGCGAACGGACAAGCACAATCTGTGAATTTCCACCCGAAACCAGCAAACAAAGGAAAGGAAATTCGGGCATTTTCTCATTTTCGGCTCCCTGACTTATAAAGTGAGCTAACACATGAGCCTGCAAATGATTGACATCCACAAGCGGAATGCCGAGCGCCTGCGCAAATCCCTTTGCAAACGAAGTTCCCACCAAAAGCGATCCCAAAAGTCCGGGGCCACGGGTAAAAGCAATGGCGCTGATTTCTGATTTTTTGATACCTGCTTTTTTAATGGCAGCATCCACCACCGGAATGATATTTTGCTGATGTGCACGCGAAGCCAGTTCGGGCACCACACCGCCATAAATTGAATGAACTTCCTGCCCGGCTATGACGTTCGAAAGCATGATACCATCGCGTATCACCGAAGCTGAAGTATCGTCGCACGACGATTCAATTCCTAATATTGTAACGGGATTCATTTATAATTTTCTGATAAAAAAGGAATGATTATTGTAAACATGCGGGTATTGCAGTTTTCCGGCTTTAAAGTATTCTAAAATAATCGGAAACAGACCCGCTCATTATCATTCGTATTTGCAAATATTTATTTACTTTTGCTGAAACAATGCCCAAAGGTATAAAAAAATCGACAAAAATAATCATTCTTTTGGTGGCTATCCCGCTCGCAGTGCTGGCCTCCATGCCTATCTTACTACAAAACAGCAAGATACAGAACTACATTGCCCAAATGGTAACCAGCAGCCTGTCGGAAATGCTGGAGACCAAAGTCACTGTGGGGAATGTGAACTACGAACTATTTAATCAAATAAGTATCAGCGATGTATATGTTGAGGATCGACAAAAAGACACCTTGCTTTTTGTGGGCGATGCCTCAGCTGGTTTTAGCTTCAAACAACTTTTCAACGGAAAACTGCTTTTCGACGAAGTAGAACTGGACAGGCCGGTTTTTCATCTGAAAGCCGACACTTTGGGTCGTACAAATCTCGACTTTGTAATTAAAGCATTCAAAAAAGACAAAAAAACAGATTCGTCCACAGTTGAATACCGCATCAAAAAACTCAAAGTCAGAAACGCCCTGTTTAGCTATTCGAAACAGTATGGACAGCCCACCAAATCGGCAAATATATTTAATCCGGACAGTATTTTACTAAAAAATCTGAACGCTACCATACTGCTGAATATTCTGAAAAAAGACAGTCTGAATCTTGAAATTCCATCGCTGAGTTTCACCGAACGTTCCGGCTTCAGAGTGAATAAATTCAGCACACAGATAAGTGCTTCGAAAACTTCAGCCAAAATCAATTTTATAAAATTGCTAATGCCCGATTCTGAAATCAGTTTCGGTCAAACCTCGTTTGATTACAAAAATCTGTCGGCATTCTCCGATTTTATACACGAAGTTCGCTTTCGTATTCCAATGAAAAATGCTTCAGTAGCTTTCGCCGACATTTCATACTTTGTGCCTGAGCTAAACCGCCTCAAAAACAACTTTACGCTGAACGGAATTATTTCAGGACGTGTTTCAAGTTTGAAATTTCAGGATTTCGCTTTCAAATACGGCAAAAGTCTGGCTGTAAATGCCAATATTGAATTAAGCGGATTGCCCGATATTGAGGAAACTTTTGTTTACGCCGACATCAACGATTTGAAAGCTGACAAATCAGACATTCAGGATGTTGTCTCCGCATTTACACGCAAGCCTTTTGTTTTACCAAAGGAACTTGCACAACTTGGTACGGTAAAATACACCGGAAATATCACCGGATTTTTCAGCAACCTGGTAGCTTATGGTAATGCATCGACCAATATCGGAAGCGTATCGACCGACATTTTGCTGAAATTCGAAAATGAGTTGCGCGACCTAACTTACAACGGAACCGTAAAGTCGCGAAATTTACAGTTAGGTAAACTTCTGAGCAACAATCAGGTGGGCAATGTAAATTTCATGCTGAACACGAATGGACAAAAAAAATCAGATTTACCTGTCAGAGGAACTGTGAAGGCTGTTTTCAACGAAATTCAGTTTAATAAATATGCCTACAAAGACATAAAACTGGATGGAAAATATGATGGTACCGGATTTATCGGCAACATCGACCTGAAAGATGAAAACATTAGCGCCGACTTTAGTGGCGAAATCGACCTTACAAAAGCACTACCGGTTTTCGATTTCGATCTGATTGTTGAAAATGCCAACCTCCACGCGCTGAATCTTGCCGGAGGATATAAAGACGCTTTACTGACTTTCAGGGGAAAAACAAATATGGTCGGAAATTCGCCCGATAACATCAACGGGTATGTAAATTTTGACAGCATTATGTTTACAAATAAAGATAAAACACTCAATGTAAACGAAATAAACCTGACAAGCAGAACCGGCGATGGTTACAGTAATTTTAGTGTGCGTTCCGATTTTGTAAACGGGTCTTTTAGCGGAAATTTCAAATACAGTACGGTTTCGTCTACCATAAGAAACATTATTCATTATTATCTGCCTGTCCTATCCGGTGGAACCGACGAGAAAAAATTTGCAAATCATATCGATATGGATCTGAAAATTGAAAATACCGAAAGTTTTTTCGATGTTTTTGAATTACCATATCGTATAAACGGTATCACCACACTCAAAGGTAGTATCGATGAGAAAATGAATAAAGTGGATATCAGAGCTGTGATTCCAACGCTTATGTCCGGCAAACAGAAAATTGAGAATATTTCGCTTGATATTCAGAGTGCTCGTAAGGAACTTAAAATGACTACCCGTGCCAATCTGCATGAGAAAAACGGCGTTTCACGCGTGTATTTGTTGGCCGGTGCTTCGCAGGATTCGGTAACCACGCAAATAGGCTGGCAAAATGCACAGGCGATTACCAATGCAGGAGAATTTCAGACAGTTACACGTTTCAGAAACGAAAATGGTAAAACGCTTGCCCGAATGTCGGTACTTCCTACTCAAATTATCATTGCCGATTCGGTATGGGATATTCGTGCAAGCAAAATTGATTTTAAAGCCGACAGCACATTTGCAGTTCAGAATTTCAGAATTGACAACGGACGACAGTTTATCAACATCAACGGGCTGATTTCGAAAAGACAAAACGACAGCCTCGTGGTGAAAACCAACGATTTAAATCTGGACTACGTCATGCAACTGGTTCGCTTGAAAGGAATAAGCATCGGCGGGTTTGTAACAGGAGAAATTAAGTTATTCAGTTTGCTGAAACAGCCTGTATATCTGGCCAATCTTGCCGTAAAAGACGTATCGCTCAACCGCATGGTTATTTCTGATGCCCGTGTATTCTCGACATGGGACCGCGAAAACAAAAAAGTACTGTTGGGAGCGAATTTCATAAAAGCGCAAAACGATACAGTGGCTGTGGCGTCGGGCGATTACACTCCTTCACGCGATTCTATTGATATTCAGTTTAATGTAAACAGTCTGAGTGTCGCATTTTTGCAGCAGTATTTTGCCGGAGTGGCCAGCAATGTGCAGGGAAATGGCAAAGGAAAGGTGCGAATGTTTGGCCCAATGAAAAAAATTGGCTTCGAAGGAGATGTGTATGTTGACAAAGCTCAGGCAACTATCGACATGCTTAGAACCACCTATTTTTTCAACGACACTGTCAGGTTAACCAAAAATGCCATTCATTTTAAAGATATTCGTTTGTACGACTCAGAACGCAATCAGGGAACGCTCAACGGCCTGATAAACCACGATGGTACGTTTGGCGATATGCGCTACAACGTCAACATTCGCGCCCGCAATTTACTGGCAATGAATACGCATGCAGCCGACAACGAATATTTCTTCGGAAAAGCCTATGCTACGGGAACTGTCAATATTTTCGGAGATTCGAAAGAAGCCAACATTCAGGTAAATGCGGTTACACGTCCCGGTTCGAAAGGTTCGATTCAAATGGGTGGTGCTTCCACTGCTGCCGACAATAATTTTATTACGTTCATTAATCCGCGGCAAAACCAGCCTAAAGAAACTGAACCCGAAAAACCTGCTTTACCTCAGAGCGAATTTAATGTAAAGGTGGATTTGCAAATTGAAGTTACACCCGATGCTCAGGTTGAACTTTTGGTCGACCCCAAAGCAGGAGATGTCATTTCGGGACGTGGAAACGGTAACCTGAGAGTGCAGTTTGACACTTTTTCCGATTTGAAACTTTTTGGTACTTATGTGATTGATGAAGGATTTTATTTATTCACTCTTCAGACTGTGATCCGTAAGGAATTTAAAATCGACAGAGGAAGTACCATTTCCTGGTCGGGCGATCCTTTCGAAGCAAAAGTTGATATTCGCGCACTCTACAATCTCACAGCTCCTTTGGGCGACCTGCTCGACGATGTGGGAAGTACAACCAATCGTGGAAATGTGCCTGTGAATTGTGTGCTTGAGCTTACCGACAATCTAATGAAACCCAATATCAAATTTGATATCGATTTACCCTCAAGTGATGAGGGCGTAAAGCAAAAAGTGCGGAGCGTTATTAATACCGAAGAAAGCATGAACCGACAAATTGCGTCCCTGCTTTTCCTCAACAGATTTTTCACACCAACCAATGTAGGTGAAGAAAATACAAATTCAGGCTGGAATCAATCCTTATCGCTTCTGACAAACACATTAAGCTCTCAGGTGAATGGTTGGGTACAAAAATCACTCAACACAAACAATCTGAGCGTTGGTTTCGACGTGGTTACCCAGACTGAAAGCGATGAATATAAAGCTTTGCTAAACTATCAACCCAACAAACGTATCGTTATCAATGGCAACATTGGATACCGAAACGATAACATTGCCACAACCACAAATAATTCAAAAATCATAGGTGACTTCGACTTTGAATACCTGCTTACAGAGTCCGGAAAACTGCGATTTAAAGCTTACAGCCATACTGTGGACCGCGATTTACTAAAAGAAGCCAAATCGACTCAGGGACTTGGTTTGGCATACAAAGAAGATTTTCAGTCGGTAAGTGAAATGATGTCTTATTACTGGGATGCATTACGAAGTCTGTTCAAAAGTAAAAATAATGAGAAAAATAAAAATACTAATTAGTCTGCTTGCTATTTCATTGTCAGCCCTGGTTCAGGCGAGTAACGTGGATAGTGTTTTCCTGAAACTACCATCAAAAATACTGCCTTTAGTGGATGAAAAAGCCCGCTTCGAAATGCTTGAGTACTTCAAGGCCGGGCAAACCGACAGTGTAAAGAACAAACTTGGTGGTTTTGCACACATGCTGCACCGCGACACGACGCAGCAACACATCATAATAAAACCGGCTGCCAACAGCACACTCGAAATACGTCTTTTTAAAACAACAGATTCCACGTATATCACCGGTATAATTTCCACAGTTGGCGAAGATATATTCCGTTCGGTATTGGAATTTTATAATGCAAATGGCAATCGTTTGAATCTGCAGTTGCCGGAAATAACCCCTGTTGAATGGTATCGTAACTGGACAACAAATGAAACTTTACAAATCGACGATTTTAAAGCAAATCTTCTGAATGATAATTTTCTGAAAATGAGTTTCTCGAAAACAGATAATATTATCGAAGTACAAAACTACACGGTAAAACTACTTCACCGGGAACATCAAAACATGATTTCGGAGTTTACAGGCAACAAACAAACCGAAGAAAACAAAATCCTTTTCAGGATAAATTGTTATCTTTGTAGCCCTGTTATAGAAAAACTGAAATCAAATGATCGAAAATGAACAAACAGCAATTTTGCTGATCCACTGTCCCGACAAACCGGGAATTCTTGCCGCCGTCACCGAATTTATTAACCACCATCAGGGAAACATTCTGTACCTCGACCAATACGTAAACCGCGAGGAAAAGGTATTTTTCATGCGTGTGGAATGGGACCTCAGTAGTTTTCAAATTCCAAAGGATAAAATTGAAGAGTATTTCCGTACTTTGCTTGGCCTGAGATTTGACATGAATTTCAGCCTTTATTTCTCCGAAGTACGACCACGTATGGCCATTTTTGTTTCAAAAATGTCGCATTGTCTTTACGATTTACTCGCCCGTTACGCTGCCGGCGAATGGAAAGTTGACATTCCGGTGATTATCAGCAATCACCCCGACATGGAGCATGTAGCCAAACGTTTCGACATTGAATATCACTATTTGCCTGTAAATGCAGCTAACAAAGCCGAACAGGAAGCACGTGAGCTTGAGCTGCTGAAAGCGCATAAAATTACATTCTGTGTACTGGCGCGTTACATGCAAATTTTATCGCCCGAATTTATCGATAGCTTTTCGGGCCGCATTATCAATATTCATCACTCCTTTTTGCCTGCATTTGCCGGAGCGCGTCCCTATCATGCAGCACACGAACGCGGCGTAAAAATTATCGGAGCTACCAGTCACTACGTAACAAGTGAACTGGATGCAGGTCCTATCATTGAGCAAAAAGTAGCCCAGATATCGCACAAGGACACTGTAGAGGAACTTATTCGCAAAGGCCGCGACCTTGAAAAAATTGTACTTTCGCATGCTGTGGATAAACATATTGATCGCAAAATTTTGACTTACAAGAACAGAACCATTGTTTTTCAATAATAATAAATTATATTTGTGCATTGTAACTGACCTGAACTGCAACTTTTAACGCACAAAAGTGTTTATAAGTTGCAGTTTTTCATCTGTTTATAATTAATTTAAATTGCAATTGGAACTCACATATCAAAATTTAATTATGACCTTTGAGTCAAAAACAGATTAAATTTTGTCATATTCGTTTCATGAATATAAAAACAAATAAATCATTCGAAAATGGAAGTAACCCGTTTATATGATTTGCTGGATAGCTATTTAGAAAAATATCCAACACAAGAAGTAGCTCTGGCTGCTAAAAAGCAAGGACAATGGCGCAAATACAGCATACAGGAGTATGTGGAACTTACCAATTTGCTGAGTTATGGTATGCTGAAATCAGGTATCGAACCCGGCGATAAAGTAGGTATTGTGAGCAGCAACCGTCCCGAGTGGAACATGCTCGACTTTGCCATTATGCAAATTGGCGCTATTTCAATTCCTATTTATCCCACTATTAGTCAGGAAGATTATCGTTATATTCTGAATCATGCCGAAATGAAAATGATTTTCATTGAAGGTAAGGAATTGCGCAACAAATTGAAACCCATACTTCCCGAAGTTAAATCACTGAAAGAAATCTATACTTTTGACAATGTAGATCCTGACTTTAAGTATCTTGAACAATTAATAGAACTGGGACGTGAGAATCAGGACGCAGAAAAACTTAAAGCACTTAAAGCAGCCGGAAAAGCTGACGAACTGGCTACAATTATTTACACATCGGGCACCACTGGTAATCCTAAAGGAGTGATGCTTTCGCACAGCAACATTGTAAATCAGATCAAAAACTTACAGGAAACTCCGGCCAAATGGAGTAAAATTGCACTTAGCTTCCTGCCTCTTTGCCACGCTTACGAACGCGTTTTGGTATATCTTTATCAGTTTTTGGGAATGTCGGTATATTATGCCGAAAGTTTGGCAACTATTGCCGAAAATATCAAGGAAATAAATCCGACCATGATGTCGGCTGTGCCGCGCTTGCTCGAAAAAATTTACGACAAATTCTATCTGGCCGGAAAATCACTGCCATTTCTTCAGAAAGTAATTTATTACTGGGCTTTCAATCTGGCTACCCGTTATCAACTCAACGGCATTTCACCATGGTTTAAGTTCCGGTTAAAAATTGCCGACAAACTCATTTACTCTAAATGGCGTGAAAAACTGGGTGGTAATTTCGACATCGTTGTATCAGGCGGATCGGCCATACAGCCTCATATGGCTTCATTCTTTTCTGCGATTGGAATGCCTGTATTCGAAGGCTATGGCCTGAGCGAAACTTCACCTGTAATTGCAGTGAGCCAGCGTGGTAAAAATGGTCGCAAATTCGGAACAGTAGGTTTGCCATTGCCCGGAGTTGAAGTAAAACTGGCCGAACGCGACGAAATCATCTGCCGCGGCCACAATGTAATGCTCGGCTATTACAAAGATCCTGAACTTACTGCTCAGGTAATCGATGCCGACGGTTGGCTACACACCGGCGATACCGGTAAATTCACTCCGGAAGGTCAGTTGATCATTACAGGTCGTCTGAAAAGCATTTTCAAAACATCGTTCGGGAAATATGTGAATCCTCAGGCTGTGGAATCGAAATTTACAGAATCACCTTTTATCGAAAACATGATAGTGTTGGGCGAAAACAAGAAATTTGCGGCTGCGCTTATTTCTCCCGACTTTGTATATCTGAAATCGTGGTGTGGTAAACACAAACTCAATTATACTACTAATGCCGAAATGATTCAGGATCCGATTGTACAAAAACGTTTTGCCGACGAGGTGAAAAAATACAATCAGTTCTTTGGCGATTTCGAACAGGTGAAACGCTATCAGCTTGTGGCCGATGAATGGACGCAGCCCGGTGGTTTCCTATCGCCAACACTAAAAATCAAACGTAATGTGATTGAAGCACATTATGCTGACAGAATTGAAAAACTGTTTGCTTAATTCCCACCCAATCAGAACAAAATAAACAGGAGTGATACTATTTAGCATCACTCCTGTTTGTTTTCAGCGGTCAGTCACTTTCACCGCTATTCCCTTAAAGGTTTGCCAGCCCGATTTATCGGTTAATCTGACAGTTATATGATAATCGCCTGTATCCACATTTGCAGGCACAACAATCTGATTTTGTATTGCATACGAAGTTAAACCTGCCGGAATTTCATATTCTTCGATAAAAACAAACGGATTGACAGGCGATTTGACCTCCTCCATTTCGCAGCTCGTACCACTTGTACTGTGCGTATGATGATCGAAATTGTGATGCATTTCAATACTGTATGAACCGAGTTCAGTATTGTCGGTTAGCGTGGCCGAAAACACAAAAGCTTCACCCCGATACACTTTTGCACAGTTTTGCGGAAAATCATTCGCCCCCGTCATATCGATTTGTGGCACTTCCTCGTCTTTCACAATTTCGTCGCAACCTGCAAGGAGCAACAAAAGAAATGCAAAATATAACATTCTTATTTTCATTGGAATAAATTATTGAGCAATTAAAACTTCAAATTCTTTTTCTGCCGTAGTCTGATTTCCTTCCATATCAGTCACAATAAGATGTAAATGATAAAAACCCGCAGGAGCAGTAGCCGGCACCTCAATATGTTCGTGAAAATCGGTATTTTTAACGCCAACATACTTTGTGCTATAAACCGAATCCACTTCCCAGGTATGCGCTTCGTCGGTAGCCTGAACAATGGAGGCATGCTCACCTTCAGGATGAATAGTGAGCCGGATTGTGCTGATTTTATGCTCAGCCACAATTTCCGCATCGATGTGTAAATCGGCTCCCTGCACTACTGTAGCCGTATTTTCATAACCAAGTTCATGTATCTCAATTACGGGACTCTCGTTTTTATCACAGGCAGAAAAGCCAATAGCCAATAAGGCTGCAAAAAGAATTTTTCTCATTTTTATTTTAATCATTTGGTTATAAAGGTATTTGTAAATGTGCTGAGAAATTCCGTCCGGGTCCGGGAACCTCAATCAAACGGTAAAACGAGGTATGGTCGTAGTATTTCTTATTAAAAATATTATCCACGCGAAGCTGAAATTTCAAAATCCGCCGGGAGTACTTTATTTCAGTTGCCCAATAGGCATGCAGCAACGCAAAACCTTCAGTAGTTTTCTCAGGTGGCACTACATTGTATTGTCGTGAAGTTAGTTGAAGCGTAAGTCCGGCTTCCGGTTTTCCCAAAAATTTTTTCTCTTTAGCTTTATAAATAACACCAAGATGCATATTAGCAGGAGGAGAAAACGGCAGAGTGTAACCTTTTTTAGCACCAGAAAGCTGCAAAGAGTATATGTATTCGGCATCAGCCGTAAATTCAACTTTTTCTGTAGCTCTGTAGTTTACACTCAATTCAGCACCGGTTCTGAAAACCTTACTCTGACTGTGGTAAAACACCTGTTGAGCCATAAAATACTCATAACCGGGATTAAGATAAATGTAATTGGGAAAATAATTTACAAAAGGGCTAAATGCCACGGTAAACTTTTGGGTCTCCCAATCGAGACCTGCATCAAGTTGATAGGATGTTTCGGCACGAAGCGTCGAATCGCCTTTCTCGTAACGGTAATAATGATAATTCATACCATTCGAAGCAAGTTCTTTAGCATTGGGCATTCTGAAACTTTTACCTGCATTTATTTTTAAAGTAAGCGTTTCGGATGCCTTCAGCATTGTCCCGATGGCCCAACTGAGATTATGATAATTTCGCGTCAGTGAAAATGCCCGCTGCAAAAATTCAGGCTGACTTTTGACAACGCTCTCGTACCAATCGGTATAATCTCCTGTTCTCAAACGTCCGAAATCGTAACGTAAACCTGCATTCAGATGCCATTTTTCCGAAAATACAATTTTATCCGTTGCAAAAATACCTGTCGTAAAACTTTTGTAATCAGGTAAAATAAATCCCCAGCCACCACGATTGTTATGCTGATATTCGGCATTTACACCGCTCACAAATTGATGTTTCCCGGCTTCGGCCATTGTAAATTTCATTTGTCCGGTAAATGTCGATTTATCAAAATGCCGCTCCAGATTATTATCGGGAGCAGGCATATACCCGTGTGCAATGGCTTCCGAAAATTCGCTGCGAACATTCCGCTGATAACCCAGATCGAGATGAATAAAATGGTCACTGAATTTTAAATTACTATTGCTCATTACTTTAAAGTGATTCACCTGTTGTGAAGGAAAATCGATATCGCGCGTTGAAGCATCATAATCGATACCCGATGTTCTGATTTCAAGTCCGTGAGCGTTGGCAAAAAAACCACTTTTGGCAAACACATTGCTCACAGTGAGATGACTTGCAAAATTGTAGCCCACATATCCGGCGGTAGCACTTCCATTGTATTCGTATCCTGCAGTATTGCGCAGTCTGTTGTTTTTCAGTTTAAAATAATACGACATATACTCAATACTATCAGTGGGTACTTTGTAATCGGCATAATGTGCAGTACTGAACTTTCCTTTTACATAAAAATTATCTGCGCGGGCAAAATATGAAGCAGCCGCTCCTACCCTGTCGCTGTTCGAACCGTAGCTCAAATCTGCTTTTCCACCATGAGTGTGACGATACGGAATTGAAAGTTGCTTCAGGTCAATCACGCCTGCAATGGCTCCTGCTCCGTACATAAGCGAAGCAGGACCTTTTACAATCTCAATTCGCTCCACACCATTCTGATCAATTTCAAGTCCGTGATCGGCGCCCCACTCCTGCCCTTCGTGCTTCAGACCATTTTCTGCCACAGTCACGCGATTAAAACCCAGTCCACGAATCACAGGCTTTGATTGTCCCGAACCAATACTGATTGTACTGATTCCGGGCAGGCGACTCAGCGTTTGCATCAGACTTCCGTTTTCGTTTCGTTTCAAAAAATCCTTATTCACCGAAACCAAAGCCGAAGTTTCCATGCTTTCCTTCCCGTTTTTTTTATCGGTTACCTGCAGTTCGCCCAGCAGATGAGTAGCAGGAGTCAGTTTTATTTTCAGAAATTCCCTGATAGCAAAATGCAGCGTATCGGTATATTTTTCATAACCTGTATACGACACTTCCACCACCAGCCAGGTTTGATTTATGGCCGGGAATTCAAACTGTCCGGTGCGGTTTGTCACCGTGCCAAACTGTCCGTGATTGATTATCACAGTAGCTCCGGGCAATGGGTGGTTATGTTCATCGAACACCTGACCTCTCAGATTTACCGCCGGTTGCGACCAGCCTGATGCAAAGCAAAAGAGCCAGAAAATTGTGGCAAAAACGATTTTTGTTTCTGCTGAAAATAGTTTCATCGAGTATTCCGGAGTTTCTTATTTCTGACTACAAAATTTGCAATATCCCTTTATCATCACCTCACATTCCTCTGTCTGAAAACCTGCGGGAAGCCGGTATTGCTGAATGTCTGTATTTTCGAGGCAAAATGTTTTACCACAACTTTTACAATTGAAATGTACGTGTTTGTGTATATGCTGATGTTTTTTCTCAGTTTCGCAACAATTGAGCGCATATTTCACAGTATGACTATCCACTACAATCCTGTGTATCACTCCTGCATCTTCGAGCGCCTGCACATTGCGATAAAAAGTTATGCGGTCGTACTGATCGCTCATGCGGCTCTTCATTTCATTCTCCGACTGAGGAAATGTACTTTCCTGCAATGCTTTGATAAGTGCAAGCCGTGAGTTGGTTTTTTTTAATTCGTGAACCTGTAATATATCTGTTGGTTTCATATTGCAGCATTTAAAACAATGTTTTAAATGAAACATTGTTTCAATAAAAAAGTTCAATATACTAAAAAATTTATCTGGACTACATGTCTGAGTGTATTCAGATAACCAAAAAATGATATTTAGCGGTCGTAAATAACTATAAACAAAAAAAATGAATTTAGATTGATCAAAATTTATTCAAAATAGGGGGATATTTGACCTTTTTGGAACCAAAGATTCATTATTAAAATTATTATGCGTATTTTTGTACATTATATTTATTACATACGTATTGCATACGTGTAAAAAAAATATTACAAAAATTCCGGTGTTAACTCTTTAAATCTACTTGCTGTTTTGGAAAACTCTCTCGATTTATATGGCGGCTTTGAGCCCATTTCACTCGACGAAATGAATAAGGTGAAGCTGCTCGACAGGATGGACCGGAAATTTATGTTTCATTTCTCGCATCTGAACGACATACTGTCAATGGCTGCAGAGCACTTTTACATCCTCGAAATTTCAGGAAAACGTTTTGCGCGCTACGAAACCACCTACTTCGACACTCCCGATTTTGATATGTACACCCGTCATCACAACGGGAAACTGAATCGCTACAAAGTGCGCTTCAGATCGTATGTTGATTCAAACCTCAATTTTTTCGAAATAAAATTCAAATCGAACAAAGGTCGCACCATCAAAAGCCGTATAAAGCTACCCGACAATAAATGGTCGCTCGAAGGCGAAACCGGTGCACTTCTCGAAAAGAAAACCATTTACAAGGCTTCGGATCTCCAACCGGCACTACAGGTAAACTACAACCGTATTACACTGGTAAACAAGAACATGACCGAACGACTGACCATCGATTTCGGTTTGAATTACATATGCGGAGAGAAACGTGCCGAATTACCATCGCTGATTATTGCCGAAGTAAAACAGGATCGATCGGGCAGTTCGGAATTTATCACCATCATGCAGCAAATGCGCATAAAACCAGCTTCCATGAGTAAATATTGCCTTGGAATTGCAAGTACAGTAAATAATGTAAAACTCAATAACTTTAAACAAAAAGTACGATATGTCAATCAAATTTTCTCAAAACATGCGTAAATTATTTGCAGGCGCATTGTTTTCGCTCTTCTTTTTAGTTCCATCACCGGCATTTGCTTCTGCACCTGTTGATGTAAATGTATTGCAGGCTGAATTCACAGATGCAGCTGCAGCTGAACCTCAGGATGGTTTACTCACTGTCACAAAGAAAAAAGATAAAATCCAGATAGATCAAAAATTCTTTTTCAGTCTTGTTATCGATCTGGCTGCAGTATTTCTGATCCTGATTTTTGTATATTATCCCAATTACAAAAAAATGGATACCATTTTTACATTCATGATGTTTAATCTGGTGATTTTCCTTTTGACTTTTGTACTAAATGAAGTAAAAATGTCGATGGGAGCTGCCTTCGGACTTTTTGCCATTTTCTCAATGTTGCGTTATCGTACAGCAGGTATCAACATGAAAGATATGACTTACCTGTTTATTTTCATTGCCATGGGTCTTGTGAGTGCTATTCAGCTCGAATATCACGAACTGGCAATCATTACAGGTATTATCTTTGTGGGTACGCTGTTGCTCGACACGCGAATTGTAATGAAAAAAGAGTATTCGAATATATTGAGATACGAAAAAATTGAAATGATTAAGCCTGATAAACGTGAAGAACTGATTGCGGAACTTCGTGAACGTACAGGGCTGAATATACACCGCGTATCTATCAACGAAATTGATTTTCTGAAAGATACTGCTATGATTTCGTACTACTATTACGAAAAATAATAATACGTATTTTCTTCACAATAATTTGTTAAGAAATTCGTTTTTAGTTTGTAATGTCTTAATCTGCTAACAGATTAAGACATACCTGTAAAATAAAAAACCATTCTCTTGTCACAAAATGAAAAGAAAACTCATCATATTATTGTTTGCAATTCTGCCTGTCACTTTTATATGGGCGCAGGGCGAATACGGATGCTGGACTACTATATCGCTGGAGAAAGAACTCAGCAAAAAATGGGAACTGGGCGCCGAAGCCGAAGTGCGCACAATATACTATGCGCGTTTAATCGAAAGAGCGAGCCTGGGATTAAGTGCCGATTATACCATTCTGAAAGGGTGGAAAGTGGGTGCTGGTTATCAGATTATGAACAAACTGGATACGAAATATACGAACTATCAGTTGCGTAACCGCATTAACGTTTCCACCTCGGGACGATTGAAATTCAACGACCTGACGATTTCGCTACGCGAAAGAATTCAGTTTACAACTAAAGATGAGTCGAAGCGCATCAGAGACGATCAAACAATTGATACATATAAGATTAACCCTGAATGGAAATGGCGCAACCGCCTGCAATTGAGCTACAACATTCCAAATTGCAAAATAACTCCAACGGTTTCAGTCGAATCAAATTTTCAGTTGAACAACCCCGATGGTAATCATTTCGATAAAATGAGATATGTTTTATCACTTGGTTATAAAATTAAAAAGGTGCATCTGATTGAAGTATTTGGTGTATTGGATGACGAATTTGAAACAGGTGAGGCAGGCGAGATCATCAGCAGTTCCGACGATGATGTGTATGGAAAATACAATCTGGGTATAGGTTATAAATATTCGTTTTGATAAAACGAAAAAAAACAAAGTAAGATGAAAAAAATATTATTATTTTCCGCAATACTTAGTAGTTTTCTGTGGTTTAGCTCCTGCGACCCCGAGAATGTGATTGACGATCAGGGCAAAGACACTGACACACTCGATTATGTTTGGGATGAAACCAAAGTAATTGACATAAAACTCAACAGCACTTCCATAGAATGTAACAGCACAAATGTGTCCATCAACGGACAAAATGCTGTTATCACAAAAAAAGGAACCTACAAACTTTCGGGAACTCTCGAAAATGGCCAGATTGTGGTAAATGCTTCGGGAATTGTGCGACTCTTGCTCAACAACGTAAACATCACCAGCCAAACTACTTCTGCCATTTACGTAGCCGATGCCAAAAGGGCAATTATCTTTTTACCCGAAGGCACGAACAACACAATTACCGACGGACCAAACTATGTAATGACTGCCGACAGTATCAATTCAACGATTTACAGTCGCGACTATATGGCTATTGCCGGTTCCGGAAAACTAACTGTAAATGCAAATTATAACAGCGCCATTTCGTCGCGTGACGAATTGATTATTGAAAGTGGCGATATCACCGTAAATTCAGTAGGGCTGGGTATCAAAGGTAAAGACTATCTGATTATCAACGGAGGTAAATTCAACATTAAAAGTGGTGGCGATGGACTGAAATCGGACAAGGATTCAACCGAAAACGAAGGTTTTATTGAGATCAACAACGGAGAATTCGATATCATTTCGGATCAGGATGCTATATCGGCGCAAACTGAATTGAGAATTAAAAATGGCACATTCCGCATAACCACTGGCGGCGGAAGCAACTTTACGTCGGATCTTATTTCGGCCAAAGGATTGAAGTCGCAGGACAGAATTACAATTGAAAATGGTGGTTTCACACTCGACTGTGCTGATAATATTATAGACGCCGACAATCATCTGACCATCAATGGAGGAAATTTTGTTTTAAGCTCGGGCAACAAACCTCTTGACTCTGATTCAACTCTGACTATCAACGGAGGAACAGTGCAGATTACAAAATCTGTAAAAGGAATCAGTTCTCATCACATTGCTGTTAACGGAGGACTTGTGACGGTTTTATCGCGCAACGACTGTATGAAAGCTTCGCTGGGTGCTGAGCTTACCACCGACGATGGCAGTTCGATAAGTATAAACGGTGGTATGGTGACATTAAGCTCCGACAAGGGTGATGCACTCGACAGCAACGGAAGTATTCTGATTGGCGGAGGCGCAACTATTGTACAAGGCTCGGCTACCAAGCCCGACGATGCTGTTTCGTACCGCAGTACATTCAAAATCAATGGAGGAAGCATGTATGCTGCTGGAGCCACTTCGCTTCTGCCACAAAATGATTCGCAGCAAAATTCACTGGCGGTAAGTTTTAGCATTATTCAGCCTCCCGGACAGATTTTCTGCATTCAAACCGAAGCTGGAGTTACTGTAGCTGCCTTTAAAGCTACACGCTATTCATACTTCTTCATGACTTCATTCCCCGGATTAGAAACCGGAAAGACCTATAATTTATACACAGGTGGTACATTGACTGGCACCGACATAGGTGGTTATTACATTGATGGAGTTTATACACCGGGTGCAAAGAAAACCACATTTACAGTAAATCAGAGAGTCACTTCGATAAAGCTGTAAGTATACAAAACTTATAAAATTTGAAAGCAGTGAATTGACGTTCACTGCTTTTTTTGTTTTCGAACATTCAACCTTCTGTATTGTTTAAACAAAAACAAAGTCAATGCTGAATAAATATTTATGCTGAATAATCTATCGAAATACGGTGAAAACACTGAGCGTATGCCTGTTGTGTTTGTGGGTCACGGTAGCCCAATGAATGCAATTGAGGACAATGAATTCAGCAGATCGTGGCAGAAACTTTCGCAAAACATCTTGCAACCGAAAGCAATACTTTGCGTGTCGGCTCACTGGGAAACATATGGCACCAGCGTTACGGCTATGGAACATCCGTCAACAATTCACGATTTTGGCGGTTTTCCGCGCGAACTTTACAATGTACAATATCCGGCTGAAGGTAGTCCTGCACTCGCCAGCGATCTGATAAAGAATGTAAAATCTCACATTGTACAGGCCGATTTAAACGATTGGGGCTTAGATCACGGCACATGGAGTGTGCTGCGACATATTTATCCAGATGCCAACATTCCTGTGCTGCAGTTAAGCCTGAACCGTAATTTAAAACCATCTGAACATTATAGTCTGGCAAGCGAATTACATGCACTGCGTCACAAAGGTATACTCATTATGGGAAGCGGCAATATGGTACACAATTTAAGACTTGTGGACTGGCGCAATCAGGACAATGCCTATACATGGGCTGCAGAAGCAAACGAGACAATGAAAAACCACATTTTAAGTGGAAATCACAAAGCACTTATCAATTTTGATACTCAGGGCGAAGCTTTCAGACTGTCGATTCCCACTGCAGAGCACTTTTTACCATTGCTTTACGTGCTCGGATTGCAGCAAAAGGATGAACAACTCACTTTCTTTAATGATAAATTGCAGATGGGCTCACTATCAATGACCGGGCTGATAATTGGCTGAGGTATTTTCTGTGCAATGTGATTTTTGAACAAAAAATATCAAAATGACCACATTTATTTACAAAAAACGGGCTCCGAAAAAATATTTTTGATTACATTTGCAACTCAAAAATTAATGTGACCGACTTCGTAGCTCAGTTGGTAGAGCAACAGACTCTTAATCTGTGGGGCGTGGGTTCGACCCCCACCGGGGTCACAAATTTTTATTCAAACATAAGAAAGCCATATACCTTAACGGAATATGGCTTTTTTGATCACAGAACTGAACAAATAAATAATTCTAAAAATGAAAAAACTGATTTTATTTGCATTAACACTACTTTTCAGCTGCTTTGCACAGGCTCAGGTTCCGGCTTTTCCCGGTGCACTGGGCGGAGGAGCTTATGTGACCGGAGGCCGCGGAGGTAAAGTACTGGTGGTAAATTCACTTGCCGACGATGGCAGCGAGGGAACACTCCGCTGGGCCATTGATCAGAAGGGTGCGCGAATCATCGTGTTTCGCGTGGCCGGAATAATTGAACTACAGTCGGAACTCAAGATAAATCGCGGTCATGTTACCATTGCCGGACAGTCGGCTCCGGGCGATGGCATTACCATTAAAAATCATCCGGTGGTAGTAAGTTCCGACAACGTCATCATCCGTTTCATACGTTTTCGTATGGGTGATGAATTTTTCGAACAGGAAGATGCACTGAAAGGTTTGCGCAAGAAGGATATCATGATAGATCATTGCTCGATGAGCTGGAGCACCGACGAATGTGCTTCGTTTTACGATAACGAAAATTTCACGCTGCAATGGTGTATTCTGTCGGAAAGTTTGAGAAATTCAACTCATAAAAAAGGTTCACATGGCTACGGAGGAATTTGGGGCGGCAAAAAAGCATCGTTCCACCACAATCTTCTGGCACATCACGACAGTCGCAATCCGCGCTTTTGCGGAAGCCGTTACAGCAATCAGCCCGAACTCGAAAAAGTTGATTTCCGCAACAATGTAATTTATAACTGGGGAAGCAACAGTGGCTATGCAGGCGAAGGTGGCGAATATAATATCATAAACAATTACTATAAACCCGGCCCTGCCACACTCGCCGGAAGTGGAAAACACACTTACCGCATTTTCTCACCAAATGCCGATGAAGGAGCAAATGCTCAGGCTCAGGGTGTTTGGGGAAAATTCTTTCTAAAAGGAAATGTAATGCACGGTCGCAAAAACGTAAGCCGCAACAATCTCCTTGGTTTTCATCCGAACACCGACGACAAAACTATAAAAACTGAAGATTTGCTTTTAAAGGAAGAAGTAAAACTGTTTGAATTTCCACGTCAGTGCGCGAAAAAAGCCTACACTCAGGTATTGAAAAAAGCAGGAGCCAGTTTCGTTCGCGACGAAGTGGACAAACGCATTGTGCAGGAAGTTAAAGCGGGCTCATACACTTTTACCGGATCGAACGGTAGCAAAAACGGGCTTATTGATTCGCAAAAAGACGTAGGAGGCTGGCCCGTCTACACCTACAACGCAGCCAATGTTCCGGCCGATAGTGATATGGATGGCATGCCCGACGAATGGGAAATAAAGAACAAACTCGACAAAAATAATCCGGCCGATGCGTCTGTGACCGGTTTAAATAAAAATTATACAAATATCGAAGTATATCTGAATAGTCTGGTAAATCATTTATATTGATTTACTGACTTTTACTTATTTCAAAAACCGGGAACAGGCTGAAGACTGATTGAAATCAGACTACAGCCTGTTCCTGTTATATATCACAACGGCATTTATTACACACATTGCGGTAATATGTACACATATATTGACGGTTATGATATTATTTTTGAGTTTAGAAAATTATGTCTAACATCTAAAATAAATGATCATGAAAAAAACATTACTTTTTATTGCTGCAACAATGTTTACTTTTTCACTGAGTGCCCAAAGAACATGGGTTGTAGGTGACGATGCAACGAATTTTCCTGTAAGCGCTGGCATTGGTGCCGGACCTGATAAATCTGTTTTTGTTGCCGATTTAGGCATACATACAGGTACAGCGACAAATACAAATATGGGACAGGTTGAAGCTTCTTCAAAGTCTTTTGGAGATATAACCTACCCAAACAGATTCAAAATGAACGGAGCTGGTTATCCAAGTGCGGCTGATACTCAAACTACTCCTGCTGTTGGTGAAACCACATACTACACTCCAACACAACGTTTCCTCACTATAAAGGTTACCGGAGCAGGAACTATAAAAATACAAGGAGTTACCGGATCCAGTTCCTCAACACGAAGACTTTTCGTAACCAATGGAACAAGTCTTGTTGGAACAATGGTTTTCGAAGCAGGGTCTGCAATCAGTGAACAAACAGTTGAATATACCGGAGGAGAAGCAGTTCTTTATATTTTCGGAAATCAATCGATAAATTTATATCGTATTGAAGCAACTTCAGCAACCACGCACACTTCATTAACCTCATCTGTAAACAACATTTTCACTGACAAAGGCATTCGTTTCGACGGTGTAAAACTTACAAACGAATCAAACTTATCGTTAAGAGTTTACAATACTCTTGGAAAAGAAGTAGCCCGCGCCAACTCTGAAATCAATATGAGTACTTTGCCGAAGGGCGTTTACATGGTTCGTGCCGAAGGAGTTAAAGGTGCTTTCAAATTCTCAAAATAGTTTTTTAAGGTTTCGCACAAAAAAAGGAGACAAATTAAATTGTCTCCTTTTTTTGTGCGAAACATCAAATGATTAGTTTTTTGCTTCTTTGATTGCTTCCACAATTTTGGCTTCGAGTTCGGCAGCCAAATCCGGATTATCACGAATCACATTTTTCGAAGCATCACGTCCCTGCGCAAGTTTAGTATCGCCATAGCTAAACCACGAGCCACTTTTCTTAACAATACCATATTCCACTCCAAGATCGAGAATTTCACCTGTTTTCGAAATTCCTTCGCCGAACATAATGTCGAATTCAGCCTTACGGAAAGGAGGTGCCACTTTGTTTTTCACCACTTTTACGCGGGTTTGGTTACCAATCGCGTCTTCTCCATCCTTCAACTGGCCGATACGGCGAATATCCAGACGAACCGAAGCGTAGAACTTCAAGGCGTTACCACCGGTTGTGGTTTCAGGATTTCCGAACATTACACCAATCTTATCGCGCAACTGGTTGATAAAGATACAGGTTGTATTTGTCTTGTTGATATTGGCGGTAAGTTTACGCAAAGCCTGCGACATAAGGCGCGCCTGCAAACCCATTTTCGAGTCGCCCATATCACCTTCGAGTTCAGCTTTGGGAGTAAGAGCAGCAACCGAGTCAATCACCACAATATCCACAGCCGACGAGCGGATCAACTGATCGGCAATTTCGAGTGCCTGCTCACCATTATCAGGTTGCGAAATCAGCAGTTCGTCGATATTTACACCTAATTTTTCAGCATAAAAACGATCGAATGCATGCTCGGCATCGATAATTGCTGCAATACCACCGGCTTTCTGAGCTTCCGCAATGGCATGTATGGCCAGGGTTGTTTTACCCGACGATTCAGGTCCGTAAATTTCAATCACACGACCACGCGGATAACCGCCCACGCCCAATGCAATATTCAAACCCACCGAGCCGGTCGAAATCACAGGAACATCTTCCACTTTGCTGTCGCCCAGTTTCATAATAGTACCTTTTCCGTGATCTTTTTCAATTTTATCCATTGCCAGTTGCAATGCTTTCAGTTTTTCAAGCGAAGGTTTTTTAGCTTCGTCAATTTTCTCTGCCATAGTTTATTATATTATTTATTTTTTTTGATATCACACTAAAAAAATGCCGGGAGAACTAAGCTGTTTTCCCAAGCCTGTGACAAAGGTATAATTTATTTTTTATTCATAATACAGAAAAATACAAATGATTTGTGAATTGTTGAAAACAAAAATGTACGAACCGTTTAGAGCTATCTGTAAAAACTAAATCGGAAAAAATGAACTGATCAAAAAAGAATAATTTGTGAATATAATTGTAATAATCAGCCGCAAAAATCGTTAATACAAGAAAACCATTCACAAAACCCTGAAGCTATGCTTAACAAAATCCCCCTGTTCACGATTCTACAGTTTTTCTGCATTACAGTTATTTTTAATTCCTGTGCACTGATCACAGAACCCTCACCATGGAACGAAGAGGTTGTTCCGGTTGTTTTTTCGATTATTACACCTGGCGAAGAAGTACAGGTTTATGTGGGAACTTCATACTCAGAAGACACTACAACCAATCATTACACCCCCTCAAAAGTATTTATTTCAGAAAAAGACAGCAGTTGGATTGAATTAAATGCTCAGGACAGCGCTGTGTACAGCACTAATAATATTCATATAAAAAGCGGCAGCACTTATTTGCTTAAAGTTGAAACCGGCACAGAAACTGTGTATGCACAAACCACTGTTCCTACTCTGGACGCAGAAATAATTGACGGAAAATGCATCCGGATTTCAGATTCCAGCGGTGACAATGTGAATGTATCTACCTATAATTGCTTGCTTAAAGTTCAGCTCCGCTTTTCGGAAAACAAAGAATACGGCTATTACCTGACGGCATTTTCAAATGTGATTGCTTCATTTCTTTTTTCAGGCTCCGAAACTTTTGAACTACCCAATTTTATAGTCGAAAGGAGAGTCAGTGCATTCAATATTCAAATGACGACTGTAGATCCTAACCTAAAAAAATTCCTACGGGCTGTAGAAATCGAGTCTTCCACATTCGATGGCGGTGACATCACATATGTCTTAGCTTTGTATGGAGGCAACTATCCGGCATATTCAAATATTACAAACGGAGTAGGTTTGTTCGGAAGTTTCGTAAAAAACAGCAAACTGATTTATGTAACCAACAACTAAGCCGTGATGAAGCATCTGAAAATTTTTATACTTATCGTTCTGGTGATACATATTTCCAACAATGCCAAAGCACAGGCTTATGCCCGCCAATATCAACTTCGGGGAACAATTGTGGATAGTCGTACGCAGAAAGGAATCAGTAAAATACCATTTGTAGTAAAACCCTTCAACCGACGTTTGGAAGCCAACAAACAAGGTGAATTTCTATTTCAGCTCCGGAAAGGTGAATACAGTATTGTAATTGATTTTTACCCATTTACAAAAAAGGAAGTCGCTATAAATCTGGTTTCGGACACAACTCTGTTCATTGAACTTGTGACCTCCGAAGAAACCATTTACATTCCCGATGTGGAGGTTTTTTCTGCAAAACCGACCACAAACCAACCTGCAGGAATTGTGCAAACCGACAGAGTCACATTACAAAACTTTCCGGCACTTATTGGCGAGCGCGATATTCTGAAAGCGCTTTCGCAGACCTCGGGAGTAACTTCGAGCAGCGAGGGCGCAGCCGACATGCAGGTTCGGGGAGGTTCGCACGGACAAAATCTCTATTTGCTGAACGGCATTCCGCTTTACAGCACCGAACATTTTTGGGGAATGGTTTCGGCGTACAATCCGCTTATTGTAAAATCGGCAAAGCTTTACAAATCAGGTTTTCCCGCAGAATATGGCGGAAAAGTTTCATCCGTGATCGATGTGCAGACCGACGATGCTGATTTGAAAAAATTCAGAGGTGCAGCGGACATAAGTCTTTTGTCGTCGAAACTTATGCTTAACACACCGATAATTAAGGATAAAATGGCACTTTCGTTGTCGGGACGAATTTCTAATTACAGTCTGGTAAATATCATTTCACGGCTCAACCTTAAGCCCGAAACTCCGGTTTACAACCTGTATTTTGGCGATATTAATGCTGATTTTCATTGGAAAATATCGGAAAAAGATAAATTAAAAATCACATGGTTCAACAACAACGATGGATTTGGTGTAATTACAGAGGATGAAAACTACATTACAGACTCGTGGATGAAAAATGCGCAGAAAAATATCAGCGCTAACTGGTATCGAAAAGTTGGCCACAATACCGAAAACCATCTTATGACCTATTACGACAGTTATAAATTTGATTTCGGATTAGAAAACACCAGCATAGACAAAACTCAAAAAAGCACATTTCGCATGATCACAGGCATTGGCTCGTGGGGTGTGTCCGACAAATTTCAGCTGGATTTATCTGATGATTTGAAACTAAAAAGCGGACTTTCATTTACCACTTACAGATTTTCGCCTTTCACGGGTAGTTTTTCCGACAGCACTTTCAGAAAACCGGAAACACGCAACAATCTTCACACTTACGACATAACTGCATTCGCAGATGGTCACTGGACGTTTCGTCCTAAACAAACAGTCAGCGCCGGAGTGCGTATAAATGGTTTTGGTAACAAACAGAGTTTTTTTAATTCGTTTGAACCACGTGTAAGTTATCATGGCGAGTTCGAAAAAGCGTTCTCGCTCAGCGCATCGGCTGGTAGGCTTTCGCAACCTGTTCACCGACTTGCAAATACGGGGTTGGGAATTCCGATAGCTCTTTTTGTACCTTCAACCGATTATTTACGGCCACAAAGCTCATGGAATTTCTCACTGGGAGCCGCAAAAGATTTCAAAACCGAAAAATGGGCAGCTTCGCTAAAAGCAGATGCATGGTTTAAAACATTCCAAAATATTGCCGAATTTAAAGATGGCATTGATGCTTTTACAATTATGCAAAAAAATCTGGACATACTGAACCACCCAACTGATTTTGTAACTCAGGGAAAAGGACAGGCTTACGGATTAGACATAAACAGCAATATAACAAACAAGAAATGGTCGGCCACAGCCGATTATACATTGATGCAGGCGATACATCAATTCGACGAACTAAATGCAGGCAAACCATTTGCAGCATCCACCGACATCAGGCACAGCATTAACGTGACTTTCAAACGCTATATATCCGACCATATGAATATATGTATCAGTTGGCAATATCGCACAGGAAAGCCCATTACCGTCCCTACCCGATTGTTTATGTATCCGAATTACAATCCCGACAATGGAAAAATTGAAAACTCGTACCAACAAACCTTAGTCGTTGAAGAAGCACGAAATAACTACCGCACAAAGTCGTTCCATAAAGCTGATGTGGCCATAAACAGAGACTATCTGGCATTTGGAAAATACGAAGCTAATTTCTCGCTCGGCTTTTACAATTTGTACAACCGTGCCAATCCCTATATTTACTTTATTACACAAAAAAGAAATGCCAACGGAAGCTACAAACCAGTTTTAAAATCGATGCAGATATTTCCAATCCTGCCATCGTTTTCGTGGATGATGAGGTTTTGACAAAACCCAATCAAACCTAAAAAAAAAAACATACGTTAATCGCAAACCCAATAATTTTTACATTAAGAATATTGAATTATATTTGCATTGCAAATAAATAACCAAACAATAATTATGGATACTACTGTTACTTTTCTCAGAAAGTCATTGTTTCTAACATAAAAAAAACTCTTTATCGCTTTATCCGGCTTATAATATGCCGGCATTGCGGTGAAGAGTTTTTGTTTGTATATACATTAAAGCTATCTCGACTTTTGTCACATAGCGCACAACCAACGGTCAACGACACGAAGTGAGTTAATAGTTCAATTATTTAAGAAAAAAGTAATTTTTATCTTCGCTATTATATTAACAGCACTTACATCGTGCGAGAAAGAAGAAGTAACATTAGCAACAAGTAATCTTTCAAACAATGAGTTTTCAAAAGGTTTTGTCATTGAAAATGGGTATATAAAATTCAACAGCATTCATTCTTACGACAGCATAATCAGGACGCTATTTGAATTAGACCATTCAGAGCTAAAATCGTTCACTAATTCGCTTGGATATACAACTCTTTACGATTTTAATCATAAAACTGGGCTGCCTGTAGATTCTATTAAAATCCAAACACAAGATGTGTATTTAAGTATGCTTCTAAACAAAGATGGGATATTAATGATTGGTGATACAATTCTTAAAATAACAGAAAATGATGCATTCATTATTGAAGATGGCAACTTTGAAACAGTCAAACAAATCAACTCCAGAATGAATAATTCAAAATTAAAAAACGTTATTGTAAAATCACATTCAAAAAATTTAAATCCGATTAATGATGTATCAGAAATGAGAAAACTACAGGGAACAGAATCGAAATACGATGGATTTGTACAAACAGGCTTAACAAAATCGGGTACCAACTATCCAAGAGAAGAAAGAGTCGAGTTTAGTGCATTCAGTGTTGTTTCACCATTTTGGCCATTTGGTCTCACATACATTGGAGCAAAGATGAATGGGGAAGCACGCCAAAAGGACGTATGGTGGGGAAAGTACTGGGGATCATGGTTTAACGATGAGATAAATTATGGTGAAATAACCATTAACTCAGGCAAATGGGGTCCGGAAAACAACTGTATTGAAAATATAGTTCCGGGAACAAAAGTATTCAACATAGCAGATAAAGAAATGAAATATGCCAGAGAATATGGTCCAACAAACAACCTGCATGCAAAAAATCTCAGTGTAACATATAAATATAGAAAAACACCGGGATTTAGCATTCACTCAACCACTATTGTCTGGGAATAAAAAAAAGAGGCTGTCTCAAAAAAAATGAACGCAAATTACGCAAAAAACCGCAGATTCTCAGAATTCCTGTGTTATTATTAAATTAAACAAAACATAGAATATTACAATTGTTATATTTGCAAAAATTCGCGTAACTTGCGTTCAATAAAAACATTTGATACAG
This sequence comes from Bacteroidia bacterium, assembly GCA_009929375.1. Taxonomy (GTDB): domain Bacteria; phylum Bacteroidota; class Bacteroidia; order Bacteroidales; family Paludibacteraceae; genus Paludibacter. The sequence goes on from SAAO01000018.1 coordinate 54,365, forward strand.
CATCTTAACTGCGACACTATTACACTCAAAAACATGTTCAAAAAAAATTTATTACTTTCTATACTGATTTCAGCATCAGCATTGATTTATGGCCAACGAAAGATATATTTTGAAAGTGAGGCCGAAAAAGCGATTGCAATTAAAGGCAACTCCGGAATAAAATCAAAATTATCGACTATTGTAAACGAGAACGGACTTAGGCCTGCAATTAAATTTGAATATATAACCGAAAGCGTTATTTCAAAATTCAGTAGCGTTCTCTGGGGTGTTGGATTTATTAATTCAACATACAGCAACTTTGCAAACGAGAATTCAATAAAATACAGTTTACAGGGAAATGTTTTTGTCGAACCCCGATGGTACTTTAACTATAAAAAACGAATTCTTTCGGGAAAAACTCCAGGCAATAACAATGGTTTGTTTCTGGCTTTACCATTAGAAATGAACACCTCCAATCTTCTGACTCAAAACCCATTAAACATAAATCTTTCAATACCGCTGGTAATTGGTTTACGCACCGATATTTCAAGTAAACTATTTTTCGAGGTTGCAGGCGGTGCCGGATTTTTCACCGATTTTAGTTCTGTAAGTCCAATGCCTGTATTAGGTATAAGTATAACATACACTTTATAATCGATTCGTATGAGAATATCTTTCGGAAAATTATTATTGACAATTACAATACTATACATGACTTCATGTATTACAGAAGAACCAGCACCCTGGAACACCGACCCTGTACCTGTGGTATTTAGCATAATTAGTCCGGGAAAGCAAGTACGTGTTTTTGTAAGTGAGACATTTGCAGAACAAAACTCAAACAATATTGATAATTCAGAAACAAAAGTTTTTATTAGTAACGACAACAGTAATTGGTACGAACTAACACATGACATTTTAGATAATTCACTTTTTGTTGACACCGCAAAAATATTTAATGTGGAAGGTGGAAGAAGCTATTATTTAAAAGTAGAAAAGTCAGAAAGCCTGCTCACCTCACAAACAACCATCCCCGATACTGATGCATATATAAAAAACGCTGAATGCATTGAGTATTATAAAGACAGTACAAACCAAAATATACTCTGCGGATTAAAAGTAAATTTCACATTAACCAACAATAAAAACGAAGGCTGCTACCTTGAAGCATTTGGCAAACAACTTGGCTCAGAACCATTTCTCACCGGAGATTTCTATCAGGATGACTATTTTTTTGTACCACTCGACTCCGCTGCATTTAGTCTTAAATTAGTGACAACCGACAGTCACCTTAACAAATTCAGAATCTCAGAGAATATAAACATTACGCAAATTCACGAGAAATTTGATGTAAATTTAATTATCTCCACTTACGCAGGTGTTCGCCCTATATTTTCGAATATAAAAAATGGTATAGGACTTTTCGGAAGCTATAATTATAGTAATTACAAAGTAACTGTAAAACAGAAAAATGAGTAACAGAATGAATACCTATCAACGAAAAATTGTTTTTCTGTGTCTAATAATTTCAGCTTTTAGTTTTACTAATGCCCAAATAGCAAACTCAAGATACGTTTTGAAAGTGGAAATTAAAGACTATCGCAGCGATAAAGGATTGAAAAGAATACCAGTTACTGTAATGCCATTTAACAGAAAGGTGGAAACCAATCATCAGGGTAAATTGCTTCTCGACATGCCACAGGGCGACTATACACTTGACATTGATTATTATCCTTACAACAAAAAAAGCATCAGCATACATCTGATAGCTGACACAAGTATCGTGATACTCTTACAATCGCCATTTGAGTTGCAATATATAGATGAATTTGAAGTACTTGCAACCAAACCTTACACAGAAAACCCACTGTCGGTTGACAAAATTGATCAGATCCAATTTAGAAAAACCCCTGCATTAATGGGAGAAATAGACATATTAAAGTCGTTTCAGCTAAGTTCCGGTGTAAGTGCTTCGAGCGAAGGAGCTGCCGACTTACAGGTGCGTGGAGGCACACATGGACAAAACCTTTATATGCTCGATGGAATTCCCCTCTATTCTACGCAGCATTTTTTCGGAATGGTTTCGGCGTACAATCCTCTGATTGTGAAAAGTGCTCAGTTATATAAGGCCGGTTTTCCGGCAGCATTTGGAGGAAAAACATCGGCAGTTGTAGTTGTAAAAACCAAAAACGCAGCACTCAATGAGACAAGCACTGAGGCTGAAATTAGCCTTCTTACTTCAAAAGTGGCAATAAACACTGCTTTAATTAAAAACAAAGTGGGTTTTGCCATATCCGGACGAATTTCAAACTACAGCCTTATTAACTTACTTTCGCTGAGTCCGATAAAACAAGACACCAAACTTCGTATGGGATTTGGGGACATCAATTCAAATATCTTTTGGAAAATTGACGATAAAAACAGTCTGAAACTTTTTCATTTCAACAATTCAGATCGAATCAATATTTTTCAGCCCGACAGAAATTCGATTGCAAAATCATGGATAAATAATTCTCAATTTAGTACTGGAGTAATCTGGAACACAAGACTTTCAGAAAAAAGTCAAAATGACATTCAATTATTTTCTGATAAATATGTATTTGATTATGGTTATATGAAAAGTGACACTTCAGTAGGGTTGAACTATATAAAACAAATTGTAACCGGAATTGATTCGTACGGTTTAAGCAGTAAATTCAAATCGGAGGTGAATAATCAACTAAATCTGGAAGCAGGTTTAGAAATTAAGAATTATGGCTTTGCTCCGGTAATGCTCAATATTTCGGATTCAACAATTAAACAAAAAAATTACAAAAAGGCCTCACAACAGTTTGAAGCTGTAGTATTTGCTGAAACAGAATTAAAAATAGGGAAAAATCAAAAATTAATATCCGGACTGCGACTTAACACATTTGGAAAATCAAAAACCTACTATCACTCAGCCGAGCCAAGATTTAGCTATCAGGCATTTATCACGAAATCCTTTACCATAAATACTTCTATCTCGCGCATGTCGCAACAAATTCATCGGGTAGCCAATCCCGGATTGGGAATGCCGTTTGAAATATTTCTTTCGTCGGATAAAAAAATCCTGCCTCAAAAATCGTGGAATCTAACAGGTGGTATTGCAAAGGATTTCTCAGCAGAAAAAACAAAATTCTCTTTTAAAACTGATTTTTGGTATAAAAACTTCACAAACATTACTGAATTTATTGATGGTTACGATGCCCTAATGGTGCTTCGCTACAAATCAGGCATTGCGGAAAACAACTTAGACATTGTAACTCAGGGCAAAGGATATGCCTGTGGGTTTGACTTTGCAGCATCCTGTAATACAAAAAAAGCATCGCTAACCGGCGCATACACATACACCAGAGCAATGAATAAATTTGAAGCGCTAAACAACGGCAATTGGTTTCCTGCATCTACCGAGATTCGAAACTCAATATCAATTACAGGAGAGCTACGTTTGTCGCCTCAATGGACATTTCTTGCAGTGTGGCAATACAATTCAGGTCGTCCAATTACGGTACCTACCCACGTGTTTAAATACCCCATCAATGAATCATCTGACATAAACGAAAGTCCCACGTATCGCTACCAATTAATAGAAACACAACGTAATAACTATCGCACCAAATCATTTCACAAAGCCGACGTATCATTTATCAGATCGTACAAGGCCTTTGGCAAATACGACAGTTCACTTACAGTGGGGATATATAACATTTACAACCGTGCAAATCCTTTTTTCTATTTTGTAGCCGAACAAAACAACGAATCGGGACAAACAGTCCCCGTTCTTAAATCCATCTCCATGTTCCCCATTTTACCTTCGTTCAGCTGGAGTATGAAGTTTTGAGAAATATCAGTTAAATTCATTTTATTTCTCACAAATAAAAATAACATTTAAAACTATCACAACAAGTAATATTTAACTTTGCTGCAGCAAGACCGTAATAAAACTTTATAACTATCCAAAATATCTGATTTTACATGATAAGAAAACAAAATCTAATTACTGCGCTACTACTTGTTTTTTCTACAATTCAACCAGTTTTATCACAAACCACAGAATTCAGCCGAAAGTTAAGTCTTTCTGTGTCATACGAATCAGCAAACTTCACCAACGATCAGTTTAAGCCCTATTTGCTGAGTCAAAATCCCAATACCGGATTTGCAAAACTGGCTGTACACTATAAATTGTCTGAGCTTTTGAGTTCAGGCGTTTACCTGGGTTATGGCCGTTTAGGTTTGCCTGAACCTTATACAATATCCGTTATCCAAAACGGAGTCGAACAAGAAAGAACGTGGTACGGATTTGACAAGTCGAATGCTTTCAGTACCGGAATTGAGCTTAAATTCATGCTGTTACAATTATTTATAAAAAATGAAACCAGAATCAGCATCTACCCCAAAATTCAAGCCGGTGTTTTGCTTCACAATACGCAAAATAATACTCTGGTTGATAAAACCAAATTTGAATACGGAGCAGGCATAGGTGCAGGATATGCTTTTACCCGAAAATTCAGCGTATTTGGCGAATTTATGCTGGGAGATTTTTATAATGACGACAATTCGAAATGGAGTGTGGGCGTTAATGTGAAGTTGTAAAATTATATGAAAAACACCATATTACAATTCATAATATTATTTGCATTTTTCAACATTCAGGTAAATGCACAAGACTCTTTATCTATAAATAACTACCGCTTTTCGTTGAAAGCAAGTTGCGGTTTAGTGAACAGCAATTCAGTTACAGATGGTACTCAGCCGACATTTGTTCAACAAAAACCTCAGTTTGCAATATCTATGGGATATAATTTTTTGAAAAACTTTAATACAGGTTTAAGCATTGCTCACGTAAATGGCAGTAAAGCAATTCCAGACACATATAGCGAATACGGAACAAACTATATGATGACAAATTCTTCAATTTGGTATTATGGATTAGGTCTCTCTTACGATATACTGCCGGCTATTTTTAAAACAAACCGTATCCGATTCGATGTGTATCCAATATTGCATATTAATTATGTTCGTGATAACTGGATTAATATAAATTCAAACACTCCCGGCTCTGCTAACTTTTGGGAATTTAATGGAGGTGTTGGGTTAGGCTATAATTTCAATAAACATTTTGGAATATTTACAGAATCTCTAATGGGGAGATTTTACAACTATGATAAGTTTCAGTTGAAAGTAGGTTTTAACTGTAAGTTTTAACGTAAAATGAATTGAGTAATATCTGAACATATATGAAGCACTTCTTTTTGTATCTCATTACCTTTTTGAGTATTCAATGGTTATTTTCTTCCTGTCACGCATTGGTCGAAGATGAATTTCCCGACTTTGCGAAAGTACCTGTCATAAATGGCATATTGCAGGCCGACAGCACTTTCAATATTCATGTGAGTTTTAGCGCTAACCTTAGCGAAAGCGCGCCCGCACCTGTTGAAAATGCACAGGTAATTGTGCTTGGCGACAACAGCAGTCCCGACACGCTGCATTACACGCAAAAAGGTTGGTACAGCAGCACACGTAAGGTAAAAGCAGGCGAAACCTACGAGTGTATCGCCACCATTCCCGGCTATTTGCCTTTGAGCGCACGAACTACAGTACCCGAGCCAACCGAAATCGACTCCACAATTTTCACCGACCTCGTGGGGCGTTCTGAAGATGGAGTAAAAGTTTCATCAGTGAAATTTCGCATCAAGAATAAACCCAATAAGGCTCTGTTTTGGGATTTCAGTTTTAAAGCCAAAGGGATAACAAATAGTTACAATTATGACACAGAGGAATGGAGCGAGGAATTTCGCGTTTGGAGTGGTTACTTCACAATGAAAGCCGAACAGGATTCAGTTTTTTTGTACGAGCCTAACCCGCTGCAGGTTTTCAGTAACCGAAAAATGACAGGCAACCATCATTGGGTAAAGTTTTATTTCAACGAAAAGAACATTTATTATAGGCCGGGCAAAGACACTGTGTTTATCGAATTACGGAGCATCGACCAATCGCTCTACGACTATCAAAAGCAACTGTATGTGTATGGCGGAGGCGGTTCAGCATTAGGAAGTGCGTATCAGAATTACCCGCTTTACAGCAATATAAAAAATGGACTCGGAGTGTTCAGCTCATTTACTGTAAGCCGGAAAGATATTGAAATAAAGGAGTAGATGACCCCCAACCCCTAAAGGGGAGTCAGAAACGTAGATCAAGATCAATTTGGACTTGCAAGTTTCCTTCTTATATGCATTCAGTCAATACATCAAGCTAAGCAATAAAATCGCGTTAACAACGACAACAAAGACACTGACTATAAACAAAATAATGGACGAAATGTATTTTGGGCTTGCTGAAAAACTAAAAAGAAAAATAGAAACGCGGATTAGGCGGATGTCAGCGGATCTATTATTTATTTTGGGATTTTTTTCTGATTATGTTTTCTTCGAAAATGGCAGATTTTGAAAACTAAATTAGAAAATCCGTTTCGATTTATCGAAAAAACCGATATAAATCCATATAATAATTATCTGTGCACATCCGCCTAATCCGCTAAATCAGCGTTGCCATTATAATATCTAAAATGTACTGTCATCCCGAAGCACAGCGAGGGAACTAAAGTAATATTTATTTTTACATTCGTAGTACTGATAATCTTTTTATTGAATTTGAAACTTATGACTTTGAAAACAAAACTCCTGAAAATAATCCTTTTCGCTATATTTCTGTTTTTATTTTTTATTAAAAATAATCTGTCGGCAGCCACTATTCAACTCTCCGGATTTATGCGCGATGCACAGTCGGGCGAGGTACTGATTGGCGCCAATGTATGGGAAAAAAATCAGCAAACGGGCACTACCACCGACAATCGCGGATATTTCAGTCTGAAAGTACAAACGCCCTGTACACTCTCTTTTTCGTATGTGGGTTTTGCCAACCGCGAAATTGTACTGAAAGCCGTTTCGGACACGCTGATAAGCGTAGCCATGCAAACCGAAAACAAGCTGAACGAAGTAACAGTAACCGCAACGCGCCACAAAAACTACGAGGTAACGCGCCTGAGCGCCAAAGATCTCTCGCGCATTCCGGCCATTGGCGGCAAACCCGATGTAATAAAAGCCCTGCAACTTTTGCCCGGTGTACAAACGCAAAGCGAAGGCATGAGCCTCATGATGGTGCGGGGTGGCGAGCCCGGACAAAACCAGTATTTGCTCGACAATGTACCGCTTATTTATGTAAATCATTTGGGTGGATTGATGTCGGTGTTCAATCCCGACATGATAAACTCGGTGGATTTTTACAAAGGAAATTTCCCGGCACGACAGGGCGGAAAACTTTCGTCGATTGTGGATATTACGCAGCGCGAAGGCGACATTTCGAAACATCAGGGTTCGTTTAGTCTGGGCGTGACCGATGCGGCATTTACTTTCGAAGGGCCGTTAGCCAACAAAAAAATGAGTTATATTGTCACTGCCCGCAAAACACTGTTTGATGCTTTATTAGGTGGCGCTTCGGCTGCAATGCCCGAAAATGACGCAATCGTTTCGTATGGTTTTCACGATTTCAATGCCAAGCTAAGCTGGAAGCCTGATGCACGCAACTCACTCAGTCTGAACCTGTATCAGGGCGACGACTACCTGAACTATTGGACAAAACCATGGAAAATGAAAAATGACGAACGCAGTCATCTCAATCAGCAATGGGGTAACTGGCTTGTTTCCGGTCGCTGGAACCGTGTGATAAGTTCGAAACTTTTCTCGGAAAACATACTGTCGTTCAGTCGCTACCGCAACAAATCGGGCATGGAGTACAGCTACCGCGAAAACAACACAAACACGATGAATAAAGCGCTGAACATGGCTTCGGTCAACGACTTTTCGTTGCGCTCGGCATGGAAATACGCCCTGCACAAAAACTGGAATATGGAATTTGGCGCACATGCAGGTTATTTGCTCTATCGCCCCGATTATAATTATTTGTCCACGTCCGCCACACCACAAATTGGCAATACCTATCGTTCGCTCGAATCAGCCTTGTTTATCGACAATAAAATTCGCTTGTCGGAAAAACTGACTTTTCAACCTTCGCTGCGTTTCAGTGCATTTTCGAACAATGGGGCATTTTTCCCTGAGTTGGAGCCGCGCGTCAATCTGTCGTACAACATAAACGGGCATCACAGCATAAACGTAAACTACATGCGCGTAAGCCAAAGTTCGCATTTGATTTTTGCACAAACCGAGTTGCTGAAACGCGAAGTGTGGCTTCCGGCCACGCAAGTCATGCGTCCATCCATTTCCAATCAGGCTTCGCTATCGTGGAACGGCAGCTTTGCCAACGGAAAATTCAGCGCCGAAAGCAGTCTGTATTACAAACGAATGGAACATTTGGTTTCGCTCAAAGAAGGTTACGAAAACATGGTGGGCATTACCGGCATCGACAACAAAGTGGAAACCGATGGGCTTGGCACTGCTTACGGAGCCGAGTTTATGCTGAAGAAAAATACCGGAAAATGGACAGGTTCGCTCAGTTATGCATGGTCGTATGCCGACCGTGTGTTTGCCAATATTAACGGAGGCAAAAGCTACGAGTTCGATTACAACCGTCCGCACAGCATAGCACTGAATGCCAACCGCGATTTACGGAACAACTGGACCATGAGTGCGGTTTGGATTTTTCAGAGCGGAACGCCTTACACGCCCGCATTAAGCAAATACTATACGCCCGACCCTGAAACCGGAGAACCCTTACTTGTTATTCATTATGGCGAAAAAAACTCAGCCCGTATGCAAGCCTATCATCGCCTCGACCTGAGCTTCAACCACACCATAACCACAAGGCGTGGTAACAAAGCTGTCTGGACATATTCGCTTTACAATGCCTACAACCGCATCAATCCTTTCGGTTATTACTACGACAACGACAACGATCTCGACAATATGACACGTTACGACCGGCCGCTTAAACTATACAAAATGAGCCTTTTCAGTATTATCCCAAGCATTTCGTACAAAGTGTATTTCGATTACAGCAAAAAAACTCAGGAAAAGAAAGAAAAGAAAAAGTATAACTGGTTGTATTTTTAGTAAGGAGGCAGTTTCAAAAAAAACAAAACACTTTGCCACGTTATTAACTGCTTTCTCATCTATGTAAACAGTACTACAGCGTAAGCAAAAAAGCATGAAATTATGAAACGAACATGACAAAATTTAAACAATTTTGACCCACAGGGGTATGTTTAAATTTTGTTTTGTGAGTTCCATCTGACAACTATAAAAAAAATTATAAACAGATGAAAAAAATCCTATTCCTAATTTTAATAATCCCGATTCTTTACGGCTGCCCTCCCCCTTGTCAACAAACAAGCCTAATCGAAGTTGGGCCGTTATCGGAATCAGCTCTTGCACTTTGCCCTTATAAAAACGGAGAAACATACAAATTCAAACACTCCAATGGGCATGTTATTGATTTTTCGGCAACAAGGGAAACTATTATTCAATACAACAATTATGATTATGGCTGTGGTCCTATGTTGAGATTCGAAGAAAACATTTGTGCATTAAAACCCAACTATCCAATTTTCGATATTGAGATTCGCATTTCAAATCCCGATACAGCATTTAACGTCCTGAGCATTTATGCAGGTAACAGCTACTTTATGTTTACACATTCCAATCAGTTTGGTTTTGTAGCCGACACTTTCGAAGATTCGCTGGTGCTCGACAACAAGACATTCTACAATGTTCAAAAAATGAAGAACTATGGGTATGGCTATAACGAAATACAATTAGCCGATAGCATATATTACAATCAGGAATCAGGTATTATCAAAATCAAATTATCAAATGGCGAAAGTTATACGGTCAGCAATTAATATTGTATTAATAGCATTAAGCATGTATCTAAGTTCCTGTGGCGACGAATTCGCACTTTCTGAAAAATACTATTACATAAAAGATAGTAGCAAAGAATGGCTCGTGGCTGACTCGCTCGTTGGTAAACCCTTTGATATGATTGACAAAAATGGGATTAGTACAAATTACAGTGGATTTACTCAAAGTAAAGAATTCAGCACAGGCACTTCAGGACTAATATTTTTGCCAATGCCTACAAAAAAATCATATCGCGAAAATTATTATCTGGCTACCAATTCGAATTATAATCACTCATTCAGTATGTACCTTTACGCCTCATACGGATCGGGATTGGGCGACGAACTGCATTTTAATTTTCAGGATCTGTATTTTCATTACAACATTGAATCTAACAAGCTTACTTACCTCTGGAGCTATCAGGGAGCATTTGATTTCAACGAAGAATCTCTACAAGTAAAAAATCCTTATGCTTCAGTTGAAATAAAAAATAATTTCATAATCAGAGACAGGCAGTACAGCGAGGTTCTGTGTTTTCAGATAAATGATGAATTAAACAAGCGGAACAATAATGATATTGTAGCTATATATTATGCAAAAGGCTGGGGATTGGTAAAATACACTTATAAAAATGGATTAGTCGTGGAGCGAAAATCTTAAACTAATCTTGTCAGAATCATCTGAACAATGAGCGATTGACTTCAAATCAATCGCTCATTTATCAAAAAAACAGTCATTTTATTTCGAAAATTCAAAAATCCACTTTACTCTTCTTTCATTAAAAAGCGGGCACTGCGTCGCGTGCGTTGCGAAAGCAGAATGATTCGTCCGGCTGTGGTTTCGTCGGCCACTTTGTCGTTTACCGAACGAATGGTGAGCAGTTCGAGTTTTTCGTTGTAGTTTACTTTAAAGTCGTTGCCCAGTTCGTCGAGGGCTCCCGCTAAGTAGCGGTTATTATCCACACACACCGAGATACTAATGGCCGACGATTGTATAAGTGATATTTTGAGACGATGCTTGCTCATTACCGTAAATGCTTTCGAAAGACTTTCCTCGAGCACAAACGAAAAGTCGCGCGGACGAATGGTAACCAACACCTGATTTTTTCGCAAAATATACACAGGCACATCCACCGGATTTTTCACTTCGGCTTTTATCACCGAACCAGCCTCGTCGGGACTTCCAAACGGACGCACATAAAGCGGGATGTTTTTATTTTCGAGTGGCTTAATGGTTTTAGGGTGAATAATTTGCGCACCGCTATAAGCTAATTCCACTGCATCGAGATATGTTAGTTCGGGGATATGCACAGTATCCTTAAAAATGCGTGGGTCGGCATTCAAAATCCCGGGTACATCTTTCCAGATACTAACACTTTCGGCATCGAGCAGATTACCCACCACAGCAGCTGTATAATCTGAACCTTCACGTCCAAGCGTGGTGGGGTCGCCTTTGATATTGGCACCAATAAAACCCTGTCCGATATAGACTTTGACATCCGAGAAATCAGCAGCTTTCCGGAGTTGCTTCTGCGACTCTTCCATTTTCACATTAGCTTCGCGGAAATTACTGTCGGTCATCAGCAAACCACGCATATCGAGCCAACGGTTATCGACACCCGATTTCTGCAAATAAGCCGAAACTACTTTGGTGGAAAACAATTCGCCATACGAAACCAAACGGTCGTACCAGCGATCGTAATCGTCGCCCACACCATTCGTAATCGCAGCTTTTATCTCATCGAACAAAGGTTTCATGGCCTGCATTCCTTCGGGTGATTCGCCAAAAAGTTCAGCCACAATGCCTGCATGATAAGCTTCCACTTCGGCCAGTTTTGCAAACGCAGCATCGCGATCAGCTTTCATAAAATGCTCAAGCACTTCCTCCATGGCATTGGTTGTTTTGCCCATTGCCGACACAACCATAAACAAAGGTTCGTTCACATGCGATACAATCGATACGATGTTGCGGATTCCTTCGGCCGAACGAACCGAAGCACCACCAAATTTATAAACTTTCATTCCTACAGGGTATTAATTGATTTTTTATGCTTTAAAAAAAAACGTACCGAAAGTAATCATTTTTATTGAAAAAAACCTTTGACGAAATAAAATTCATCAAAGGTTTTTTTGAAAATAATTTACCAAACAATCACCGTTAATTATTTAAAATCACTTAGTATAAAGCACAGTCATCGACGAAGGTGCAAGTTGCAGAAGTCCACCGTCGTGCGCTTTTATTCCGTTGAGATTAATCACTGCATCGTGGGCCACAATGGTCCATTTGTCTGTAGGAATTTCTACTTGTACGGCCTTACGGTTTCCGTTATGGATAACCAGAATATTTTTCCATTCGTCGCCATTGGCATTTTCGCCAAGAGTAAATGCCACTACATTCGGAGTTTTCAGGTCGTTGAATTTCAAATATTTTTCCATCATTTCCTGCGTCGGAATACGGAAAGCGGGATGTGCTTTACGCATAGCAATGAGACCTTTGTAATAATCGTACACATGTCGATAAGTGGTTTTATTATCCCAGTCGATCTGATTGATTGAGTCGGGCGACTGATAAGTATTGTTCACACCTTTTTTGTTGCGATACACTTCCTCGCCGGCATACATAAATGGCACACCCATTGACGTAAATACGACAGATTGTGCAAGTTTATTGAAACGAACAAGCTCTTCGGGAGTTGTTCCGGCGGGTTTCGACAAATTGAGTTTATCCACCAGACACATATCGTCGTGACACGACACATAGTTGATAATTTGCGTCGGGTTGTTTGTATAAGGTTCTTTCGAATAAATCGGTTTTGTATAGTCCACCTGCGGATGAAAAGCAGCGGCAGTAATGCCAAATTTCACACTTTCTTCAAGACTGTCCACACCCGAAGCAAATCCCGGAATTTCCTTGTTCATCCAGCTTCCCTTCAAAGCATCGCGCAGATCGTCGCTGAACACGCCAATATTATTGAGCAGTTTTGCATTTTTCTTCACTGCACGCTTTTCTTCGGGCAGCGGCGAACTGTCGGCTGTCCAGCCTTCGCCATACACATAAATGGTAGGATCAACTTTGTCGAGTGCTGCACGTATCGCATTCATTGTTTCGATATCATGAATGCCCATGAGGTCGAAACGGAAACCATCCACTTTGTATTCGGTAGCCCAGTAAACTACTGATTCGATGATAAATTTACGCATCATGGCACGTTCCGAAGCAGTTTCGTTTCCACAACCCGAGGCATTCGACCATGTTGAATCCTGACGGAAACGATAAAAATAGTCCGGAACCAACTGATTAAGATGAGATTCTCCGCCTACAAAAGTATGGTTGTAAACCACATCCATAATGACACGAATACCGGATTTATGCAGCGATTGCACCATTTGTTTGAACTCACGAACGCGTGTGGCCGGATCGTAAGGATTAGTGGAATAACCGCCTTCGGGTACATTGTAGTTTTGCGGATCGTAGCCCCAGTTGTACTTGTTTTCGTTCAGTTTGGTTTCGTCAATCGAAGCATAGTCGTACGAAGGCAAAAGATGTACATGAGTAACGCCTAAATCCACCAAATGATCAATTCCGGTAGCTTCGCCGGCAGTATTTTTTGTACCGTGTTCTGTAAAGGCAAGGAATTTTCCTTTATTCTTCATTCCTGAATTTGGCGAAACAGAGAAGTCGCGCATATGCACCTCGTAAATCACCATATCCGTAAAATTTTTCAGCGGTGGGCGCACATCGTTTTCCCAACCTTCGGGATTTGTTTTGGCAAAATCAATAATAGCAGCACGTTTCCCGTTTACGCCTGTAGCTTTCACCCACATACCTGGTGTTTCAGCAAGCCATTTTTCACCTACTTTTGCCTGAAAAGTATAGAATTTGCCTTCCAGATTTTCTTTTATAACCAGTTTCCATGTACCACCTTCCGAACGTTTCATATCGTGCATTTCGTAGGCAGCACCTTCGTAACCATCGTTATAAAGCAAAAGTTTCACTTCGGAAGCTGTGGGTGCCCACACTCTGAATTTCGACTTTTCCGGTGTAAAAGTCAATTCCAGATCATCGCCTTCGTAAACCGGATATTCATCGAACGAACTGTAACTTGCAGGCTTTTGACAGGCAAAAAGCAATGCTGTGGTTAAAAGCATAAGGATTTGTAGTTTTTTCATATGGAAATAATTTAACCACATACTCCTCAAAGAGGATAGATGGTAATGTTGATTTTACAATTTTATAAAACAGTGATTGTATTTTTGATTGATTCCGATAAAATAATGCCGCATTTAATATAATTGTTTAAACACTAGCTTATTCAGCTAACAAAAATATAAAATTCTGTGAATATCACTATTATAAAATAACAGAAACGATTGCAGAGTCATTGCAATCGTTTCCGATAAGTTTATATATTTCCGATAATTATTGAATTCCGTGTCGTTTCAATAAAGCATCAATTGTAGGTTCCTGCCCGCGGAAGCGTTTGTAAAGCACCATTGGGTGTTCAGTACCGCCCGGAACAAGGATATTCTGACGGAAGGAAGTGGCTGTTTTTTTATCGAAAATACCATTCTTTACAAATACCGAATAAGCATCAGCGTCAAGCACTTCAGCCCATTTATAACTGTAATATCCTGCTGCATAACCACCTGAGAAAATGTGACTGAAAGTCGGACTCATGGCAGCATCCGACACCACTGGTAAAATCTGAGTGGGAGCCATTGCATCTTTTTCCATTTTAATCACATCGCCTTTGTATGGTTTTTCAATCGAATGCCATGCCATATCGAGGAATCCGAAGCTTAACTGACGAAGTGTAAAGTTCGCTGTATTGAAATTCTCCGAATCCTTGATTTTCTGAATCAACTCAGCAGGAATTTTTTCGCCTGTCTGATAATGTACTGCAAAGCCGTCGAGGAATGCTTTTTCCGAAGCCCAGTTTTCCATTATTTGTGAAGGCAATTCCACGAAATCGCGATATACATTTGTACCCGAAAGCGATTCGTAGTTACATTTAGTCAGCATTCCGTGAAGTGCATGTCCGAACTCATGGAGGAAAGTAGTCAACTCGTCGTAAGTGAGCAAGGCTGGTTTGGTTTCGGTCGGACGGGTAAAGTTCATCACAATGGTAATGTGCGGACGGCTGTCAGTTTTACCTTCTATCCATTGTCCTTTGAATTCATTCATCCATGCACCTGCGCGTTTGCCTTCACGCGGGTGAAAATCGGTATAAAGTACCGAAAGAAATTTGCCTTTTTCGTCGAAAACCTCGTAGGCATCTACTTCGGGGTGATATACTTTAATGTTTGTATTTTTTACAAAACGAACGCCGAACAATTTCGTAGCAAGTCCGAAAACTCCTTTTTTTACATTTTCGAGTTCAAAATATGGTTTGAGCATTTCGTCGGTAAGATCGAATTTCTCTGCTTTCAGTTTTTCGGAATAATACGACCAATCCCACGATTGCACTTTGAAATATGCACCGTTTTTATTGGCATAAGCCTGAACTTCGTCGTATTCTTTCTGAGCTGCAGGCTTGTAAGCCACGAGCAATTTATTCAGCAGGTCGTACACATTTTCCTTGTTTTCGGCCATGCGCTGCACCAAAGCCTGATCGGCATAGCTGTTTTTTCCAAGCAGTTTGGCTATTTCAAGACGTGTGTTGGCAATACTACGGATATTTTCAAGATTATCGAACTCACCACCCTGCATATTGCGGGTAGAATAAGCCATATACAGTTCGCGACGCAAATCGCGGTTGTCGGCATATTTCATTACAGGCACATAAGTAGTGGCTTTGAGGTCGAGCATCCAACCTTCTTTTCCGGCTTTTTTAGCATTCAGCGCCAACATTTCGAGCACATCAGCTGGCAACCCGGCCAACAGATTTTTATCTGTGATATGCAGATTCCAGTTGTTGGTTTCTTTCAGCACATTCTGTCCGAAATTCAGCGTAAGCATGCTCAGCTCTTTCGAAAGTTTGCGATATTTCACTTTATCCTTTTCCGAAAGGTTAGCTCCATTGTCGGCAAAACCATCGTACGTTTTTTTCAGCAAAGTGCTCTGTTCCGGAGTCAGTTTCAGTTTATCGCGTCCTTCGTAAACCACTTTCACTCTTTCGAAAAGTTTCTCGTTCAGGCGAATACTGTTGGAGTGTTCAGTTAACAGTGGTGACATTTTTTGCGCAATAGTCTGCAATTCGTCGTTTGTTTCAGAGCCAAGCAGATTGAAAAAAGGTGAACTCACTTTATTCAGCAAACTTCCGGCTTTGTCGAGCGCCACAATTGTGTTTTCGAAAGTAGGTGCTTTCGGATTGTTTACAATCTCGTTTATTTCGTTCATGTGCTGCTTCATGGCTTCCTCGAAAGCAGGCACATAATGCTCCGTTTTAATTTGATCGAAAGGTATGGTTTGATGAATTGTTTTGTAAGGCGAGAGCAGTGGATTAGCCGCCAGTGCTGCTCCTGCCACAGTAATTGCTGTCATAAGTAATAATAATTTTGTTTTCATTCAAGTCTTCAATTAAAAAATGATCTTTATTTTATTCGTATTTAATAAGTTTTATATTCAGGAGATTATCTCCGGCCTTCGCTCTGAGAAGATAAACCCCGTTGGGCTGATCAGATAAATCGATTACACCCGATGCTGAGCCACCATGCTGCGTTTTCAGCAAACGACCATTCATATCAAACACAGTCCAGCTATCAGGCTCAATTTCAGCGGGATTATAATAAAAAACGCCCGACGAAGGATTCGGAAAAACATTTAAAACAGGTTGATTTGCTTTATTTACAACTTTCAGGTCGTTCACTTCCGAAGTCGTAATCTGCATTTTTTGCCCGTAAGCAATACGCATCTCGCCATTGAAGTGATAGGGAATTCGGGAAATTACAGGATCGCCTTCGTTCCCACCCCAAAATCCGTAAACCGATTCAATTTCCTGCACATTCGGATTAGCGGTACTCAGATACCTGATATTGATTGTATTTCGCCATTCCTTATAAACCGGAACCGATAAATGCTTTGCAAAAAGCTGATCCTGCTCATCGTATTTATACACATAGCGCAAATCATTTTCCCAAACCATTGAATTCCAGTAAAAATAAATCTCCTCGTTAAGATTCCCGTTTGCATCGTAACGATATCTTTGCATGCATGAATTTTCCCACACGCCACTTACCGTATCACATTTACGGAATCGTTCGGACGACACCAAAGTAGTACCCGGCTTGTAAAACCATTCTGATTCACTTATTGTTTTCCAAAGCGTATCATTCACATATACCTTTTCCTGCATTGACACGGGATTTCCTACTTCGTTGTATTTGTAATCAAACATATACGCAGAAAGTGCTCCACCTGGTTTGTAGTTATAGTGCGTTTCGGTCAACAGTTTTGCTGAAACATAATCGTACATAACCGAATCGACCAATACAGGGTTCCCGTTTACAATTTGTCGGCGGGTCAGGCTTTTCAGCAAATTATTTTCAAAAAGTTTTGTAGTGGTTTTAATCAGGTTTTCGGCTGTAGCTGCACCCGAAAAATGCTCCTCCACAAGGACATTACCCTCACGTTTCTGTTTAATTATATAATTATCAACCCACTCATTTCCTTTCCATTTCCGGTCAATCTGAATTTCAGGTTTATTCTCGAAGTAAATCCATTCGGTTTGTTCGGTATTAGTCCATTCAGAACCATTGCGGAACGAACGGGTATCGAGTAAAACTCTTTTTTGCTGATCGTAAAGATAGGTGTGGCGGAAAACAGAATCGGATTGATATAACAGAATTTCAGTCACAAGTTTGTCGGTAGAAGCAAAAAGCATATTGATTGAAAACACAATCAGTATGCTCCACACGAAACCAGACCTTAATATATTGTTAATCATTAAAATAGTTATATCCTGAACTTCAATTTAAAGCGCCCAAAAATACACATAATTATTCAAAAGCACAAGTACAGGCCTGTTCGCAATTCAAAATCTTACTGTTAGAATGCAAATCATTCAAAATCGTTCACTAAAAAATTCAATTTAAAGTTTTTTGGGGCTGTGAATAATTGTTTTTAAAAGAAAAGCTGATACAATATATGATTCACATATACTACATCAGCTTCATAAACTTACGAAAGGAACTTTTCGGCTAATCCTTTATAAACTTAACTCTGTTTACAACAGCACCACTACGAACCAACAAAACATACATACCCGGAGAAAAAGCTGACATATCAATCTGATTATCATTCGTTTTCAACAAAGTCCGACCTGTGGCAGTAAAGATTTCCTTTGTTGTATCATGATATTTTGAATCAATATTCAGAACCGATTTCACCGGATTTGGATATACTTTTATCAGATCATCGCTCTGAATTACCTCATTATTCGTTGTAAAAGCTGTAAACTTCCATTTCTGATAATTATTTATGCTCTTGTCCCACAAATACACAGGAATATCATTTGCATTATTCGGAGCTGCCATAAGTGCTTTATTGCTGCTTTTGGTAATAATCTGAAATTGTCCCAAACCTACATCAATCATAGAAAACTGACGGCATTCAACCGGATCGACTGAATATTGCTTTATTTGCGTGCTATTATCCCGCTTGCAATCAGCAGGAGCAATTTTAAACTCACTGCTCAACGGTGCAAACGAATAAAAACCCTGTACATCGGCTTGCAGCAACCAATGTTGATCAGTACGACTTTCATAATTCGAAGTCACAGCCAATGCACCATCAGTTTCTGCGTTATCCGAAATAATACTTAGATTTCTTTTGTTTCCTACATTCGCTATGCTGTAAATACCCTCCTCCACTGCCAAAACTTTCACTTTAATGGTTGTTGAATATCCGGTATTTCCTGATTTATCGTATGCCCGGGCAAAAAGTTCGTAAATACCCGTTGTTTTCTGACTCCAGATATACTGAAACGGAGCCACTGTTGAAATGCCTGTCAGAACACCATTCACATAGTATTCAACCTTTTGCAAATCATCCGCATCACTGAATGCATTCATTTTCAGCATAGTATTTTTCGAGGTAAACACTGTAGTATCCGCAGTTGGCGAGAGCCAGTCGGCTTTGGGCTCCAAGCGTTCCACTTTCCATTTTTGCAATTCAGTTTCAGTTGGCTCAGCCAACACAAGTGCGTCATTTGCAGCAGCATCAACGGCAAGCGCTTTTCCGCTTTTATGCAGGATTTTATAAAATCCATCGTCAGCCTTTTCAATACTGAATTTCACACAATCGCCTCCGGCAAGCGTGTTGGTTTCAATGCGTGCGGCATTGTTATATTCACAGCTTTCTACAGAAACACTTGCACTGTTTTCAACAGAAGTAAGCGTATATTTTCCCGAATGATCAACCGCCAGCATCCATTTTTGCGATTTAAGTTTTTCATCAGCGCTTAAAGCCACATACCTTCCTCCGCTGGCATTTTCGGAACTCTGTTGCGAAACCACTTTTCCATTAGCCTGATTTGTAATCCGGTACATTCCTTTCGACAATGGCATATTCAAATCCACGTAAGCAAACCTTAGAAGCGCATTTGCAGCACAAGCCTGCGACATCATTCCCACTTTTTCGTTCGGAGCATCGTTTGTGCGCACCACATTCCAGTTTCCACTGCCCGAAGCGCCATCGGGGTAATATCCGGCTTTGTCTCTGGATTTATCAATCAAAAAATCGCAAATATTTTTCGCGGCATAATACCATTTCAGGTCACGATCAATTTCATACATTTCGCAAAGCATTTCTACCGAATAATTTCCTCCCCAGTACGAAATCTCGCCAAATCCACCATTATAAGCATAATAACGTTTCAGAATAGCATCGGCCATTGCGCGGGTTTCGTTCAGATATCTTTCGTCGCCGGTAATTTTGTAAAGCCGTATGCCGAGCAATACAACCGCAGCGGTATTACAGGCTCTGGGACCTTCGTTCGGCTTTGTCCAAATTCCATTTGCATAAGTAGAGCCGCTCAAAAAAAGCAAGGTTACCGGATCTTTTAATTTAAGAGTATAATCGTTGAATTTATCATAATATGTTTTAGCAATATCCAAATGAGCCGAATCGCCCGTAATTGTGAAATACTTGGCATAAGCATTTGCTAACGGATCGACAGGCCCCATATAAAAAATGCCTTTATTCAATCCACTTTCGGTTTGTGGAATTCCCCATTGTGCATCGCGGTATTTCAGACAATAATTCAGTGCAAAAAGTCCTTTGTTCAACACCAGCGCTGATCGGAATTTATGCAAATACACGTCCATTATTACATCGCCAATAAGTCCGTTATCGTCGAAAAAACGTTCACCATTCTGAATACAGCCATAACCCTGACCATTTGTGTACCAATTCATTTTATTAGTATAAGCATACAAACGGGCATCGTATTTCGAATCGATCATAGCACCCCAAAGCAATGCACGGATCATATGCCCGGCCGGCCACAGAAATGCCGGACCTGATTTTAGATTATTGGCTGTTGTAATTTCCTCCACATACAAACCCGTGGAAGCATTGTAAAATTTTGTATTCAGTTGGTCAAGTAGCGCAAATCCGGCATCCTTGTATTTATTGGTTTGTGAACGTACATTTTGTATTGCAACAAGCAAAACAACAGCAATGACAGTGCGGAAGAAAAAAGCATTTGTGATTTTCATAATAATAACTTTGAAATTTTACCGTGAGCTCCGGAAATCTGAGGGCAACACGAATCAACAGGCCAAAATTACCTACAATCAGTATGACAGAAAGTAACTGTTGTTCCAATAAATAGCAATAACGCTGCAAATATGAACATTTTCGACTTTCTCATATTATCTTTGTAAAATATTTTCACACTCTTTGCAACAAATCATACTAAATCAGCATCCTGATTTTAATCACTTTTCTGATTTTTCGGAATTATTATTAACCCTTAAATACTATTTTTCTATGAGATTTCACAAACACTTCCTGCTATTATTATTGTTTACAACGGCGAACACATTCGCTCAGAATGCCGGGGAATGGTCATTTAACATCGATCTTAATTCGAATCAGACAAACGGAAGCCTTCGTGAAAACTGGCCTATCAGGCAGGATGTAGGTGCCAGTTATTTCGATTCGTATTATTATAGTTCGAATCGCGTGTCAACTGATTTGATTTTTTCGCAAATCAGCATTCGACCTGAATATCAACTTATACAGGATAAACTTTCGGTAAGCTCAGGGATTCGGTTTACACACCTGCAGAGCGAAATCAGCAAATACGATTCGGAAAGCGGAGGTTATTTTTTTATTCGATACAAGTCCGACCCAATGAGTTCAGAATATGCACGTATTCACTCAATTTCCGAAGAAACTGCATACCTCGGTATTCCACTAGAATTTCAGTTAACACCTTTTAGATTTCGTAAACTGGCTCCTTATGTGCGTATTGGCTCCGAATTGGGATTCAAAATTTCATCGTTCAATGAAATTAAATTTTTCTCCGAGTCGATGAAAGTTTATTCTGATGCCATAATGCAACAATATGGCTTTGAACCTCAGGGATTTTTTGCCACATTAAACTCTTCTGTTGGATTTAGCCTTGGAGCAGCCGGAAAAATAAATTATAATTTCGAATTTCTTTTACCCTCATTATTCCTGACTAACAGAAACAGCTCTTTACTCGATTTGGATGGTTTCAGCGGCTTTCGCTTTTCGCTAAGAATTCCACTTTCACAGTTAAGAGCCTCAAAGTAACAGGTTCAAATCATTCAAACCATCATTACCTACAAATTTACAATCGTATGAAACACACAATTTATAAAACAGCCATATACGCAGCCATTATTCTGCAAAGCATATTAATCGCATCGTGCTCAGTGAGCGATTTTGAATTATCTAGATCGGTTTTTATCGAAGATCGTACAAATCCAGGCCTTCCCGAATACTCTGAATGGGGATATAACACCTTTGGAGCCTATATCGACAGAGTGCCATTTGTATCCGGCGAAGATGAACCGGCTAAAATTTATGTAAACTCTGACACTTTGCGGTTCTTTCTAAAGGGAGTTTACAAAAATTCAGAAACGATCTTATTACTCTCGGTAAAAGGACTTTCGCCCACCGAATACACTGAGCTAACCATGCTTAACGACACTGTCATTAACCTAAAAAACGGCAACTGTAAAGTTGAAATGAGTGTAAAAGACACTTTGAGGTTGCTGAATATTATCGACGGACAAATTTATTTTAAACGCGCACAACTGCTTAAAGTAGATGAAGTCGCTCAAAAAACCATACTTTCGGGTGAATTCAGATTTCGTACGTTTTTCAACAACCAACCTGTGGCAATATCCAACGGTCGTTTCGATGTCGGAATCGGGTACGAAAATTTCTATAATTTCTGATAATTATTTGATTTTATATAAGTTAGTCACTTCTTGAAAAATATTTTTTAACGCGAAGAACGCAAAGTTTTTAAGACGCAAAGAAAAACTTTTAAGTTTTTCACTTCGCGTACTTTCTTGGCAAGCCAAGCGGCAAAGCCGAGCGGCGGATATTTGTTGATATAATAACTGGCATATTTAATCTTTGCGCACCTTGCGTTTAATTGTAAATTCTAAAGAAATCCAATAACTTATATAATAACTATTTTTTTCGCAAAAGTTTTGACCACAAAGCGCCGGATTCCTTTACGAATTCAGGCGCTTTACGTATAAACACAAGCATTACCAAAACACATATGCCTGATATCACTCCGAAAACCACAAAACTATTTTCATTACTCAGCATCGTGCTGACCGAGAATATTGCCGTACCTAAAAGCACAAAAATAAAAGTCACCAGATTCAGATAAGCAATTACGTCGCCCAGTTTACGTCCTGTATCAGCATGCTGAAGTGTGGCCAACAATGGAATCTGAAAAAATCCACCCGACATTGCAAGCGCAAAAACCGAAAACCCGTAAAGCCAGTCCGGCAACCGGAACACACTCAACAATATCATAAACACCAGAATCCCCGTCAAACCCGGCAATACAAATGCTTTTCGGGGCTGATTTCCTGATAACTTTCCGGCAAGCAACGTTCCTGCAGCAATTCCTGTGGCAGCAAGTGCCATGATAAGTCCCGTGCTCGTATTCGAAAAACCGTACACATTTTTGCTGTGAATCACCAGATTCATTTGCAACATTCCACCGATAAGCCAGAATGCCGACGAACCAAAAACCGCGATGTTGACTGCCGGGAATGCTTTTGCTCTGCGGTACGACAACAATAAAAACCTAAAAGGACGAAGTCCGGCTTCTGAAGGTTCTGTTGGCAATTCATTTGCTTTGATTTTCACTGTGGCAAAATAACCCGCAAAAGCTACCAGAAAAAATGCAGCCACAACAATCCAGGGTTTATAAAAATCGGAAATTACCGATGCCGTTACAGTTCCGATAAGTATGCCCAGAAAAGCCATCATTTCAAACACACCACTTCCATACGAAACACCTTCCTCACCTCCGATATCTCTTATCAGACTATATTTCGAAGGGGAGTACAGACAACTTTGTATCCCCATTAAAAATACTGCCAGAATTGCCGGAATCACCCACTCGAACCAAAAGGCCAGTGCAGCCACAAACATTATTGGAAATTCGAGTAATTTGAAAAAACGAAAAACCCTTAGCTTGGAATATCGCACAGCCAAATGCCCTCCCAAAGGCGACAGAAAAAGATAAGGAAGTACCAAAGCAGCCGACACGAGCGAAATCAGCTGCGACTGATTGAGCCACGAAGGTAAAGCCCATCCTACAGAAATAAAAATAATGGCATTTTTAAGCAGATTATCGTTGAAAACCCCGAAAAAATTACTTGCAAACAAAGCATTCCAGCTTTTTTGAGTGTATCTGGTATTATTCATTTAAAAATGTAGCGTGTTTTTTGTCCCAAACTTCAGGGAAATTCTGATATTAAATTCTGCCATTTTATCTATTAAAATTATATTTCATAAAAAGGCACATTCTTTGTTGCATATTGCAGACCTATATAAGTTATGCAACAATAAGAATTGCTTAAAATCTGATATAATAATTGTCTTAAAATGTTGAATTATAAAAATAAATGTTGAAATCAACTTTTCAATAGCTTAATAAGTATACACAAAAGTAATTTATTTGCAGCATTTCACAAAAAAAAGCATCAAGGTTGTAAACTAAATTACAGTTCTGAACGTTTTAAGTTAAATAACAAACAATTCAAATACAAAATTTCAGAAGAACTACAAAAATTAAGCATTTTTATTGAGTTAATTTATATTAAATAGTAGTTTAACATTTAATTTTAATGTAACTTTGCGAAATAATGAAACGTTCGACCATACTAATATTGATTATCTCAATGGTAATAACCTTTGTAGGACTAACCATTCTGCAGGTACGTTATGTTCACATTAACGCTGAGATGATCGAAAATCAGTTTAACGAGAGCGTTAAACGTAGTCTTTTTCAAACAGTAATTCTCGTTGAAGAAAACGAAGCACTCGAATATCTCGGACAAACTCTCGAAGGTATTGATTACAGGGGAAATAAGAACAAAATTCTCACCCTTGATCCGACCAACGATAAATTCAGCAAAATCGACAGCGTAACCGACAAACTCAAACTCACTGACGAAAATCTGAACAGACCGAGCATAAGGCTTTCGACACGACACGGAAAAGCCACTATCGAGGAGACATCGCGATACCTGCAGGAAAGATTCAAACAGAATTTTTCCCGTTCGAAAACGATACTCGATCAGGCTGTGTTTCGCTGGCTTAAAGAATCGGACAACAAGGAGATTTCGGAAAGAGTAAATTTCGAGGAACTCGATCTGATTCTCGAAAAAGTACTGGCTAACAATGGTGTGGATCTGCCATTTTTTTACTCGATTGTCGACAAACAGGGTAAAATGATTTATAAGTGCAACAAGGATTTTCACCACGACCATCTTACTAAATCGAGAAATGTATATACGCAGAAGCTTTTCCCATCGGAGGATTCGCACAGAAGCGCATATTTGCAGGTCACTTTTCCGACCAAGCAAAACTACATAATCAACTCGATGAATCTGTTGCTGCCGTCGATGTTGCTGGTAATACTTGTATTGGTGATTTTTATCGTGGCTATCATTATCATATTCCGTCAGAAACAACTGAACACTATGAAAAATGATTTTGTCAACAACATGACCCATGAATTCAAAACTCCAATTTCAAGTATCTCACTGGCTTCGCAAATGCTTCAGGATCCGAGCGTGGGTAAAACGCCACAAACGCTTACACACATTTCGAATGTGATTCGCGACGAGACGAAACGCCTGAGCTTTATGGTTGAAAAAGTATTGCAAATGGCAATTTTCGAAAAAGACAAATCGATGCTTAAACTGAACGAAATTAAAATCAATAACCTTATTCAGGAAATTGCTAAAAATTTCTCATTGAAAGTAACGAGCAAAGGAGGACAAATTACCACCAATCTGAAAGCCGAACACGATATTGCACTTATCGACGAGGTTCATTTCACAAACGTGGTTTTTAACTTAATGGACAATGCTTTGAAATACTGTGACAAGCCTTTGTTGCTGACCATCGAAACATGGAACGAGAAAGACAATCTCCTGATCAGCATCGAAGATAACGGCATAGGTATTCACAAAGAAGATCTGAAACGAATATTTGAAAAGTTCTACAGGGTTTCCACCGGAAATCTCCACAATGTTAAAGGTTTTGGCCTCGGATTGGCTTATGTAAAAAAAATCATAACCGAACACCGTGGCACTATTAAAGTAGAAAGCGAAATTAATATCGGAACAAAATTCACTATCACAATACCAACACTAAAAAATTACGAATTATGACAGACGAAAAAGTAAAAATCCTGCTATGCGAAGATGATGAGAATCTTGGTATGCTTCTCAGAGAATATCTGCAAACAAAGGGTTACGATGCAGACCTTCAACCTGACGGTGAAGCCGGCTTTAAAGCATTTAGCCGCAACAAATATGACCTGTGTGTATTCGACGTAATGATGCCTAAAAAAGATGGATTCGCCCTGGCTTCTGACGTACGTTCAATGAACTCGGAGGTGCCAATCATCTTCCTTACAGCCAAATCGATGAAAGAAGATATCCTTCAGGGTTTCAAACTCGGAGCTGACGACTATCTTTCGAAACCTTTCAGCATGGAAGAATTACTCTACCGCATCGAATCAATTTTGCGTCGTGTAAAAGGCAAAAAAGCAAAAGATGTAGTGGTTTACAATATCGGTGCATTTACATTCGACGCTCAGAAACAGCTTCTTACATATCAGGGAGATTCAAAAAAACTGACAACCAAAGAATCGGAATTGCTGAATCTGCTTGCTGCAAATGCCAACAATATTCTTGAACGTAACTTTGCCCTGAAAACTATCTGGGTTGACGATAACTACTTCAATGCACGCAGCATGGACGTTTACATCACCAAACTGCGTAAACTCCTCAAAGAAGACCAGAACGTAGCAATTATAAACATTCACGGTAAAGGATACAAACTTATCACTCCACAAGTGAAAGAAGATTAATTGTAAAAACCACATACAATACCAAAGAAACCGCCCCGGACAAAACCGTGGCGGTTTCTTTTTTTTTATAAAAGCATGTAAAAAATCGATCTCAAAACCTTTGGGGGGCTAATATTGCACAACATTTTCCAAATACGGAACAAAATTACCATTCGGGAAAGCCCGGACACATTATCTTTGCATCAGTCATATATTAAACTTAACTCAACTTTCGCAAGTATAATAACTTGCTGATTTATATAAAAATAGCAGCATAGAATTTTGGTAAAGTCGCTGAATTTCAGTAACTTTATGTCGC
>SAAO01000052.1 GCA_009929375.1 Bacteroidia bacterium
TTTTCAGTAAAACAAAAATAAAAACCGCTAATAATTGATATACAAATAAATAAAAATAAAAACCGACAAAATTCAAGTTTTGTCGGTCAGTAGTGATTTGTTTTAGGAAAATATTTCATATATTTGTGGCGAAATAATCTTACAATCTCTCAATACTTTAATTTATATATTTTGGTTTATGAAAAAAATCCTATTTTTGGTAGCTTCGATGTTAATCGGAATTACAATGCAACTCACCGCGCAGCAGAATGGAGTAGCAGTTGTTCCAATACCATCGAGCGAAGCTAATCCAATTTATTATTTCATTGAAAGTGCATATAACGGCACAACAGGGGCAAAACCTACAACAGGGACTTCGAGTCAGGGGAATGTTATTTATTCTCAAACCACGGACGACCAAAATGCAAAACACGATGCTGTAGGAAGTATTACAAATGTGTACGATGTCGGCTTGTGGCGTTTGACTGCCTCCGGCTCAAACTACATAATTAAAAATAAGACTTATGGATACTTAAAAACTTCGGTGAGTCCTACAATAGTAGATTTACAAGCAACAACTATCACAAACACCTTAACCCGGTATGTAAATGCATATCAATATAACATGAAATCATGGAGTCAAAACCCAGTTGTAGCATGGCATACTGATGCAAGAGGAAATTATCTGGATAGATACTCTGATCAGGGAGTAAATAGTCGTAGTGCATGGTATTTTGTTTTACCAAAAGATAATATAGACATAGCCATAGCCAATGCAAACGGCTATATGAATAATACTACCGCCGGAAATGATGTTGGTCAATACTCAGCTAAAACCCGTATATTATTGCAAAGTGCTATTGATGTAGCTACCGCTAATAAAAACGATGGAGATGATACAAATAATGCAGATGCTGCAAATGTACTTAACTCGGAAATTGTCAAATACTATAATGCCAAAAATCTGGTAAAAATAGAAACGCCGGCATTAATTATTAACAAAGCAACCGATGCACGACTGGACCTGGCGTTGAAATTTACTGTATCCGGGAGTGTGCCTAATAGTGTTAAGGTGGGTACAGGAAATGCAATCATCTGGAAATTAGCAAAAAGCACTACTTCGTACAACGGACACGCCATAGTGTGTAATGTAAGCGGTACCGATTACTACGTTCAGGCAAATTTGACATTAGGTACAACTCTTTATGAAAAATGGGTAATTGAAGAAAAAACGTATAGCGGTGTAACAGGTGTTCGTTTTGCACTGTACGAAGGAACCGGCGGAGCTTTATCAGCAGTACTCCACCAATCAAATAACGGTCCGAATTATGCTGTTATGAATTACACCGGCGATGATATGGCCAGCTTGTGGAAAGTGGATAATGGAAGGGATTTACTGGGAACAACGCTTACCAAAACCAATGCTATTATCAATTCTACGATTGAGAGTGACGAATTTGGTCAACTCACAACGGCCAAACGTACCAATCTGGTATCTGCGAAAGATGCAGCAACTACTGTATACATCAATACAACATTGACTGCAAGTGATTATTATCCTTCATTCGTAACTCTGAATAATGCATTGACCAACAACCCGGTCAACACTGATAAAAACGCATTTACTTCAGCCGACGAAAACAAATACAAGTGGTATAGCATTCGGAGTACCGGTACTGCTACTTATGTAGCCAATAAAGTAATCTCTTCGAACGGCAGAGTTTTAACCAATAAGTTTACGTTTGAAAACGCGGGTACTCCGGTTACTGATGCCCAGTTATTCCGTTTTGAGATTTCCGGCAGCGAAATTATCATTATAAATAAGGCAAATGGCTACTATATGGCTACAGACGGAGCTATTTCATCCACCAGCGCCACCTTTGCTCTTAATCTGCTGACGGATGGATACTCATTCAATATTAAACCTGCCAGCGCAAACGCCATTCACGCACAGGAAGCCGGAAGTACAATAGTAAACTGGGCAGGCGATGCCGGTTCAGCTTCCGCATGGGTATTTGACTATCAGAAGACTACTCCGAAGGTACCGGAATTTAGCGGTACAGGCAACTGGAGTGCTGCCGCTAACTGGGTGGACAATGCACTGCCGAATACCTATAACGATGTAATTATCAATGGTGCTGGCGAAGCAGTATTAGATGTGGATGCAAGCTACAACAGTATCACAATCAACTCAGGTAAATCACTTTCTGTCGCTCCCGGAAAAGGCCTTACAATCGGAGGAACACTGATAAACAACGGAACACTTACCTTACAATCGGATGCTACCGGAACCGCTACCATCCTTTCACCTGCAACAATAACTTCGGGTACAGGAGCAGTATATAATGTTCAGCAATACCTCACAGGAAATGCTGATAATTCAGCTCGTCAGTGGTGGTATGTATCAAGTCCTGTTTCATCAGCTAAAAGTAGCGTGTTTGATCCTGCTGGTACTAAC
Organism: Bacteroidia bacterium; assembly: GCA_009929375.1. Classification (GTDB taxonomy): domain Bacteria; phylum Bacteroidota; class Bacteroidia; order Bacteroidales; family Paludibacteraceae; genus Paludibacter. The sequence goes on from SAAO01000052.1 coordinate 2,438, forward strand.
AACATGGGTTATTACGACGAAACACTTGCAACTCCAGCTTTTGTACAGTTTACTGCTAACGATCAAGATCTGATGGTAGGCACCGGCTATGTAACACAACTGAAGAGTACCGGCACCTTCACCTTTACCGGCGGTACACTGAATAACGGTGATATCACCCTTACTCCAACCCGTACCGGAATCGATGCAGCCAAACGCGGCTTTAACTTAGTAGGTAATCCGTACCCTTCGTATTTGAACTGGGATGCTGCTTACACGGACACTCAAAATCCGCAATCGAATATGCGCAATGCTATCTGGTACAGAACATACTCGGGAGGAGCAATGGTATTCCATACCTACGCAAACGAGGAAAGTGTACCTCTGGGTGCCAATGGAATGATACCACCTATGCAGGCTTTTTGGGTAAAAGTGAAGGCCGATGGAAGTAATGGCTCTATTACTTTCAAAAACGCCTACCGTTCACATGCCACGGGATCAACATTCCCGCTAAAAGCAAAAGCCATGACAAAAACACAACGCCTTCGCCTGTTAGTTTCCAATGGTACAAACACCGACGAAACGCTTATTGTTGGCAAATCGTACGCCAGTGCTGCATACGATGAATATGATACCGAGAAAATGTCGAACAACAACGCTGCAATCCCTGAAATATATTCAATAGCTGAAAGCCAGGAACTGGTCATTAACTCGGTAAATCAACTTGCCGAAGGAGAAACCATTCCTCTCGGACTCCGTCCGGGTCAAGCTGGCTCATTCTCCATTGAAGCTACACAGCTGGATAATATCGACGCACAGGTGGTGCTGGTAGATAAACTTACCGGAGCAAAAACCGAACTTACAGCAGGAATAAGCTACAACTTTATATCCGATGGCACAGCCACCAACAACCGCTTCAGCATTGAGTTCCGTGCGCCGGGCATGACTACAGGCCTTGACAATAGTGACTTTACCGATTTCAATATTACAGTTTATTCGGGCAAAATTCAGATACAGTCGCCCGCTATGGCAAATGGTGAACTTATCAGGGTTTACAGCAGCAATGGACAGAAAATCATTGAGCAGACAGCCGAAGGCAACAACACCATTATTGATCACAAGCTCAGCAGTGGCGTCTATTTTGTAAAAGTCAGCAATTACGTTCAGAAAATCATTATTCAGTAAAAATAAAAACATTGAAATATTTAGTGATATATTTCTAACACAATAGAACACATAGAAATTATGGAGAAAAAAGACTTAGCTCACATAGCAAAAGTATCTGACGATACTTTTACAGCTCTGAAATTATCCCGTTTTTCGGGATAATCCTATGCGCTCTTAGTCTTTTCTCTTACTCTCAAAACTACTGTGGACTATGTGCTAAAAAACACATCAATAATAATAATTATCGGTTACTTAAAAATCACAGAAATGAAGAAACCATATAACGATATCAGTACCGAACGTAAAAAGTACGAAGCACCCGAAATAATGGTGGTAAAACTCGACACAGCCATCTCACTCGAAATGGCCTCCGACCCCGACCCCTTTGGCGAACCCGAGTGGCCGGAATACAGTCAAAACAGCATTGCCCCTGACCCATGGAGATCAAACCTCGGGTAAATATTGAACATAGTAGAAAAAGAGCCTTTCGGGGCTCTTTTTTTTGTGTTTACAGGGATCAGGTTGTATATACAAAGTTATTTCTAAAACATTATAATCATAATTAAATAGATAATAAATAAGATATAATACGCATATATAGGAGCGTTTTATATGTGTTTTATATCTGTTTTATATCTGTTTTATATCTGTTTTATATCATAATCGGATATAGTAAATATGATACAATAGTTGGTTCCAAGAATATTTAATTGCATGCAAATGGAATATACAGGGTAGCGGGATATCACAGCACTGGCACTAACTTCTGGAATTCAAACGATTAACCCATATATCTTAGAATAAAAACAGATCCAAAATTTTGTTTTAGGGGTATAGCCCTGTTATCTGTCTTGCAGGACATACTAATTTAACGAACATAGGGTCGCGCTTGTCGGGTGAGATTTATCTCAACCCCATCCTTCTGGATTATAAGAATTTGCAATCCTGAACATGTTGCGGTTGTAAAAAACACTCACTATTGACAGACAAAATAGTTTGAATTAGTTTTCTCACCCTGCTATATTTTTGTGAGGAGGCAGGTTGATTTTTTGAGCTAAATGCCTGTCAGCGAATTTTTATATTCGGAAGGTGTTTGTTTGAAAAGAGTTTTAAACTGACTATTGAAATTTGAGATATTCCGGTATCCGCACTCGTAAGCAATTTGCGTGATGTTATATTCACCCTCCATCAGCAACCGACAGGCATACCCTAACCTCACTTCGTTTACAAACTGAGTAAAGGTTTTCTTGGTACTTTTGTGAAAAAACCGTGAGAAAGCAGACACATTCATACCTACTTTTTCGGCAGCAAGGGTTTGCGAAATATCGGTTTTAAAATTCGTCATTACATACTCATACACTTTACGCAGCGGTTCCGACTGCTTCATAGCAACTTCCTGGTCAGAGAAACCTACGGTAGACAAAAGCGTATAATCATCGCTTACAGCCAGCAGCTGCAATAGCTGTACAAAACCCATAAAGCGGTCGAAACCTTCGGCTTGTAGTAAATTTTCGAGTAAAGAAGACAGTTTTTGCGTAATCTGTTTTCCGAAATAAATGCCCCTGTTTGCCCTTTCGAACAATGAATGTATGGCATGCATTTCAGGGACATCTAAAAAGCCTTTACCTGCAAAATGCCTGTCGAAATGAGCCACAATGGATATGGCTGCTTGCTCTGAGGTATCGGAATAAAAGCGCTCATCATTTTTCCAGTAATGAGGTAATCCCTGGCCAAGCAAAAACAAATCACCGTCGTGAAAACGACCCACATAATTACCCACCACCATTTCGCCCGAGCTCGATACCTTCAGCACAAGCTCCAGCTCGTCGTGATAATGAAAATTCACGGGGAAAAACTGAAATTCTTTCCTTTTAAGCATAAAACTACTGTTTGTGGCCGAATTTTCCTTGATTAACAAAGGCTTCATGTACATATTGCTTTTTTTTAAATGAGTCTCAGGTCTGTATTCTGATAGTCTGTCAACCATCCTATCCGCGAAAAACAGAGATTACACTAAGTAATAGAGACAAATATATATAAAAAACAACTACTGACCGACAAAAAACTACTAAATCAACACATTAATCAAATAAACATAACTAATGGCAAAAAAAAGAGTAGACCGGAAAAACATCACACCATATCTTTGTTGCTGAATAATAAACATGAAAATCAGAACTCTTAGTATTAACTCTACAGGCCATACGAACCAATAAAAATCAATACAGCATGAAAACTCACTTACTATTAATCGCTATTACTTTCGGAGCACTGCAAATGTTTGCACAAATAGCTCCTTCGGATTTTATTTTTCAGACAACTGAGCACTACGAATTTTCGGGAACCAGCGGAATAAACCCGTCACTTTCAGATGCACGCTTCGAACCGGGCAATGCCGATTTCTCGTTTAGGATAGCTTTCACACCAAAAGCCACAACAAATCTGCAATTTATTATAGACAAAGGCAACGGGCCGCACAGTGCAAATCCGGGTTGGTGTCTTGCTTATGAGAACAACAATCTTTATTTCCGAATAGGAGGAAACAGAAACGGCACAATTACAAAATCAATTGTACAAATGCCCTTTATTATTGCAAACTACCTGAATCAGGAAGTTGTGGTCGCCGGAACTTTCGAGCGTTCGACAGGCGAAGTACACCTGTATCTTAATGGCGACAGAAGCACCGAGATGTTTCCCACAGCAAACACATTTGGAGCTACCCATACGCTCATGACCAGTGATTTCAGTATTAGCAATGCAACCTTTCCACTCACATTAGGTAGCCGGAGCGATGCAAGCAATAAATTCACAGGTACCATTTCTGATTTCAAAACCTATAATTATGTATTAAGTACCACACAAATGACAACTCCTCCTGCTGACTATTTGTTTTCCGAAACAGAAGCAATAGAGTTCAGTGGCACCAACTACGAAGCTATTTCAGATTTTTACCCCAACACCGGAAGTATGACTATTCTTTTTTGTATTGTTCCAAAAATAACTTCAGCAGGTAGTGCTATAAAAAACATTGCAGGATCAGGTAACACTACCAGCACCGGAAGTGGTTGGAATATAATGTTAGGAGAAGGCTACATCGGTTTGAGAACAGCAGGCACAACTACTACAGGAAACTACAGAGCATCTGCCAGAATACCATTCGCTGATGCCACATATCTTAACCAGGAGGTATTTGGCGCAGCAATAATCGACAGAGCAAACAATAAAGTTGACTTCTACCTGAATGGAACAAATGCGGATACCGAACTAGGGGGTTATGGACCAACAAGCAACATACTCGATACTGATAAAAAAATAATCTCCACTTCAAAATTCAGTTTGGGACAAAACTCTGCCGATGGAAACAGATTTACCGGCACATTAAAATCGTTATCGATATACCGCAGAGCACTTTCAGCGCATGAACTATCAGCATGGAAAACAACCACTACAAACACTACTGCTCCTGAAACTGAAGATTTCACAGTAACAACCAGCAATGGTTTTATTCTTGTTACCGGAATGAATAAGTACGACATTTATTCATTAAGCGGACAAATGCTTGATAAAAAGAAACAGTTTGATAATGGAGTATATATTTTAAAGACAATGAATAGAACGATTAAACTCATAATTAATCGTTAATTACAATTACTTTTTTTCGAAATTATTATTTTCTTTCAGTGTTATCCGGCAAAAAAAATAAAAATGACTAAAATGATATCTCTCACTTCGTTCGAGATGACAATCACATAGTCATTCAGAGCGAAGCGAAGAATCTAATGATTTTCACCGGACAACAATAATTTTCTTTATATAAAACAATAGCTAACCATACTAAGTCAGTGTTCACCACACTCCCGAAACATAAAATTATATTATATGAAAACTTTTTATTTTTTGATAATTGGGCTGCTTTTTTCTGTTCTAAAAACAAATGCGGCTATTCCGGACGACCACGTGTACACACTCGGGCAACCTTACGAGTTCACGGGTAGCAATTTCATAAATATCGGCACATCGGCCGATTACGAACCAGGCACAGGTAGTTTCTCGGTAATGTTTAGCATGATTGCTAAAAAAGGGTCGGCAACTACGCAAATAATTGCAGGAAAAGGAAATGCTAGCAGTGGGATTGCAGGCTGGGTAGCCATTCTGGGCGAAGGAAATCTTGGTTTCAGGATATGCGGCACCAACACCACAGGTAACTACAGAGCCTCTGCCCGTATTCCGTTTCCTGATTCGTATCTCAACAAACTGATATATGTTTCAGCAGTAGTTGACAGAACAACCGGCAAGGTAGAACTTTACCTGAATGGAAGCAAAAACGGCGTACAATATACCGGCTTCGGCCCTACCAGCAACCTGATTGATGCGAATCAGAATATCAGTTCCGCATCGCCTTTGTACCTGGGACAACGAAGCGACGAAGGAGCAAAGTTTACAGGTCGTATCGAAAACTTTGCTATCTACAAGCGCGCACTCTCAATTTCCGAAATTCAGAGTGTGATGCCCGAAGGACTATTGGCAGTCAACATTAACGGAATTGAGAATTTCGTTTTCAACCCGCATCAGTACACTTACAACCTTAGCTCAACAATTAATGTCGAAAACTTAAGCTTTAACTGCACTTTTGTAGGAGATGTAACTGTTACTCTCAATAATGACACTTTGAAAAGCGAAGAAAACTCAAAGCTCATTACATTAAACCCCGATGAGGAAAAAACACTGACATTAACAGTTAAGAAAAATACCACAAACACAACCGAAAGTTACAACTTCAATATAAAGCGTACACAACAGTACCTGAAAAAAGTGACCGTTTTCGAACGTAACAAAGAAGGATATCACACCTACCGGATACCCGCCATAATCAGAGCACCCAATGGCGACTTACTCGCATTTTGTGAAGGCAGAAAAAACGGATCAGGCGATGCTGGAGATATTGACCTGGTGATGAAACGCAGCACCGACAACGGACACACCTGGAGTGCCGTGAGAATGCTGGTGGACTTCAAACAACTACTATCGCCCGATGGCAAAACATACGGATCGCTTTATGGCGACTACACAGTGGGTAACATGGCTCCTGTTGTCGACATGATGGATCCCGAGCATCCTAACGGACGCATAGTGATGCCCTTTAACACCAACGGAGCCGAAGCCGAAGGCACAGTAATGGGAGGCAAGGGAGTACGCGAAATATGGGTAACTACAAGCGACGACAACGGATACACATGGAGCACCCCGAAAAACATAACCACAAGTGTTAGCAAGCCAAACGAACCAAACTTCAACCCCGCATACAATTTTGCTGAAGACTGGAGATGGTATGCTGTGACTCCGGGACATGCCATACAACTGAAAAAATCTAAGTATGCAGGTCGTTTGGTATTTGCGGCAAATCACTCAGCAGGGGCAACAGGAGGAACCTACTTTTCGCATTGTTTTTATTCGGATGATCATGGAAAAACATGGAAACTCGGAAACGATGTCGGGGCTAAAACCAACGAAGCCATTGCAGCTGAGCTTAGTAACGGAAATGTAATGATCAATATGCGCAACTACGATGGTACCGGCCGCCGTGCTGTGGCTACCAGTTACGATGGTGGCGAAACCTGGCAAAACCTGTTTCGCGACCCGCAACTACCCGAACCTGTATGTCAGGGAACAATTCTGTACAACGACTCAGCGCGGGTATTGCACTTTGCAAACCCCGCGAGCACAAGCGGACGAAACAACCTGACCATACGGACAAGTTTCGACGATGGAAAAACATGGGCATACAAACGAACAGTTGAGCTTAGTGATGGAGCTTATTCCGACCTCGTTTTGCAAAGCGATCAGAAAATCGGTCTTTTGTACGAAACAAGCGGCTACTCACTTATCAATTATGCTATTGTGAACAACGAATGGATAATGGGCGGCGAAAAGACATCGTCAGCAACCGGAACCGGCACCCAAAGCAACAGGCTCAGTAAGCTTGTATTGAGCGGAAACATAAAAAACTTCAGCTTCAACCCTGACATATACAGCTATACCTTAAGCGCTGATTATGCGACACCTTCCATCACCATCACCCCATCGGCTATGGCAGGTTCAATATTTGTAAACGGAAAAATTGTGACTTCCGGCTCTTCAACGACTCCCATAAGTCTGACCCCCGGCACCGAAGAATTTATAAACATTACCGTGACCGAAACCGACAAAAAACCGTCGAACTATATTATCAGGATCACACGCGAACCTTCGAACACACGAATCAGCAACAAAAAAAAGAATAGCCTCAGTTGTTTTCCAAACCCAAGCAAAGGAATAATTTACTATCGCCTGCCCGGGAACGAGCAGACGGAAATTTCGGTATTAAGCATTTGCGGAAAAAACATGCCATTCTCTAAAACAGACACACAAATAGATTTGTCGCTTCTTGAAAATGGTACTTATGTATTACAGTTCAAAACTGTAAGCGGCTCATTCAACCAAATAGTTTCGCTGCACAAATAAATATATCACAATTAAACTTCTGCATACAGTTTTTTTAAAGGAAAGAACAACAGTCAGTTCCGAACAGAACTGTATGTGTGTACAAATACAACAAAAAACATAAAACATAAATGAACGAACGAATCAAAGGGCTAATTAACGCACCCTTTACTCCATTTCACAAAAACGGGGAAGTAAACACAGCACCTATTGAACGATATGCTGAAATGCTGAAAAACAACGGAATAAAAGGTGTGTTTGTAAATGGGTCGTCGGGTGAGGGATATTTGCTAACCGATGAAGAACGTATGCGCATTGCCGAAAAGTGGATGCAACACACTTCGCCCGATTTTAAAATAATTATTCATGTGGGAAGCACCAGTATAAAATCGGGCATGCAACTCGCAAAGCACGCACAGGAAATCGGAGCTTGGGGAACAGGTGCTATGGCCAGTCCATTCCCTAAAGCAACAAGGGTAGAAACGTTGGTAGAATATTGTGCACAAATTGCAGCATCGGCACCCAAACTACCCTTTTACTTTTATCATATTCCGGGACTGAGCGGAGTTTATTTACCCATGCTTTCGTTTCTGGAAGCTGCCGATGGAGTGATACCAAATTTTGCGGGAATAAAATACACTTTCGAAAACCAGTACGAATTCAACCAATGCAGGCTGTATAAAAATGGTAAATACGACATGTTGCACGGGCAGGACGAAACACTGCTAGCCTCTCTGGCAATGTGTGGCACCGAAGGAGGCATAGGAGGAACAACCAACTACAATGCCCGTGAATTAAACGGAATTATTTCAGCATGGCAACAAGGCGATATTGACACAGCACGTGAGAAACAGAATTTTTCGCAGGCAGTAATCAATATTATTATAAAGTACAGAGGAAATATTGTAGCAGGAAAACGCATAATGAAACTCATTGGACTGGATTTGGGAAATAATCGTCTCCCATTTCAGAACTTATCAGGCGACGAAGAGATAAGTCTCAAAAAAGAATTGGAAAACATTGGTTTTTTTGAAAGATGCAATAAATTTTAAGAATGAAAAACAGATACTATTATCTGTTTTGTGACAGGAACAGCAGTAGAACCAACTCTTCGTAATTAACCGGGCATAAAAAACGAAACAATTAAAGAGCCATTTTAAGGCTCTTTTTTTTATGTAGAGCCAGAACTGTCGTCATTGACCTGTCATCAATCGATTTCTGACAATCTGATTAATACCGAATCCAAAATCCTCAAAACCTGTCCGCCGTGGCGGATCTTCAAATTCAGAAATGCGTATTTATTCTTTTGTACAATTCCACACCAAATTTGTACAATATGAAACCTGAGACTTATAGCAAAGTTATTCAATTCTATTATCTTTGTGAATGAAACAATTAGAGTTGTGGCTTGTTTTAATAGAACAACCCTTAATTCCGCACAGATACGAATGAAAAGTATAAAAATCACACTCTTACTGTGGGTATTGTTGCTTCCGGTAGGAATATTTCCGGCCAACGATATTTATTTTTCAAAAATAGGCATCGAACAGGGATTGTCGCAGCTTTCGGTAATGACTATTTACCAGGATGAGCTTGGGGCGCTGTGGTTTGGTACGCGCGAGGGTGTAAACCGCTATAACGGTCATTCGATGGAAGTATTCAGGCCCGAGCCGAACGACAGCAACTCACTGAACGGAAGTCTGATAAAAAAAATCACCGGTAACAAAAACGGACTGATTTACATTCATTCGCAAAACGGCCTCAACGAATTCGACCTGCGAAGCCGAAAAATGCGACGCATACAAAAAGAAGAAATCGATGCCATTGCACAGGGAGTGAGCAAGTTATGGCTGGCAGGAAAAAACACAATTTACAGCTACGATGCCGGTAAAAAGGTATTTTACGCCGAACTCCCCGACAAAACGATTCACATCAGAGCACTGCTCGAAACCGCCGACCAGCGATTGGTTGTGGGCACTGTATCATCCGGACTTTATATTATCGACCAAAACAAAAAAATCCGTCAGGTACTGAAAACCACAAGTCAGATTTCGTCGGTATTCGAGGATAGCAAGAAAAATATATGGGTGGGCACATGGATCGAAGGTCTTTACAAAATTGAACGCAGCGGGAATATTGTGCAATACCTTCCCGGCAAAACCGACTTCCGCATCTCGTCGGAGTTTGTTAGGGCTATTTGCGAAGATTCCAACGGCTTTATCTGGGTGGGCACCAAAAAAGGGCTCGATCGACTCAGTGCTGAATCGGGCAACCTGAAACATTACGACTCCGACGAGTACAACAACCGAAGCCTTTCAAACGAATCGGTTTGGGCACTGCTGCGCGACAGTCAGGGCAGTATATGGGTGGGCACTTATTTCGGAGGCGTAAATTTTTTCAATCCGGATATCGACTTCTACAGTTTCCACGATCTGCGTTCGGGTGAACTGCGCAACAAGCCATTTCCCATTATCAGCGAAATAGTGGAAGATAATCAGCAGCAGCTTTACCTCTGCACCGAAGGCAACGGACTTATACATTACAATCCGGCCACACGCACCTACAAAACCATTTCGCATATTCAGGGAAATCCCAACACGCTCACCGGCGACAACATTAAAACCTGCTATTTCGACAGAGCAAACAACGAACTCTGGCTCGGAATGCATTTGGGAGGTGTCAGTAAAGTGGATATCCGCAGCGGAAAAATCACGCAGTTCCGCCACCTGAAGCCCGAGTGGGAACAATCAGACATTGTGCGCGCCATTGTACCTTACGAAGGAAATTTACTGATAGCCACCTACAACGGACTCTTCCTGCTAAATAAAACTACCGGACAGACTTCACTTTTCTCGGAAAAGCTACACAAAACCGTAAGCTACTTCGTTGATTTAAAAATAGATGCTCAGGGCAATTTCTGGATAGCCAGCAGGGGACTTTACCGCTACAACCCGAAAACAGGCAAAACCGACAGTTGGTTTTTCAGCATGGGCGACAGCACCAGCCTGAGCAACAATAACACGATGAAAATTCTGATCGACTCAAAGCAACGAATATGGATTGCCACCAACGGAGGCGGCGTGAATCTTTACAAACCTGAGAAAAATAGCTTTGTAAGATATAGCAGTGCCAACAGCGGACTGAAAAACGACTTTATAAGCAATCTTGCCGAGTCGCGTTACGGATACTTGCTTATTGCCACTACACAGGGTTTTTCGATGCTCGATGCCGAAAACAATAAAATTTCGAACTACGGTCCCGAAAACGGATTTCCGCTAAACTCACTTTTCAACGGAGGCATGCATCTCACCGCCAAAGGCGAGATATTTATAGCCGGCATGAATGGCATGGTGTCGTTCAACGAAGAAAATCTTTCGAGTCCGCGCCGGTCTTTCAACCTGAACCTGACTTCGCTGTGGATTAACAACAAAGCCGTGGAGCCGGGCGATGAAACCAATGTACTCGATATTTCGCTGCCTTTTACCGAAAGCATAAAGCTCAATCACCGTCAGACCATGATCACCATTGAGTTTGCATCAAACAATTATATTGCAGCCAATCAACCGGTGTATCGCTATCGCCTTGAGGGTTTTTCGGATGTATGGACCGATTTGCCGCAGGGCATCAACAAGCTAAACTTTATGAACCTCGACGAAGGCAAATACCGTTTGCTGGTGGAAGCCTTTTCGCCCAACGATGGCGAAGTGATTGCCCGCACAGGATTGGGCATTACCGTGTATCCGCCATTTTACAGAGCCTGGTATGCCTATCTGTTCTATGTTTTGCTGATTGTTTTGGCTTCGTGGAGACTTTCGGTTTTCAGTCGTTCGAAGCTGCTTTTGAAAACCTCGCTCGAATACGAGAAAAAAGAAAAAGCCCATCTCGAAGAAGTCAATCAGTCGAAACTACGCTTTTTCACCAATATTTCGCATGAGTTCCGTACACCACTTACGCTTATCAAAGGGCAGGTGGATATGCTGCTGCAAATGCACAACATTCAGCCATCGGTTTACAACCGCATTCTGAACATTAAGCGCAACACCCTTACCATGCAAAATCTGATCAATGAATTGCTCGAGTTCAGAAAAACCGAACAGGGACATTTACAAATAAGGGTAAGCGAACATGATTTTGTGAAATTTATTTATGAAGTATATCTGTCGTTTAATGAATATGCAGCTTACAGAGCCATTAAGTTTGACTTCGACTGTAAAGAGGAAAAAATCCCGCTGTGGTTCGATGCCTCGCAAATGCAGAAAGTATTTTACAATCTGGTTTCGAATGCATTTAAATACACTCCGAAAGATGGCACCATTGGCATTTCGGTGACCGAACAGGCCGACCGTGTGGAAGTAAAAATCACCGATAGCGGAGTAGGTATTTCGGCAGAGGCTATTGAGAAAATCTTCGACCGCTTCTACCAGGCCGAAAACGGTCTGCAAATAAGCAACATGGCTCCGGGCACAGGTATTGGCCTGGCACTTACAAAAAGTATTCTCGAAACACATCAGGCCGAAATACATGTGGAAAGCCAGCCTCAGGTAGGAAGTATTTTTACAGTGACACTGAAAAAAGGTTCTGCACATTTCAGCGACGATCAAAAATTGACACAGGCCACCGAAAACGAAGAATATCTGCAGCAGGTAAACGAAATAGACGATGAGTTTATGCAGGAAGTGAAAAGCACACAACTGCAAAACAACGAAACAGTGTACTCGATGCTTATTGTGGAGGACAACGACGAACTGCGCGAAATGCTCAAAAGTATTTTTGAGCCCATTTACAAAATATATACGGCAGCCAATGGGTTGGAAGGTCTGGAAATGACCATTGAACATCAGCCCGACATTTTGCTTAGCGACCTGATGATGCCTGAGATGTCGGGAAGCGAAATGTGCTCGAAAATCAAAAATAATTTCCAGGTGTGCCATATACCGGTGGTACTGCTGACCGCACAAACCGCTGTGGAATATAATATTGAAGGTCTGCGCCTCGGTGCCGACGATTATATCACAAAACCGTTCAACGTAAAAACACTGATTACGCGTTGTAACAATCTGGTAAACAATCGCAGGATACTTCAGGACAAGTTCACAAAACAAACAGGTTTCAGTCCGCGAATGATAGCTACCAATAAAATGGATCTGGAGTTTCTGGAAAGAGCACAGCAAATTGTGGAGCAACACCTCGACGACAGCGAATTCGATGTTCCTGCTTTCTCACGAGAAATAGCTTTGGGACGCACCAAACTATTCACAAAACTGAAAGGTATTACCGGACAAACGCCCAACGAATTTATACAAAACGTAAGGCTCAAAAAGGCAGCAAGCATGCTCAGCAACAATCCTGAATACAACATTTCCGACATCACCTATATGTTGGGATTCAGTTCGCCCAAGTATTTTGCAAAATGCTTTAAAGAGCAATTCGGCGTTTCACCCTCGGCATACCGAAAAGGTGACGACAGCAACGAAGAAGAGGAAGAAGAAGATTGATTGAATGGATTATTTTTATTAGGTGCATAATTAGAAACAAATTAGTTTTTTATTGGAATTTGAGAAGAAATACACAATCCAAATTTTAAAGATAACAAATTCAATACTAAGCGAATGTATTATATCTACACTTATAAAATCAAACAAAAAATTAAAATCCTATCTAATATTATTTGTTTATTTTGCAAGGTTTAGGTTCGACAATGCGTATAATGGGATAACTTTTTATTCAGGGATAGCCTGAAAAAAGTTCAACAATATAGCAGATTTTGCATAGATAGTCGAGAAAAAGCCGATTATCTATGCAAAATCTGCTATATTCACACAAAATAAACTACATTTGTACGATATTTACTACGAGTCAAAATGAAGGAACTAACGAAATTAGGTATAATACCGATTGATTTTAATGTATTGGCAACTGCGTTGAAGGGATACCAATCGCCAAAAGATAAAATTTCCCTTTTGGAGAATAATGGCAGTATTATTCGTTTAAAAAAGGGACTCTATGTAGTATCTTCTGAGACAAGCCAACAAACGCTTTCGCGTGAACTTGTAGCCAATCATCTTTATGGTCCATCCTATATATCACTCGAAAGTGCTCTGTCTTTCTATGGACTTATTCCGGAGAGAGTGTACACGGTTCGCTCTGTAACGAACAAACGAGCTAAACGTTTTTCAACACCGCTTGGAAATTTTGAGTATTTAACGATTCCGAATGATTATTACTCTATTGGTATCAAACAAGAGATTGTGAATAATGAATATGCATACCTTATAGCTTCGCCGGAAAAAGCGATTTGTGATATAATATTGTGTACCAAAAATTTAAGGATACAATCAATGAAGGCTATGCAGGTTTTTCTCGAAGAAGATTTAAGAATAAATCTATCGGTAGTAAAAACATATAACACGGACATTATCAGGAATTGTATTGAAACAGGAATAAAGAAAACCGAACTTACGCAACTTTTAAAACTGTTGGAACAATGAGTAATATATTTGACCAAATGTTGAGTCGATATGAGATTCAAACAAAGGATGATTACACAAATGCTTTACACGAAGTAATGCAGCAAATAGCACTGGCAGGTTTGTACAGAGGAGGCTTTTTCAATAAGGCTGCATTTTACGGAGGCTCTTGTCTTCGCATTTTCCACCAATTGCAGCGATTTTCAGAAGATATGGATTTTTCTCTGTTACAGCCCGATGTACATTTTGAATTAGACAATTACTTTGAGCCGATCACTGCTGAATTTAAGGCTTTGGGTAGAGAAGTCGTGATAAATAAAAAAGAAAAGAAGAAGCAAACGAATGTTGAGTCCGCTTTTTTGAAAGAAGATACGGCCATTTATAATTTGCAATTCAGAACAGAGCAAACTGTAAAAATAAAAATAGAAGTTGATGTGAATCCCCCAACAGGATTTAACTGTGAGCACAAATTGCTGTTATTACCTTTTTCGTTTATGACACGTTGTTATTCATTACCAGACCTATATGCGGGTAAAATGCATGCACTTTTGTTTCGTAACTGGAAAGCAAGGGTAAAAGGGCGTGATTGGTATGATTTTGAATGGTATGTACGGAACAATATCCCATTGAATTTCAATCATTTTTGCGAACGCACACATCAATTCGGGTCTCTTGAAGACACCGAACTAACAAAAGATTTCTTTAAACAATTGCTTAAAGAAAAAATTGCAAAAACGAGCATTGAAATGGTTAAAAGTGATGTACGGCCTTTTATTCGTAATCATAACGATATGGAAATATGGTCAACTGAATATTTCTCTCAACTGGTAGATATGATAAGGTTTGAATAAACTGTTTTACTACGAAACTTATCCATTGACTCAATGGCAGAACAAACTGAAATCACCTGGAACCGAATAATAAGTGACAGAAATAATATAATGTGGTAATATAGAAAAGCCCGTGTTTTTTAATAAACAAAGGCTATCAGTACATTAAATTTTCCGGGCGAACAATTTTATACTATTTTTCGTCATTTAGTGCCTCCGGTCATAATACGAAAGGCTGTAATTTTATCTCATAAATAATTTTAAGTAAAAACCATTATGAGAAAATCAGTTTTCATTCTCTTCTTTGCTATTGTATTTTTGCAAACAGGCATGGCTGCAGAGCGCAATCTGCTTGCCGGAAACTATAACCCCGAAACCATTTCGGAAGTGCTTGTTCCCGATCAGAAATGGGTGCCTTACCCCGACTATAGCAATCGTGAAGCATGGGAAACACTCTTTGGCCGCAACCGCGACAATATTATTAAACGTGGCGAACGGCAACTCGACTATCAGTGGCATGTGGTACGCGCTACCGACTATCTCGAATATGAGCGCAGCGGTAACCGCAACGTAATGCAAAACCCAAACTCCGATAATAACAACGCACTGTCCGATCTCGTATTTGCAGAACTTGCCGAAGGAAAAGGGCGTTTTATGGATCAGATTATCAATGGTGTGTTTTACAATTGCGAACGTACATCGTGGGTGTTGTCAGCTCACCTCACAGCTCAGAAATCGGGTCGTACGCTACCCGAAGCTGCCGAGCAGGTGATCGACCTTGGCTCGGGCGAAACAGGTGCTTTTCTGGCCTGGACTTACCATTTCTTCCACAAGGAATTCGATAAGGTGAATCCCGAAATATCGAAACGCCTTTATACTGAAATACACAACAAAATCATTATGCCATACCGCGAAAACGACCGTTTCTGGTGGATGGCATTTCACCCACGCCCTGACGGTATTGTAAACAACTGGAATCCCTGGACCAACTTCAACGCCCTGCAATGCATTGTGTTGCTCGAATCCGATCCGGCACAAACCACCAAAGACATTTACCGTTCCATGCTTTCGGTCGATAAGTTTATCAATTATGTAAACGAAGACGGAGCCTGTGAGGAAGGACCATCTTACTGGGGACATGCAGCCGGAAAACTATACGACTACCTGCAACTGCTTTCGATGGTAAGCAATGGAAAAATCAATCTTTTTGGCCATAAAATGATCAGAGACATGGGCGAATACATTTCGCGCTCCTATGTAGGCAACGACTGGGTGGTGAACTTTGCCGATGCTTCAGCACGCTTCTCGTCGGATGCGCCGCTTATTTATCGTTATGGAAAAGCCATTGGCAGCAAAGAAATGAAACAGTTTGCGGCACTGCTTATTCAGAAAAAAGAATTCAGCATTGGCTCGGGAACCGACATTTTCAGAATGCTCGAAAGTCTGACCAATGATACTGAACTCCGCAGCGAAAAAGCCCTGCACAGCACTCCCGATGTAACCGTTTATCCGGGCACTCAATTTTACTATTTCAAAAACAAAACAGGTTTCTTCGTGGCTGCCAAAGGCGGATACAACGCAGAAAGCCATAACCATAACGACGCCGGCACATTCTCGCTGTGGTACAAAAACATGCCTGTATTTATCGATGCCGGCGTGGGTACATACACCCGTCAGACCTTCGGACCTGAAAGATACTGCATTTGGACCATGCGCAGCATTTACCACAACCTGCCCACCATCAACGGTGTGGAACAGAATTTCGGGAAAGAATTTAAAGCTACCGACCTAAAAGTAAATGCAGGCAAAAAACAATTATCGATGAATATTGCCACCGCTTATCCGGCCGAAGCAAAAGCAGCAAACTGGACAAGAACTTATCAGTTGAACGAAAAAGCTCTGGTAATAAGCGACAAATTCTCATTGAAAAATGCCGGAAAAGTCAACGAAATTCACTTTATGCTACAATCGAAACCTGAGATACAGAAAAACAAAATCGTAGTGGAAGTAAATGGCGAGAAAATGCAAATGACTTTTGACAGTAATACTTTTGAAACCAGCATTGAAAGCATAGCACTTGACGATGTACGTCTGTCCCGCGTATGGGGTGACGAAATTTTCAGGCTTACATTACGTGATAAAAAAATCCGCCAGAGTGGTAATTATAAATTTATTATTTCACAACACAAATAACACTACCATAATAACAAAAACACAAACCACACTCTTCTTCCGATTCTTATCCCCCCTTCAGGGGGTTAGGGGGCAAGGTTAGGGGTAATATTCATTTTTTACATATGAACAAACACATTGTACTTGCATCGGTTTCAGTAATGGCACTAAGCGTTTTTGCCAAAGCACCCGAGAAACAACCCAACATCATTCTGATTATTGCCGACGACCTTGGTTACGGCGACCTGAGCGCCTATGGTTCGAAAACCATAAGCACTCCAAACATTGACAAATTAGCCAACAACGGGGTGCGTTTTACAAATGGTTACGCCACTTCGGCCACCTCCACACCCAGTCGTTACGGTATGTTTACAGGCATGTATCCCTGGCGCAATCCCGATGCACAGATTCTTCCGGGCGATGCTCCCCTGCTGATAAAAGAAACGCAACCCACTTTGCCCAAAATGCTACAGAAAGCCGGCTACAGCACGGCTGCTATTGGCAAATGGCACTTGGGAATGGGTGCAGGCAATGTAAACTGGAACGAAACCATTAAACCCGGAGCCCGCGAAATTGGGTTCGGATATTCGAACCTGATAGCTGCCACCAACGACCGTGTACCAAATGTATATGTAGAAAACGGGAATGTAGTAAATCTCGATCCCAACGATCCGATTGAAGTCAGCTACAAGAAGAATTTCGAGGGTGAACCCACGGCACTCACCCACCCCGAGTTACTGAAAATGAAATGGTCGGACGGGCACAACAACTCAGTACACAACGGTATTCCGCGTATTGGTTTTCAGCGAGGCGGTAAAAGTGCATTGTGGGTGGACGAAGATATGGCCGACTACTTTACAGGATTGGCTAAAAACTTCATGAACGAAAACAAAGACAAGCCCTTCTTTCTGTACTTCGGACTACACCAACCACATGTACCCCGCACTCCGAATGCACGGTTTGTAGGTGCAAGTGGCATGGGCCCGCGTGGTGATGCCATTATTGAAGCCGACTGGAGCGTAGGAGAAATCATGGCCGAACTCGACAGATTAGGCCTGACTGAAAATACGCTGGTGATTTTCTCGAGCGACAACGGACCTGTACTCGACGATGGATATTACGACGATGCAGTGGAAAAACTTGGTAACCACAAACCTGCCGGAGTTCTTCGTGGAGGAAAATACAGCCTATACGAAGCCGGTACACGTGTGCCGTTTATGGTTTACTGGAAAGGCAAAATACAGCCACAGGTTTCGGATGCATTGGTTTGTCAGCTCGACTTTATGGCTTCGATAGCTGCACTTACAGGTCAAAAGTTGGGAAAAGGTTTCGACAGCCAGAATACACTTCCGGCATTTTTGGGCAAATCGAAAAAAGCCCGTACCGAACTTGTGATAGAAGCACAGGGCCGCACAGCACTTCGCATGGGCGACTGGACATATATTCCTGAATACAAAGGAAAAGAACGTAATAAAACCGGCAACGAGCTGGCTAACATTCCGGGTGGAGGATTGTTTAATATTAAAGAGGACCTTGGTCAGCAAAACAACCTGTTACTGACCAACCAAAAGATGGCTAAGAAATTAGCAAAGCGTCATAAAAAAATTACCGGCCGTTAAATTACTTACTTAGATTTTCATCTCATGACACAAGGAAAAAACATAATAGCACTTTCGTTGCTTATTTCGGGGAATGCATTGGCGACAGAAAAGCCCAATATTGTATATGTATTCCCTGACCAAATGCGCAATCACGCCATGCAGTTCTGGAACGAGAAACCATATAACCGTCACGTGAACTTTACAGCCGACCCGGTGCGAACGCCCAATCTGAACGCCTTTGCATCCGAAGCTGTGGTTCTTAGTTCGGCCTACAGTAATTGCCCGCTCAGTAGTCCGCATCGCGGAATGATGCTCACCGGAATGTTTCCCGATGGCAGCGGAGTGACGCTCAACTGCAACAATACCCGTCCGAACAGCAGTCTCCGTCAGGATGCTGTGACCATTAGCGATGTACTTTCGGCCAATGGTTACGATTGCGCTTATATCGGAAAGTTGCATGTGGATTATCCTACAAAAAACAATCCGCAAAACCCCGGCACTTATGTAGAAAACCGGAATCCTGTATGGGATGCCTACACACCTGCCGAACGTCGTCACGGATTCCGTTACTGGTATTCGTACGGCACTTTCGATGTGCACAAACAACCACATTACTGGGACAGCAATGGCGACAGACATGAAATTCGTGAGTGGTCGCCCAAACACGAGGCCGACAAAGCCATCGACTTTATTCAGAACGACCGCGACAAATCGAAGCCTTTCTTTTTGATGGTCAGCATGAATCCGCCTCACCATCCCTACAGTTCGCTCGACGATGTGGAGGAAGAGGATTTCAATTTGTACAAAGACATTCCGCTGGATAAGCTATTGATTCGTCCGAATGTAAACCCCAGGCTAACCGAAAAACACAGTTCTGCACCCTATTATTTTGCAGCAGTAACCGGCGTCGATCGTCAGTTTGGACGAATACTTCAGGCCTTGAAAGATGCGGGATTAGACAAAAATACCATTGTGGTTTTCACATCCGATCATGGCGAAACACTGACGAGTCATGTGCTCGATGCTAAAAACTCGCCTTACACCGAAGCATTGAATGTGCCGTTTCTCATTCGCTATCCGGGTAATCTGGAACCAAAAGTAAGCAACTTGATGCTCGGCACGCCCGATATTATGCCTACACTGCTTTCGCTGGCCGGACTTGAGAAACATATTCCTGCAAGTGTGCAAGGCAACAATCTGGCAGGATTCCTGAAATCAGAAAAGAGCATGCAAAAAGCCCCCAAAGGCGTACTCTATATCCGCAATATGGATGGCGAGAAAAATGCTGAAGGCAAGGTCATCAGTTATTTCCCGGTGGCGCGTGGCATTAAAACCGAACGCTACACCATGGCCATTACCATCGACAGGAAGAAAAACCTGAAAGAAGTATTGCTTTTCGACGATAAAAAAGATCCGTATCAAATGAACAGTCTCGACTACCGTAAAAACAAAAAACTTTACCGGAAACTAACCCGGCAAATGTCAGTATTACTGAAAGAAGCCGATGACCCATGGTACAAAGAAAAAATTTTACGCTACTAAGTATCTAAGTACATTGAAATATTTAACGATATATTTCTAACACAATAGAACACATAGAAATTATTGAGGAAAAAGACTTAGCTCACATAGTAAAAGTATCTGACGATACTTTTATCGCTCTGAAAT
>SAAO01000053.1 GCA_009929375.1 Bacteroidia bacterium
AAAAAACAAAGTCAAGTACATTAAGAAGAACTGGCCAAACAAGGTAAAGCAATACGAGGAGCAGAACAAAGAGTTGGGCGATAGAAACTCCATGAGCAAAACCGATCCGGATGCCACCTTTATGCGTATGAAAGAAGACCACATGGGTAACGGTCAGCTCAAACCGGCATTTAACACTCAAATTTCTACTGAAGACGGCTTCGTAACCAATTACACCATCCACCAGACTACCACCGATACCACCACCTATGAGCAGCACATGGATTCTTTCAAAGAATTGCATGGACAATATCCCAAAGAAAGCATAGCCGATGCAGGCTACGGAAGTGAAGAAAACTACCTGTTTGCAAAAGAGAACGATATTACCCCCTTTATCAAATACAATTATTTCCACAAAGAACAAACAAAGAAGTGGAAGAATGACCCTTTCAAGAGCAGTAACTTTTATTACAACAAAGAGAAGGATTGCTGCTACTGTCCCATGGGACAACAAATGCACAAAATAGGAGAACGAACCACAAAGACTAAAACCGGGTTTATTCAAACTGCTTCACTGTATCAAGCCAAGCGTTGTACCGATTGTCCCTTACGTTGTTTGTGTCATGATGCCAAAGAAGAGAGAATCATTCAAATCAACCACAGGCTAAAAGATTTGAAGAACTGGGCAAAAAGATTACTCACCAGTGAGCAAGGTTTAAAGCACCGAAGTCAGCGACCGGCAGATGTAGAACAGACCTTCGGCAACTTAAAAGCCAACAAAAACTTTAAAAGATTCCTGCTGCGCGGCATGAAAAAGGTCGATATTGAGTTTGGTCTGCTCTGTATATCGCATAATCTGGCTAAATATGCAGTGAAAATGGCTAAATAACAGAAGAAATCCTTGTTTTTGGCTCTAAAAACCAAAAAAACACTTAAAATCACTTCCTGAGAGTTGAACAGATAGAAATATATTGAAAAATAGATATTCTCCATTTGAAATGAAAGAGGCTGCCTCTTTATTAATTTTGAGACAGCCTCTTTAGTTTAAGTTATAGTGTTTTTACCCCAACTATTATTACTTAACTATAACTTTGCGAGAAACGGTACCTTCTCCTGAAGATACTTTTACAAAATATAATCCTGACTGAAGTTTTTTGCTTGTCACATCAGCTTCAATTTGGAATGAAGTGACTAATGATCCAGTCATGTTGAAGATTTCGCATTTGCTGTTGATCGGCGCAGAAATACTAACTTCATTTTTATTGGCTACAATGGTCACCAAAGCTTCCATAGCGTTGTATTTCAAGGAAGTAGTAGTATCAAAAGTTGCTGTAATGGAAACATCGCCTGCAATTTGAACTTCTGTTGTGTACTTGCCATCAACCAGCTCGCAGTAACCTTCTTTGAAATAGTCAATTGCTTCACCTGTACCGTCATCAATCAACAAGCTGTTCAATTTATTTTCTCCAGCCGGAGTCAATTCAATAGAAAGTGTTTTGTTGATATCGATTGAAGCGCCGTTTGCCAATTCTACTCCTGCATGGTTTTTAATTACCATTGTTCCGAATTCAGGAGTATTGCTGGTCAAAACATACTTTTTGCTGTCAAATACTACATCTACATACAAAGCATTTTCAACTGTCACAGTAAATGAGCTGTTCGTTTCGGAAATAAGTTCGCTTGTACGATCTACGCCATTCACCATTACTTTTGAAACAAAGTTTCCTGAAGCAGGATTAACAGTGAATGTAAGTATCGAACCTTGATCTACCTGACTAGCTGAAGCTACAGGTTCACCATTATTGGTAACAACTACACCTCCAAGCGTCTCATCAAATGTATAAGTCACAAGATGTGTAATTTTGGTAAATACTACTTCCAGCAAACTTGCTTTTGTTACTTTCACAACATACTCGCCATTTACCAATACTCCGAGGATATCTTCACCGCCAAATTTGGCACCAACTAAGTTATAACCTTCGTTTGCAGTGATTTTTATTTTTATTTCAGTCTGATCCGACACCCAATCACCACTATTAATCACCTGATTAGTAGCATTATTAATAACTGTCACAACTCCGTTGGTTATCGGAGAAATAGTTATTTGTCTGTCATTGGTAAATTCTGCTGATACAACACTGTTTTCTTTGATAGTAAAAGTTGTTCCAGTAATTACCACATCATTTACTTTAATGTTTTTAAGCACATAACCTTCGGCAGGAACTGCCTCGATGGTAAGCAGACTTAGCTCCTCAACTGAACTTCCGGAAGCTATTTCATCCGTACCTTTTTTCACTTTCAAAGTACCATTTGCTGGTTGCTCGTAGGTTACTGTAAATTTTGCCGGTGCTTTCACAGACATTGTGAAGTCGATAATAGAACCTCTGTTAGTAATAATATCCGAATCACCACATGGATCTAATGAGTTCCAGTCAATTTTCAAACGGAAACGGTAAAGACCATCAGCTAGATTTTCAGGAATTTTGAAGTAAGGGACATTCTGAAGGCGTGAGTTATTACTTGTTGTTTGACCAAGTGAGTTTAGGCCCCATTGATTACCTGATGCGCTGTAGAAAGTATATGAAACCAGCTCTCCATTATCGGTAAAATCACCATCGTCGTTATAGTCCACATACAGGTACCCGTGCATCCATTCTCCTGCCCAGTTTACTGCAGGTTGCAAAGTAGCACCCGGTGCTGCCTGTATTACTTTAGACATTAAAGTCGGATCGGCATCAAGCTGTTCTTGACTTACGGTTTTATTGGTATATAATTTTCTTGATCCACTTGCTTCTATTGTCCCGCTATTGAAAGCAATCAACCCACCAGAAATAGATAATGAGCGCACCCAACGATCTGTTGAAGATACTGTACCTGTTGGTTGGCAATATTCACCTTTTACAAATATTTTATAGAAAGCTGACGACACAACACTATTGCTCATACCTTCTTTTAAAGCAATTGCTTTTATAGTTGTAGGTTTTGCCACTTTAATAGGAGATGTGTAATGCAATGAACCGGCGTTAGGAGTGCTACCATCCAAAGTGTAATAGATTTCAGCTCCTTCAGTTGCAGAAGTGAGAGCTACAGTTTGAGGTCCATCATATTCACCTTCAGGAATTGAGAATTCGGGTGCTTTAACCACTGAAATGGCATTGGGAGCATAAAACTTGTCGCCACCGTCAGACAGCCAGTCTAACGAGAATCTGCTGAAATACAGCGAATAGTTAGCACCATCCGGATTTTCTTCCACATAGGCACCAATTGTTCCATCAGAAAGTACTGTTAATGATGAATATGCTGAACCTGTTGGGCATATGCTTTTTTTCACCGGCCAGGTTTCACCTTCATCATAACTTAAGAAAACAGTTACATTTTTACGGTCAAAAACATCATTTGGAACACTGTGAAGCAGACGGTTTTTTTCGTAGCCATCCAATTTAGATGTGTAGCGAATCATATCACCGTTACATGCAGGTTCTTCAATTTCAGCCCAAGTTGAAACCGGTGTACTCCAGGTTGCACCACCATCCGAAGATTTAGTGTAGTAGCGCGGACCTTTTGTTGCACGGCGGATACTCATAAGCAAAGATCCGTCATTCAACTCTGTAACTTTTGCCTCATCGCCGCCTGACATAGCTCTTCCTGATACAGACCAAGTAGCACCGTTATCCGAAGAAGAGTATAGGTAGTTTGAAAGCGAATTAGATGAGTTTTCACGAACAGCAGCGACAAACATTATTTTTCCGTCACGAGTCAAGAGTCCGTTTCCAGCTGCACAGAATGATGCATACCAGTTTTTTCTAACTTGATCAGTGCAGTTTGCTCCAAAAAGCTGGTCTGTAATGTCAACCGGTGCACCCCAAGTTACTCCATTGTCAGAACTTTTAGAAATATACGTGCGGATTGGATTGGTTGGTGTGCTTCCCCATAAGCCGGGACCTCCAACAAAAATGGCAAGCAATCCGTTTGGTTCGTTCGTTTGAACAATTGCAGCATCACCAAATCCTTTTCCTTCGCCAGTTCCCTGAGCAATTGTAACCGGAGCTGACCAGGTCATTCCATTATCGGTGCTTCTCACAGCCAACACATCAATGTCACTTGGAAGGTCACTTTGATTGAATTTTCTCTTATCAGTCAAAGCTATCAAAGATCCGTCCTTTGCTTTGATTAATGCAGGAATTCTGTAGTTTTTTGATCCGTGATCACCAGGAGCAAAAACAAGTTTTCGAGCTAAAAGAATGGTGCGTGAACCATTGGCAGTAGTTGCTGGAAGATTAAAATTCTGAGTTGCGGTAACTATAGACACTAAACTTGCATCCACTTTGTTACCTTCAACAGCATTTTCAGCAATATCATACGTAATCCAGAAGTAGTTATTTCCAATCAACAAATTTCCGGTCAGCGGTATTTCAATTTCACCTTCTGCAGGAACAGCCGTTCCAAGCAACGTGGCAGAAGAAAGATTTCTTGAATCAAATTTATCAACGTTTCCAGTAGAATAAACTTTGATAGATTGAACATCGGATATGGCTGAAGTTCCAGTCATATTCATTTTCAAACTGTTCAAGGTATTTGATTCGGTTCCAGTAGTAGAAACAGTTGCTTTCAACACAACTTCGTTTGTATTTGTACGTCCTGTGAAACTTGAATTTTGAGTTAGTTCAACCGTTTTAATAGCTACTGGACCTGCAACTGGGTAATTGTTCAATGTACCATTATGATTTTTTCCTGATTGATCAATCACACTGGTTCCTACGATATTCGAAGGAGCGAAATCATATATTCCAACGGCAGCTTCCTTTAATTCTGTGGGCAATGCAGAGTAATCATTTTCATTCATATCCGCATTAATTTCCGTTCCGTTCAATGTTTTTTTGTAAATACGAACATTTGCAACAGAGCCTTTCAGATAGTTAGCCGTACCAGTAGATGAATAACTGGCTCCAACGTACACATCCCAAGGATTTGTAACAACCCAGTTTAAGAGTGTATTAGTAGATTCTTTTACTTTAGAACCCTGTTGGTACATTATAATTTTATTATTTACACGGTCAACGACCATTGCAATATGATACCAAGTTCCGGCAGGTACATCGATATTTGAATAATCAGAAATTATATTTCCGGTAGTTGTAGTCGGTGTGTTAATAGCATAACTTTGACTGCTTTTATTTCCGGTCCATAGTTCATAACCGGATCGATTTGGACCTTCGGCACTGTGATCTAAGCTTCTTTTTGATAGAAAACGTTGTCCCGAAATGTATGAATTTGCCTTCACCCACATGGAAACTGTAAAACCTTCAGTTGCTCCAATATTAAAATCGGCATGACTTGCAATTTGCATGTACTGATTAGTGCCGTTCATTTTCAATTCATTTACAGGTGCAGAAAATGCATTAATCCCGTATACAAGGCCTAAAACGGCCAACATGATATTTAAAAGTTGTTTTTTCATTTGTATTTTTTTTTTACAATTAGGCAAATAAAAGGGTAGCCATCATACCTTGAAGGCTTGAGTGAAACTCCCCTAATTATATTTTCAAGTCAGATTAACCGACTTGTGTTATTGTCATTTTTTGACAACTTTCACACTTTTCAGCAACTTACCACTCTGATATACAGATACCAAATAATTTCCTGAAGCGCCGTTGATACCAATATTTACGAACTGATCTGCAGATACATCCAATTTTCTTTGAGACACAAGCTGTCCGGCCAGATTAGTAACTGCCACATCGTAAGATCCTGCATTTTCAAATCTTACATAAAGTTCATCCACGAATGGATTTGGATATACAGAATATTCAATGTCTCTTACATCGTCTACACTTGTATATACTTTCACTGTTACATAGTTAAATGTTTTGGTGTCTTCACCCCAACCGTTAGCTAATTTCAAAGTAGCTGAATAAACTCCTTCAGAAGCATATTTTGCGGTAATACTTCCAGCTTTGTCAGTTCCAGAAGCATCTGGAGTAACAATAGAAGCACCTTTTCCAAGACTCCAAGTTGGAGTTGTAACGACTTTAAAGTTTTGTCCAGAAATAAATGGAGCTCCGGTACCAAATGTTGACTGAACAGGATTGTACTGATTTACACCTTCTTTAATTTGAACTGCATCAACAGTTCCGGCTTTCAGTGCTGGGTTAGAACCTGTACTCATGATGTATCCATCTTCTCCCGGATCAGTTTCGAAATCCCAGTAACCGATCAATCCTTCAGGAATTGTGGTTTGATGCTGCATGGAATTCAGCACTTCTTCCTGAGTCAATGCCTTGTTATATAGTTGGAATTCATCCAAGAATCCTTCCAAACCAGCTCTATTAAATGCTTTTCCACCAATCATGATAATGTTGGAAGTTTTCCAGGAATACAAGTTTGTGATCAATTCGCTTGTTTTAATTTTTCGTCCGTTTACGTACAATGTCATCAAACGACCTCCTTGGTAATCAACAACCAATGCCATGTGGTACCACTGATTTGGTTTGAACACAAAATTATCAACGTCAATTTGAGTACCTTCATTAGTAGTTTTACGGAATGAAATTGAGAATTTTCCATCTGGGCCAATAGAACTCCAGATATATCCCCAGTCACTTGAAGGCCATGGGTCGGAAGCTGTTCTGATGTTCACCAATTGTGTTCCATCCTGACCGTGGTTGAAGCGAGAAGGAGTAAACCAGAAAGAGAGTGAATATTTTGATGTACCATCAAAACCTAACTGATCTGCAGGAATTCCAAATGCTTTTTCGGATAATTGAAGTCCGCGCGAAACTACTCCATCAGCTGGCTTTCCAACATAAGAATAGGTAACATCTACATCAGGATTCACTTCGATAGCCGTTTCAGAATCATTGGCCTTCAAAGATAGAATTTCAGGAACAGCACCAACTTCAGTACTTGAAATTTGAATCAAACCTTGATACAAGGTTTCTACACCGCCTGATGTTAGTTTTAGATCATATATTCCAAGCAATGGCAATGATGTAGTGAAGCTTGTTCCATCAGCAGAAGATTGACCAACAACTTCGTCAGTCTGTGCATTCAGAATTTTCCAAGATCCGGCAGGGTGAGTCGGGTCAACGAATTTAATTGTAAATGTCTCGTTTGGCTTAATAATTGGTTTGTCAATTTCTATTCCTTCTACTACTTTAGAGGCAGGCAGGTCTTGATAATCTGTCCAGGAAATAGTTGATTCAGATTTTCCATCCAAACTTACGGCAGAAACACCCACTCTTACTCGTTTTGTTCCGTTTACATCAAGCGGAGCAGCAACTACGTAAGCAGCCCAAGATGTTGTAGAGGTGCAGAATGTTTGTTCGCCACCTTCTTGCTGCATATATATTTTGAAATACCATGTATTTACATCTGAGTTGTAGATTGGGGTTTCAGGTGCAACTGGGTCTGCCATTTTGTATGACAATTTGAAGTCAGCACCTTTAAAGTTCGTATTCAACATTTTCGAAGATTTGATAGAAGGTGCAACAGGAGTTGGAGCAGTACCTCTGGTCAACGAAATTTCACCAATAAGGATTTTGAAATCACTGCTTGTATTTTCAAATCTTAATCCTAACATAGCAAGTGTTTTACCAGCCATTCTGAAGTTTGCGGCTGTAGCTCCAACTTTGAATGTCTTTTCAATCCAAACTTCATTATCAGCAACCAATCCTGTAGTAGGACTGATTCTTGTAGAAACAAGTGTACTTTCAGTACCTTTTGCAGAACTTGCCCAATACATATTTCCGGCAGTTCCGCTTACCACTTTATAGCGAATAGTGATAACATCACCTGCTGAAAGAGGATATTCTGTTTTGAAAAGATGCAAGTATTCTGAAGTTGTAGCTCCTGAAATAGAAAGACAAGAACCGCCAAACCAAGCATCATCCCAAGTAAATTCAGCTTTCAATCCATTGGTTGGAACATCAGCTGCTTCACGGCCCATAAACTGAGTTGACCACCACCATCTCCAAGTAGGCAAATAATCTTGCATACCGATATTATACCATTCACCAGGATATTCTTTTTTACCTTTCACGTTGAAGAACATACCATTACCCAAGTTGAAGTAGGTTACAAATGGTTCTTTTGATAGATCAGATGTAGTCAGCGTACTGCGTGCAGTAATAAAACTGGAGAAACCGTGGAAATTTGTCTGACGAGAAGTGTGTGCAAGCAAATTGCTGATTTCAGGTGTGTTCACCGGGTTGTATGATGAACCGGTAAAAACGTTTTCATTAATCAATTGATATGTTTTTTGTTTTTGAAGAGCTGTAGAACCTAATTCTCCGCGTGTTTCAAAATTCATATTCATATTGTGAGCTCCCCAGATACCTACAGAAATATCGTAGTTTTTCAGTTGCGTCCAAGAAGCTGAGCTGCGACCCTGGAAATCCATTCCCGCGTAAACATCAAAAGAAGAACGACCCGGGAATGTCTTAGCTGTAGTTTGTGACGTCTCAAGTCCGCTGGCTCCCCAGTTATAGTTCATGAAGTATGCATCGGAAGTTGGGTATCCATTATAGTGGAACCAATCTTTATTTGAGCTGGATAGAGCATCTGTTCCACCAACAGAACCACCATTGGTCATCAAAGAATACCAGGCATTGGTAAAAGTAGGCCATTTCAGTTCATCTTTCTTAGCAAATGCTCCTGAAAGCAATCCTTTAAGACCTTCAGCAGTCAAGCCGGTACTAATTGTAAATTCTGAGTTATAGCCGATACCATCAATACCATAATAACGTAAGAATTTCAGCAGTTTTTCAGGTCCGCCGTCAATCATCGCTTTCATATTCGTACCGTGTGGAACATCAGTAGATGTTAAAACTTTAGCCCACGGTACAGAAGCAAGAACAGAAGTTCTCACACCATTTTTGTGTGCAACGTCTGCAAAAGCACCGGGCATACGGATAAATGGCGCTGTCCAGTTTCCCCAGATGTCCATATAGCTCCACATACTAAATACCTCAGAATCAAAATGATAAGATGGAAAAGCATTCCAGTTGCCGTCATTACCTACACCAACAGGACACCACCACAATAAATTTCTTTCACTTTTCATTGTAGGATCTACCTGCGTAGCAGAGCTTGTAAAGCGAGTTTTAGGTTTTACTCTTGATATGTAAAAGTCTTCATCATCAGCAGTTTCAGGGAATAACGGAGTCCCTGGAACCCAATTCAAATAGCCAGTATGGAAATCTTTTCCATCTGGGAAGAACTTAATGTATTGCTCGTGGCTAGGCAGCTGAGCAAACATTCCATTCGTCAGCAATAAGCATGACATCAACACTAAAAGATGTTTGATTTTTTTCATGAGATTTTTTTTAAGTAAATAAATTAATTATAGAATTCTTGTAATTGATTCTCATTTTTAAATGTTCCGGATTAGCCGAATTGATAATCCGGAACACAATGTATTTTATTGAAATTCAGTCGCTTTTCCTTTAATGGTAACTTGCTTGGTTCCACGTTGAGCTGTCATGTCAAATGTCAGCACGCCGTTGGTTACAATCAATTTGCTGCCGGGCAGTAGCGTTGCGCTTTCATTAACGTCCAAATAATTGAGAGTAGATGCCGTATGTATTTCTACTCCAACGGTATAAGTTGCGGTTCCTGACAAGTTGAAGTTCACTCCAGGATTTGCTTTGTAAAGTTTGAACTGATAGTTTTCTTTGAAATCAGGCGTAAATACATCAATCGAAATTCCACTTAGTGATCCGCTTGAGGCAATGTCAGAAACATATTGATACTGTTTCGAATTAAAATCGAGCGGGAATATATTCACGGCTGTTACTGTCAGATTTTGTTTTGCTACTCTGGTATTGCCCATTTCATCGAATACAGAAACTGAAATTTCAGTTGTTCCTTTACCTACGGCAGTGATTTTTCCATTCGCATCCACTGTTGCCACATTCTCTTTGGAAGATTTCCATGTTTTCACTACACCAATTGGTTCATAGTTTGATGTGATTGTAGCAGTCCAGGTTGTAGTTTCACTTTCAGCTAATGTAGTAACCAATCCTGTATTAAATGCGATTCCTTCAATTTCCAATTTCGAAGTGATAGTTATGAAATCAGATTTATCTTTTGAAGTTGCGGTGATTTTCACTACACCGGCTTTGTGAATTGTTACATCACCTAAGCTATTCACAGTAGCAATGGATTTATCAGAAGAAGTCCAAACAATCGGCCAATGCACCAATGCAGCCAACGGAGCGACTTTTACGCCTTCAGCCAGTGCAACTCCTCTGGAAGTTGTGGTTATATTCTTGAAACTTGGAATAACGGTCACAGAATTTACAACTACATCATTTTTATCCATCACACTACAATCCGCAGTAAGTACGTTATTATCCAATGTGAAAGTAAGCTTCTGGCTTCCTTTAAGTTGTCCGGATTCTACAATAATGGAGTAATATCCGGCATTGCGTTTGATTTCCTTCACTGACAAAACTCCGTCACCTTCTGATGTTACATTTAGTTTCAGTAGTTCCAAGTGTGCCGGATCGTCCGGTTCTGCAACGTAGTAAAGCGTGATAGTATCTCTTGAATTGACATAGAAAGTATATGGATTCGTAACAACTAATGAAGGATCTCCTCCCAATGCTGTTGAGATTCTATCGAAAGACAGGTAAGTTTTGACACCTACGTGAACATTCAAATCTACTGTTGTGCCACCAGCATCAGCTGTTACTACAGCAATACCTTCAGTTCCGCCTCTGTGCAATGCAACTTTGCAGTCGATGTAAATTTCACCGGTATGGTCTGCTGTATCCGGGATTAATTCAGCACGGATAATTTTTTCGTTGTCTGACTTAATTTTCAGGTCATACAAATCCAGAACAGTAGCTTTCACTGTCAGAATGACTGTATCAGGAATCAATCCAACGATACCCATGTAGTGATTTTCTTTCTCAAAACTTAAATCGCCAGTCGGTGCAGGTATCCGCTCTACCACATCCACGTGTGCCAAAGCGTATCTTCCTCCAACTGTTGCTCTAACAGTTGCAGTTCCAAGTCCAATTGCTTTTAATACACCATCAGATGAAATTTGAGCTACTTCAGTACCTGCTACTTTCGGATCGGCATCCTGAAGCGTCCAAACTACTTTTTCACCTTCTCCAACATTCATTCCCTGAGTTTTCAATTCAAATTGGAAAGTATCTTTCGGGCTGAGAGTTATCTCCAATACATTCATTGTGAGATACACTCCTTCTTCATCTTTACATCCTGAAAACACTATGCTCAGCGTAATCAGCGCTATGATTATATATTTTATATTCTTCATTTTCTTACTAAATAATTTACAGGTTAACAATTTTAGAAGTTCTTTGGAATAATTCTTCCTTCAGCATCGCGACTTTCATTTGCAATATCCCACCACACACGCGTTCCGGCTGAGTTAGTGCTTCCTAATGCTTGCTCTACTTGAGCTACGTTTAATTTGTCAGTTTCAGTCGCTTCGTTGAATGGAAGTCTTCTGATCTGAAGCTCTACGTCAAACGAATTATCGTACGTCCATTTGTATTTTTCAGGAACCGGGAACAGTCTTGGGTATCCGGTGCGTCTGAATGTTGTCCATGCTTCAGCTCCCATCGGGAAGTTGGCAATATATTTCTGAGTAATGATTTTTTCTAATTTTACTTCGTTATTATCGGCTTCGTTCCATTTTACGCCTACATTTACTCTTCCTTTTATTCCAAATTCAGGAACATAATAATCTTCATAATCAATATTTTCCACAACTTCGCGATTGATGTAAGTTTCATAACCAGAAACTTTATGATCGTCAAACGCTCTTTTGATACCTTGCTCGTAGAAATTCTGAGCAGATCCGCCCATATTCCAACCTCTCAAAGCACCTTCAGCACGTAAGAAAAGAACTTCTACCACTTTGAAATAGGTTCTTGTCATAAACTGATCTCTGAAAGGAGAGAATGCACCGTAACCGGCTGTATTTCCGGAGTTTGGATACATCTGAACACCCTGGCGGATACCAACCCAATCTTTTTTTGCGTTGAGCATCAATGCACCTCCTGATTTTGCTCGGATGGCATTCGGGTTTCTGTCAAACCATTTTTCAAGCAACGGACTGTCGTAGCGTTTCAAAATATTTTCCAAAGAAGCTCCCAAACGGCTGTCGTTCCAGGTAGCGCTGATCATATACAATGGATGTTGAGCTCCCTCAATGTTAGGATAACCGAAATCTTCTGTAATCACTCCAATTTCATCGTTTACGGCTTTTTCAGCAACGGTTCTTGCCCAACCTTCATCTGCTTTTACCATATTCAATGCCATGCGTAGACGGATGGAATTGGCAAATCTTACCCAGTTTTCCCATTTCAAATTGGAATAACCACCTACTACACCTTCTACACGTTTCAAGGCATCACTGCTTGGTTTACGGGCTTTTAGCGTAGCAATCGCTTCTTCCAGATCGGCAAGAATAAGTTCATACACTTCACGTCCAGACTGATATTCCAGTGGAGGAGTAATTTTTTGAGCTCTGTAATCTTTGTAGGCCATCACTCCGAAAGCATCTACCAATTCGTGCATGCTGTATGCGTACATTATTTGTGCGAGGGCTTTCCACTCAGGAAGGTTATGCTTCTGATTATCAGCATAATGATAAGCAGCATAAAGCAATGGATAAAGCGAACGGCTTTCTCCCAAACATCCTTCAATGTATGCATTTGGATAAGAATAAGTATAAGGAAGCGGACCTCCGTATTGAAAAGCACTGTTGCTCACTGTGAAATAACCTGCGTACACGTCAATGCTGTTTGAGCGCTGATATTGATATTTGTGAGGCAAATAGTTTAACAAAAGAGGCATTGCCGAAAGCAAGTTTCCTTCAAGCGTTGAAGTTTCCACGTCAGCATAGTTAAATCCATCGCTGGGACCATCATCTTCATCTTTGTCAATTACCTCCCAAGGAAGTTCGTCCATAGCAGGACCGCAGGAAGTGAAATTGAAAGTCATACCAAATGTAAGTATAACTGCAAGTAAATATATTAGTGTCTTTTTCATTTCTATAAAGAATTATTTATGTATTAGAATGTAACTTTAATATTGATACCAAAACTTCTTGTAGTCGGGAGAGAGAAAGATTCAATACCTCCTACTCCATTTGCTGCCGACATCGAAATATCCGGGTCAACTGGTGAAGTTTTATAAATAAATCCAAGGTTTCTTGCAATGACTGAGAGAGTCAAGTTTTTAGAAACTCCAAATAAATCTTGGAAAGTGTAACCTAATGATAGTTCTCTAAGTCTCACGTTGGTTGCATCGTACACACAATCGTACTGGTTTTCACCGGTTGATTCGTAGTAATTCCTTGCAGTAACTTGCTGTCCGTCAGGCAGTGTCACCATGCCGCCGTTTGTGTTGCGGGCATCGGCTGAGCGTTGTGAAAGTCCGTATTGGTCAAATTCTGCTTCTGTCAAGGAGATAATTTTACCTCCGATTTTTCCATCAATCAACGCATAGAGAGCTACATCTTTATATACCCAAGTGTTGTTCCATCCGAAGTTGAATTTTGCAGTCGTATTACCAAGGAAACGATCGTATGTTGGGTTGATCTGCGGTTTTCCGTCGGCATTTATTTCAATCTGTGTACCTTCTTTATTGTATCTGAAAGATCTTCCGTACATATCACCATACGAACCGCCTACCAAGTATTTTGACTGAATTCCCAAACTTTGAGGACCTACGAAAATTTCAACTTTTGAGCCGTCAACTGCGGTATAAGTTTCTAAAATTTTATTGTCGTTGTAAGCGAGTGTTACTCCTGTAGTCCATCTAAGGTCTCTGGAAAGTCTCCAGTTGTAGTTGGCTGAAAGTTCCACCCCTCTGTTTCTAACTTTTCCTGAGTTTACAGGTTTTCTGATTCCGGTAGAAGTGCTGATTTCCATAAACTGATTTTCCATAATTGCCTGATAAAATGTCAGGTCAAAATCAAATCTGTTGTCGAACATTACTCCGTCCAGACCGACCTCGACACTTTCTGTAGTTTCCGGACGAGGATTGTCAAACGCCGCCATCCTGGCTCCAACTTCACCAGTTAATGGATTGAAATAGCGGGCGGCGTATAATCTGTTCGGGACGGAGTTACCCACCACAGAATACGAACCCCTCAGCTTTAGTGCATTCACCTTTTCCATATCAAAAGGCAATACTTCTTTTAACAAGAGGTTACCTCCAACAGAGTAGTACGGAAAACTTTTATAAGAACCTGGTTTTGCAAATTGTTGGAAAGCTTTTGCCCAGTCGTTACGAATACTGAAATCAAGGTAACCTTTTCCGTAGAAACCAATTTGTCCGGTAGCAAAAATGGCTGCTTCCCAGTTTTTTTTGTTATTGGAATCTGCTCCGCCCAAAAGTCCTCGGATCATTTGATTTTGAGATTCGTTTGCACCCTGAATCGGCCACGCAACGTTTGGTTTTACGAATGTACTATCGTTGTTTTTGTACATATATAAGTTGCGGTTGTTCAATCGCTTAAAGCTCGTTCCAACTGTAGTGCTATATGTAACATTTTCGTTAATTTTATTGTCGTATGTGAGTAGGTAGTCTGAATAAATTTCCTTGCTTGAAGATCTGCTTCCCCAGTATGAGCCGCCGATTGTCTGGTCTTTATCTCTTTTTACAGATGCAAGTTCAGTCACTGTTCCCTGATCATTTGATTTATCAAAACTGAAACGTGCCTGAGCAGTTAAGTTTTCGAGAATTTTATATATTCCCGCAAAAGAAACCATGATGCGCTCGCGAATCGCTTCGTCACTTACAGCGTCAAGCATGAAGTATGGATTGTTGATCCAGCTGTCGTTTGCTAACCATGGAAAATTTTGTACAGGAACGCCTACCAGGTTTCTGTTTCCACCAGCCATAGTCACCAAATAATGATCTGCACCTGCAACAGTCGTTCTATTTTTATCAAAATAACGCATGTCAACAGCTGCCGGAGTACGATAAAGCCCCGGTAAAACACCTTTTGCTTTTCCGATAACAGGGCGGTTTCTGGTAGTTTGGTTTACGTAGTTTAAGGAAAGGTCAAGTTTCAAACGGTTTTTGAAAAGTGAGAAATTTTCTTTCAAAAGGAAATTATGACGCTCGAAAGTATTTTTTTCAATCAAACCTTTCTGCATCGTATTTCCATAAGAAAAATAGGAATTTGCATTTTCATTACCACCGCTTAAAGCAATGGAGTTATTATAAGTTTGTCCTAATTTGAAGAAATCGGTCACGTTGTTTCTTGGATTTCTGGTCAGGTAAGGGAACATAGCGATCTGATCATCGGTGATGTCTGCAATTTTTCCACCCCAGCCGTTATAATCAATGGCGGTACCGTTGATAGGCATTCCGTATTCGGTTTGTTGTCTTGGATAAACAAGTGGAGTTTCAATGGTAATATTGCTTGACACATCCGCGCGTACTTTTCCTTCACGTCCACTTTTGGTTGTAATGATAATTACACCGTTATTGGCAGCGCTACCATAAAGTGCTGCGGCATTCGGTCCTTTCAAAATCGAAATATTGGCAATGTCATCCGGATTGATTGTGGACATTAAGTCACCACCGTCACGTGCAGTTCCTGTAAGCAGGTTGCTGGTTTGCTCAGACATACCGTTTGACAATGGAATACCGTCAAGAACGATGAGTGGCTGGTTGTTTCCCATAATGGAACTTTGACCACGCAGTACGATTTTTGAAGAACCACCACCGGCACCCGAAGCATTCGGAGTAATGGTAAGACCGGCACTTTTACCCTGAAGGGAGTTTACGAAGTTCACGTCTTTGTTGCGAGTTAATTCTTTGTTGCTGATTTGCTGGGTTGCATAGGTAAGTGATTCTGATTTACGCTCGATACCCATCGCTGTTACCACTACTTCTTTCAGCTGCTCGGAAGCATCTGATAATATAATGTCAAAAGTTGATTTGCCGGCTACAGCGACAGTTTGCGTCTGCATTCCAACGTAAGATACTTCTAAAACAGCATCTTCAGTGATGTTTTCAAGTACAAATTGTCCGTCAATATTTGTTGTGATTCCGTCGTTGGTGCCTTTTACTCTTACTGTTACACCGATCAACGGTTCGCGGGTCGTGTCTTTAATTACACCCAAAATAGTTTTTGTTTTTGTCTGCGGAGTTGAACTTCCTGCTTTAGAAGCTTCATTTCCTTTCCGATGGATTATAATCATCTTGTTTTCAATGGAATAACCAAGATTTGAATCCAAAACATTTCTTAAAACATTCTCAATCGATGCATTCACAAATGATGCTGTGATTGGTTTTCTTTCGTTTACTTCGTCAGTTTTATAAATAATGGAAAAACCTGTCTGTTTTTCAACCTCTTTCAATACTGACTTTAAATTTTCTGATTTAAAATTTTTTGTTACCTTCTGAGCATACAAATTCGCAGTTGCGCCCAAAAAAATGCATAACAACAAAACTATCAGTTTCTGCTTATTCATTTGGTATTAGTTAAATTTTTATGTATTAATTAATTGATTTTGTTTCTATGTAGTAATTGAGTCCAACGTTGCTCACTTCAACATTTAGGATTTTCTCAATTGCAGTCATAACATCTCTAATTGACTCATCATTTCTTAGAGCAATATTAAATTTCGTTCCTGCCAATTCATCCGATTCCAACTTAATAGCTACGTTGTATTGACGTGAAAGCTTGGCTGTAAGATCATTAAGTGTGATGTTATCATAAATAATGGCATTGTGAATCCATGCATTGGAGTTTTGCAAAGCTTCGTTCGGTTTTTGGAGCTGTCCGGTTGTGGTATCATAAGCGATTGATTCTCCCGGATTCAAACCCGTTTTCTTATTTCTGTGATGTAAATTCACTTTTCCTTCGAGCAATGTTGTTGTTACATATCTATCATCTTTATATGCAGTAATGTTAAATTTAGTACCGACTACTTCAATGTCGTAAATATTGGTTTTTACAATGAACTTTCTGTCTTTATTTTTGGCAACTTCAAAATATCCTTCTCCGGATAATTCTACAATCTGCTTGTTTTTTCTATTCGTTTCTGCATAAGTCAGCTTGGATCCTGAATTAAGCCAAACTATAGAACCGTCTGCTAAAGTAATTTTGCTTTTCTCGCCGAAAGGAGCTTCTACAGTCACATAATTTGATTTGTGTGAGTCTCCAAACAGGCGTTGAACATAGATTGTAGATAAAACGGCAACAACAAAGATAGCTGCAACTGCTGCAATCTGTTTCCACAAGCTGAATGACAAATACTTTTGAACTTTCTCTGATTTTGCAAAAGGATTTTTCTTTTCCAAGAAGTTTTCCCAATCTGCATTTACATTTTCATCATCCTGAGCAGCGGTAATCCAAACTTTTTCCCATTCTCTGAATTGGGACAAGTTTTCAGGGCTCTCGATGATAAAATCGAAGAGAATTTTTTCCTTTTCCGTTGGAAGTCCACCGGAGAAGTACTGAATTGCCAGTTTTTTTAACTCGGATTGATTTGCCATGTGCATAACATATTATTGTTTATAAGAGATAACAACGTACAACTGAAATACCCAACCTAGGGTTGAATAATATTTCAGAAAAAAAAAAAAAAAAAATGAGGTGTTTGTGACAAATGTCAAAAAGGGAAGATAAAACTAAAAAACGAAAAAAATTCTCTCATTAATAGCCTAAAAGCCATTCTACAACCAAAACGATGACATAGGATGGATATTTGTCTTTGAAATGGGAATGGAAAGTTGTAATTGCACGTGAGATATGTTTTTCTACGGCAGTGGTAGAGATTTTTAAATGTTCGGCTATTTCCCGGTTTTTTAATCCTTGAAATCTGCTTAGAAGAAATACTTCTTTACATCTGTCAGGCAATGATTCTATAACATTGTTGATCTGTCCCTGCAATTCATCAAGGAGGATCTTGCTTTCGGTATGCATCAGAAAATCAGAATGATAGAGATGTTCTTCGCCACCTATATTCTCCAGGTAGGTCAGTTGGTACTTCTTAACAATCTGCTGGTGTTTCAAAAGATTAAGGCAACTGTTACGAACCATTGTAAAAAGCAAAGATGTGAGAGAAACTGAAGTGAGATTTTCTCTTTTTTCCCAGAATGTTACAAAACAATCTTGAACCAAGTCTCTTGCCTCCTCTTCGTTTGGAATAAAACGCAGCGCGTACCCCAGCAAACGCGGGAAATAACCTTTAAAAAGAAATTCGAAAGCATCGGGATTTCCTTTTTTAATTTCATCTAAAAGTTTTGCACTATCTTGAAAAAGAGCCATATTTTTGAAGTACTTTTAATAATCATAAAACTGTAACTAGCACCCAGATTTTTCAAGCTTTACAAAATTTTGAACAACTGAAATCATTTACAAATATATGGATTTATAACGGGAATTAAAACAAGCTGTAACTTATTTAAATTCCCTAAATTATAAAATACTCGCCTATGGTTAATAAACGAATTAAAACACTTTTTTGTTTTTTTGTTTTATTATGTTTTACATTTTTATATCCTATTCCGCCACTATCGTTATTTTTCCTGATTTAACTCCTTTCGCTGAAGCTTCCAGGGTTATGGTGCCGCCTTTTTCAAGACTTTGAACCAATGCAGTAAGCTGTCCGCTGAAAAGTTTCATTCGAGGTTCCTGGAAACTTTCAAGGCTGGCTGGATTACCATTGGCAACTGCTTTGAACACTCCTGCTCCGGTTACTTTGAAGCTTATTTCACGCTCGTCGGTCGGACAGAAATTACCGTTTTTGTCCACCAGTTTTACATTCACAAATGAGATATCCCGTCCATCGGCTTTGATGGTGTTTCTGTCAGCTTCCAGAACAATTCCAACGGGCTTTCCGGCTGTTTTCAGTTCTTTTGCAGCTACTGCTTTTCCATTTTCATCGTAGGCTACTACTTTCACTGTTCCCGGTTCGTATTTCGTGTCCATCCACATCAGGCGATAGCGTTTCTGGCGGTCAAAATTCTTATAAGACTCTTCATTTGCGCTTGAATCTCGATTAACAGATAGGTCTTTTGTTTGTTTTCCCTGACTTTTACCATTGATAAACAGCTCAGCAGAAGGATAATTCGTGTACACAAATACCGGTGTAACTTCGCCTTCGCGCCCCTTCCAGTTCCAGTGCGGAAGGATATGAAGTGTTTCTACATTTTTGTTCCAATGGCTTCTGTACAAGTAGAAGCGGTCTTTTGGAATACCTGCCAAGTCTACAATTCCGAACAATGAACTGTGCGAAGGCCAATCGGTGTAATACGGAGTAGGTTCGCCGATGTAATCAAATCCGGTCCACACAAATTCTCCGATAGCGTACGGTAGATCTTCATGCTGGATAAAGTCATCTTCGGGCAGATTGGACCAACTGCAGTGTTCCACATCGTAGGATGAGGATTGATGATCGGGGTATTTAGCCATCGATTTCCGCTCAACAGGGAACTTATATACTCCGCGTGAGCTAACTGTGGAAGCTGTTTCACTCCCCAGAATAAGTTGTTGAGGAATTTTCTGGTAATTTTCGTGGTAAAGGTGCGGACGATAATTAAATCCGGCTACATCCAGTAATGACGCAAAATTGTTGCCTGTAACTGCTCTTGGATTGTCCATTCCGTTGGTAACAGGACGTGTAGGGTCTTCCCTGTGGCAGATGTCCTGCAGAAATTTATTCCGTTTCGGTCCCATATCGCCGTTGCCTTGCTCGGGCACTTCATTGCCTATGCACCACATCACGTTTGCAGGGCTGTTTCGGAAATTATGCAGCACGTTGATCATATCCTTTTCAGCCCAATTGTCCCAGAAAAGGTTGTAGCCGTTTTGTACTTTCGGCTGTTTCCATTCGTCAAAAGTTTCAATCATCAGCATCATTCCCATTTCATCGCAGGCGCGCACCAGTTCCGGAGCCGGCATATTGTGAGAAGTCCGGATGGCGTTGACTCCCATATCTTTCATTATCCGTACCTGACGGCGAATAGCGGCATCATTCACGGCAGCACCAAGTGGTCCGAGGTCATGATGATTGCATACACCCTGAAATACCGTTTTCTTTCCATTCAGATAAAATCCGTCGTTTGGTTTCACTTCTATGGTGCGAATTCCGAAAGTGGTGGTGTATTCATCTACTTCTTTTCCATTGGAATAAAGTTTTGACACCGCTTTATAAAGATGCGGATTTTCCACGTCCCAAAGTTTCGGATCGTCAACATAAATATCCTGGTTGAATTCCGTACCGCTGTATTTATGAAGCTGCGTTTCGCTCTTTCCGGCAATTTTTCCGGCAGGATCAAAGATCTGAGTAGAAAGTTTATATTGTCCTGCAGCCTTTGTGCCGGCAACTTTTGTTTTCACATTCACCTTTGCAAAACCGATTTTTACTTCAGGTGTAGTTACATACGTTCCCCACACGGGAATATGCACTTCGTCGGTAACTATAACGTGCACATTTCTGTAAAGTCCGGCTCCGGGATACCATCGGGATTGCTCCGGACGGTTCTCAAGTCTGACTGCCAGCAAGTTTGGAGTATTGTCTTTATTCAGGTAATCTGTCACATCAAAGTGGAACGAATTGTATCCGTAAGGCCACTCTCCTACTTTTTTGCCGTTTACATAGACTTGTGAATTGGCCATTGCTCCGTCAAAAAGTATGGTAACGCGCTTTCCAGCTTCATAAGCAGGCAGATTTCCGGTATTTCTGTACCAGCCAACACCTACAAACGGTAGTCCACCGGTTCGTCCGGCGTGTTCCATGGCTTCTTTCTGGCCGTCCTGCGTGATGGCAATGTTTTGCTGGTCGTTGTGAATACTGAATGGACCGTAAATCGCCCAGTCGTGCGGCACGGTTACGGTTTGCCATTTGCTGTCGTCAAAGTCAGCATTCATCTGGGCCGCTTCATCCGTACGGATAAATTTCCAGTTTTTCTCAAGCAGATATTCGGTCCTGTTTTGTGCCGAAATATTTACCGGAAATAAAAGAACAATAACTGTAATTAACAGAAATAGTTTTGTGGTTTTTTGTTTGATCGCAGTCATATTCCAAAAAATTATTATGTTTCAATTTCTTAATCGGGTTTTATTTTATACTGTTCAATACGGCTTTAGCTCTCCTTACCTGTTCCTCGGTTGTTTGAATTCCTTTGGATTGAATGGTAAATGTACGAATAATATCGTTGAGTTGTGCTAATTTTTGAGGTTCATTTTCCCATTTTTGTTTCAACAGTTGTATTTTCTCATACTCTTGTATTCCCTCAATCAAACGCTCGAAGCGGATACTGCTGCGAGCATCCGGATAAACCAGGTAGCAGTCGCCGGCTGCCCAGCTTCGAAATCGGGAGTCTTGCAGCGGGCTTTCTGTCCAGCTATTGTATGCCCAGCGCAGGTAACCGTCGTAATTTCCGGCTGCCGCATGCCAACCAATCCATACTGCTTCTGCCGGTGCAGAAAAAGCAAACGTATTGGGGAAAAGTTCTGTACAACAGGTATATACGGTACTTTTAAGACCTTATTTTTCTCTTCTTTCTTTTATTTTTTCAGGAAATTCCTGACCGAATGCGATGCAGTAATCATAAATATCTGCTTCAATTTCAGGGTGGTAATTTCCGGCAAGTGAAATTTTATAATTCGGATCCGAATGTTTGATCAATTTTATGGCTTGCTGCATATCTTCCATGCTGCGCTCGTCCATAGCTATGGTCGTTTTTTCAAACCATCCTTTTGATTTTAAGTGTCGAGCAAAATCGGTCAGAAACGGCATCCAATAATCTTGATAAAGCTTAGCGCCGGGTTTCCCATTCACAAATTTAATGCTGTTACTTGCTACATCGTAATAGTCAAAAATGATTATCCGCAAAGCATCCTAATTAAAAAGTAAGATAGTTTACGTTTGATTTTTAATAAAAATAGTTTAAAAATAATTTGTCTAATTGACTGATATTCATTATATTTACAGTCTAAATCAATAGAATATGAATATACTCGAATTCATTCAAAAGTTTCCCGATGAGGACGCTTGTCGGTTAAAAATTAAAGAACAAAGAGACCAAATC
>SAAO01000054.1 GCA_009929375.1 Bacteroidia bacterium
CACAAAAGTAGAAAAAAAGATTGAGAAACTCAGAAACTATGCGTTTCGGGCTGATGAGTTCATGGAAACAGCCACAAAAATAATTTATAAAATAAAAAAAACAATTCAAATATATGAAAACAAAATTTTTTGGCGGTATTGCCATCTTGGCAATAGCTTTGGCAATGGCATTCAATGTAAGTTTAAATACAGGTAAATCAAAGAATACTTCGCTGTTGGCTTTGGCTAATGTGGAGGCTTTGGCACAAGTAGAAAGTGGTGATTATTGTGATTTGTATTTATATGTTGGACGTTCTTCAAGGTGTTATAAGAAACATGATAATGTCCTTATGGGAGGCTGGAAATGTATAAGAACAGGAAATCCTTCAGATTATTGTACTCCTTTATATACTAGTGGTGGAGGTAATTAAACGAAAATTGTTTTCATAAAACTTCGATTAAGTTAGTATTATTGGAGTTTTATGAAAACTTATTGACAAACAATATAAATAATTTCATTAACATAGCAGAATGAGAAATATAATTAGTCTCTTGATAATTCCTTTGTTGATTCTTGGATGTACAAACGATATAACTAATAATTCAATTAAGGTCGATATTGATACAAATGATAATGTATCTATTTATGATTTTTTTAGTAATATTGAAATAGTAAAATTAGATTTAAATGACTCTTCTGTAATTAGTTATTTTGGGAAGGTGATTTCCTATAATGATATGTATTATATTTTGGATTAC
Source organism: Bacteroidia bacterium (assembly GCA_009929375.1). GTDB lineage: Bacteria > Bacteroidota > Bacteroidia > Bacteroidales > Paludibacteraceae > Paludibacter. Next base: position 739 of record SAAO01000054.1, read on the forward strand.
AGATTTCCCGTGATTTACTTATATACTAATCAAGGTAAATATCTAAGTAAAATTGACAATCAAGGTCAGGGGCCCAATGAGTATATTCAAATAAGTGATTTTGAGATAGACACTATTAGCAAAAAACTTGCATTTGTTGATCCGACAAATTCCACTTTGCATGAGTATGATTTAAATGGAAATTTCAAAAAACGAACTCCTTTACCGACACTAAACCGTTCATATTATAAACTTAATTATTTAAACTCTGAATTAATGGTTTTTTGGACGTTTGATTATGATAATAGAGTTAAATTCTACTCATTAACAGAAAATAAAATTGTAAAAGAAACTTTCCCGGAGGAAGATAATATTCTAAATAATTCTTTATTAGATTTTTCTTATGGAAATTTTTTATGTCGTCCTGTATCGAATATTGTATTTGAGTTTACTACTGACTGCGAAATTAAAGAATCATATAAATGGGATTTTGGAAGTCTGAATAATGATATGAAGAAATTATACAATAATAGTGAAACATACTCAAAAATGGAACCACATGCTTTTAATGAAAAAGTAAGGTCTTCTGAAATTGTGAATTACATTTTTGCGAGTAATGGAGGTAACTCAACTTATGTTATGACACAGATTGTTAGAAAAAATAAAGTAATCAATGTTTTGCATAATAAAAAGTTGAACAAAAGTTTTGTGTTTGAAAAAACAAAAGAAAATGCAAGTTTTTTTCCAATATTTTGGACTGAAGAGTATGTAATAGGCAAAAAACTTGAAACAGAAAATAGTCTTGATGGATGTCTTCCCGATGAAATATTAGATGATAGAAATAGAGCTATTAAAAACAGTATTACCGAATTTGATAATCCGATACTTATAAAGTATTACTTCAGAAATAAATAATGCCCGTTAAATAATATAATCTAATATTCGGGCAGATTTAAATAACTACATAGTTGTTTGACGATATTTAGTAGACTGTAAATTTATTATAAATTTGATTGTTATGAGAAAAATGAGTGTTAATAGCTATTCGATAGGTATAATTAGTGAAGCAAACAATTACAAGTTAATAGGCTTGCTTTTATGTTTCTTGATTCTGAATTCGTGTTCAAATAAAGAGAAGAATAACTTAATTTTAGATGATAACTATGATCAGATATTGGCAAATAAGATTAGTATATCTGAAAAAGAAAATAGTAATTTATTCTTGAAAGATCAGGTTTGCTTTTTGGGAAATGATTCGTTAAACACACTTCGATTAATTGATTTTGTTTCTGAGAATAATGTTTTTTTTTGCTTTTCAGAAGTCACATGTACACCATGTATAGAACAAACAATTGAAATTGTAATGAAAGTATTTCCAGATTACAAACAAAATGAAAATATAATATTTGTTTCTCCGGATTATGATAAAAGATATAGAGATAATTGCTATGGTAAAAAGTTGTTGACTTTAAAGCATTCAAAATTTGGGATTCCAATTGAAGATACTGAGGCACCTTTTTTTTTGATAATTAATGATCGCTTGCAGGTAATATCAATTCATATTGTCAATAATTTTGACTATGATAGAACGGAGAAATATCTCAGGGATATTGCTTTCTCTTTACATTAGTATCTTTTTGGATATTGACTATGTTTTATGTGTCAAACGGTTAATATATTTGGCTGAAAACTATCGACACGCAAGGGACTATTTTGAAATTCGAAGAGAAGCATATATTACAGCCTTATTCTCCCTTTAAAGGGTAGGTCGTCTTGATTTTTTTATAATGTCGCTCCTAATAGCTTGTATGAAGGGTTAATAATTACAATAATTAAGCTCCTAGCGGATGAAATTCCAACTTCGGAGAAGCGTTATTATGGTAGAATTATTGTTGGTAATGTGTTTTAAGGGCTCCTTAAGGAGCGAAATTATATTGTTTCTAAAAAGTCAAGACGACTTCGGATTATAAAAATATAAATAAATTATTTATTCATGAAAAACATTTTAGCTTTTGTAGCAGCATTGCTCTTTATTTATTCCTGTTCACCGGCTAAAAGTGAGCAGTCGGAGCAGAAGCCCGAAGCCCGAAAGGAAATTACCGACAAACCTACGCCTGTAAAAGTAGTGCGTTTAGAGCCGACAGGTTATAACCATGATTTGATTGCCAATGGTACGGTTTCGTCGCAGCAGGTGGCTGAGTTAAGATTTCAGACTTCCGAGAAAATCACAGCCATATATGTAAAGAATGGCGACAGGGTGGTAAAAGGACAAAAACTGGCCGAGTTGGATCAGTTTAAGCTTCGCAATACTATGTGGCAGGCAAAGGATAACTTAGAGAGGGCAAAGCTTGAACTTCAGGATGTGCTTATAGGGCAGGGCTACTCGTTGCGCGATTCGCTGAAAATTCCGTCGGAAGTGATGAAAATTGCAAAAGTGAAAAGCAATTACGACCAGAGCCTGATTAATTTTCAGATGGCAGAATATAACCTTAAAAACGCCGTGCTTTATGCACCTTTTGCAGGGGTGGTGGCAAACCTGTTTAGTAAGGAATATAACTATCCTGCCGGATCAGAACCTTTTTGTGCTGTTATCGACAATAAGCATCCTGAAGTGGAATTCAAAATTCTCGAAAACGAAGTGGCGCTCGTAAACAGAGGCGATAAAGTGAGGGTGTCGCCCTATTCAATAAACGAATTTATTGCTGAGGGACAAATTACTGAAATTAATCCTTTGGTGGATAAAAACGGAATGGTGTATGTAAAAGCTCTGCTACCTCCAAATGCAAAACTGTTGGATGGAATGAATGTGAAGGTGCTTATTCAGCGCACCATATCGCAACAACTCGTTGTGCCTAAAGAAGCATTGGTGCTCCGGACAAATAAAAAAGTGGTATTCACGCAGAAAAACGGAGTAGCTCATTGGAATTATGTGACTACGGGTTTGGAAAATTCTTCGGGCTACGTGATTACCGAGGGTTTGCAGGCTGGTGATAGTGTGATTTTCGATGGAAATGTAAATCTGGCGCATGAGTCACCGGTTACCTTAATGCAATAAGTTGTAGTTATGATTAAATTTCTAATAGAGCGTCCCATAGCCGTATTTATGTCTTTCACGGCATTTTTCATTTTAGGAATCATTACCTATATGAATATCCCCGTGTCGTTGCTGCCCGATATTGCCATACCTGAAATTACAGTACATATCAGTGGTGACGAAAGTTCGGCCCGTGAACTCGAAAATACGGTGGTGGCCCCTGTTCGTCAGCAATTGCTTCAGGTTGGCAAATTAAGTGATATTCATTCGGAAACACGCGATGGGAGTGCCGTGATTTATCTTAAATTCGATTATGGTACCGATACCGAATTGGCTTTTGTAGAGGTCAACGAGAAAATAGATGCTTCCATGGGTCGTATTCCACGTAATATCAGCAGACCACGGGTGGTAAAAGCAAGCGCAACGGATATCCCTGTTTTTAATCTCAACCTGACACTGAAAAACGAATCGGCTACCGGGAATGATTTTATGGACTTGTGTGAGTTCTCGGAAGCAGTGATCAAACGACGTATCGAACAACTGTCGGAGGTTGCACTTGTTGATATGACGGGCTTACTGAAACCGCAGGTTTATATAGAACCCGACTTAAACAAACTTCAGATAGCAGGTATAAGCCTCCAGGACATAGAATGGGCATTGAGTAACAACAATATCGAGCCGGGAAGTATGACTGTAAAGGATGGTCATTACGAATATAATATTAAGTTTTCGGCGGTTATGCGTAGCATTGAGGATATGCAGAATATTTATATCCGGAAAAATGAACGCGTATATCAGCTGAAAGACCTTGCCAAAGTAGCATTAATGCCGGCGAAAGAGCGTGGTCTGGTTTATTATAATGGCAAACGTGCAGTTTCGTTGTCGGTAATAAAGCAGGCCGACGAGAGCATGGAGCACATGAAAATGGCCATCAATAAAGAAATTGAGCATTTACGACACACATACCCCGATATTGATTTCCGGATTTCACAAAACCAGACTGAACTGCTCGATTATACAATTTCAAATCTCAAACAGAATCTGTTGCTTGCATTTCTTTTTATTTGTGTGGTGTCTGTGTTTTTTCTGAACGATATTAAATCTCCCCTCATTATCGGGCTGAGTATGTTTGTGTCGCTTGTGATCAGTTTGCTGCTTTTTTATTTGTGCAAGGTTTCAATCAATGTGGTGTCGCTTACCGGACTGATTCTTGCCTTCGGTAATATGATCGATAGTTCTATTATTGTGACCGATAATATCAGCCAGTATCGAAAGAGCGGGTATTCGCTCGACGAATCCTGTATTCGGGGAACCAACGAAGTGATTGCGCCAATGCTCAGTTCCTCGTTTACCACTATTTCGGTTTTTTTACCTCTTATTTTCCTGAGTGGCATTGCCGGGGCTATCTTTTCCGATCAGGCATTTTCGGTCACTGCCGGTTTGTTGGTGTCGTATATCACAGGAATAATGCTTTTACCGGTTTTGTATAAACTGATTTATTCTCTGAAAACTCCACGGTTTATTTCGGTGTTAAAAGCGAAACTATTTAAGAATAAAGCGGCAAAATCAACTCAGGTTGCTGTGCACGAGCAAATTTATCATAAAAGTATAAACCGGGTTTTTGCTCATAAAGTGTTAGTCGTAGTTTTACTGATAGCTGTTTTCCCTGTTTGTGTTTTGCTGTTCAATGGCATACGCAAAGAAAAAATGCCTGATATTAGTCAGAACGAGTTGTTGGTGAATGTGGAATGGAACGAAAATATACACGTAAACGAGAACGGGTTAAGGGTGCAACAATTTGTGGAAGCTATAAAGAGCAAAACACTCGAAAACTCTGCACTGATTGGTCAGCAGCAGTTTTTATTAAACAGTAAGCATGATTTATCGTCGTCGGAATCGGAGATATACCTGAAATTGCCCACCAGCGATGATGTGCCGGTAATGAAGTCAGAAATTGAAGCGTATTTCAAACAGAATTTCCCGAAAGCCATAGTCTCATTTTCACCTTCGGTAAGCATTTTCGAACGTCTGTTTACAACCGGCGAACCCGATATTGTGGCAGAATACTATAAAAACAACAACCTGCAATATGGATCGGTCGAAATTGAAAAGCTGAAATCGGACATAAGCACCATAACCGCTGAAGTGCCAACAGGTGTCTCGTTTCAAAAGCAATTGAATCTCGATATCGATAAGCAGAAAATGATTCTTTATGGTGCTTCCTACAATGATATTTATCGGGAAGTGAAAACCGGTTTTAAGGAAAACAGTTTTTCGGTGCTGCGGTCCAATCAGCAGTATCTACCCATTGTGCTCGGTGCAAAGGAATACGAAATTCGGGATGTGATACAAAGCACCATGATCAATACAACCACCGATGCATCCGGTCGCAGGAATAGTGTTCCTTTGAGTACGTTTGTAAATGTGACAACAGCCGAAGATGTGAAAACAATCATTGCCGGAAAGAATGGTGAATATGTCCCTTTTTCGTTTTACAATGCCACTAATCCTGAAAAAATAGTGGAGAGTCTGAATAAAAACGCAAAAGCCGACAGGGACTGGGATGTTTCTTTTTCGGGGACTTTCTTTAAAAATAAAGCCATGATGCGTGAAATGATTTTTATTCTGTTGATTGCTATCATGCTCATGTATTTTATTCTGGCAGCTCAGTTCGAGAGCTTTGTACAGCCTTTTATTGTATTGTTCGAGATTCCAATCGACATTACAGCCTCTCTGGCTTTGCTAATGCTAATGGGACATAGCCTGAATCTGATGTCGGCCATTGGTATCGTAGTGTCGTGTGGTATTATTATCAACGATAGTATTTTAAAGGTTGATATGATGAATCAGTTACGTAAATCGGGTTTGTCGCTTATGGAGGCAATACACGAAGCCGGACGGCGAAGATTAAATTCAATAATAATGACCAGTCTAACATCAATAGTTTGTATGCTTCCCCTGTTCTTCTCGTCGGACCTTGGTTCTGAGCTCGAAAAACCACTTGCAGTAGCCATTATTGGTGGAATGCTTATAGGAACGCCGGTCAGCCTGTTTGTGGTTCCCCTGGCTTATTGGTGGGTTTATACGCCCGGGTCCTTTGTGCGTATTTTTAATCGTAAAAATATAAATCAAAAGGTCGCGAATTAGTGACATGCACTGCTCTGATATGTTTTTCAAATTTTCAAATCCCAAATCTTCAAATCTTCAAATTCTCAAATCTTCAAATTAATCCGGATACTATGTTCAAAAGAAGTCTCTATATACTCATTTGTTTGATAATGGCTTACAGCACATATGCTCAAACTAAAAAACTTACGTTGCAACAAAGTATTGCCATTGCTACCGATAGCTCCTTACAGGCCTTTCGCGCGAAAAACCTTTACAGGGCAAGTTATTGGGAGTATAAATCGTATAAGGCGGCACGGCTTCCGGCATTAACCTTGTCGATGACTCCCATTCGCTTTAATCGCGACATTGTAAGCCGTTACGATTCGGAAAACAATATCGATATTTATCGTCAGCAACAGTCGCTTTCTTCGTATGCGAACTTGTCACTCACTCAAAACGTAGATTTTACAGGAGGTACATTTTTTGTCGATTCTGAACTTGGCTATTTGCGTAATGTGGGCGATAATCCCTATTCGCAATTTTCAAGTGTGCCATTTAGGGTGGGATATTCACAAGCTCTTTTCGGTTATAATAGTTTTAAGTGGGAGAAAAGAATTGAGCCAGTAAAATACGAAAAAGCAAAGAAAGAATTACTGTACTCCTGCGAGGAAATATCGGAACTGGCCATTGAGTATTTCTTTAATCTGGCAATGGCTCAACTCGAATACGATTTGGCTGTGGAGAATGTGGTTTCGTCCGACTCGCTTTACTTTATTGGTTCCGAACGTTTAAAAATTGCTTCAATTTCGCAGGCCGACCTGCTGACTCTGAAACTTGATGCCCTGAATGCCAAAAACACCCTCGAAACTGTGAGCCTTAATCTGAAAAGAGCCATGTTGAGTTTTCTGGCATTTATGGATATGCCAAAAGATACCGAACTAAAGCTTGAACTGCCTCAGCACCCTACACGAATTTCGGTAACTCCCGATCAGGCTCTTCGGTTGTCGCAGGAAAATAATCCGGACTATTTGCAATATCAACTGAATGTATTGGCTGCCGAAAGAGAGGTCGAGCGCACCCGAAAGAAAATGGCTTTCGATGCCAATGTCACTGCCAGTGTGGGATTTAATCAGGTGGCAAATAATTTCAGGGGTGCTTATCAGAATCCTCTCGAACAGGATGTGGTGCGGGTAGGGCTAAGTATTCCGTTGATGGACTGGGGAGTTCGTAAGGGAAATGCCAATATGGCTAAGAGTAATCTGGATGTGGCGAAAATTTCGGTTCAGCAGTCGCAAACTTATTTGGAACAGGATGTAATGCTTACGGTAGGCGATTTCCGTGTACAACAGGATTTGATAGCCGGCGCAGAAGAAGCCCGGAGTTTGGCAAACCTTGCCTATAATAGCACTAAACAACGATTTATGATTGGTAAGGCGGATGTGAACAGCCTCACACTGTCGTTAGGCAGGTTAAATACAGCTCAAAAAAATTACATGACTGCGCTTAAAAACTATTGGCTGAGCTTTTATAAACTACGAAAACTTACTCTCTACGATTTTGAAAAGAATATGTCGCTTTCGTATCAGTTCGATGCAATATTGATAAACCGCTAAATGGGTACTGTGAGCAGAAAAATATCTTCTTTTTCGGTAATTCTGACTTTTGTGTTTTTTACAATTGTCGGACTGTCGCTTATCGGGCGCTTGCCTGTAAAACTTGCGCCTTCACAATCGCTGCCTCAAATCAATGTGTCGTTTTCTATGTATGGCAGTTCGCCCATTGTAATTGAAATGGAAGTGACGTCCAGGCTCGAAGCCATGCTCAGCAGAATGAAAGGTGTGGAAAAGATCAGCTCCTCATCGGGCAATGGCTGGGGGAATATTTCCTTAGAGCTTGACAGGCATGTAAATCCTGATCATGCAAGATTTGAAGCGTCTACCATTATCAGGCAAGCCTGGCCACAATTGCCGCAGGGACTATCTTATCCCGATATTCAGCTGCGAAGTTCCGATGATAATGCCAGAAAAACTTTCCTGAGTTATTCAGTGGTAGCTCCTGCTTCTCCGGTGCTTATTCAGCAGTTTGCCGAAGAACGCATTAAAACTCACCTTGCGCAAATTGATGGGGTTTATCAGGTTAATGTCAGTGGTGCTAACCCTATGGAGTGGATGCTGGAGTACGATGTGAAAGAATTAGAACAAACGGGATTGAGTTTAGCAGACATCAATACTTCTGTGAATCAGTATCTGAAAAACGAATCGCTTGGAGTTGCTATGATTGTCGATAATGAAACACAGGAAAGATATATCAGGGTTGCTTTGGTTTCTGATATTGATCCCGACGAAGATATTGAAGCTGCTTTAAATCAGATTTGTATAAAAAAGACCCATGACAAAATAATCCATCTATCGGACATTGTTTCAATTAAAAAAATAGAGTCGAAACCTTCAGGCTATTATCGCATCAACGGATTCAATACCATTTACTTGTCAATTGTAGCCGATGAGTATGTGAACCAACTGGAACTTGGTACAAAAGTAAAAGCAAAGCTGGACGAATTGCAAGCTGCTTTTCCCGCAGGTTTTCAGCTTAATCAGGCCTACGATGCAACCGAATATATCCGGGAAGAACTGAATAAAATATATTTTCGGTCAGGGTTGACTATTCTCATTCTTCTTTTATTTGTTATTCTGGTGTATCGAAAGCTGAAATACACATTGTTGATAATTATTTCGCTGGTAATAAATATTGCCGTGTCGCTTATTTTTTACTATTTGTTTCATGTCGAAATACAGCTGTATTCGCTGGCGGGAATCACCATTTCACTAACTCTTATAATCGACAATGTGATTGTGCTTTCCGATCAGATCATTCACCGGGGAAACAGGAAAGCCTTTCTGGCAATTCTTGCTGCCACGCTTACTACCATGGGGTCGCTGGTGATTATCTTTTTTCTGGAAGAGAAAATCCGCCTTAATCTCAAGGATTTTGCTGTTGTTATAATTATAAATCTTTCGGTATCACTTGCTGTTGCTTTGTTTCTGGTTCCGGCTTTAATCGATAAGCTAAAAGTAACAAATGCGATCCGAAGTCAGAGAACTCGTTTTAAAAATCCGGTTTTGAGATGTGTACTTTCTTTTTTTAAGTCGAAGCGAATACTTGTTTATTTCAATCGTTTCTATTTTGCTCAAAGCAGGTTTTTACGAAAGAAACGCTTATTTGTTTTTGCTTTTGCAATTTTGCTGTTTGGGCTACCAGTATTCATGCTGCCCGATAAAATAGAGAAGGAGGGGGGCTTTGCTACATTTTACAATTGTACCATTGGCTCTGAATTTTATAAGGAAAACCTGAAAAATCCAATCAATTATGCTCTTGGTGGTACATGGCGACTCTTTGTACAAAAGGTTTACAATGGCTCATACTTTAATAATAACCGTGAAGAAACCAGTTTGTTTGTGACTGCTACCTTGCCCAATGGCGCTACACTGGAGCAAATGAACTTTCTGATTCAATGTATGGAGACATATCTCAATCAGTTTGCTGAAGTACGACAATTTGAAACCAGCATAATGAATCCCAATCGTGCCAGTATTACGATTCGTTTCACTAAGGAGCACCAAAAAAGTGGTTTCCCGCATCAGCTTAAATCAAAGCTTATTAGTAAGTCGCTCGAACTTGGTGGAGGTAGTTGGAGTGTGTATGGTGTGGGTGATGGTTTTAGCAATGATATAAAAGAAAATGCAGGATCGTATCGAGCCGAATTGTATGGATATAACTATGATGAATTATACAGCTTTGCCGAAAAGTTCAGGTCGAAGCTTTTGGAATACCGACGCATAAAAGAGGTGCTCATAAACTCTGAATTTAGTTGGTATAAAGAAGACTATCAGGAGTATAAATTTCAATTAAACCACGAACGATTGGCTAAAGCAGGTATTGAGCCTTATCAGCTATATGCTTCACTTAAACCTTATTTTGAGCGCAATAGTTATGTGGCGCTTATTACGAATACCGCATTGCCTGAAAAAATTGTGGCGCAATCCCTTCAGTCGAAACAGTACAATGTATGGGATTTACAAAATTTGCCAATAGTGCTTAACGATAAAGAGTTTAAACTATCCGAACTGGCTACCATCGAAAAGTACCAAACACCACAACAAATAGCCAAAGAGAATCAACAATACAAACTTTGTGTGCAGTACGAGTATATCGGGGCATACGAGCAGGGGCACAAGGTGTTGGAAAGTGCCGTCAAGGCGTTTCAGAACGAATTGCCAATAGGATATTCCATAGTGAATAATGCAGAAAGAAACTGGAGCTGGGGTAAAGAGGACAGCAAGCAGTATTGGCTCATCGGAATCGTGTTTATTATCATATTCTTTTGTGCGGGTATTTTGTTCAATTCTATAAAACAAGCATTGTACATAGTTTTCATTATTCCAATATCATTTATTGGTATTTTTCTTACATTTTACTGGTTTAATCTGAATTTTGATTCGGGTGGATTTGCTGCATTTATCTTGCTTTCAGGTCTTACTGTGAATGCGAATATATTTATTATTGATGAGTTCAATAATATCCGAAAAGACAAGAACCTCTCGCACGGAAAGGCATATATAAAAGCATGGAATGCAAAAATCCGACCATTATTTCTGACCATTGTATCCACCATTTTAGGTTTTATTCCTTTTATTGTGGGATATAAAGAAGCATTCTGGTTTCCTTTGGCTGCCGGTACTATCGGTGGGTTGATAATGTCGTTTGTAAGCGTGTCCTTTATTTTACCGGTGTTTTTGTTTGAAAAAAACAATGATGTTACGAAACTGCGATAATAAGTGGCCGGGTACAAATATTTGCAATTTTCTGACACGATATTGCTAAACCAAATCACTCCTTCCGGTTGCTAAATGTTGGTAGCTTGATTCTTCTTTTCATTCTCAACCTTATTGAACGTATTTTCAACCTTCGCTGTAATGGCTTTTTATATTTTTGTGTGGTCTGAAATTTTTTGAAAATAAGTAATCGATAATTATTGTTGATATGTTTTCACCACATAGTACACAGTAGTTTTGAAAACATCAGAAAAGACTAAGAACACATAGTATTATCCCGAATGTCGGGATAATTTCAGAGCGATAAAAGTATCGTCTGATACTTTTACTATGTGAACTAAGTCTTTATCTTAAATAATTTCTATGTGTTCTATTGTGTTAGAAACATATAATTAAATATTTCAACGAACTTACATTAATTTAAAAGGTATAAAATGAAGATGTTTAAACGTGGGCTTGTGTTGTGTATGTTTGCCCTTATGAGTGCTGCTATGGTGGCGCAGGAGAAAGAGTATATTGTAAACGGAGCCGAATGGGTCGATACTGAAGGCAATGTGATAAACGCGCACGGTGGAGGTATGCTCAAAGTGGGTGAGTATTATTACTGGATTGGCGAAAACCGTCGCGATGGTGTGTTTGTGTCGTGCTACCGTTCGAAAGACCTTATGAACTGGGAGTTTCGCGGAAATCTGCTTACGCGCGATTCGCATGCTGAGTTGGACAAGGCCAATATTGAGCGCCCCAAGGTAGTTTACAATAAGAAAACCGGAAAGTATGTGATGTGGATGCATTATGAGTATGGCGGTAACTACGACAAAGCGCGTGCTGCTGTGGCCTGGTCCGACGATATTGAGAAACCTTTTACTTATGTGAAAAGTTTTCGTCCTTTCGATAATATGTCGCGCGACTGCACGCTTTACCGCGACAGCGATGGCACAGCCTATTTTCTTTCGGCTGCCCGCGAAAACTACGATCTGATTCTCTATAAACTCACCGACGATTATCTCGATGTAAAAGAACAACTCCTCACGCTCTGGCCTGGTGGTCACCGCGAAGCGCCTGCCATTGTGAAACGCGGAAAATATTATTTTCTGATGACGTCTGGCTGCACAGGCTGGGCTCCGAATCAGGGTAAATATGCTTATGCGAAATCGCTTACAGGTCCGTGGTCGGAACTCAAAAACATTGGCGATAATGTTACTTTCGATACACAATCGACTTTTATTGTGCCTGTGGAAGGGAAAAAGCAAACCTCATATCTTTACATAGGCGATCGTTGGGATGGTCGTCGCTACTTCAATTCAAAGTACATTTTCTTCCCGCTTTCGTTCCCCAACGACACCACTATGGAACTACACAATGTGGAGAAAGTAAAGATTGATGTAAAGGCAGGAAAGTTAATTGATAATTGACAATTGACAATTGACAGTTGAAAATTGAGAGGGATATTTTGGCGGATTTGCTGCCGGAACATTCCTCTCAATCATAAATTAGACTCGTTGCTGTCATTCAGAGAGAAATGGTGAATGTTTGCTGCTTGTTCGGTTTGTACTGATTATTTGTATTTGCTGATTGTGAGATTTTCCAATCACTCACTACTCACTACTCACTACTCACTACTCACTACTCAAAACTCTCTACTCCGAACTCCCTTTCTCCTCTACCGGTATCGACACACTTACTTTTGTGCCTTTGCCAATTTCGCTGCCGATATTCAGTTCACCACCTAACAATACAACTCTTTCTTTCATCCCCAGCATTCCGTATGAGTCCTGTCGGCCACTATTTTGTTGCATGTCGAAGCCGATACCATTATCGTTTATTTCCAGAAAAAGTTTGTCAGGTTCTGTTCTTAGCTTTACCGTGACATTTGAGGCCTTTGCATGCCTGGCAATATTGCTGAGCGATTCCTGAAGAATACGGAAAAGTGTAAGCGATTGCTGTGCATTGAGGTCAATGCCTTCTATGTCGGGTAAAAACTCACAGTTTATCTGATATCTGTCTTCGAACTCATGAATATAGGTGGCAGCAGCACTTACGAAACCATTAAGCTCAAGTAACTCAGGTCTAAGTCCGTTCATGATGCTACGGGCAGCTTTTATGGTTCTTTCAACCAGACCGATTATCTTGTCGAATCTGTCCGATATTTCAGCAGAATGCCCGTTGTTGTTCGTTTTGTTGATTTTGTTTTTCAGTAAACCCGCTTCAATCTTTAGCGCCACCAGGTTCTGACCGAGATCGTCGTGTATTTCGCGCGCAATAGCTATTTTTTCCTCTTCGCGTACAGTTTGCAGGTGCGAAGCAAATTTTCGTAATAAGTCTTTCGAATTTTCAAGTGCAATTTCAGCTGTTTTCCTTTCGGTGATATCTTCTTTTATCGAAATATAATGGCTAATGCCTCCTTCTGAATCAAATAAGGGCGAGATAGTGGCCGCTTCCCAGTATCGTTCTCCGTTTTTCTTTTTGTTATGAAATTCTCCATTCCAGACATTGCCTGCCCTGATGGTTTCCCAAAGCTGATCATCTTCCTGTTTCGACCTGTCGTCCGGTTTGAAAATATCTATACTTTCGTTTATCAGTTCTTCGCTCGAATAGCCCGTCAGTTGAGTAATCATTGGATTTATATACTCTATGATTCCTTTTGTATCAGTGATGCAAATACCCACGGGAATTTGCTCCACCGCTTTCGATAGTTTCCGTATTTTCGATGCTGCGATTTGTTGTTCGGTAATGTCGTGACTTATCGTGTATATCATGGCTTTGTTGCCAATGCTGATAGGGCTCGAGTAAACCTCTACATCTCTTACTTCGCTTTCCGACAGTCGGAGTTGTATGTGTATCTGATTATGACTTTCAGATTTTGCTGTTTGCAACCATGTGTTTATTTTGCTTTTTTCTAAAATGTAAAAGTTGTAAATACTTTTATTGCATAATTCGGTATGCGAACAATTGTAATACCTGCATGCAGCGGGGTTGGCATCCTCAATTTTGCCGTTTTCAGGATTTAGCAGCAATATTATGGAGTGATTATCGTCGAACAACGATTTGTAATGCCTCTCGCTTTCAATGATTTTAGTTTCGGCTTTGCGGAGGTTTAGCATATGCCTTTGGGCAAATAAATACAGGAAAGCAGCCGTTACAACCACAAAGAATGCACCTTTGTATGTTTGAAATTCGGTCAGCAAATCAATGTCTGATATCAGTAAGTCGAGAAATTTGTCTGAAAAAAGAATCCACATAAGCCCAAACAGTAGATAGCTGAGCGTAATACGGTATTCAAACTTCAATCTCTGGCGGCTGTTAAGTTTGTTGGTTTCCATACACATTATATTTGTTATGCCGTAAAAGTAATAAAAATGTATTAGTTTTCATTACTTTAGGATAAAATCCGATAAGTGCAAAGTTGGAATAATTGTTTGAGATATTCCTCCCCTCTTTCTTTCTCACCTCTTACTCTCTTACTCTCTTACTCTCTTACTTTCTTACTTTCTTACCTCTTACCTCTCACCTCTGTCCCTATCCCACCTTCACAATTTTTCCGGCACCGGCATATTTCACCGATTCTATTTTTCCACCAAAACCCACATTCCCAAATTCAATACCCATGCTCAGCAGATAGGTTAAGTTGGTACGTTTCATGTCAACATATTCCTGTTCGTACTGCACTTCTAATTTCTGGGCATCGAACTTATCGTTGGTCGATAGCCACTCGGTCGAAGTCTCCATTCTAAAGCCATTCATATTGCTTTCTTGCTTGTAGCAGTCCCGAATATCGTCGGGCGTATATAAAATATCCGAAATAATGCCGAGGCAAATTTTCAGTTTAAAATAAGGCAGTTTACGCACATTGAGTATGTCCTGAGCCGAATTAAAAGCCGGAAATGTAGCTGATGCATACAACTTATCAGGGTCGAGTTCGAGCACAGGCAACACGCCAAGTAGCGCATTCAGCTTGTAGTTTTTATTCAGGTTAAAGCCCTGCAACTCCGACTTACAGGTCGATACCAGCAGGTTGCGCTCGCCTACGGAGTGTTCGGTGTCGGTTTTAATGATATTTTTGCCCAGCCCGTTCCACACCGGCGACACATTGTAGTCGGCCAGATTATAAATGGAACCAGTGGCATATTGCATATACCGCGAAAAAATAACACAGGCTTTCCATTCCTTTTGGTGCTTGCGTACCTTTTCGAACTCCGGCCCTACCTTCATGCGTCGTGCCGAAGGGCCACCTTTAGCCCGAACAATCATTTTATCGCTTCCGGGCAAAAAGTAGCACGAAGCCGTACCAAATGCCCCCGACATTTTTAAAACCCCTTTTGAAATTGCCATATTTTTTGAAATTAGAAGTTAGAAATTAGAAGGTAAAACCAACGGTCATCGACCGGAGGTAGATAAATTAGAAAATTAAACTCATTACCATATCATCATATTATCACATCAATATACCAACGATACATCATATTCTATACAAAGATATATCAAATCAAAATCACAAACTTATTAATTGCAAATTTAATACAAAGATATTATATATTTTATTAAAAACTATAAAAACACTGTGATAATACTGTAACTATACTGTGACAACACTGTATAAATAGTTTTAATGATATATCTGAATACCGAACCGGATACGAATACACACCGAATAAAGCAGAAAAAAAATAAGTAATTGGAATTATTAAATGTTGTATTATAAAATAGGAATTATTTTGAACGCAAAGTTGCTAAGACGCAATGACGCAAAGAAAATTTTAACTCAGCGTCTTACAAACTTTGCGTACTTTGCGTTGAGAATAGTATATTATTTCTTACACATTACTTATGATATTGCTTGAATGGATTAAATTCTTTACTTTTGACCTTGGAAACAATAGTAACGTACTGACGCCATGCAATGCGTCTCTAACAATACAACAGACAAAACATTATTATCGATTAAAAACCGTATCTCAACATATTAAATAAATAGCATTCTGCTATTGTTCGTACGCATAGGTAGCTACTCAAATTTGATAGCAAACCGGTATTATTACATTAATGACTTGACGAATAAGATATATGCCCACAATTTCAATGTTTTTCGGGATTATTATCCGTATGTATTATGCTCCAAAAGAGCATAACCCGGCACATATACATGTGTATTACAATGAATTTGTTGCGGTTGTTAGTATTGAGAATTTTGAAATCATGCAGGGAAATCTACCGACCAAACAATTACGATTAGTGTTAGCATGGATGGAGATACATAAGGAAGAATTAATGGCAAACTGGAATCTTTGCCAAAATGGCGAAAAACCATTTAAAATTGAATCGTTAAAGTAAACAGAATATGTATTTAGCAGTTATAAACGTAGAACCATTAGCAAATTACCAATTAAAGCTGACATTTCAAAATGCCGAAATCAGGGTGTTTGATATGCAGCCATATCTCAACCTGGGTATATTTAATGAGTTAAAAGACGAATCGCTGTTTAATACTGTGCACATTAGTTTTGATACCATTGCGTGGAATAATGAAGCTGATATGGATCCGGAGATTTTGTATGCCGAAAGCGTAGCATTGGAGTGCCCGATAGCCAGCGAGCCAAAAGCGCAATATAGAATAGAAAAAGATAAGTAACAATAAAATAATGGCCTCGTAAAAAAGGGGCATAATGATAAACATAAAAACAAAATTCTTACAACAATAAGTACATAACAAATTAAATAACATATAAATAGCATTCTGCTATTGTTCGTACGCACGAAACCTAGGAAATTTCATTTAGCGAACACCACAGACAGATTCAATGAGCAAAATGCTCACGCCAAACGGCGTGGGCTTTTGACTTATCGTCTGTGGTAGGCTTTCCTAGGGCCTCGTGCGTGGATAAGGATTTAGTCCACGCTTTTTGCATCCGGACGGTTCTTATTCTTTGTGGGCAGTTACAGAAATGCAACTAATACCACAGCCCATTCATGCCACAAAACATTCTCCAATACGAGTCCGACATTTGGTCGTCAGCCGATTCTCTGCGCTCTGCAGGATTGAAACAGAGCGATTTCCCGAAATACATGATGCCTTTCTTTGCGCTCCGAATGGTGGAAAGCCGTTTGATTCGAGAACATAAACGCCTTTCGGAAGAGTTTGGGAAAACCGATCACAATACGGACGAATACATTGAGTATTTCAAAACGATTGGACTTGGCTACAACGACTATGTAGTACGAAAAGATAAAAAGCTGAGCGATATTTGTGCAAACGATAAAACCTTTGAATCCGATTTTAAAGAGTATTTAAATGCTTTCGATACCGAAACCCGTCACCTGCTGGGCGTGGACAAAGGAAACGATGAAGAAAAGTACCTCGATATTTCGGGAGTTTGTGGCATTTTAAGAGCCAAGAAGATTCTTTTTTCGGTGGTAAATGGATGGAGTAAAATAGATTTAGAACCTTTCGATAACTCCGAAATAACCACACTTGAAGAGCATATCAAACGCAAGTGGGCCGATATATCCGCAGAAACAGCCGGAGAGCAATATACGCCCGATGATATTATTGGGTTGATTTCGGATATTGTGGCTTCAAAAATAAAGGATAACGAACAGTTTCTGACTATTTATGACCCTACTTCCGGAGGCGGAAACTTGCTATTTGGTATTGAAGATAAGCTCAGTGCCAAAACCAACCGGCCTATTAAAACGCATGGCATGGACTGGAATTCGTCGCTGTATGCCCTGGCTAAAATTGAAAGCCGTTTCCGTATCGATTCTCAGATTGAGTATGGCAACACACTGACAGATACCAAGTTTCTGGACAAAACTTTTGATGTGATTGTGGCCAACCCGCCTTATGGCGTGGACTGGAAAGATTACCGCAAGTCTATCGAAACTGACAAAACAGGACGTTTTGTAGCTTTGCCGGCCATATCGGATGGTCAGTTACTTTTCGATCAGCACATTGTGTATCATTTGGATAATGACGGAATTGCCGTAGTGGTTAACAACGGTTCATCGCTTTTTAGTGGCGATGCCGGTAGTGGTGAGAGCACCATACGCAAATACTTTTTCGATAAAGATTGGGTGGAAGCCATTATACAAATGCCTACCGATGAGTTTTTCAATACCGGCATTTATACCTATTTATGGGTGTTCAATAAAAACAAACCTGCTGAACGCAAAGATAAAATTATACTGATTGATGGTAGCAGTAAATTCATTCCCCTTAAGAAAAGCAAGGGTAAAAAACGCCGCGAAATGAGTCCGGATAACCGTGCCGAAATTATAAAAGCATTGGAGGATTTCGAAGACAATGATTTTGCGCGGGTATTCGACAAATGGCATTTCTACTACAACAAACAAGCCATTATGCTTACCAATGTGGATAGCGAGGGGAAGTTTATTGCAGAAAAAATAAAACTGAAACCGACCCGCATCGTTCAAACGGGCGAAGAAGGTACTATCGAACTCACCACTTTTGAACTATGCGATAGTGAGGGCTTCACTTCGAGTGAAACCCTCACTCAACGTTACGAACGAATCATAGCACCCGCTATCAATGCTTTTGATTACAAAGAAAACAAATTAATTGTGGCTTCTGGAGGAAAATTCTACAGCTACAACAGCGACAATGAAACTATTCTGGAATGTAAAACAGAAGATGATGCGCGCAACGGTATAGGCAAACGTCTGGGCTGTGGAAAAATTCAAATTAAATCGACTCTCAAAAAGGCAACCAAAACTACCGAATCAAAATATATAGTTACCGTAGAATTAGTTACCGACCTGCAAAAGGATTACGAAATTATTCCTTACTCGCCCAACGAGGAAGAAAACCGAGCCAACATTGCCGCATTTATGGCAAAGTATGTAACCCGTCCGTTTGAGTATCTGGATAATACCATTGGGGTAGAAATCAACTTCAACAAGATATTCTATCAACCCGAAAAACTGGAGCCCATTCAGGATATATTGGCTGACTTAACGCAGCTCGAAAACGAATTGAAAACCCTTGAAGCTGATTTATCGCTATGAGAAAGTACGAAAAATATAAACCTTCGGGGATAGAATGGTTGGGGAAAATTCCGGAGTATTAGGAAGTGAAAAGGGTGAAAGGCTGCTCACAAATAAATAAATTTGCACTTTCCGATAAAACAGCTTATGATTATCAATTCAAATATGTTGATATTGGTAATGTAAACCAAAATGGAATAATTCAAGAACCAGGGCTTATTACATTCGAAGAGGCGCCTTCTCGAGCAAGGAGAATTGTAAAGGAAAATGATGTAATTATTTCAACGGTTAGAACATATCTAAAGGCAATTGCATTTTTTGACTTTATCCCCAAAGATTACATAGTTTCTACAGGCTTTGCAGTACTTACGCATAAATCAAAAGTCAATCCAAAGTTTTTAGCTTATCACTCACAATCTGAATGCTTTATTGATAGTGTTATTAGAAATAGTACTGGGGTGAGCTATCCAGCAATAAATTCACAGGCAATTGCTGCTTTACACGTAATCTTCCCTGATTTTTCCGAGCAAACCGCCATTGCCAACTATCTCGACACCAAAACTGCTGCCATTGACCGCAAGATAGAACTCCTTACCGCCAAGGCCGATAAATACAAAGCCCTGCGCCGTAGCCTGATAAACGAAACGGTTTGCCGTGGATTGCCCGCAAGTGAGCGCTTCACTCCAAGTGAAACCCTCACTAAAATGAAAGATAGTGGCATTGAGTGGATTGGAATGATACCGGAACATTGGGAAGAATACAGAATGAAAGACTTAGGTTTTCTGTATAGTGGATTGTCAGGCAAAGCCGGAGACGATTTTAATCAGGATGAGAATGAGAATAATTGCGATTTTATTCCATTCACAAATATATTCAACAACGATACAATTAACCCTGATGTAATGGGTAAAGTTGTAGTTTTTGAAAACGAGAAACAGAACAAGGTCAAAAAGAATGATTTATTTTTTCTAATGAGTTCGGAGGATTACGATGGTTTGGGAAAGTCTTCTTTGCTGGCTGTTGATTTGAAAAATACCTATTTAAACAGCTTCTGTAAAGGTTTTAGGATTACCAGGAAGAAAGTACTTCCAGCTTTCCTTAACTATCAATTACAGTCTGATACCTTTCGGAAAATTATGCAGATTGAAGGTAAAGGGTTTACCCGTTTGAATTTAAAAATGGAAAAAGTAAATGATTTCGCTGTTTATATTCCCAATACAATTGAAGAACAAATCGCTATTGTAGAATATTTGAATGAAAGAAATGCCCAAATCGACACCATACTCACCAATATCAGCAATCAAATCAGCAAGCTTACTCAGCTACGCAAAACATTGATTAATGATGTGGTAACGGGAAAGATAAAAGTAACGGATTGAAGTGGATATTCGGAGTGCGACTTAAAGTCGCGCCCCGAATGTGTCGGATGGGCTCAACTTTTTATTAATGCTCCTGAAATTACAGCTTTCACAAGAACAGTGTTGGAATGAACGGTATAAACAATGATTAGTTTTTTGAATACGATGGTACGGGCATTGAGGCCAAATTTTAGAATATCTGCTTTGTCAGATACAGCTATTGATTCGGCAAAGTTTTCTAAAGAGAAAATGGTATCGTATAATTCAATCAGATATTTTTCGGCGGTGCGTGGTGCTTTGTAAATTTCAGAAATGTAATCGACTATTTCAAATATGTCGTTTTGTGCAGTAGCTGAAATTCGAACAACATACTTTTTCATCGCGTATATTTATTGTCGAATGTGCGATTGTATTTTTTGCCTAATCTGCTGAAAGCAAGTTTTGCCGATTCGGCTGCCGATATGGAGTTTTTCAGTTCGTCAATGGGTTCGAACATCTCTTTCGCTTCAACATAGGTCGCAGCGTTTGTGTCGGCCACTACGGATGGTTCAATAAACTCAACAGACTCAGGATAACGACGAAGTTCGCTTTCCAAATGTTTTCCGGCAGGAGTATCGGTGTCAATTTTTACTGTAATTTTCATAGTAAATCAATGAATTGCTGATGCTGCAAATATACTATCATTTTACGAAAAGCCGATTCATTGATACGAAAAAAATAAAATAAATCACTACTGACCGACAAAACTTGAATTTTGTCGGTTTTTATTTTTATTTATTTGTATATCAATTATTAGCGGTTTTTATTTTTGTTTTACTGAAAA
>SAAO01000019.1 GCA_009929375.1 Bacteroidia bacterium
AATTCCACCTATTAATTTTGAATTATTGAATCATTCAAATATATTTTGGTTCGGGGAAAAAATAGAAATTTATGTTGAGAACAATCAGGTCAAATATAGATTCCACAATCAAACTACTACGAAAGTAATTATTGCAGGTGGTCGTGAATTTGATGATTACGAATTATTATGTAATGAATGTGATAACTTTCTTACAGGTGAAACTAATATTGAAATCGTATCAGGAGGTGCGAATGGAGCAGATACTTAAGGTGAACGCTATGCTAATGAAAGAGGATATTTACTTAAGATAATGAAACCTGATTGGTCATTGGGTAGAGGTGCGGGACACGTTAGAAATACCCAAATGGCAGAATATGCAAACGCTGCTATTATCTTTTGGGATGGGGAAAGTAAAGGGTCTATACAGTTAATCGGAAAATGTAAAAGACTTGGATTAGATTATCGCGTTGTCAATTATCAATCGTAATAAAATTCATTACCTTTTAATTCAACTTCATCTAAATTCTGCACTATATAAATAAAAAATAATAGTGTAAAATATGACAAATATAATTGACATTCACTTCAGGGGTGAAAACCTCGAAAAAAGTTTATCCAACCTTTACCCATACCAGTTCGATTTTGATGGTATAAGCTATGCTTCTACGGAAGCATTCTTTGGAAGTTTACGAACACATGATTTTAATGAAAAACAAAAACTGTATCTAACTTACGGTCTGGACTCATGGTACAAGGGTCATAAGTTCAGCTGGTACGAAAAACAGGAGGTTTATTATAAAGATAAAATAATAAAACGACACTCATCGGAGTATGAAGACTTAATCACTAATGCTTTTGATGCATTATTTACAAATGAAGATTTCAAACAAGCATTGAAAGAATCCGGTGATTCGAAACTGACTCATAGAATTGGTAAAACAGCAAAAGACAAAACCTTATTAACCAGAAAAGAGTTCATAGGACACCTGAACAGACTTCGTAGCAAATTGAATGAACGAAAGTTTTTTGATTTGGGGGTATTGTTGATTAATTGATTTTGTAATGATTTGTGTCTTTAAATGAAAAAACTACAGAAATTAATTCTGTAGTTTTTTTTATGCTAGATATATTATGTTGTTGATAAATGATCTATTCCATATTAATAACTCAGCTGAAAATTGTACTTTTGTATAACATCATGAAATATAGTATATTAAATATTTTGATTGGATTAATAGTATTGTAAAAACAAACATTTGAGATTTTTCTAACTATAATAATTAGACGCTTAAAAATGAGTGTTTTTCCTTCGGGACAAAAAGAAATCAATTTTAATGTTTAATGAAGAAAGGGATGTTTATTATGAAGTTAATCTACAAAACAAGCTAACAAAGCAGGACATTATTAATCAGCCTCAATTTGCTGATTTAAATGAGGAAGAAATCGAAACTCTAATTGAATTCATATGGGATTATTCAGTTATTGTATATAAAGCTTTTAAAAACAAACTCAATGAATGACTATGAATGATAAACTAAAGAAATTTGCAAAGGGAAAGTTTCAAGAACAAGAGGAAGCTGGGGGATATTGTATAATATATAATAGAGTAAGCTCAAAGGAACAGTTGGATGGTCAAAGCCTGAATACGCAAATGGAAAAATGCGAACAATATGCTGAAAAACTTGGAATGACAGTTTTGGAACGGTTCGGAGGAACATTTGAGAGTGCCAAATCGGATAAAGAGAGAAAGGAGTTTTCAAAAATGATTGCTTATCTCAATAATTCAAGAATACCAATTAAAGCAGTAATTGTATACTCGACAAGCCGTTTTAGCCGTACAGGTAGTACAACAATTATTGAAGAAGTTGAAAAAAGAGGAGCACAAGTTCGATCTGCAACCTCTAATTATGACCCAAAAACTGCACAAGGAAAGTTTATTCAGAATATGGAGCTTGCTACTGCGAGATTAGATAATGATATTAAAAGAAACACTACAATCGACAACAGCATTGCTGCACTGAGAAAAGGACGATGGATTGCCAAAGCACCAAGGGGTTATGATCAAAAAACTACGAAGAAGGAACAAGTAATTACAATTAATGAAGAGGGGGAGAAGATTAAACTGGCTTTCGACTGGAAAGTAAATCAGAACCTTAGTAATGAAGAAATCAGAATTAAACTTGAAAAATTAGGTTTCATCATAAACAAGCAGAAGCTATCAGAACTCTTCAAAAATCCATTCTATGCAGGATACATGAGTCATAACTTTTTAAAAGGAGAGATAATTAAAGGAAATCATCCTGCAATTGTAAGTGAAGATATTTTTTTGAAAGCAAATGGACTGTTGGATATTAGTCATTCAAATGGCTATGAAGTAAAAATGTATAAACCAGAGGTACCATTACTTGGGTCTATTAAATGTCCAATCTGTAGACGAAATATGACTGCCTCCATATCTACTAAAATGAAAAAGAAATACGATAAAGAGATTTATTATTATGTTTGTTGGAATAAAGGTTGTAAGCAAAACAATGCTGCAAAGAATATTCATCAATCTTATAAAGATATATTGAATAGTTATGGATTGTCAAGTGAGTTGACAGAACTATTGAAAATTCAAATGAAGAAAACTTTTTCCTATATGACAAAGAATGACTCAGAGCAACTGACATTATTGAAGCGTAAATTATCGAGTGTTGAAGGTTATATTAAACAAGTTGAGGACAACTTGGCTTTTGCAAACAATCAAAGACAAGTTGAAGCTTGCACAAGGAAATTGGCTGATTTGGAAAATGAAAAAGAAATAATTGAGACTGAATTGCAAAAGGTTAATGATATGTCATTGAACCTACCCAAATACATAGATTATGGATTGAAATACAGGAATAATATGCTCAAAATATGGGAGTTAGCGGATCTTGGGGAGAAGAAGAGAATACAGAAGGTTATTCATCCCATGGGTTTTGTTTTTAATAAAGAAGTTGGCAACATTGAACCTCTGTCGATTAATCAATTTGTATCGTTAAGGTGTTGTAAACCAAATGAATATGATCAAAAAGAAAAAGAGACAATTAATCAAAATGATCAATTGTCCCTTTGTGTACCCGAAGCGGGACTTGAACCCGCACAGCCGTGAAGCCAAAGGATTTTAAGTCCTTCGTGTCTACCATTCCACCATCCGGGCAGGAATGACTCCTGAAAACGAATCGCTTCGTTATGTTTTTGTGTGATTGTGAGCGAAAAACGGGACTTCCCGATTGCTTTGCATCGGGATAAACTTCTTCGTCCCTTTGGCAAAATGCTCATTAAATACTTTGAGCGAAAAACGGGACTCGAACCCGCGACCCCGACCTTGGCAAGGTCGTGCTCTACCAACTGAGCTATTTTCGCAATTTGTTGTTGGATATATATTGAAATCGTTATTTCAATATCTCTTGCCAAGGTCGGACAGTGTCCATTCTTTTGGGGCAAGGTCGTGCTCTACCAACTGAGCTATTTTCGCAATTTGTTGTTGGATATCTACTGAAATCGTTTTTTCAATATTTCTTGCCAAGGTCGGAACGTGTCCATTCTTTTGGGGCAAGGTCGTGCTCTACCAACTGAGCTATTTTCGCAATAGAACAACTTTCAACATCCTGAAAGCGGGTGCAAAGATAGATTAATTTTTGAAATTACGAAATGATTGAGGCGAAAAAAATACACAATACAAACTGTAAATGTTCTTTTGAGCAGCGGTCGGGCAAATGGTGGAATGCAATATTGGTAAGTTTGGGTTTAAATTTCCGTGTTTAGACTGTATTCATTTTACATATCTTATTGTTGTTGTTTTAAGTGCTGCGAATTAATACAATTTTTGCTGTAATCGTGGCATGTTTGGCTGCTTTGCTTTAAAATCGCTGTTTTTCGGTACAAAATTGCTGATGTGCGTCCTTTAAGTCGGCCTTTTGGCTGAAAATTACTATTTATTGGTTCCGGTGTATTATTCATTCCGTCAGATTAATATTTTCTTTGCTTATCGAAAAAAAGTATCATAAATTAATTTACACGAAAATCAGAAATGAAGAAAAATCTATTGGTATTATTAGTTGTGTTTTTTAGCGTAGGTGTTTATGCGCAGTGGAAACCTGCCGGTGATAAACTGAAAACCGAATGGGCTGAAAAAATGGATGTGAAAAATGTGTTGCCCGAATATCCGCGTCCGATTATGGAGCGTGCCGATTGGGCTAATCTGAATGGTTTATGGGAATACGCCATTAAACCTGTAGGTGAATCGGAACCCGGAAAATTCGACGGACAAATTCTGGTTCCTTTTGCAGTTGAATCGAGCCTTTCGGGTGTACAGAAAACTCTTGGAAAAGATAACGAACTTTGGTATAAACGTAGTTTTACGGTACCTGCAGCCTGGAAAAATAAAAAAGTATTGCTTCATTTTGGTGCAGTTGACTGGAAAGCTGAGGTTTTTGTAAACGATGTACTTGTGGGTACGCACAAAGGCGGTTTTACACCTTTCAGCTTCGATATTACCGGTTTTTTGGGTAAAGGTCAGCAAAAATTAGTTGTAAAAGTATGGGATCCCACCAATGATGGCCCTCAGCCGGTGGGGAAGCAGCATAAAAATCCACACGGAATATGGTATACTCCGGTTTCGGGTATCTGGCAAACAGTATGGTTGGAGCCTGTAAGTGCTAAACATATTGCGAATCTGAAAACCGTTTCGAATATTGATACAAAAAAACTGACCGTGGATGTGTGTGCCAAAAATGCACAATTGGGCGATGTTGTGGAAGTAATTCTGAAAGATGGTGCCAATGTAGTGGCAAAAGCCAAAGCGGCTGCCGGACAAACCATCGAAATTCCGGTTCCTAATCAGAAACTGTGGTCGCCTGAATCGCCATTCCTTTACGATATGGAAGTAAGACTTCTCGAAAATGGAAAAGCAGTGGATAAAGTAAACAGCTATGCAGCCATGCGTAAATTATCGACAAAACGTGATCGCAATGGTATTGTACGTTTGCAGTTGAACAACAAAGATTACTTCCATTTTGGACCACTCGATCAGGGTTGGTGGCCCGATGGTTTGTACACAGCTCCAACCGATGAGGCTCTGTTGTACGATATTCAGAAAACCAAAGACTGGGGTTATAACATGATTCGTAAACACGTAAAAGTTGAACCGGCACGTTGGTACACACATTGCGACCGTATCGGAATTCTGGTTTGGCAGGATATGCCAAATGGTGATAAATCGCCACATTGGGACATGCGCAACTATTTCAGCGGTAACGAAAATGTACGTTCGGCTGAGTCGGAAGCCATTTACCGCAAAGAGTGGAAAGATATTATGGATTTTCTGTATTCTTATCCTTCAATCGCTGTTTGGGTACCTTTCAACGAAGCATGGGGACAATTTAAAACGCCTGAAATTGCCGATTGGACCAAAGCTTACGATCCTTCACGTTTGGTGAATCCGGCCAGTGGTGGTAACCATTACAAAACAGGCGATATTCTCGACCTCCACAACTATCCGCAAGCCGATCTTTTCCTTTACGATGCCAACAGAGCTACTGTGTTGGGCGAATATGGCGGAATTGGTCTTCCTCTGAAAGAGCATTTGTGGCAAACAGACAAAAACTGGGGCTATGTAGAGTTTAAAAACTCAAAGGAACTCAGCGATGAATATGTGAAATATGCAGAAAACCTCAAAAAACTTATCAAAGTAGGATTCTCAGCAGCAGTTTATACGCAAACCACCGATGTGGAAGGTGAAGTAAACGGGTTGATGACTTACGACCGTAAGAAAATAAAAATTGAGGAAGCAAAGGTGAAAAAGGTGAATCAGGAAATCTGTAATATCCTGAACGATTAGTTGTTGTAATATTAGTTTTTTAAGGTGTTTTCTTAGAGATTCCCCTGTTGTCGGTCAGATAACAGGGGTTTTCTTTTGCCTGAATGCTGAAAAATGCGTTTTTGCAATTCTGAATGCCTTTCTTTATCTTTGTTCCAATTCACGAAGACTTTTAAACACGGGGACACAAAGACACGAAGAATAATTATTCTGAGTTAAATATCTTTCTCTCTAAAAAAATACCGTGTCTTTGTGTCTCTGTGTTTAAAAATAAACGATCATGCAATGTAACTACAAATGTCAAGATATATTTTTCTGCTGATATTCTCAGTTTTGAGTGTCGGTGTAAATGCGCAGCGTTTTGAAAATAAGTTTTCGAAACCGCTCAATGTGGTTTTGGATGAAATAAGCAAACGTTTTGATGTAAAACTCAGGATTGATGTGGATACTGTCGGAAAGGTGCTGCCTTATGCTGATTTTCGTATCCGCGCTTATTCGGTCGAAGAGTCGTTGGACAATGTACTAAGGTTTTTCGACTACAAATATACCCGTCAGGGGGAGAAATCGTTTAAAATCACGCCCTACGAATATATGCGTCGCACGCCTGCCGATGGTGAGAAGATGCTGAAATATCTCAACACTCTTTACAACGATCGAAAAAGCTGGGAAACACGTGCTGAATGTCTGCGAACCGAAGTAAGAACAATTCTGGGCGTAGATAATTTGCTCGCAAAATGCGTGAAAGCTAAACCGCAATGGTCGAAAGTGCGAAAATACAATGGCTACAGTGTGCGGAATTTTGCCCTCGAAACCCTGCCCGGACAATTTGTGTGTGGAACCATTTATTTGCCTTTGGCGAAAAAGAATTTTCCGTTGATACTTTGTCCCAATGGTCACTGGGCTGATGGACGCTATCGCGAAGACGAGCAACTGCGTTTTGCCACACTGGCACGCATGGGGGCAATGGCGGTAAGTTACGATTTGCACGGTTGGGGCGAATCGGCTTTGCAGGTGGGCGAAGCTGCGCACCGTACACCCGAAGCACATGTGATTCAGATAATGAACGGAATAAGAATTCTGGATATGTTGCTCGAAAGTTATCCGGTTGATGAGACACGAATTGGCTCTAACGGAGGGTCGGGAGGCGGCTCGCAGGTGGTGATGCTTTCGTTGCTCGACGAACGGTTTGATGCTGCCTGTCCTACAGTCAGTCTGGCTTCACACTTCGATGGTGGTTGTCCCTGCGAAAGCGGAATGCCTGTTTCACTGGCCTGCGGTGGCACTAACAATGCTGAAATGATGGCTGCGTTTGCACCCAAGCCTGTCTGCGTTATTTCCGACGGCAAGGATTGGACAGCTTCTGTCCCTACACTTGAATTTCCTTACCTGCAACGCATTTATGGATTCTACAACGCTATGGATAAAGTCAGCAATGTGCATCTGCCCGATGAGCGTCACGACTTTGGCATCAATAAACGCCGTGCGGTGTACGACTTTTTTGCACGCGAATTCAAACTAGACATCAGCAAAGCCGATGAATCGAAAGTGACTGTGGAGGCAAGGGAAATGATGATGACAAAGAGGAAACAATAGGCATTTACCATTTAATCATTTACTATTTACTATTTGTTAGCTTCGTCTACTGAAACAAGAGCAAAGACGTTTAAACCGGACGCGAGGAACCAACGGTCTTGAGCTTGCGAAAAATTCTTTGCAAGCAAAGCGGCATAGCCGAGCGGTAATCCGAAGCTATTGTATTTACGGATTTTAAATCCGTTGATAATTAACGTGGGATTACAAATCCCACGAGACGGTGCAATTGACAATGGATAATTGACATTGACAATTTTTGTGTTTATGTGTCAGTGAGAGTGTCACTTTAAGTGACGCCCTCACTTTTGGTAATAGTAACGCTGATTAAACTGATTCAGCGGTTATAAACTGATTTATTTCTGATTATGCTTTCTTCGAAAGCCACAGATTCCGTCTGTAGCAGTGACCCATCCGTTTCGATTTATTGAAATATCTGTTTTAAAAATCAGCTATGATATTCTTCTGCGAACATCTGCTTCATCCGCGTTTCTATTACTCCGAAGGCCAAAATCTTCAAATCTTCAAATCTTCAAATCTTCAAATCTTCAAATCTTCAAATTCTCAAATCTCCCAAAACTCCCAAAACTCTGAAACTCTCAAACCTCTATTGTTTAAACAGCTTTTCCATAACAGCACTTCCATCAGTGTAGGTTGTTTTGCGGATCACAAACCCTTTGCTGTCGGCAGGAATGCTTGCGCCAGTGAAGCTAAAGTGCTCTGTGCTTTTCACTTCTTTACCTGCATTTATTTGCGAAACAGATGTAATGGCTTTGACTGCAATAATGCCATCCGAAACCAGCTTGCTCTGATCCCAGCTTAATCCTTCGGGAAGTTCGGGAGTAATGGTAGCAAAAGCACCTGCAATAGTACCGGTTACATTTAGTATTTTAAATTCGTCGCCATCGGCAAATGCTTTGGTGCCTGTGTTGTTCAGTTGTAGATTTCCGTTTATTGAAATACTTCCTCCCACTTTCAATACATCGCTGGTTGCGCTTGATGCATTTACATCCACTGCCAATACGGCGTTTGCCATCAGATTTACGCTGCCTGCTGTGCTGAAAGTATTGATACTATTATTTTGAAGCAGTAAAGTACTGTTTGCATACAGATTTATACCGCCCGACACGATGCCTGTTCCACCAAATCTGGCATCTGCACGCACTGTAATAGTTCCTGTTCCTGTTCCGCTACCGGTGGTATTGGCAATCCAGAGCGTACCGTTGGTTACATCGGTACTTCCGGTGTACAGATTGGCATTGGTGAGCGTAAGTTTGCCGATTCCTTCCTTGGTGAGTCTCGATGAAGTTCCGCTGATTTCTCCTGCAAAGGTCAGATTGTCGGCATTGTTTGTGCCCACTATCCAGTGAGTACTACCGCCGGAAAGTTTTGAACCTGCAATGCCTGTGAGCGCACCCAAACGAATGGTTTGTCCTGTAGAAAGATGATAAAGATTTCCTATACTACCCAGATTAAAGGTGGCTTTTGCATATCCGAATGAATTATTGATGCGGAATTCGCCCGCGCTGCCTGTAATGGCGATTGTGCCTTCGAAAGCCGACCAGTCGCCAATAAATTCGCTTCGCACATAAGGAATATTGATGTTGATACGCCCCTTTCCGGTCAGTTTATTTGTGAAATTCCAGCGCTTGGGCAGATTCCAGTTGGCTGTTTTGCCTTCGGGCACATCGATAGTATTGACAAATGGCCCCACAGTGCCTGTGCTGTTGGCGTCGCGCATTTGTAGTGTGCCGCCTTCGAGGGTGATGTGAGCTGTGCCAAGGGCAGTTCGGTTGGCATC
The DNA here is from genome assembly GCA_009929375.1 of Bacteroidia bacterium. Classification (GTDB taxonomy): domain Bacteria; phylum Bacteroidota; class Bacteroidia; order Bacteroidales; family Paludibacteraceae; genus Paludibacter. The sequence goes on from SAAO01000019.1 coordinate 9,219, forward strand.
GACCGAACCAAGTGCAAGCGTGCCACTTTTTACAAGTACAGTTTTAAAATTATTAGTTCCCTGTAAATTCAAAGATCCTGCTCCGGTAAGTTCGAGCGCAATATTCTCTCCGCTGATATTGCCACTTATCATTACACTGTGGTTGCTTGCCGGATTATTCACAGTAAGCTTACCTACCACAGTCATATTACGGTTGGTGGCTAATTGTGAAGCCGTTTGAAGCGTGGCGTTGCGCATTGTCCAGTTGGAAGCAGCAGCTCCCGATGCACCAATAGAGCTTGGTAAACCACCATCTTTCAGCGACGAAACTTCGAGAATGCCTTCTGAAAAATCAACTTTTCCGTTGAATGTACTACCCTCGTTCAGGAGCGAAAGTTTTCCCGTTCCTGTTTTGGTAAGTCCACCCGAACCGCTGATAATGCCTGTTCCGCTTATGCGGTAATCGGTATTATTTTGAAAAATAATATCGCTGACAGGCAATGTTTCGCTGATGGTAATGGTTTTGAGGGTTGCATTGTCGTTAAACAATACCGAATCGCCTGGTACAAAAATATCTTCGGTGCTTCCGTTCAGGAAATTGCGTGTCTGCAAATCCCACACAGCACTTTTCGAGCCTTTCCAAACCACGCTGCCGGCTTCGCGCGGTTCGCTCATTTCAATGCGGATGGCATTAGGCTCAATGATCAGTTCGAAAGGTACACCTTCGAGTCCTTTTATCATAAAATTGGCTTTGGTGGCATTTGTAGTGCCTGTAAAAGTAATCAGCGTGAGCCCACCCGATTTTATGGCAGTCAGCGGATTGAGAATAATGCTGTTTTCATTGCCCGAAACATTAAAATTGCCCTGTATTACAAGTAAATCTGACTTTTGCGCTTTGGTTTGATCCACATCGAAAGCCAGATTATTTCGCCCGGGAAGGCTGAGGTTGCCTGCAATGGTAAGCGTACCTGTTTGCAAAGGTATACCCGGCTCTATGCGTGCGCCTTCGATGTTCAGGCCTTTTTCAAAGCTTATTCCGCCATTGAGAGAAGCATTTCCGCCTATCACGCCGCGCGCATCAAGTTGTACGGGTGCTGCAATGCTACCGTTGATAAACATACGACCTTCGGAAATGCGCAGTTTTCCACTAAAATCATGTGTTCCGTTCAGGAAAATATCGCCCTGCATTGATTTTACAATATCTCCTTCACCGGAAATTTTTCCTGAGCCTGAAATTGTATGATTTTTTCCTTTGGGATTCATAAACCACAGGCGTGTAGGAGCAATATTTTCATTCAACTGAATGTCTGCATTGGGCTGACGAATGTCCAGCATCACAGTTTTGCCATCGGCAATGGCAGCAGTCAGCGCATTTCCGCTGGTGAAATACACATCAGCTTTTTGCACAGGCGCTACGGGTGGTTTGGGCATGTCGGCAGCCATATAAAAGTCCACATCAGCAGTTTGATAATAACCTCTGGCTGTGGTTTGAATGCGATAAGCCGGATTCTGCATCAGACAATACTGACGATGCGTGGTTATTTCCCAGTTAGAAACAACTGCAAAACCTGTACTGTCGCGTCGGGGCAGCACCATTTCTTCGCGCCAGTCGCCAAGGATATCTCCCCAGAAAGCAGCCCGTCCTGCACCGTAGGATTTGAGATAATACGGTGTGCCTTCGTTGTAAAAGTTGGGCAAATCGCGCTCCATACGTTTTGTAGAGGGATTATATTTCTGGAACGCAATATTAAACCCACCGTCGCCGATAGGACTCGCCATGTAACGGCTCAAACCCGGGCCCCACCAAAGCGCTTCGGCAGGAAAATCGCCCGTTGCACCTGTAATTTCCTTGCCATTGCGGTCGTATATCTGATATCCGTTCATGGTTGACCAGAATTGCATCCCGCGAACATTGGGATCGAAAGCCGCAGAAATGCCACGGCCTACATCGGACACTGCAGGCATGTAAAGACCTTTGATAATTTCGCCTGTAGCAGCATCGAATATTCCCATACCCATAATATTGGTTTGTTGAATAAAAAACTGCTCAAGTCCGGGGCGATCGGGGTCGATATCGGCAAGCGTATGACGGTCGCCATGCGCTACATTGGGAGCGTAATACATAAATGAGCCATCATCGTCGACCGCATAACTGATCTCCACCAACTCATCGCGGCCATCGCCGTCCACATCGGCAGCACGCACCTGATGTGCTTCGTATTGCGTATCATTTTTTTGAATAAGAGATCCCCATTGATTCACAAGTTGCCCGTTGAGGTAACGCCAGGCAGCATATGCTCCTGTGAAATTGCCTGAAGCCTGACGGTTCTTATATTGATACACGATGGAAGGATGAATACCGTCGAGATACTGAATGATAAAATGTCCTGAAATATCTTTCCAGCGATCGGTGCGGGTGGTTGCAATGTTATTGAAATGAGGTAATTCAACTTTATGTATAAGGTTGCCCGTTTCGCCATCGACAATGGCCAGCCACTGAGGCGCTGAACCTGCGACAATGCTATAATCGTGCACTGTGCCATCGGCATTTTTAATCTGAGTGCCGTTGGCAAAGGTGGTACCTTCGGATGCAGCCATCAAAACTTCGGCTTTTCCGTTGCCATCCATGTCAAACACGGTTACCATATCGTTGTGACCATTGCTGATTTTTACATTATTACCCATGTTGATGCGCCACAGAAAAGCACCTTCGGAAGTATAGGCTTCGATCAGTGACGAAACGACGGTGCCAGTTGTCGAACTGCTTTCTTCCTCGTCTTCAATCATTCCGGCACCATGACGGTCGATTACAAAATCGAATTTACGATCGCCATCGAGATCGCCCACCCAGCAGAATTTCATCATCATTTTAGGATAACCCGCAGGTAACGCAGCATAGTTGAAATCGCGCACAATACGGTTGGCCGGGGCGTTTGCTTTGAGCTGCCATGCGCCATCTTCGACACCTTCAACGCCATTGATTACAGGTTTTACAAAAAAACGGGAAGCTGTACTAAGTGAAGTACCCGTCACATTCCAGAGGAAATTAGTAGCACCCGTTACAGGATTGGGATTCAATTTTACAGCCTCGGCTGAACCCACCTGGCGATAAATATTGAAAGCAATGTCATCGGGGTCAGTAGCCAGAAAGCGCCATGAAATAAAGACCTGGTTGTTGCCTTTGTGGATAGCCACTACACCACGATCGAACTGATCGGTAACGCGTTGTGCATTGGCCATTGCAATGGAAAATATTACTAAAATGAGGGCTGCGATTCTTTTCATTGGGATTTCAGGGTTGATTTTATACAATAGTTCGGTAAAAAATATTAATTTTCACGCAAAGGCGCAAAGTCGCCAAGAAAACTGTTAAGTTTTCTCTTTGCGTTATTTTTAATTTAAACTGATTATCACATAGTTGTATTTGTAATTTGCGCCTTCGCGCCTTTGCGTGAGCATTAATACGCAAAGAATATCGAAAATCGATATTTATTGTCTAAACATTTATTAATCAATTATATATTCGTTCTTATAATGAAGTGTTGTTATAACTACATTACAAAAATACAATATAGAAATATTGCGTTTCGGATGTATTCGTACAAATTGATAGATAAATGTGCGGTAGTGAATGCGGGGGATACAATAAAAAGCCCGAAGGAAGTAAATGCTTTGAGCAATGAATGCTTCATTGATAAAGATATAATTGCCCCCAACCCCCTAAAGGGGAGCTGTGTCATTGTACAATTGTATCTGTTGTTTACATTTAAATTGATTTTGAAGAATTAAGTCAGAGTAATGTTAGCGCTCTTAATAAGTTGCAGACTGTTACAGCTCCCCTTTTGGGAGTTGGGGGATTTTTCGGAACAAGTATTGTTAAAACTGAATACAAAATCTGAAAGTTGCGATCTGCTTAATGCCTTTGTGATATGCTTAATAGCGCATTATTCAACTCAAATGACTGATTTATCTATAAAGATGTACGTTATTACAGTGTGAAGCCCGGGGAATTTATTTTTCTTTGTATCACTGAAAATACTTATGATGATCATGACAAAGAAAAATATTGTTTTAGTCCTTTTTATGGTGCTTGTGGTGCAGGTAAATGCCGCCCCGGCTTTCAAAGGAAATATCCGCACAAAATACAATTTCAATCCGCAATGGTTGCTGCACGTTGGCGACAGTCAAAAGGGAGGAAAAGACTTTGCTGACCCGCGTTTTGCTGACAAAAACTGGCAAAGCGTGGATCTGCCACGCGCCTTCAACGAAGATGAGGCTTATCGCGTGGCCATCGACGAGCATACCGACACAATTGTGTGGTATCGGAAGCACTTCAGGCTGCCCCGAACGGCCAAAGGTCATAAGATTTTCCTCGAATTTGAAGGCATTCGCTTTGGCGGAGAGTTTTGGATCAACGGAAAGGCTGTGGGTATGCACGAAAATGGTGTAATGGCTTTCGGACTCGACATTACAGAGCATGTAAATTACTCAGGCGACAATGTATTGGCTGTTCGTATCGATAATTCGTGGCGTTACCGTGAGCGTGCCACCAATTCCACCTATCAATGGAACGACCGTAACTTCAATGCTAACTATGGTGGCATTCCAAAGAATGTATTTCTGCATGTAACCTCCGATGTATATCAAACATTACCACTTTACAGTAATTTGGGAACAACCGGTACTTATATTTATGCCCGTGAAATCAATATTTCGAAAAAGAAAGCCATGATTTATGCAGAATCGGAGCTTAAAAACGAATCGGGAAAAGATCAGACACTTTCGTTCGAAGTAATTCTGGAGGATATGGAAGGCAAAATTGTAAAACAATTTGGCGGTGGCGAAGTGCAGATTAAAAAAGGCGAAACGAAGACGGTAAAAGCGGGTGCGCTTGTCGAAAATCTGAATTTCTGGAGCTGGGGTTACGGATATTTATATAATGTGTACACAGTGCTGAAGCTGAATGGGACGCCTGTTGATGTGGTGAAGACGCGCACCGGATTCCGCAAGACAGCTTTCCGCAATGGCATGTTTCTGCTCAACGACCGTGTACTTCAGTTGAAAGGTTATGCACAGCGTACCAGCAACGAATGGCCTTCGGTGGGCATGTCGGTGCCTCCGTGGCTGAGCGATTACAGCAACGGACTTATTGTAAAAGGAAATGGCAACCTTGTTCGATGGATGCACGTCACTCCCTGGAAGCAGGACGTAGAATCGTGCGACCGCGTGGGTTTGATACAGGCCATGCCTGCCGGTGATGCCGAAAAGGATGTGACCGGACGACGCTGGGAACACCGCACAGCCCTGATGCGCGATGCGATTATTTACAACCGCAACAATCCGAGCATTATTTTTTACGAAGGAGGCAACGAGTCGATCAGCGAAGCGCATATGGCCGAACTCAAAGCCATACGCGACAGCTTCGACCTTTATGGCGGACGGGCAATGGGCTCGCGCGAAATGCTCGATAGCCGTATTGCCGAGTGGGGAGGCGAAATGTTGTACATCAACAAAAGCGCCAAGCACCCCATGTGGGCTACGGAGTACCTGCGCGACGAAGGATTGCGGAAATACTGGGATAATTACTCTTACCCATTCCATAAAGACGGCGAAGGATCGAAGTATTACCGCTCCACAGTGACCAATGAGGTGACACAACGCCCCGACGCTACGGCATATAACCGCAATCAGAACTCATTTTTTGTGGAGACCATTGTGAGATGGTACGATTACTTTCGCGTAAGACCCGGCACGGGGAAACGTGTCAGCTCGGGAGGCGCCAATATCATCTTCTCCGATTCGAATACGCATTACCGCGGTGCCGAGAACTATCGCCGGAGTGGTGAAGTGGATGCCATGCGCATTGCCAAAGATGCGTTTTTTGCACACATGGTGATGTGGAATGGTTGGGTGGATATTGAAAACCACAGCTCATATATTGCCGGGCACTGGGAAGCCCCGTTCGATGCACCCAAAGCCGGAAAGCCCGCCACCCGACGCGACGCGAAAGATGTACTGGTGGTATCCACAGGCGAAAAGGTGGAGTTGTGGCTGAATGGCAAGTCGCAGGGCTTTGGCGAACGTTCGCACCATTTTCTGTTTGCTTTCAGGAATGTAAAATACGAAGCCGGTGTGATAGAAGCTGTCAGCTACGATGCCGAAGGCAATGAATTGCACCGTAGCAAAAAGGAAACCACAGGTGCTGCCAACCACATTCGCCTGACACTGATGCAGGCGCCCGATGGATTTAAAGCCGATGGTGCCGACCTCGTGATGGTGGAGGTGGAAGTGGTTGACAGGGAAGGTCGTCGCTGCCCGCTGGCCAACGACATGATTTCGTTCGACCTGAAAGGACAAGCAGAATGGCGCGGAGGCATTGCGCAGGGCAAAGAAGGAAATTACATACTCGACAAAGTACTCCCTGTGGAGGCCGGAGTAAACCGCGTGCTGATTCGTGCCACCCGCAAAGCCGGAAAGGTACAGCTCACTGCCAGCGCCGAAGGACTGAAAGCGGCCACGCTCAGCTTCAGCTCGAAAGCAGTAAGTGTACAGCATGGGTTGAGCACTTATTTGTCGGGCGAACAGCAACCGTCGAATTTATCGCGGGGTGCGACACCTGCAGGCAGCTCTTTTAAGGTTACAAGGCAAAATGTAGAGATAGTAGCTGCTACTGCGGGCAGTAACGAGGCTGATGTAACAAATAGTTTCGACGATAATGAACTTTCGGAATGGAAAAACGATGGTCGGCTTTCGTCCGGTTGGATAAAATACGAGCTCGAACGCGATGCAACGATCAGTGCAGCCGATCTGAAACTCACCGGTTGGCGTATGCGCTCATATCCTGTTCAGATTTTTGTGGACGAGGTAAAAGTATGGGAAGGTAATACCGAAAAATCGCTCGGATATATACATTTACAGTTTAAACCCACGCGCGGACGATTCGTAACCATAAAGCTGACAGGCGCCAGCGAGGATAAAGACGCATTTGGCGGAATAGTAGAAGTAGCTGCGCCCACGGCAGGTGAGCTTGATTTGTTTAAAGACCCGAATGCAGCACGGGCAGATGGACAATTACGCATTGTAGAGGCTGAATTTTTTGAGAAGAATTAAAAAATAAGCTGAACCACTAAGGTGCTGGGGACACAAAGTTTCACAGAGAAAGATTGAAGTTGGAGTGTGTGGGGGAGGTGGGGATTTAGGTGTAGATACAGAAATTGTTTTGATGCCCCAAGCCCCCGCCACGGCGGGCAAGCTCTAAAGGGGATGTTCAATACCCTTGTTTGTGAAAGTTAATACAATTTTTTTTTTGAAATTGTCTTTTTTAGTGAATTTATATTTATGGTGATGTAGTTGATACAATTAAACACATAATAATTTATGCAAAGAATCAGATTTACACTCATTTTCGTGTGGCTCGCAATGGTCGTTGCAGCACAAAATGTTGCCCTTACCTATTACTTGTCCGATACCACACGCTATAGCGAGGCCTCGGGCTATGGCTATGACGTGCTACCCACGCCCGGCAAGCAGAACACAAAGCCTTTTTACTATTCGGTGAAAGTACCTGACGGGAATTACCTTGTCACACTTAAAATCGGACACAAAAAGAAAGCCGGTGTCACTACCGTACGTGCTGAGTCGCGTCGGCTCTTTGTTCGCAGGCTTGCCACAAAGAAAGGTGAGTTTGTGACAGAGAGTTTTATTGTAAATAAACGCACCCCTTTTATTGTCGACAATGAGTCGGTGAAGATAAAAGCCCGCGAGAAAGCCACTTTTACATGGGACGACAAGATTACTTTTGAATTCAACGGTGAAAATCCGCTTTGCGAAAGCATTCATGTCGAAACGGCACCCGCTAGAGTGCCTACGGTTTTTCTGTATGGTAATAGTACTGTTACCGATCAGGATAGGGAGCCGTGGGCAAGCTGGGGACAAATGATACCGGCATTTTTCAATGATAAAGTGGCTTTTGCAAACTATGCAGAAAGTGGCGAAAGTGCCAATAGTTTTATTGCGGCTGGACGAATGAAAAAAGCGCTTTCGCAAATGAAGGCCGGCGATTATGTGTTTATCGAATTTGGTCACAACGACATGAAGCAGACCGGGCCGGGCAAAGGTGCATGGTATTCGTTTATGACAAATCTGAAAATACTGATTGATGAAGCGCGTGCTAAAGGGGCTACTACGGTGTTGGTGACGCCCACGCAGCGCCGACGGTTCGAAAATGGCCGCAATCAGAATACTCACGGCGAATATCCCGATGCCATGCGCTGGTTAGCGAACAAAGAAAACATTCCGTTGATCGATTTGAACGAAATGACCCGCATATTGTACGACGCACTTGGCGAAGAAGGTTCGAAAAAGGCTTTTGTACATTATGCAGCCAATACTTTTCCGGGTCAGAAGCAGGAACTTGCCGACAATACACATTTCAGCACCTACGGAGCTTATCAGGTTGCCCAATGTGTGATAAATGGCATGTTGCAGGTTACACCTGAGCTTACAAAATATCTGAAGCCCGGCTTTTGCTTTCATCCTGCGCAGCCCGATAGTCCTGATACTTTTGTGTGGGAGCTTTCGCCACTGACGGATAAAAATAAGCCCGACGGAGATTAACGCGTTCTGCGTTCCTTGTTCCTTGTTCCTTCTTCTGGGTTTCAGGATATTTGAAAATTTGAAATTTGAAAAATTTGAAGATTTTGTGTTTCTGAAGTGCTTCTCTTTTAATTCAGCATCCCTAATTGTCAATTATTCATTGTCAATTATCAATTATCGACAGTCTTTATTCTTTGTTTCAAAAGATGAGGCTAACAAATCGTAAATGGTAAATGACAAAATGGTAAATAAAAATTATCCATTGTCAATTGCTCTTTATTCTTTATTCTAATAAAAAATAAATGTCATGCGTAAATCAATTTTGTTTTTACTAATTCTTACATTGCCAATAGCTGCTTTTGCATTTAAAAAGAAAAAAACAGCAGTTATAAAAGATTTATTTCCTGACGGTACGGAGATACCTGTATGGTTTCGCAACAACGAGCAAACCGATATCAGTAAGTTAGGAAAAATATATCGCCTTACTGATTATGAGGTTGTAAACGACAGTAATCAGATTCAGACAGCTAAAATTCAGGCTGTAATTGACCTTGCTGCTGCCAATGGAGGAGGTGTGGTGCTGGTGCCGAAAGGAATTTACCTGAGTGGAGCGTTGTTCTTTAAACCAAAGACTCATTTACATATCGAACAAGGCGGAGTGCTGAAAGGCAGCGACGATATCAGCCATTTTCCGGTGCTTATGACCCGTATCGAAGGGCAGTCGCTGAAATATTTCAGCGCGTTGGTGAATGCTGACGGGCTCGACGGCTTTACAATATCGGGCAGCGGTACTATCAATGGCAATGGCTTGCGCTATTGGAAAGCCTTTTGGCTGCGTAGGGAGTGGAACCGTCAGTGTACCAATATGGACGAAATGCGTCCGAGGCTTGTGTTCGTGTCTAATAGTAAAAACGTTCAGATTAGTGGTGTCCACCTGAAGGATTCGCCGTTCTGGACGACACATTTATACAAATGCGAAAATGTGAAACTGCTGAACCTGCGCATTACTTCGCCTGCAGCCCCTGTGAAAGCCCCAAGTACCGATGCTGTGGATGTTGACGTGTGCAGCAATGTGCTGATTAAGGACTGCTACATGTCGGTGAACGACGACGCCATTGCGCTCAAGGGTGGCAAAGGGCCGTTTGCCGACAAAGATCCAAACAACGGAGGCAACAGAAACATTATTATCGAGAACTGTGTGTTTGGCTTTTGTCACAGTGCCGTGACTTGCGGCAGCGAATCGATACACAACTATAATATTGTGTTCCGCAATTCGAAAGTAGACAATGCCGAACGCTTGCTGTGGCTTAAAATGCGACCTGATACTCCTCAGAAGTACGAATATATTGAAGTGAACAATGTGCAGGGAACAGTGCGCAGCCTTATTTATATTAAACCCTGGACACAATTCTTTGATTTGAAGGGAGAGAAGGATATCAAAACTTCATCGGCTAATAATATCGCGCTCAAGAACCTGAAGTTCGATTGCCAAATGGTATTCGACATAGATAAGTCGGAACAGTACGCGCTGAGTGCTTTTACTTTTGCTGATCTTTATCTGACTGCGAAAGGCAAGGAGGCTATTCACGGGGAGCAGATTGCAGATTTAGTGCTGAAGAATGTAGTGATTAATGGAAACAAACTAAATCCGCTCTGAAAGCAGTCAGTGTAGTTGTTTTATACCGATATTCCCAATCCGCATAGCTGTTTTTACGAATGGCAATGCGGATTTTTTAATTATATAATTCATCTGTAGTAGTTTAAAAATTAATACCGTTTCGATTTATAGGCATTTCGCCCACTTCGTTTGAAATGTTATTTGCTTAATGTCTGGCATTTCTATTGACATAGTCAGCTTCGTTATTCCCACTTTGGAGTTGTTGTTGCGCACATTCGGGTTTGTTTGATTCAGATTTAATAAAAGAATAAACCGCGACTGTAGAAAAGGATTCATGACAATCAATCTATCATGAATCTTTCCCGTTTGAAAGAGAATACATCAATTATATTCTTTCTATTAAAATCAATTATTAATCGTTATTCAAAAAAAAAGTTTTATGAAAAAAGTTAGCTTTTTAGTGGCTGTGCTGTTTTGCGGTTTAACAGCGTTTGGTCAGGCAGTGAAGGACAGAAACGTAGTTCCTGTAGCTGTAAGTTTAAATCAGGTTTTGCGTATGACTGTAACCAATGGTGGTAACATTGAATTCGTATTCAATACTATCAGCGATTACAAAAACGGTATTTCTGCCCTCAGAGGTGTTGCCGGAGATGACATGTACAAAACTGATTTTACCGTATCTTCTTCTACACGTTGGAAAGTTACTTATGGTGCTGAACAAGCTACATTCCAGGGTACCGACAATCCGTTGAATACTCTTTTGCTTGACAACGTTGGTTTTACTATCGCTAACAATGGTCTTTACCAGTTCGAAGCTACAGGTGCAGCCAAAGCTACCAATGATGGACGTCGTCTTTTCAGTGCTCCAACCAACAATGCTACTGAAGTTGCTGCTCTCGAAGCTTATCCTGTTGATCTGATCGAAGACAATGATGATATTGACGAAGCTAACGCTGGTGACGCTGCTGATAACTCATTTACACTTAACTGGCGTTGTGGTACAGTAGAAGTTGATCCTACAACTCCTATGAATGCCCTTCCACTTATTGAGCAAAATCCTAGCCCTGCTCCTGACCGTTATGTAGTAAATGTATTGTTCGATCTTTCTATCGACAACTAATCTACTGTCAAATATCAAAAAAAAGTGGGAATGAATTTTTCATTCCCACTTTTCATGCCTTTTGCACGTGCCTGACAATCGGCTGATTGTCATTGCATAATGCGATTTTAAGTTTATCTTTGTACCTGAATTCGAAAAATTTTTATGTCCCGGGTTAAATATATAATTCTTGCAGTGTTTTTGTGTGTACTCTCTTCGGTAACGAAGATGAGTGGCATCATGGCTCAGGAATGGAACTCGGCACGAATTACTGTGTTGAACGGTGGTAATATCCCCTTTGTTTTCAATACACTCGACAGGTTTAGAAAAGGCATTGAGTTGAATAATGCATCCAAATTCGGGATTACGCTTAGCACCAATAATGTTTCCGGCCACGATCTGACCGGTTTTCAGTTGAACTTCAGAAGTTTTAATATGCAACCTGCTATTCAGGGCGAGGTTTACTCTATCCCGCTCGACAGAGTAAGGGTGAAAGCTGAAAATGCTCTGGGATTAGAAACCGGGCTCTCACAGGGTTATGTATCATTGAACACCGACTGGATGCCTTTGTTCTCCTACGAGAATCCTTTGTGGACGGATCTCAGATGGAATACTCATCAGATAAACATTTCGTACGAATGTGGTAAACCTGTGGATATGGGTGGAAATGGTGTGCTCCTTGGAGAATCTCCTGATTATTATGTGGTTGAAATTGAGTTTGAGATTATCCCAACCGGCACCGGCTTCTAACCGGAAAGTGAATGATTCTTTTTGTGAACAGCTTCAAATCCTACATATTTTCTAGTTGCCGGGTAAGCTTATTAGTACTCGCTCTGGTTCTGTTTACGAATATTCAGAATCTTAGTGCTCAGAATCTCAAATCGGATGTGTCTCTGGGTTTTGTTGTGGATAGTGCCACTATAAAAGGTTCAGACTTTCATTTCAATACGCTTCGTATCTCAAATCAATCTGCCCGGCCTTACACCGGATCTTTGCAGTTTTCAGTTCCTGAAGGCTGGCGCGTAATAGCATTTAACACTCCCTATATAACTGTTTTACCCGGCGATACACTCTTTATTCCTTTCAGAGTGTCGGCTAATCCCAATGCTACAGGAGCAGTGTCATATCTTGTACACGCGACTTTCCGTTCAGGTGAATATTCAATTATGGCAACTTCGTATCTGACAGTGCCACCTGTCAGTAAATGGGATTTTACATCAACCGGAGCTGCTGCTTTTATTACCGAAAACTATCCTTACAGCAGTTTTAGTTTAAAACTTTCAAACAAGGGAAATACACCCGAGCTTGTAAGAGTCGACTATAAACTTGGAAAACTTCTTACCTTTCGAAGCGATATCGAAAATCACAGTCTTGTGGAATACGTGTCTCTTGCCCCATACAAGGATACGCTTATTACCCGTGCAATAGCTTTAAGATCGGATTTGAGTTATTCAGAGAAATTACGATACGGACGAAACTGGAAGGAGTCGTCGGTTATGCTTACTGCTTCCACCGAAACCGAAAGAAGATCGTCGGAAATTCAGATAAAAAAACTCAGCAGCTCATACGAGCATGCCCGTGCTCAAAGCAGTAGCCCGCTTAATGTCGATTATAACGTGTATAATCTGATGTCGAATCAGCTTCCGCGTCACAATCTGATGTTTTACGGAAATGTTCTTTTCGACCATAATATTGATGTGCGTTACAACGTGGGTGTGCACAATATGGGTTTTTACGAAGGTGCTCCTTTCGACTTTAACCGACAGTTTGTGTATAATGTGACTTTTGCCGATTTACGCAACGAAATACTCTTAAGCTACAATAATCATAGTTTTGGACTGCACTCAATGAGTGGGAGGGGAGTATCCGGTAAATTCAGAATAAACGACCTTCACAGAGTAAATTATTCTCTTCTCCAGAATCCGTTTACATACGACTGGGGATTCGGAGCCGGATACGATACACGTATCAAAAATGTATCGGTAAATACACAATTTACACAGGAAATAAATGCTGTAAACGGGTATCATGCCAGTTCACTTCAGGGAGGTGCCGGTTTTTCGTTCCTGAAATACCATAATGTCAATCTGCAGTTAATGGGTTCGCTGGCTTCATATCGTCTTGCTCCCGATCGGGATACTACAGCCCTGGGTATGAGTTTCAGGTTTAATTATTCGGTTAAATATAAAAACCTCGATCTGAAATTTAATGGAATGAATACTGCGCTCAATAAGATTAAAAATGCAGGTAATCAGCAGTATTATCTCAACGGGTCATATAAGATTAATGAAAAATTAAGAGCAATTCTTTACGGAAACAGTTTGAGCCATGCCATTACCCGCTATCCTTATAATTTCACAAATGCTAAAACTACAAATTCAACGCAGTATATACGCTCGGTTTTAGCTTTTAGCGATGGGATTATCACGTATCAGGCCGGACCGAACTATTTTGGTTCAACGCGTAACAGCATTAATGCAATAACAGGGAACAAAACAACTTTCAATACCTATCAACCGGGTTTGTGGGGGTCTGTTTCGTTTCATTTCGATGGCTACAGGTCTGTTTCGCCGAATGTAACCATAGGAAATATGACGGTGAAATATCGTAATTCAAATCCTGCCATTCAGCCCGTTACCATGAATGCCGGACTTGCTTATTCGGTTGGGGTGAATTATTTCGACGACAAATTTAAACTGAACGCATATTATTCCTCGGGTAGTGCAGGTGATTTATACCGCGATTTTCAGGTGTACGAACAGCCCACACTTACACGCACTCTGCAGGTTCGTCCTTCCTACGAAGAGTATTTGTTTAACCGCACAGCAAAAATCAATGCATTTATAAATTACACATATTATTTGCCAAGCGAACGACAAAATGTGGCTTATAACATACGTTACGAGCAGTCGTTTAAGAAAAGCTGGTCGGCTTACATAAGCGGACATATATATACGAATTCACGTAAAGATGAAGATGGTGGCCGGCTGAACACAATGGATATGAACTTTGTGGCTGGTATCCGGAAATCTTTCGACATTCAGCAACCACGAATCAAATACTACAATCTGACGACAGTTTTCTTTAACGACCTGAATGGTGACAGGCTGAAGTCGGATAATGAGCCACCGGTGTCGAACATTCTGGTGAAAATGTCAGGTGCCCGAAACGATTCAGCAAAAGCGATTTCGCAGGTGCCCGAAATTGAACTTGTGTCGAACGTCAAGGGTGAAATCCGTATTGAAAACCTGCCACAAACCGAATACAAAATGGTTTATCAGCCTATGGTCAATTTGCAGAGTTACTACTTCCTGAACGGATCTGAGCAGGCTTATGTGTCCGATAAATCCCGTGTGCTTTATGTGCCACTGGTTGAGAGCTATAAAGTTACAGGAAAAGTAAATCTGATTCGTGATCCAAACAGTCGCGAAGGTAAACTCGATCTTGATGGTATCAGAGTAATGGCCACAGCCACAAACGGTGAAGTGTATTCGGTACTTACCGACAGATTTGGCAATTATATTCTGAACGTTCCGAATTCCGATAAATATGTTGTGAAAATCTCCAATGTGTTTGGCGAATATTTTACACTCGACAAGGATGAGGTTCAGATTCAGTTCGGGGCAAATAAAACCATTAATCTCGATTTTACTTTCGTCGAAAGAAAACGTGAAATTAACTTCAATAACGGTAATCAGATTTTCAAATTCAATACCTCGGAATAAGTGGGCTGAGATTACTTACTTCGTTGCTATTCATATTTAATTGTAAAGGCGAGGCTCTTTATTTTGATTAAATTTACACTCCTTATCCCGCAAATCTCAAAAAAAAGCGTATTTTTGTCGCCCTGTTTTTTATGCCGATTGACATGACTTATATCCGCCATACATTCTTATCTCTTCTTTTGCTTGTAAACTTCCTGTGTTTGCAGGCTCAGCCTTCACCCGGATATTACAACAATGCAGTAGGGAAAAAACAAGGCGAGCTTAAAACGGCACTGCATGTGATTATCCATCCGCATGCAGCTATTGAGTATTACAGTTCATCCACATATTTTCGTAGTACCGACTGGCATCCAAAAACCGATAGTTACCCCAATGGATATTTTTGGGATATGTATTCCAATAATAAAACGACTTCATGGTCTGGATTGAATCGTGAGCACAATATGCCGAAAAGCTGGTTCGGAATTGCTTCGGGCGAAGAGAATTCCGAGCCTATCGGAACTGATTTACATAATTTATACCCTTCGGAACGCAACGCAAACAGTGCTAAATCGAACTATGCGCTTGGCATTGTGGGTGCAAATCCTTCCTTTACCAATGGAGTTGTAAAAGTGGGTAAAAGTGCATATCCGGGTTACAGCGGGACAGTTTTTGAGCCGGCCAACGAATATAAAGGCGATTTTGCACGTTGTTATATGTATATGGTGACCTGTTATGAGGATTATGCCACTCGCTGGACAAGTACAGGAACTTCAAGTATGCTTGGAAACAATACTTATCCGACTTTTAAGCCTTATGCCATAAATTTACTTATGGAATGGCACCGAAACGATCCTGTAAGTTCCAAAGAAATAAACCGTAACAATGCGGTGGACGAAATTCAGAAAAACCGCAATCCGTTTATTGATTTTCCTGTGCTGGCTGAATATATATGGGGCGAATATCAGGACGAAAAATGGGATGGCACTAACAGGGAAGTTGGTAACTTTTATGTATCGTACAAGCAGTCGGAACAAAAATTGTTTATAAATGCTGCTGATCCTGCAGAGGCTTCATTTATAATTTTCAATACAACAGGAATACGCATTCAGGCAGGTAAACCTGTTGCCTCAGGCTTTATTGATGTATCTTCCCTTCCCAAAGGTCTGTACGTAGCTGTGATTTATACAAAAGGAAAACGCCATGCCGAAAAATTCCTGCATGGCGAATCATATAATTGGTAAATTTTTTACTCCACAATTGTCACCCAACCGTGTGTATCAGGCTCGTCGCCGTATTGAATACCTCTGAGTTTATGATATAATTTATCGCAAACCGGTCCGGGTTTACCATCTTTAGCAAACACATAACTTTCTTTGGTGTCGAAATCGTCGATACGTTCTATCGGGCTGATCACAGCTGCGGTTCCGCATGCTCCGGCTTCTTCAAACGTCGAGAGTTCTTCCACAGGTACGTGACGCTGTTCAACTGTCAGCCCCATTTCCTGAGCCAGTACCATCAGACTTTTGTTGGTAATGGAAGGCAGAATTGAACTTGATGCAGGTGTGACGTATGTATTGTTTTTGATTCCGAAGAAATTGGCAGCACCACATTCGTCGATGTATTTTTTCTCTTTGGCATCCAGATAAAAGATATTTGAATAACCCAGTTCATGTGCGTGTTCGCCGGCTACCAGACTGGCTGCATAGTTTCCACCCACTTTGTATTTTCCCATTCCGAGCGGTGCCGAACGGTCGTACTGACGCATAATCACAAAAGGTGTGGTTTGAAAACCTCCTTTGAAATAAGGACCCACAGGAGTTACAAACACAATAAACATGTATTCGTTGGCTGGTTTTACGCCCACCTGAGCGCCTGTCCCAAATAAAATGGGACGAATATAAAGCGATGCGCCCGATTCGTATGGTGGAACAAAGCGTTCGTTCATTTTTACAGCTTTCAATACAGCTTCCTGAAATTTTTCAACCGGCAGTTTGGCCATCAAAGTTCCATCGCAGGAATCCTGCATACGACGGGCATTTTCGTCCATACGGAAAATACGGATTTTTCCATCTTTACCACGAAAAGCTTTCAGCCCTTCAAAGGCTTCCTGTCCGTAGTGTAATGCAGTAGCCGCAATGTGAATGTTCAGATATTCAGTGTCGTGTACTTCCAGTTCACCCCAGCTGCCGTTGCTGTAATGACAACGGATGTTGAAGTCGGCTTTCATATATCCAAAGCCCAAATGTCCCCAGTCTATTTGTTCCATATTTGTAGGATTATATTGTTGTAAATCGTTAGTTCCTTATTTGTGCGCAATGACAAGCTGACTTTCGTTTCCCATATTAAAAAGCAGGTCGATAATACTCATATTTGGAATAAACCCAAACTTAGTTGCAAATACCTGATAATATGACTTAAGCGGGATGGAAGCTTCTTTTTTGGGATGAATAATTTCACGCAAATCAAGTGTTTCTTCGCCCGTTTGTGGCTCGTAAGTTTCAGTCAGTAAAATTTCAGTTTCAATATCGAGCAACTCCAGTGTTTTGTGAAGCAACTCCATATTAAAGTCCCACAAAAATAGCCATTTTTTTTCGAAAAACGGTCGAAAATCATCAGCATAATACTCGAAAAAAGGGCTCGAATTGTAGGCTGCTTCTATCGAACGCCAATGTTGCGTTTGCCAGTCGCTGTGTTCCGAAATTCTGATGTCGCGAATAAGTGTGTGATTTCGTTTCTCCACCGGAATACTCAGATCCATAATTCCGTTGGTAGTGGCAATCCGGCAACGCGAACGGTAGGTTTGTTTCTGATAATATTCGTGCTGTTCGATGCAAACCTTACCGGCGGTTTTCAGATATTGAAAATATTCCACCGGAGCAAGGTAAGCAGTTGAAAACAGAGCACTTTCGGCTTTGTTATTTTGTAGCATCTTTAAAGAAACGATTGAAGCGGATTTTACCACCGAACAAACTTTTGTCTTTGTTGAGCGATAACCAAACTAATACCGGACGACCAACCACGTGATCCTCGGGCACAAATCCCCAGCTGCGTGAATCGGCAGAATTGTGACGGTTGTCGCCCATCATCCAATAATAATCCATTTTAAATGTATAACTATCAGCAGCAGTGTCGTTGATAAATATCTTACCATCCTTTACTTCGAGTTTATTACCCTCATAAGTTCTTATCGCTTTTTCATAAATCGGCAGTATCCCGATTGTCAGTTTCAGCGATTTTCCTTTTTTAGGAATCCATATCGGGCCGTAATTGTCCACAGTCCATTTGTTGGTATATCCGGCCGGATAGGTTGTTGACTCAAAGTTGTACAAAGTATTGACATTTTCTTCTCTGACTACTTTTACTGCAGGTAGTGCGCGGAGATAGTCCTGATCAGAAGTTGTGAGTGCCAGAACATAAATAAAGTTTCCGGTTTCAGTTTGTCCTTTCAGCGAATTGGCTGTATTTTCATTGCTTAACTGTAACTTGTCAAAGATTTTGTTGCTCAGCTGTTCGGTTGTTTCTATATAGCATAAGTGCTGTACTCCGGCAGGACGATCCTGCATTTTTCCGTTGATAAACAACTCTCTGTCTTTAATCTGTAAATGATCGCCGGGAAGTCCAACGCAGCGTTTTACATAATTTTCACGACGGTCCACAGGGCGGGTTATCACTTCTCCGTATTCTCCCGGATTGTTTTTAATCACCTGTTGACCAATAGACAAACACATACTACGGGCGCTGTATGTGTCCAGTTTTTTCAGTTCCGGCTCAAGTCCGTTAATCTTTATCTGATTGAGGCCGGCTGTATAGCACATGGTTTCGTAGTCTTCAGCCTGTCGGTTAGTAGCTACAGTATCACCTGCTGGGAAATTGAACACCACAATATCGTTGCGCTCAATGTTGTCAAAACCTTTCAGACGTTTGTATTCCCACTGTGGTTTCTCGATATACGATTTGGTATTGATAATGGGGAATGTGTGCTGTACCAACGGAAATGAAAGCGGAGTGTTGGGCACACGTGGTCCGTAGCTGGCTTTGCTTACAAAAAGGAAGTCGCCAACAAGCAGGGTCTTTTCGAGCGATGATGTCGGAATCTGATAGTTCTGAAACAGGTAAGTGTTGATGAAATATACAGCTACCAGTGCAAACACAATGGCATCGACCCAACCCATTACAGCCACAAAAGTTTTATTTTTCGATTTTTTCCACCATGTCCATGGGATAAATTTTGTGATAAATACATCCACAATAAACGGGAGCAGGAGCAGCCACCAGAAATTGCTTACCCACGCCACAAAAAGAATGTAAATAACGCTCCAAACGCTGGCTTTTATCCATTGTTTCAGCGGTTGACGAAAACGTGAACCTGATTGTTCGGTACTCATAATGAATAATTTATTTTTATTTTATCAGAATTTAAGCAAATCCTCCATGCCCAGAAAACCTTTTTTACCGGCAGTAAATTCAGCTGCAAGTATAGCACCGAGTGCCAGACTTTCGCGGTTTTTCAGTTCGTGTTTTATTTCAATAAAATCCACATCCGACTCGTAACGAACGGTGTGAATACCCGGAACCTGACCTTCGCGAATTGCTTTGATGGCAATGTCGGTCGATTCATTTTCGGTATCAAGATTCCAGTTGTTTTTTCTGTTAATATTGGCAATAATACCTTCTGCCAGTGTAATGGCAGTTCCGCTGGGTGCGTCAAGCTTTTGTGTGTGATGCACTTCGGTCATTTCCACATTGTACACAGGGAAATCGTTCATTATTTTAGCCAGAAATTTATTTACCGCAGCAAAGATATTTACTCCGAGACTGTAGTTCGAAGCCCAGAAAAGTGTGTAGCCATTCTCAGCAATTTCCTGTTTTACCTGTGGCAAATGTTCGGTCCAGCCTGTAGTGCCCGAAACGACCGGAACTCCGGCTTTGAATGCTTTGCGAATGTTCGACAAAGCCACCTGAGGCGCAGTAAACTCTATGGCCACGTCGGCACTTTTGAACGCTGCCGAGTCGAAATCCTCCACATTTTCTA
Organism: Bacteroidia bacterium; assembly: GCA_009929375.1. Lineage (GTDB taxonomy): Bacteria > Bacteroidota > Bacteroidia > Bacteroidales > Paludibacteraceae > Paludibacter. Next base: position 29,249 of record SAAO01000019.1, read on the forward strand.
TGTCAATTACCGACACAATTTCGTGTCCGCGTTCGAGGGCAATGCGTTCAATTGTTTTGCCCATTTTTCCGTATCCTATTAATGCTATTTTCATAATGTAATTTACTATTTGCTAATCACTAATCACCATTTTCTAATCACTAGTACTGTCCCGTTCCGAGCAATACAAGCGTGCAGGCTTCTTCAGCCTCAATTCCGTTTTCTTTCAGCAACGTTTCAAATTCGTCATTCTCAGTACCGGGGTTGAAAATCACGCGTTTCGGCTTGAGCGAAAGTACATAATCGTAATATTCGGGCTGACGTTGCGGGCCTACATAAAGTGTTACCGTGTCGAGACCGTCATAAGTTTTCCGTTCTGTATCAATGGTTTTTCCAAAGATCACGTCCGGGCGCAAACCCAACAGTTCAATTTCATGGCCGTGAGCCAAAAGGCGCTCAGCGGCTTTGTAAGCATAGCGCTCAGGATTATTGCTGGCACCAATTATAAGTGTTCGTTTCATATTTGTTGTGAATTTGCCTCTTTTCCCCATTGGGATAGAGAGTTTGTAATAAATCAATTAAAAAAATCAGCAGCCACCGAAAAAGTCGAAACATTCAAAAATTTCTTCTTTCGAAGCAGTCTGATTGATTTTTATTTGTCCGATATCCGATAAAAGAGTAAAATTAATGTCTTTCGAATCGTTTTTCTTGTCGTGCGTCATCAGCTCGAAAAGAGCCTCGTAATCAATACAGTCGATATTAAACGTTCCGTAGTACTCTTTTATCATATATTTTAATTTTAATAAATCATCTTTCGGGAAATTTAATCTTACGTGCGAAAGATAAAGTTCGCAAAGTAACCCCCACATAACCGCATAGCCGTGTAAAACAGGTCGGTTCTGACGATAAGAAATGCTCTCGAAAGCATGTCCGAAAGTATGACCAAGGTTCAGTGCTTTGCGTATGTTTTTTTCAGTCGGATCCTGTTCCACCACGCGTTCTTTCACCCTGACACTGCGTTCCACCAAAATGGCTAACTTGTCGAAATCAGGATTTTCAAGATCGAATTTCAGTATTTCGTTCCATTCTTCGCGCGTATCAATCAGGGCATGTTTTACCATTTCGGCATAACCTGAGCGCAGATTAGCCGCATCGAGCGATTTGAAAAAATCCACATTAATCAGCACTTCATCTGCGGGCGAAAAAACTCCGATTTCGTTTTTCAACCCAAGGAAATTAATACCTGTTTTTCCTCCGGTAGCCGCATCCACAGCACCAAGCAAGGTTGTCGATACATTTATATAACGTATGCCACGCTTAAAAGTAGAAGCTGCAAAACCGCCAATATCGGTAATCATACCGCCACCCACGTTGATCATAAGCGATTTGCGGGTTGCACCGTTTTCGCTCAGGTATTTCCATATCTGCACGGCCGATTCAATATTTTTGTTGTCGTCGCCGGCAGCGATTACTATGGTATGGCAGTTTTTTAGTTTTTCCGATTGTTTCAGCGCGGGCAGGCAAAGTTTTTCGGTGTTTGTGTCGGTCAGTACGAAAATGTCTGCCGAAGGCTGATTACCTATTGCTTCGTCCAGTTCGCCGATAAAATTTTTACATATCTTTGTAAGCCGTTGATTCATCGTTTAGTTTTTAGTCTACAAAGATAATTTATTCTTTAAAAACTTCCTTACTATTTTGCTTCAGCAGCCTGATTTTTGATTGCAACGACCTGTATTAGGAACTTAGTATTAAAAAATCTCAAAATATTTTGCTCATATGAATAAATGTTCATATATTTGCAGAAAATTTTTCGGAAACAAATATTTTTGAATGAATCTGAATTTCGACATAGAACGTATGGAAGAAGCTGCTTACACACTAAAAGCAATTTCGAACGGTACGCGGCTTTGTGTAATTTCGCTTCTGGCTCAAAAAGAGGAAATGAATGTGTCGCAATTAGGCGAAGAACTGAAATGTGAGCAGTCGCTCCTTTCGCATCACCTCACCGATATGCGGGCCAAGGGAATTCTCAATTGCCGTCGTGAAGGGAAAAATTGTTTTTATTCGCTCAAAAACAAACAAATTGTACAAATAATTGATTGTATCAATACCTGCAATTGCGCAGGATAATTTTTTTGAGCTTTTATATGAATAATTGTTCAAATGAACATATTAAAGAATGATTGAGAAAATGAAAGAATTTATTGTAAAACATGCACTTAAAATATCGGGAATTCTTACCGGAGCGGTGGGAGGTTACCTGTATTATTATTTTATTGGTTGCAACAGTGGTACATGTCCCATTACCTCAAATCCATATATAAGTATTCTTTACGGTGCTTTGATGGGTTATCTGATTTTCGATTTATTTAAAAAGAAAGAGAAAAAAAACGATGGAGAAAATTAAAGATTATTTCAGAGCCTGGGATTTTAGTCGCTACGTGCGTATGGGAATGGGTGTCGGACTTGGTATTGGTTATGCAGCAACCGGAGAATCAATTTACCTGCTGGGAGCCATAATTTTTTCGGTTCAGGCTTTGTTCAACATGGGTTGTCCGGGTGGAACCTGCGAAACGCCTGCCAAACCAACGCAAAAAAAACAGGTGATGGAATTTGAAAAATACGAACCTAACAAACAAAAAAACTAATGTATAGTACTTTTTATGTATCGACAGCGCAGTGTATGACCTGCAACAACGAAGTGCTGAAAACGCTCGGAACACTTCGCGGAGTATTTGGAGCCGAAATGGATCGTATCGATGGCCGCATAGTGGTAAATCATACCGACGAAGTGAGCCGCGAAGAGATTGCAGCCACGCTCGACAGTCTGGGCTGGAAAGAAATTCAGAAGGATGAAGGCGAATTGAATTACGATGAACCCTCTATCTGGGGCTGTGCGCTCTGAAAATGTATTTATTAAAAACGCGAAATAAACAATCAAACAAAAAATTATTTTTATGAGAAAATTCATTGCCGCAGTTATGGTGCTCACAGCAATTACTGTAACGGCTTGCGCCGGAAAAACAAACGATAATAACAAAGAAGAAAATAAAACTAACGAAGTAAAAAAAATGGGAACAATTCATTTAACCAAAGCGGAGTTTCTGGCCAAAGTGGCTAACTACGAAGCAAACCCCACCGAGTGGAAATATCTTGGTGACAAACCCTGTATTATTGATTTTTATGCTGACTGGTGTGCACCCTGTAAAACTATTGCACCAATTCTCGAAGATCTTGCTAAAGAATACGATGGCCAAATTTATATTTACAAAATAAATACTGAAACAGAACAGGAACTTGCAGCTGCTTTCGGAATTCGTAGCATCCCTACATTACTTTTCTGTCCAATGGGCGAAAATCCGCAAATGGCTCAGGGAGCAATGCCCAAAGATGCATTCAAACAGGCTATCGAAGAAGTGTTGCTTAAAAAATAATTTCAGGCATTTTTTGCCGACGCATACCCCGCAACTTTTGTTACGGGGTTTTTTTATGCTTTGTTTGTTGATAAATAGTTTTTTTCTGTTACATTTGCGTAGTTGAATTTAAACACTTTAAATGTATTTGTATGAGAAAATCCTCCTTCTTCTGGCTGACACTTATTGTATCTGCGCTTTTCCTTTTTCCGGCTCCACACACATTTGGTCAAAACAAAACAAAGACCACCCAAACCACCAAACAGGGCAAACTTACCATTGATCAACGTGTGAAAATAATGACAAAAGCCCTGAAGCTTACACCGGCCGAAGCTGTTCAGGTTGAGCAGATTCTGAGTTCAACACAACTTGAAAAGGCCAAAATAAAAGCTTCAAAAATTTCAGAATCGAAGAAAGAGGAACAAATTGAATATATCAAGGATGTGCAAAAAGCCAAATTAAAGAAACTTTTGGGCAAAGAACGCTACAAGAAATACAAAGACATGAAAGAATCGGATGTATTATAGTCGTTTTCTGTTCGCCTTTAAACCATCGAGCGTGTTTACAGTCAAAGCACTTAATTAATTTTCAAAAAAGTATTACTTAAAAAATGAATAGTATGAAAAAGTACTTAATGCTGACTTTGGCTCTTTTATTCTCAATGCAAATGCTGGTGACTGCTCAGAATCAGCGAAACGGACAACGCGTGCAACAAACTCCGAAAGAACGTGCCGAAAGGCTTGCCAAGCAGCTTGAACTGACTGCTGAGCAACAAACTCAGGTGGAAGCATTGTTTGTAAAACAGGATGCCGACCGTACCAAATGGCGTGAAGAAATGCGTGCCAATAATCAGGGAGCGGGTTTCGACCGTGAAAAAATGCGTGCACAGTTCGACGAACGTCGAAAAGCTGAAAATGAAGCACTCGAAAAAATTATTGGTAAAGAAAAAATGGAGAAATATCTGAAATGGCAGGAGGAAATGCGTCAGCAACGTCAGCAAAACCGAAATCAGAATTAATACAGTTTTAAAATCCTTTTCGTTGAATTTCGAAAGGGATTTTTTTATACCTGTACTAGAATTTGGATTTCCGCTGTGATAGTTTTTTTGTATACATTAATACATGGTCGGATTATTAGCACATAAATTCAGCAATAAAAACAAATATTATATGTGTTTTGTCAAATATTTAGCTATTTTTGCATGTGCAAAATATAATTTAATCTCTATTATTAATCAATAAATTGCGTGTATATGAGAAAATTAATTCTGGCGCTTGTTTTAATGACAGGCATGGTTTGTGCAGCTAATGCACAGGTTGATGGCAAAGCCATTGGTGTTCGTTTTGGTTTAGGTGGCGAACTTTCGTATCAGCATCCGCTGGGTAGCGCTAACCGTTTGGAAGCCGACCTCGGAATTTCTGGTTGGGGTGTTGGTCTTACCGGAATTTATCAATGGGTATGGGATCTTTCTGCTCTGGCTGATGGCTTTAATTGGTATGCCGGTGTGGGTGGAACACTTGGATTGGCAAATAAAAGCTTTGGTCTTGGTGTAGTAGGTCAGGTTGGTATTGAATATAATTTCAATATCCCATTGCAATTGTCACTCGACTATCGTCCTGCGTTGTATGTATTGCCAGTGGTTTATGGAGGCTATGATGGTGTTTGTCTGGCAGTTCGTTACAAATTTTAAAACAAATTGAAGTTTTCGATATAGTAAAGGCCGATTGAAGTTTTTCAATCGGCTTTTTTTCATCTGGAACATTTATCATAAATGTCAATAGTTTTATTTTGAAATTATGGTCCCGCAATTACGATCTATTTGTATTGAGCATATTGTACAGCCTCGAAAAGCAATAGATATTAATGATTTTTAAGTGCGTTGTAAAAACAATTTCCGGCTTTCAACAGTTAATGCTTGAAGTAAACAACAGAAAATTTTAAATGAGTTCAAATCAGGAAAGTGCCTCAAAATGGCTTGGAAAATCGATAGCAGATGCCAAAAATATTTATTTGCTTGCTTCGTTGGCAACTATTTTGAGTGCATCATGTTTTGTGGCATTTAGCTGGTACTTATCCGGTTTTGCTGCTTCATGGCTTGTGAATAGCGAAGTGTTACCCCTTAAATTGCTATATACTGCTGGCTTTATTGCTGGCCGTTATGTGTTTGCTCATTATGCTTCGGTACTGAATTATAATGCCGGAAATGTGATTGTTGATAAAGTAAAAAAACGACTTTACCCAGAATTGCTTCACAACAATCAAACCGATTCAATATCAGGAACATTATTAGTTACCAGAGCAACCGACGATTTGAAACCTTTTTACTCGTTTTTTATACCCTATGCGGTGGCCTCGTTTTTGGTAGGTGCTTTGCTGCTGGTAGTGAGTTTCTGGATGGATAAATGGGTGGGATACACGCTAATGGTCACTTTTTTGGTTATTCCAATGCAAATGATTGTAATTGGAGTGGGAGCGGAGGCGCTGCACAAAAAACATATCAGTCTGTTTATGAAATATTCGGCTGTGTTTTACAATCGTTTGCATACCATAGCCGAAATTGTGAATCTCGATAATTTTAAACCGCAATATCTTTTTCTCTCCGAAAAAAGCAAAGCGCTCAACAAAGCGACAACCAACGTGATGAGTGTGGCCATTTTGTCATCGGCTGTACTCGAACTTTTTGTAACCATAGCCATTGCAGCCGTGGCTATTTATCTCGGAATGAGTTTGCTGGGTATTATGTCGGGTCCGAATTACGGCAAAGGCTACGATTTTCATACGGCACTGTTCCTGCTGATGCTGGCTCCCTATTTCTTCTTCTATTTGCGCAAGTTTGTGAGTGCTTATCACGACCGGAACCGTGCGCTTGCTTCGGCAAAATTGATAATGCCTGTACTTCAAAATGCGCAGGAATCTCCTGAAATTGATAAAAGCGAGTTGCTTCATACCCTGAAGATTGACGGTCTGAGCTTCTCTTATCCCGACTCTATTGTTAAGGTACTTCATAATATAAATCTGGATTTACCTGAAAAAGGACTTGTACTGGTAAAAGGAATTTCGGGCTCAGGAAAATCGACTTTACTGAAAATACTTGCGGGAAGTCTGAAGGTGGACGAAGGCAGTATATCTTTCAATGGACGCGAAAATGCCTGGTCGCAGCAATGGTTAAAACATAATTCATCGTATATGAATCAGTTCCCGTTTGTGTTCGATGGAACTTTGCGTTATAATGTTTTTCTGGAAAATGCTCATAACGAACCGAAGGATTATCCTGCATTTTTAGATAAAATTCTGGCAAAAAAGGAAGAAGGTTGGAATACAGAACTGACTCACAACGGAAAACAGCTATCAGGTGGCGAAAAACAGTTACTCACCCTGGCTCGTATGATGCTGCACCCACGTCCTGTGGCCATTCTCGATGAGCCAACTGCAAATTTAGATGCAGATACAGTGGAAATTATTATCGAACAAATACTCAAAATGTCGCACGAACGATTAGTGATTGTGGCTTCGCACGAAGATAAATTCGATTCTATTGTGGGTGCTACGCTTAATCTGAACTGGGGCGAGCAAATGAACTAATTGACAGTGGATAGTTGATAGTTGACAGTTGACAATTGATAATTGACCCGAAATAATCCAGCTATTCAAAAGTCTTTGATCTTTCGTCTAATATCTTTTGTCTTTGTTCTTTATTCTAATAAAAAATATATGAATCAATTTTTGCAAAAACATATTTTCCGGCCTCTCAGGGGCAGATGGTTGCTCGGAATCTCGGTGCTGATATTCTGGACTGTCGCTTTTGTGGCACTTCCTGCCATTTCGGGATGGTTTCTGGCTGCTTCCACAGTGGCTTTTATTACGGCTAATTCATTGTTTGCTTATCTGATTCCATCGTCCATCATTCGTTTACTTACACTGATGCGGACCGCCTCACGCTACTTCGAACGTATTGAGAATCATAAAACAACACTTGATGCTCAACGCAGGTTGCAACTTGTCATTTTTAAGTCAGTATCAAAGTTTCCGTACTTTAAAAAGCAGGTCAACAATAATTCTTCAATCCTTGAAAACAGCACACATGGTATTGATCAAATCCTGAATCATATTCTTCTCTGGCTGTTGCCGTTGACTGCACTGGTTATTGCTTTGACAATTTATTTTATTTTTCTGGCTGTATTTTCGCAAACTATTGCCATTGAGTTTTTAATTTCTTCGGCCGTACTTTTGTTTCTGATTCCTCAGTTTATTTTCCGTAAAAACCGGATAATATACACTAAGCTCAAAACGCTGCGCGAAGAAAACAGTCAGTCGCTGATTCAGAGTTTCAGGGGTCGTATCGAAATTTCGAAATATAATCTGGAACAAAAGGCAATTGCCCAGTACGACCAGAGAATGAAACAAATTGAAAAGCTCGAAACGAAACTGCAAACCAACTCGTTCACACTGCAACTGATTGTCGGATTAGGATTTAGCTTTATTGCTGTGTTTGTTTTATGGAATGCCACGAACTTCGCGTTTGACGCCTCGTTAGCCATTGGGGTTTTCTTTGGTATTATGGCGCAGGCTGAGCTGGCAGAAATGCTGTTTGCCGGAAAGTCGGAAAAGAGTTCTGTCGCGCATCAAATTGAAGATTTGGATCATATTATCACTCAGGGTGAACACGAACCTGATACGGTAAAGGTAAGTTCGGCATTGGAGACACTTTCGCTGAATAATGTAAGAGCTCAAATTCCTGAATCTCCGGTAAAAACGGGAGCACTGCAACTGGAAATTAAAAAAGGTGACTGGATAGCGCTCTATGGTGAAACAGGAAAGGGGAAAACAACATTTCTCAATAGTCTTTTCTATCCGGAATATCGCCTTAGTGGTTCTCTTAGTTGGAATAATACTGAAATTTCGCATTTGCCAGTGCCTGAATGTGTGTATGTCACTCAAAAAGCATATCTGCTCACAGGAACGTTGCGCGAAAATTTCGAAGGATATCCCGATGCAGATATTTTTCAGGCCATACAAACTGTCGATCTGACTTCATGGTACGAAAATCTGCCCAACGGTTTAGATAGCTGGATCGGCGAAAATGGAGAAACGCTCAGTGGTGGTCAGCGCAAAAAACTTTTACTGGCGCAGGCATTACTCAAAAAGCCACAGTTACTTGTTGTTGATGAACCTACAGCCGGAATAAGTACCGATAATGCCATTGCTATTTTCAGACAAATAAAACAAAACCACCCTGATATAACCATACTTATGGCCACGCACTTACTGCATTTCGAAAATGTGGTGGATAAAGTGGTGAGAATGTAAGTGCTGATATAATTTCATTGAGCCTTAATAAAAGCTAGTTTTTGTTTTCTGCATAATGATATCTATCAAACAGATAATGAGATAAGTATATTACAATTCATTTTTTCAACTTATATTGCATAATAAATAATTTGAATAGCTAATTTTACGGATAGAAAGCAAAAATATTGCGGGAGGAATAACCAGGTAATATAGCCATTGTTTTTAAATATAGCATTTTATGGCTAATCAGATAGAGATATATAAAACACCAAATGGTGCAGAAGTAACTGTAAAGTTGGAAAACGATACTATATGGCTCGATGCACATACAATTGCAACAATATTTGGAGTCAATAGACCTGCAATTGTTAAGCATATTGGAAATATATACAAAGTAGGCGAATTGAAAGAGCAGTCAACCTGTTCCAAAATGGAACAGGTTGCTTCTGATGGAAAAAACAGGATTATGAATTTCTATAATCTTGATATGATTCTATCTGTTGGCTATAGAGTAAATTCAATACAGGCTACAAAATTTCGCCAATGGGCTACACAGCGTTTGAAAGACTATTTGGTACAAGGTTACGCTATTAATGAAAAGCGGCTGGCGCAAAAGCAGCTGGAAGTTGAGCACCTCAAAACAGGCATTCGGATTCTCAACAGAGCCATTGAGGAGCAGGCTACCAACGAAGACAGCCAAATGTTACGTGTATTTGCTCGTGGATTATCATTGCTTGACGATTACGACCATCAAACACTCGAAACAAAAGGAAAAACTGTTCGCAAGGCTGTTTATCCTACCTTCGACCAATATATGGAGTTGATAAAAACCATGTATTCTGATTTTTCTTCGGATGTGTTTGCGAAACCCAAGGATGAAAGTTTTCACAGTTCTATCAATCAAATTGCGCAAAGTTTTGGTGGTGTGGAGCTATATCCTACTATCGAAGAAAAAGGCGCAAATCTGCTTTATTATATTACCAAAAACCATTCGTTTGTTGATGGAAACAAACGAATTGCAGCAGCCTGTTTCTTGTTTTTTATGGAGAAAAATAATGCACTATACATTGCTGATAAAACCCCTGTTATCAGCAATGAAGCGTTGGCAGCACTCACCCTTTTTATTGCAACCAGCAAAACAGAAGAAGCAAATGTAGTTAAGGATTTGATAGTTTGCATATTGAATAATTGAAAAATCAGCGATAGTCTGTCCGTACAGGAAATATTAAATATTGAACTTAAAGACTTAATTCTTCAAATTCAATATTTGCTCCGACACAATTCTTTGTTTAACTTTGTCCTTTCTGCAAATTCCCAAACATGAAATATATTGACGTGATATTGCCGCTGCCCTTAAACGCGGGTTTTACCTATGCTGTCCCCGAAGAGTGGGCGGCAAACGTACGTGTGGGAATGCGTGTTGTCGTGCCTTTCGGAAAGAAAAAACTTTATACAGCCATTGTGTCGGTGGTTTATACGCTCAAGCCTGAAACAGCTTACGAAGTAAAGGAAATTATTTGTGTGCTCGACGAAAAACCGGTTTTGCGATTTCCTCAACTGAAATTCTGGGAGTGGATAAGTTCATATTATCAGTCGGCAATGGGCGATGTATATCAGGCTGCTGTGCCTGCAGGGCTTAAGCTCGAAAGTGAAACGCAGGTTTGCATTAATCCTGATTTTGAAGCTGAAACAGTGCTTCCAGAGAAGGAGCAACACATACTTGATGCCCTTTCAGAAGGAAAGCCAATGGCTGTAAATGAGTTGGCTAAACTTACAGAAATTCGTGACGTATTGCCCATTCTGAAAAGACTTATGGATAAAGGTGCTGTGGAAGTAACCGAGGAACTTACAGAAAAATTCCGCCCTAAAACTGAAACATTTGTCAGACTTACCGACGACAGTCGTAGCGAGGAAAACCTGCGCCGTATTTTCGATGAACTATCGCGTGCACGCAAGCAACTCGATGCGTTAATGATGTACATCGATTTGTCGAAGGTTTTAATACCAACACAGTCCCGCGAAGTAAGCAAAAAGGAGTTGATGGAAAAATCGGGCATAACGCCGGCTGTGCTCAATGCTCTTTGCGAAAGAGGAGTTTTTGAGTTGTACAAAAAAGAAACAGGCCGGCTTGATAATGCAGGATCAGTAATCAGTGAGGCGTCGCAGCTAAACGAATTTCAGACCGAAGCACTTGCTTCCATCGAAAATCAATTTGTCAGCAAGCCGGTGGTGCTGCTTCACGGCGTAACATCGAGTGGTAAAACCGAAATTTACATTCATTTAATTCAAAAAGCTTTACGCGAAAATAAGCAGGTGCTTTATCTGGTGCCCGAAATTGCACTTACTACCCAGCTCACAGGCAGATTGAAAAAGGTATTTGGAAATAAACTGGGCGTATATCATTCAAAATTTTCGGATGCCGAAAGGGTTGAAATTTGGAATAATGTGCTCAACGATAATGGCTATGAAGTAATTATTGGTGTACGTTCGTCGGTTTTTTTGCCATTCCGTCAGCTCGGGCTGATTATTGTGGACGAGGAGCACGAAAGCAGTTACAAACAGTACGATCCTGCGCCCCGATATCATGCGCGAAATGCAGCCATTGTGCTGGCTTCGATGCACGGTGCCAAAACTTTGCTGGGAACAGCCACACCTTCTATCGAAAGCTATTTCAATGCCGATATGGGAAAGTACGGACTTGTGGAACTACACAAACGCCACGAGGAAATGGAACTTCCCGAAATTGAAATTGTTGATACAAAGGAAGCTTACCGTAGAAAATGTATGTCGGGACATTTTTCGGATGTGCTGCTCGAGAAAATGGCGAAAGCGCTCGAAAACAAAGAGCAGATTATTCTGTTTCAGAACCGCCGTGGTTATGCGCCTTACATTGAGTGTAAATCCTGTGCTTATGTGCCCAAATGCAAAAACTGCGATGTGAGCCTCACCGTGCATAAGGTTTTCAATACGCTTACCTGTCATTATTGTGGTTATTCAGAGCCAATTCCGCAAATTTGTCCGGCCTGCAAAACTCCCGGATTGAATACCAAAGGCTTTGGTACAGAAAAAATTGAGGACGAAATTCGACTGATTTTTCCTGATGCGCTTGTCTCCCGTATGGATCTTGATACTACCCGGTCGAAAAAAGCTTACGAGAAACTGATTACCGATTTCGAAAACCACAAAGTCGATATTTTGATTGGTACACAGATGGTTACAAAAGGACTCGATTTCGAACATGTAAGTTTGGTGGGCATTTTAAATGCCGACAATATGCTGAATTTTCCCGATTTCAGAGCCCACGAAAGAGCTTATCAACTTATGGCTCAGGTGAGCGGTCGTGCAGGCAGAAAATACAAGCGTGGCACAGTGATTTTACAAACTACCATGCCCGAACATCCTATTGTGGGGCAGGTGATACGAAATGATTTTGCGGCCATGTACCGCACGCAGTGTGCCGAAAGACACTTGTTTAAATATCCGCCCTATCATCGCATCATTGAAATTACACTGAAACATCGTGATGTACAGGTTGTAAAGCAGGCTGGTTTTGCATTGGCAAATCAGCTTCGATCTGTATTTGGTCAGCGCGTACTCGGTCCTGTCGATCCTCCGGTGTCGCGCATTCAGAACCTTTTTCTTAAACAAATTATTCTTAAAATCGAGAACGAAGCTTCTGTGGCTAAAGCAAAAGAGATACTGCACGAAACAGTCAATCAGCTACTGGCCGATGCTAAATTTAAAAGTGTGCGTATTGCCCTCGATGTGGATCCTGTCTGACCCTATCCGAATTTGCAATCATTATTAATCTGATTGCTTCAGAAATCTTACATTTATTCAGTTTTTCTGCAAAATCATTGATAAATTGTTTATCTTTGTGACTGGATTGCTTTTATTTGAAAATAAATTACATTTTTATACAAATAATCTGCTTGTATATTTTTACAGGCATTTTTTTGAAAAATCTAAAAGCGAAATAATACTCAATTTATCAATATTTTTTTGTAATAGCTATGCAAGAAATCAAATTTTACAGCGGCGAAAACCTGCCGTTGGAACTTCACAAGGTAAGAATTGTTCAAAAGCTTCATCTGGTTCCCATCGAACGTCGTCTCGAAGCTCTTTACGAAGGCGGATTTAATACTTTTCGTCTGAGCACCAAAGATGTATTTTTGGATATGTTGACCGATTCCGGAACCAATGCCATGAGCGACAATCAGTTGGCTGCTATGATGCAGGCCGATGATGCTTATGCCGGATCGCAGAGTTTCGTTAAACTTCAAAAAGCAGTACAGGATGTACTGGGAAAAAAATATCTTCTTCCTGTACATCAGGGACGTGCAGCCGAAAATATTATTTCAGTAGCTTATGTGCGTAAAGGTAGTTTGGTGCCTATGAATTACCACTTTACCACCGCTATGGCGCATATTACCGACAAAGGCGGACAGATTGCAGAACTGCTTTACGATGAAGCATATGTGGTGAATTCTGACCATCCTTTTAAAGGAAATATGAATATCGAAAAACTTGAGGAAGTAATTAATTATCACGGACCTAAAAATATTCCTTTTATCCGTATGGAAGCTTCGACCAACCTGATTGGTGGTCAACCATTTTCGGTACAAAACATGCGCGATGTACGTGCTTTGGCCGATAAATACGGAATTCGAGTGGTGCTCGACTGTAGTTTGCTTGGCGAAAATGCTTATCTGGTGCTTAAACGTGAAGAAGAGTTTAAAAACTCAGATATGAAAACCGTTATTCATGCATTTACTTCACTTGCTGATTTGTGTTATTTTTCTGCAAGAAAAATCAGCTCATCGCGTGGTGGAGGTATGTGTACCGATAATCCTGAAATTATCAAAGAACTCGAAGCTTTTGTGCCTCTTTACGAAGGATTTACAACTTATGGAGGTATTTCGGTTCGCGAAATTGAATCAATGGCTGTGGGACTTTACGAAACTCTCGACGAAAGTATGATTTGCCAGAGTCCGGAGTATATTAAATATCTGATAGGCGAACTCGACAAAAAAGGAATTCCTGTGATTAAACCTGCCGGTGTACTTGGAGCTCACCTCGATGCTATGCAGATTTGTGCGCACATTCCTCAAAGTCAGTATCCTGCCGGGGCATTGGCTGCTGCATTGTTCCTTATTTCGGGAATTCGTGGTATGGAGCGTGGTTCAATCTCGAATCAGCGCGACGAATATGGCAACGAAACTTATGCCGATATGGAATTATTGCGTTTAGCTGTACCACGTCGTGTATTTACACTTTCGCAGATTAAATATGTGGAAGACCGTCTGACCTGGTTGTACGACAATCGTCACCTGATTGGTGGTTTGAAATTCGTTTACGAACCTCCTGTGTTGCGTTTCTTCATGGGTGGACTTGAACCTGTAAACGATTGGCCACAAAAACTGATGGCTAAGTTTAAAGAAGATTTTGGCGATAGCTTATAAATTTCAATAAAGAAAGTCATCTGATTAATTTCAGATGACTTTTTTCTTTTCACAGCCACTTTAGTAGTTTGGAGTATTACTCTATCAATTTCATTACTTCATTGATATCGAGTTGTTTCAGAAGTTCGTTGTCCGAACCAAGCATACTTTCGGAAAGTTGTAATTTTTCTTCCTGAAGACGAAGAATTTTTTCTTCGATGCTGTTACGACTGATAAACTTATACACAAAAACCTTGTTTTGTTGTCCGATACGGTGAGCACGGTCGTAAGCCTGCGCTTCTGCAGCGGGGTTCCACCACGGGTCGAGCAAAAATACGTAGGAAGCCTTTGTAAGGTTCAAGCCTGTTCCTCCGGCCTTGAGCGACAGCAGGAAAACCTGTGTTTCGTTGTCATTCTGAAATTTTTCAACCTGTTCTTTACGGTCTTTTGTAGCACCATCAAGATAAGCGTACTTAATGTTTTGTGTATCCAGAAATGTGCGATAAAGTTTAAGATGTTCCACAAATGAACTAAATATCAGAACCTTGTCGCCCTGTTCGATAACTTCGGTCATCATTTCGCATACAGTTTCGAACTTTCCCGAGTCGTCGTTATAGCTGCTTTCGACCAACGAAGGATGGTTGGCAATCTGACGAAGACGAAGCAAGCCCTCGAGCAAAATCATGGTGTTTACCCTGTCTTTCTCATCTTTGCTTCCCAGAAATTTCTCACGATAATTGTTTCGAAAATCGCGGTAAATCTTGTGCTGTGCATCAGTCATGTCGCACCATTGCACCGTAATTTGTTTTTCGGGCAAGTCTGTCAATACATCCTTCTTGTTGCGTCGCAACATAAATGGTTTCAGCAGACGGCGATAAAGCTCCTGTTTTCCTTCGGTTTTGCAGGCACGCAAAAAATGTGACGAACTGCCGAGCATATTGCGGTTGAAGAAATGCACCTGCGACCACAGGTCGGTAAGCGAATTTTCAATGGGCGTTCCGGTAAGTGTCAGGAACCGACGTCCGCTAAGTCCCAGGCAAACCTGAGCAGTGTCCGACTGTGGATTCTTTATGGCCTGTGCCTCATCGAGAATGATGTAATTGAATGGAAATGACGAAAGAAGTTGCTTGTCGCGCCGTAAAACTCCGTAACTTGTCAGCACAATGTCGGCATTGTGAAAAGCTTTACTGTCCCTGCTTCGCTGATTGCCCGAATGAACATAGATTTTAAGCTCAGGAGTGAATTTGCGTGCTTCTTCTTCCCAGTTATAAATAAGACTTGTAGGCACCACAAGCAGGTTTACACCCATTTTTTGCTGCCTTTGCCACAACAACATGCACAAAGTCTGAATGGTTTTTCCAAGCCCCATATCGTCGGCCAGACAGCCGCCAAGACTCAGTTCGTCGAGCATACGAAGCCAGTTGTACCCTTCGCGCTGATAATGACGCAGCTCACCTTTGAAATTTTCCGGTAAATCGTAATTGTGATAAAGTTCCGAGCTCAGCAAACGGCGCATATTTTCCTTTATCGAAAAGTTTATGTTCAGCTTTTGCTTCAGATCTTCGGCCACCACGCAGTGATATTTGGCAATCACCGCCTTTCCATCTTCTATACGTGCAAATTCTGCCAGAGCTTTGTATTCCTCGAACCATGCCTGCGGTATCTGTACATATTCGCCATTGGGCAAAATCATTTCGTGTTTGTTCTGGCGGATATAATTCAAGACACGCACGAAAGGAATTTCGTATTGTCCGAACTTCACTTTTCCTTTTATATCGAACCAGTCGCGGCCTTCTTCCACTTCGATAAACATGCTGCGTTCGCCCACAAAAATTTTATGAGGTTCGCCGCGGCGGTTCTCAAATTTTATATCCACACCTGTCAACTCGAGTTGCTTGTAATGGTCGTTGAGCCATTCCACACCCTCGCTGTAACTGAATTTTCGCACTTTTCCATCCAGATCGAGGCCAGTCTCTTTCAAAGCATCGATGTAGAGTTGCTCCAGCGCCTTGTCGCGTTCCACTCTCAGAATACTGAAACTATCCTCCAGAATTTCCACAGAAGTGGTTTTTCCGGGTTGACCAGCCCAAAACCTAAAACCCTGATATTCGAAAATAAGTTCCAGTACCAGGCTTTTCTGACTGCTGTCCGCTGTTTCGTCGTCGAAAAGTGTCACCTGACGAATGGGTTCCAGTTCTTTTACCCTGAGAATGGCGTTTTGCAAAAACGAAACGGTTTGTATTTCGAATCCCTGAGCCACCACGCGGTTTGTCGCGGCCAAAGGCACAATGACTTTTTGAATATATTCCTCGGCATTAAGTTGCGATACAGACACTTTTTCCTTACTGAAAAATGCTGTAAACTTGGAACCATCCACCTCATCGTCGAATTCGTAGATTTTGTTTTTCAGGAGAATACGCGCTGTTTTTCGCGAAACAAGCATACCGTTGAGTAACGAAAGCGGTTTTTGTTTACACCGAATGTCAGGGTAAAAGTAAATCCAGCCTCCTGTATTTTCGAAGCAATACAGAAGTTCCGGCATCTCGTTCTCAATAAAAAGGGGAATCCAGGTGAACGGGAAACGTCCCTGAGGCATGAAAAGCGGTTTTTCCGAAAGATTTGAGAAAAAACCGTTTTGGTTGGTTTCGATATAATCGAGCAAATAGTCGCGCAGAAAAATGTCGTCCTGCTTAATCTTCCTGTTTTCGAAGAATTTCTTCGATACATCATTCCAGTCTTTTGCTTTTCGGTCGTTTATTTTGCCGGCAATGGTCTCCTTGTCGAGACGCAGGCAATAGTCGAGAAGCTTTCGGTCGGTATCGTCGAGCAAGTGCGTAAAATTGGACTGATTACTTTTTGTCACCTTTGTAAAGTTCACCGAAAATTCGCCCTTTTCGTCGGTATCAACAACCACACATTCGGGTAAACAACCGATGTTCGGATAACTCACAAGTGTATATACAACTGCCTGATTCATTGTTTTTTCAAATGAAAAATCCACAACTTTTGCAGAATTCCTCTGTAATTTTGTGATTGATAAATCCGTTTCTGATTTTCTGAGCGCGTGTTGAGCCTAGTATTTCTGCCAAATCCTGTTCAAATACATTTCCAAGATTCATATTTCCATCGGCATCAAGGCAACATGGAACCACGGTTCCTTCGGCCAGAATAGCTATCTGGTCGCGCAGGGCGTAGCAGGTACGTGTTTCGGGAGAGCGATTTTCGCCACCATCAGGCCATTCGAAACGGGGCGCCGTTTGCAGAAAAATATGGTTGGCCAGCTTGATGCCCTTTTCTTTCGAACTTTCGTTCAGATTTGTATTGGCAGACGGAAAGTGCTGTTTGATTTTATCAGTGCAATATTGATTGAATTCGTTGCTGTTTGTTTCACCGGCATTCCACAGGCGCAGGTTTACATAAGTATTATCTGCAGCGAGCTTTGCATATTCAAATATCTCATTCAGATACTCATTCAGTTCGTTTTGCGCTATGTTTTCTTCCGCATCGTGTAGCGAAATATTAATCTGACGCACATTATTCCGTAGTAAAATATCTTTTTTACGGGAAATAAGACTTCCGTTAGTAGTGATATTTACATTCAGTTCATTTTCTGCAGCAATTTTCAGTATTTCCTCAAAGCGCGGGTGCAAAAGAGGTTCACCCAGTACATGCAGATAAATGTATGATGTAAAGGGTTTTATCTTTTTACAAATTATACGAAAATCGTCAGGAGACATAAATGCTTTTGCACGCCCTGTTTGAAAACAAAAGCTGCAATTAAAATTGCAGCTATTTGTAATTTCGATATATATTTTTTTGAATTTCAATATTCTTATTGTGAATAAGTAAACAAAGTGTACCAGAAGATAGGTTTAATAATCAGGAGTTTACCTGAAATCAATAATATGATGAATGGACAGAATGCCACAAACATTTTCGCCATCCATTACAGCCAGCGTGGTTATATTACTGATATCCATCATTTCGAGTGCCTCGGTCAGCATTTCATTTTTATCAATCCGCTTGAATCCTTTTGTCATAATGTCGCAGGCTTTCAGACTTTTCAGATCATCGAAGTTCTGAATAGCGCGACGCAAATCCCCGTCGGTAATAATACCGGTAGCTTCTCCTTTTGAATTGTAAACGAGTGTCATACCGAGACGCTTTTTGCTCATTTCAGAAATGATATCTTTGAAAATACTATCTTCGTTTACCTTCGGAACTTCAGTGGTCATTTCGTCTTTCACACGGGTGAGCAACTGACGACCCAAAGCGCCACCGGGATGATAAAGTGCGTAGTTTTCGGCTTTGAAATTACGACGTTCCATCAGGCAAATGGTCAGAGCATCGCCCATAACCAGAGTGGCTGTGGTAGACGTTGTGGGAGCGAGGCCGAGCGGACAGGCTTCCTTTTCAACACCTACATTCAGAATTATTTCGGCCTCATGAGCCAGTGGCGATTGCGGATTTCCCGTCATGGCAATTATGCGGCAACCGATTTTTTTCAACGGCCCAACCACATTGATAATTTCCATTGAGCTGCCACTATTCGAAATAAGCAAGGCGATGTCGTTGGGCGAAATCATGCCCAGATCGCCGTGCATGGCTTCTGCAGCATTTACAAAAATGGAGGGCGTACCTGTGGAGGCTAAAGAAGATGCAATTTTATGCCCGATAATACCGGTTTTGCCCACGCCCATTATTACCAGCTTACCACGACATGCGTAAATCATTTCGACCACCTGATTCATTTCGGGGCCTATCCTGTCAGAAACTTTCTGTAGCTCACCAATTTGTTGTGCGAAAATTTCCTTTGCTCTTTTTTCTGCTTGTGTCATGGCCGGATTATTTTTCCATTCTACTGATAATCATTTCGATAAACTCTCGAACACAACCTTCGCCTCCTTTTTTGTTCATGCGAACAATGCCGGGAATTTGCTTCACTGCATCGAGCGCATTGGCAGGACAAGCTGCAAGACCTACATGCGAAAGGAGCTCCAGGCAATTAATATCGTCGCCAATGTAAGCCACTTCTTTGAGTGTAATACCTTCCTTTTCACAGATTTCGAGTGCTGAAGCCAGTTTCCCGCCTTCGCGTTTTCCCTGGTACAGATAATCGAGTTTCAGTTTATTGAAACGTCGTTCCACCATCATGGTGTTTTCGGAGGTGATGATACCGGTTTTGATACCTTTCTGACGAATAAGTTGCAAGCCCATTCCATCATGCGTATTGAATTTTTTCAGTTCATCACCATTTTCGGAATAATACATTCCAGCATCGGTCAGCACACCATCTACATCGGTCAGGAAAAGTTTAATATTGAGTTTTGAGTTTTGAGTTTTGAGTTCTGAGCCTCCTTGTCTCCTTGTCTCCTTATCTCCTGGTGTCTCCTTGTTTCCTTTAATCAGATCATCAATAGCGACGGCTTCTTCAAGTATTTTACGAATGTTGGATAAATGAATCTGATTAGGGCCATCGCTGAATGCATGGTCGGGGTCGGGATGTACTTCGGCAAAAACTGCATCTACGCCCACAGCAAGTGCAGCGCGCATCAGGTAGGGAACCATTTCGCGGTTGCCACCGGTTGAAGTTCCCTGTCCGCCCGGTTTCTGAACTGCATGTGTGGCATCGAAAACTACCGGAAAACCATAATTGCGCATTTCCACAAGTCCGGTCATATCCACCACTAAGTTGTTGTATCCAAAACTCGAACCACGCTCGCAAAGCAGGATTTGTTCAGAGCCGGAATCACGCAGTTTTTCAACCACATTTTTCATATCCCAGGGTGCCATGAACTGCCCTTTTTTTACGTTTACAATTTTCCCGGTTTTGGCTGCAGCTACCAGTAAATCGGTTTGACGCGAAAGAAAAGCCGGAATCTGAAGCATATCCACAACCTTAGCCACAGGTTCGCATTGCCATGATTCGTGTACGTCGGTAATTACAGGCAGGTCGAGTTCGGTTTTTACACGTTGCAGAATTTCGAGTCCGCGTTCCATGCCTACGCCGCGGGGTGCTTTTACCGAGGTGCGGTTGGCTTTATCGAACGATGATTTAAAAATAAGATGAATACCCAGGTCCTGGCAGATTTCTTTGAGAGTAGCAGCCACCTGCATGGTCATTTCTTCGGTTTCGATGGCGCAGGGTCCGGCAATAAGCACAAAACGGTTGTTACCTCCTATTTCGAAGCGGTTAGCTACATTTATTTTTCTGGTTGCTATCATAGCATCTGTGTGTGAGCAATTTTTAATTTTGGAAATACTGAAAAGGACAAGTAAAGACTTGCCCTTTTTACAGATTTATATTTATTGGCAGGTGAAAAGAACCTGATTTTATCAGCTCTGAGTTACCTTTACCCAGTCTACTTCGAGTATTCCGGTGTCTCCTTTCATTTTTTCAGAAATAAACGAACTGAATGCCAGATACATTTCTTCTTTTGGAAGATTGCCTGCTGTGCGGTAAACTTCGTAATTGTTGATACTCCAGATAAGTTCTTTTTCAGTCCATTCAAGCGTATAAATATAGAAATTTGCAGGGTTCAGACCCGAAATTTCCACGCCATCCCAAACCTGCTGAGCCGCATTTCCCATTTTTACTTTTTTACCATCCCAATGGAAAATGTTGATATGCGGGAGTTTTTTGTCAGTTCCGAGCCAGAAAGCATGGTGCAGATTTCCTGTGCAACGTATTTTGGCTGAGAATTTTCCCTTTTTCTGTCGGAAACTATCGGCAGACTGTAACACGTCAGATGTATATTCAAATTCTTTTTCGATAAAACCTTTGGTGGGATGCCATGCAGGTGCTTTTACATTTTCACGCTCGGTACTAATGCGGAGTTTTCCGTCAACCACCGATACATTTTTACCTTTATTATTGGCCTGCTTTTCGTTTGCAAACGAGTGATTGGCAAGCAATGCAGGGCTCTTATAGGCAAAACCATAATTCCAGCGCGATTTGTCGAGCGTATTCCAGTCAAACTGTTCGAAGAAAGTGATTTGCTGTTTTCTCAGAACTTCGAAACTGGCAGCATTTTGTTTGTTGTAAAATGCGATATCAGGATTTTTGTCCAGTTCGTAGAAACGTTGTTCTTTTACATATTCCGCTGTGGTGTGCCAGCGTTGCGGATTGGCCCAGAATTCATTTTTAGCCACAAATTCAGGATGCGAAACAATGGCTTTAAGCTGCTCATATTCCTTGATAATATACGAATCGTGGAAACGGCTGTAAATTTTGAAAGCTTTCGATCTTTCAAATGCTTTCATACGCTGAAGCTTTTCAGAGGCAGCCACTTTCTTTTTATCACCCAGATCTTCGTATTCGGCCGACTTCTTAAATTCAAGAAATTGAACGAGTTCCTGCGATCCAAGCAATTCGTAATAGGTTTTTATATCGTGACTGGCCAAAAGTTTTTTATACTTGGCGCTGTCGCGATACTCTTCTGTATCACGGTATTTACGGTTCTGAAGAGTTTTTTTGTTCTCCACAAAATCGGGAGCTTTCACTTCATGAAACAGGGTTTTGTATTCGGCCAGTTCGAGCGACTTTTCAACTTCGAGATAACGTTCGAACGATTTTTGTAAATCCGCCTCCTGTTGCTCAATTCTGGCAGTTGGAGCGATTTTTCCGAACAGGATTTTCCAAAATAAATTCATGATACTCAGAGTGTATGATTAATATATTGTTAGTTTTCATCCGAAATCCGAACGAGTTGCTGAAAGCATTCTTCGGGAGTGTTCACAAAAACAGGTCTGAAATTTTCTACCGGAATAAACTTTTCCTCTTTCATTTGTGCTATCAGCGCAATGAGATGGTCGTAAAATCCATTCTCGTTCAGTATAATTACCGGTTTTCTGTGTTCTCCGACTATGGCCGATGCTGTTACATCGAAAAGTTCGTCGAGTGTGCCATAACTACCCGGTAAAACAACAAAAGCATCGGCAATGTTTTTCATCGAGGCTTTGCGTTCGCTCATGTCCTGTACCGTGACAAGCTCGGTACAAAGCGGACTCTGACGGTTCATCTGAATAATGGCAGGTGGGATGACACCTACAATTTTTCCATTCGACGAAGCAGCACCTTCCGATACAGCCGACATTGAACCACCCGTAGCGCCACCGAAAACAAGCACATGACCGTTTTCTGCGATCCATTTGCCCAGACTGAAAGCCGTAGCGAGATAATTTTCAGCAATGTGATTGCTCGATGAGCAGTAAACGGCTATGTTCATTGTCAAAAATTTGAAAATTCGAAAATTTGGAATTTGAAAATTTAAATATTCATTTCAGGTCAAAACCAACCGGGAATATTCAAATTTTCAAACTATCAAATTTTCAAATTAATATTTAAGCATCAATCTTTGCGTAAGTAGCGTTTTCTTCGATAAACTGACGGCGTGGAGCCACATCGTCGCCCATAAGCATGGAGAAAACGTGGTCGGCAGTAGCCGCATTTTCGATGGTTACCTGACGCAATGTGCGGTGTTCAGGATTCATGGTTGTGTCCCAAAGCTGGGTTTCGTTCATCTCTCCCAAACCTTTGTAACGCTGTGTGTGAATTGCACCTTCGTTTCCGCCACCATATTTCTCGATAAATGCCTGACGTTGCTGATCGTTCCAGCAATATTCCTCAATTTTACCTTTTTTGCAAAGATAAAGCGGTGGAGTGGCAATGTACAGATATCCCTGTTCGATAAGTTCTTTCATGTGGCGGAAGAAGAAAGTCATAATCAGCGTGGCAATGTGGCTTCCGTCCACGTCGGCATCGGTCATGATAATTACCTTATGATAACGCAGTTTGGTCATGTTTAGTGCCTTGCTGTCGTCTTCGGTACCAATAGTTACCCCAAGTGCAGTGTAAATGTTGCGGATTTCCTCGCTTTCGAGCACTTTGTGCTGCATGGCTTTTTCCACATTCAGAATTTTACCACGCAGTGGCAAAATAGCCTGAAACTGACGGCTTCTTCCCTGTTTGGCTGTTCCACCGGCCGAGTCCCCTTCGACAAGGAAAAGTTCGCATTTTTCAGGATCCTTATCAGCGCAGTCGGCCAGTTTTCCGGGTAATCCACCACCTGAAAGCGGCGATTTGCGTTGTACCATTTCACGGGCTTTGCGTGCAGCGTGACGGGCTGTGGCAGCCAGAATTACTTTTTCCACAATGGTTTTGGCAGCTTTCGGATTTTCTTCAAGATAATTACCCAGAGCTTCACCAATAGCCATATCCACCGAACCCATAACCTCGTTGTTACCAAGTTTGGTTTTTGTTTGTCCTTCGAACTGAGGTTCAGCTACTTTGATAGAAATAACTGCTGTAAGACCTTCACGGAAGTCGTCGCCACTGATTTCGATTTTCAGTTTTTCGAGCATCTTGCTGTCTTCAGCGTATTTTTTAAGTGTACGTGTCAGACCACGACGGAAACCGGCGAGGTGAGTACCACCTTCAATGGTGTTGATATTATTTACGTACGAATGGATATTTTCGTTATACGAAGTATTGTAAGTCATGGCAATTTCCACAGGAGTGCCATTTTTTTCGGTATTGATATGGATTACATTTTCAATAAGCTTTTCGCGGGCTTCATCGATGTAAAGTACAAATTCTTTCAGTCCTTCGGTAGAATGAAAAACTTCACTTTTGAAAGTTCCATCTTCGTTTTTGACGCGTTTGTCGGTAAGCGTCAGTGTGATGCCTGCATTCAGATAGGCAAGTTCGCGCAGACGGCTGGCCAGAATATCGTATTTGTAAGTCACTTCGCTGAAAATGGTTTCATCCGGTTGGAAAGTTACCGAAGTTCCTGTTGTTTCAGAAGTGCCGATTTCTTTAACCGAGAATTTAGGAATACCACGTTCGTATTCCTGCATGTAAAGTTTACCGTTACGCGATACTTCCACATGCATAAGGGTTGAAAGTGCATTCACACACGAAACACCCACCCCGTGAAGTCCACCCGAAACCTTGTAGCTGTCTTTGTCGAATTTACCACCGGCGTGGAGGACGGTCATAACAACTTCAAGGGCAGATTTTCCTTCTTTTTCGTGCATATCCACAGGAATACCACGACCATTATCCACAACTGTAATTGAATTATTTTCGTTGATGGACACTTCGATTGTGTCGCAATGTCCGGCAAGAGCCTCGTCGATTGAGTTGTCCACAACCTCGTAAACCAAATGATGTAAACCTTTCACACCAATATCGCCAATGTACATGGCAGGACGTTTGCGTACCGCTTCAAGTCCTTCGAGTACCTGAATACTGCTCGCACCATATTCGGCGCCTGAAACCACTTTTTCTTCTTCGCTCATTTTATTGTAAAGTATATAAATTCAGTTGTTTGAATGAAAATAAAACTGTCTTTCAGAGGAAAGGAATTCTTTTCTGAAAAAACATACAAATATAAGCAAAAAAAATGAGAAAAGGGGAAATTATAAGCTAAAAACTTCTGCCTGTGTCGGGTTAAAATAAATAGCCGGAGACAGAACTTTAACTGAGCTCTGTCTCCGGCTATTTTACGGATTGAATGTGAATCAGAGTTTGATTACATACACATTGAATGAACGGGGGGCAATTTCCACTTCGAAGCCATTATCCTTTTGCAACATTGAGCTGACAACAGGAACAATAGCATCGGGTTTTTCGAGTGTGTTTTCGATATCTGCATCGGCTGATGTAAGTATGGTGTGTGTAACCTTACGTTCAGCTTTTTTCAGTCCGGTAAATGTGTAATTCAGAGTGCGTTTTTCATTCGAAACATTTGCAATTTTCAGAATGATTTCGTTTTTCTTTTTGTCCAGTGCCGAACTTGCATAAATGCCGTCCTGACCAGTCAAAGCTGCTTTATTTTCAGTGGTTTTCAGAACATGTGTACCTGCATTGTGACCGTACAGTTGCTGTACATAATAATTGATTGACTTTACACTCTTCAGATTGTTGAACCAGATAAGATCGGGACGCCATTGCCAGCCATCGACATGTGCAAAAAGCGGGGCGTAAGTACACATGTGCACTACGTCGGCATTGCGTTCGAAACCGGTCATAAAGGCTGCTTCGCTGAGAGCTGATTCAAAATTATTCTTGCGGTTGCGCGGGTGACAGGCATATTCTCCTGCAAATACTTTTGGTCCTTTACGGTCGTAATTATCGTAGCGTGCTGCACCTTCGAGGAACCACTTTTCGGGACGATAGTAATGTTCGTCGACCAGATCCACTTTCAGACGTTTCATTTCGGGCCACAGGTATTCGAAATCTTTTCCTTCGGATTGTGGACCTGAACTTCCAATAATTTTTATTTCAGGATGTTTAGCTCTGATGGCTTTTATAAACACTTCGAGACGTTCGGGATATTCGGCTCCCCATTGCTCGTTGCCCACACCTATAAATTTCAGATTGAACGGAGCCGGATGGCCCATGTCGGCACGCACTTTTCCCCATTTGCTGGTGGCAGGGCCGTTGGCAAACTCGATCAGATCGAGGGCATCCTGCACATATTCGTGAAGATCGCCAACGGCTACATGTGCTTCGCAGCAACCATTCTGATACTGACAGGCAAGTCCCACATTTACAATAGGAAGTGGTTCTGATCCCATGTCTTCGGCCAACTGGAAGTATTCAAAAAATCCGAGTCCGTAAGTTTGAAAATAATCGGGATTGAAACGATTTGTAAAGGTGTAATGCCAGCGGTTTTCGTTGAGTTTGCGGTTTTCAACCTGTCCTACCGAATTTTTCCAGTCGTAACGGGTTTCCAAATCGGTTCCTTCCACAATACAACCACCGGGGAAGCGGAAAACGCCCGGTTTCAGATCGTAAAGTGCCTGTGCGAGGTCTTTGCGCAGTCCGTTTTCGCGACCTTTCCATGTGTCGACAGGGAAAAGTGAAATATGTTCGAGATCGACAGCGCCTTTTGAAGTAAAGAAAATGCGGAGTTTTCCTTTTATCTCGGTTTTGCGGGCTTTGAACACAACCTGATATTTCTTCCATTCTTTAGAGTTTATGGTGATGTTTTCGGCTCCAAAAGGATGATTGTCGCGGTCAACAAATTCCGCTCTGAAGCTTTCTGTGGCATTGTCCGACGCTACACGCGCCCACACCGAGAAACGGTATTCGGCATCTCTTTCGACCGAAATACCGAAAAAACCTTCGTTTTCGAGACCGGTATGTTTATGATCATGACCCGGATAAGTCAGACGAACGTAGTTGGGGTTATTCTGAAACGGACCGTCGTTTCTGACAGTCACTTTTCCGAAAATATTCCAGCCCATTAGGTTTTGTGGAAAGTCGAAAGAGCGGTTTTTGATTTTTTCAGCGTACAAACCACCATCGGCTCCGTAGTTAATATCTTCGAAGAAAATACCGTACATGGTGTTTTGGATGGGAGCACCCGGCTTTTTGAAATCGACTACTACATTTTTACTTTGCGCATTGACTGATACGGTGTGTGCCAGCATGCTGAAAATTGCGATAGCTAAAATTTTTGTTGTTCTCATGTGTGTAAATTAGAGTTTATTCATGGTTGACAAAGAAACAGTTTTTTAAGTACCTTTCGGTGGATAATTATTGCTTTTTAGTGGAAGTTTCCGGCTGAATGCCTGGTTTTCGTTATCCCTGACGGACTTATTATTCGGGTTGATATCAGTATTTTTAGTTGTATTACACAACGGAAGAGTGTAGAACATATTTTTAGCAGAATAAAAAATTTATTGATTAAATTTGAATACGGTTTTAACCCGTACAGAATAATTTTTGTAAAAATAATGGTAATTTGGTTGTTTTATCCTGTAAGAATGAATTTTTGTCCACTTTGTAATTGTTTTACATTTATATCTTTGCAAAAGAATAATCAGCTTGTTATTCTGTAGAATTGCTATATCCTGTTTTTGTGTATTAAAACAGGAATAACCTTAAATTCAGTAAGTCATGAAGCGTGTTTTATTTTTGTTAATCATTGCAATTACAGGTTTATCTTCTGCTGCCGAAGAAAAACTTTATATTTATCGCACGCTTGGTTCGGTACAGTCATATCATAAATCGCTTATTGATAGTATTAACTTTTCGGAGGATAAGCTGCAGCTTAAAGTGCATCGTACCGACAATTCTGTTGTGAGTGTGCTTTTGTCGGGTATCGACAGCATTAAAATTTTTGAAATTCCACAGATAACTTACACTGCTCCCTCTTATGCCGACGACTATGCACTGGCCGGTATTTCGTCGTGGGCATGGCGTTCGAAATGGCATCTGGCTAACGTACACGATCCAACGGTGGCTAAATTCGGATCGTATTTTTATATGTATCAGACTGATGCTTCGTACGGAAATGTCACAAACGGTTACGGTCATTACCTGGGGCGTTACTCACGCGATCTGGTAAACTGGACAATTCTGGGCTTTCCTATGAAACAAACGCCTCCCGCATGGATTAAGGATTCGCTGAATGCCATCAGGGCGCGTATGTCGCTAGCGCCTATCGATAATCCTGTATATGGTTTCTGGGCTCCTGTGGTGCGTAATGTGGATGGAAAATTTCGGTTGTATTATTCGGTAATTGTGGACAATTACATAAAAACAGGATTGCCGAATACAACTGCGAATTTCGATAATTCGTGGACTGAACGTGCTTTTATCGGACTTATGGAGTCCACAAATCCTGCTTCAAATGTCTGGGTCGATAAGGGTTATGTGATTAGTTCGGTGAGCGACAGAACATCGTATGCACGTGCAAGCACCAGCGATTGGAGCGGATATTTTAAATGGAATGCCATTGACCCGACTTATATTGTGACTCCCGAAGGCGAACACTGGTTAATTTACGGTTCGTGGCACAGTGGTATTCCGGCCGTAAAGCTCAATCCGGAAACCGGAAAACCTTACCAGCTCAATACACTTGCCGACTACGGAGCAAGAGTGGCCCGCCGTGCAAACAACGATAACAATCGCTGGCAGGCTCAGGAAGGTCCGGAAATTATTTATAATCCTGAAACGGGTTATTACTATCTTTTTCTGGCTTACGATGAATTGTCGGTGTATTACAATACCCGTGTATGTCGTTCGCGTAATATTCTGGGGCCATACTTGGGCTATAACGGAGCTAATATTACGCTTGGAGCCGATTGCTGGCCTATTCTGACGCATCCTTATAAGTTTAATAATCATTCCGGTTGGGTGGGATTTTCGCATTGTGCGGTTTTTCAGAATCCCGACAATGGTCAGTGGTTTTATGCTTCGCAGGGACGCTTGCCGGCAAATACAGGTGGAAATGCTTACAGCAATGCCATTATGATGGGACATGTGCGTAAAATTTCGTGGACAGACGATGGCTGGCCAATGGTTTCTCCCGAGCGTTATGGCAATGTACCTCAGGATTTTATTACCGACAGCGATCTGGTAGGTACTTACGAACATATTGTTCTGAATTATGTGCCGGGAGTGCAGCAAACATCAACTACACTCACTTTGCTTGAGAATTATAGCTGCCTGGGGGCTTATTTTGGAAAATGGTCGTATAATGCATTTACAAAAACGCTGACGATTGGCACCCAGAAATTTAAAGTGGAGCGGGAACTCGACTGGGAAGCAAATCCGCGTGTGCCTACTATTGTGTACACAGGCTTAAACAGTTCGGGTCGTGCACTTTGGGGTAAAAGAGTAAACTGATAAATTCGTTCAAAATCATTCTGTAAATATCACAGGACATGTAATTTCAAAAATTGCATGTCTTTTTTTTTGCCCGATGGCAAGCAGAAATCACGAAATTTTGTTACTTTTAGCATGAAATCAGTAAATTCTTAAAACTATTTGATATTTATGGCCGTTTCAACAGAAAACATACTGAACCTTGTTGACATTCGGATAATAGCTTATGGTTCCGACGATTATGCTGCTGAGTTGCAACTTCGTGACAGAGTGTTGCGAAAACCGCTGGGAATGAGTTTGTTCGACGAAGATCTCACACGCGATAAAGCCGATATCCATATTGCTGCTTTTTACGATAATGTGTTGGTTGGTTGTTTGCTTTTGCTGCCGGTGGCTGAAAATGTATTGAAAATGAGACAAGTGGCTGTGGACGAAGCATTCCGGTCGAATGGATTGGGCGGTTTGATGGTGGATTTTGCTGAAGAATATGCTCAAAAACAGGGTTATAAAAAAATAGAACTGAATGCACGCGAGACAGCTTTAGCATTTTATGAAAGGCATAATTACAGCGTCACAGGCGAACAATTTTTCGAAGTTGGTATTCCGCACCGAAAAATGCTAAAGGTTTTTTGAATCGTTTTTTGAAAAAACTTTTTTATAATCAGTTTGATTTTATCTAAAAACACTAACTTTGCAGTGTTAACTGTTGAATGTTAGGGAATAATTCATTGCTGCTAATCTGTTTAAAATTAAGCAATAATTCCCGGTCTTGGCAGGTCATCTCTCAGAAGACCTGTTTTTTTTAATGAAATTTCGTTTTTTGATGTATGAACCGAACATGATGAAGTTTAAATGATACAGCCTTATTGTTGCATGTTTAAATTTGTTTTTGTGAGTTTCATTCGACAAAAAGAATTAATTGTAAATACATGAAGAAACACTTGAAAACATGGACCTTTTATGGCGTAATGATGTTGCTTTTCGTTGTGCTTACCTATGTATTGTTTAGCAATGCATCGCATTTGGAAACAACAGCAGTTTCGACAAATCACAGTGATGCTTCGCTGAGTTCACTTGAGAATTTTCGTGTTGCAATGCTGCACAATATAATGGAGCCGGCAGCTATGCTGTTGTTGCAGATCATATCTATTTTGCTG
Organism: Bacteroidia bacterium; assembly: GCA_009929375.1. Lineage (GTDB taxonomy): Bacteria > Bacteroidota > Bacteroidia > Bacteroidales > Paludibacteraceae > Paludibacter. The sequence continues at coordinate 59,151 of SAAO01000019.1, forward strand.
GTTTCAAGGGTTTTTGGTTATTTGTTTGTAAAAATCGGACAACCTACCGTAATTGGTGAAATTCTGGCCGGTATCATTCTTGGGCCTTCGTTGCTTGGTTATTTTTTTCCCGAAGCATATCACTTTCTGTTTACTCCCGATTCTCTTTCCAATATTTATATTCTCAGCGAGATTGGTCTGGTGCTTTTTATGTTTGTAATTGGCATGGAGCTCGATCTAAGTGCCCTGAAAAATAAAATGGGGGCTACTTTCGTAATAAGTCAGGCCAGTATTGTGATTCCTTACTTTATGGGCATGTGGCTGGCTTATTATTTATACGAGGAATTTGCTGCTGCTCAGACTGATTTTATGTCGTTTGCACTTTTCATAGGTATTTCGATGAGCATCACGGCATTTCCTGTGCTTGCGCGTATTGTGCAGGAGCGGGGCCTCACTAAATCGCATCTGGGCACCATTTCAATCGCCAGTGCTGCTTTCAACGATGTGACTGCGTGGTGTGTGCTTGCTGCGGTGATTGCCATTTCAAAAACAGGAAGTCTCGATAGTTCTCTGTTTAATATCGTTCTGGCAGTGGCTTATATTCTGGTCATGATGTTTGTGGTAAAACCTTTCCTGAAACGTATCGGCGAGATTTATAAAAACAGTGAAGTGGTAAACAAAAGTGTGTTTGCATTTTTCCTGCTTGTGCTTATTACTTCTTCGTATATAACCCAACTGATTGGTATTCATGCGCTTTTTGGTGCTTTTCTGGCCGGGGTGATTATGCCTCCGCTGCCTTCGTTCCGGAAACTTATTGTGGATAAGGTAGAGGATGTGTCGCTCACACTTTTATTGCCTTTATTCTTCGTGTACACCGGTTTAAGAACTGAGATTGGATTACTGAATACTCCTTATCTATGGTGGATTGCTCTTATCTTTATTGTGGTGGCTGTGGTTGGTAAATTTATCGGAAGTGCTTTCTCTGCAAAATTGCTGGGCGAAACCTGGAAAGATAGTTTGTCGATTGGTATTCTGATGAATACACGCGGACTGATGGAACTTATTGTATTGAATATCGGTTACGAAATGGGCATTCTGCCTCCACCGATATTTGTAATGCTGGTAATAATGGCGCTGGTTACCACTTTTATGACTACGCCAATTCTTTCGTTGATAAACTTTCTGTTTCCCGAAAAGCGTATTCGCGAAGAATACGAACGTCATCAGTCGCTGGGGATTTTCAAAGCGCTTATTGCCATGGGAAATCCCGAAAATGGTAAACCGTTGCTCAATGTGGCCAAAACAGTACTCGATGGTACGAAAAATAGTCTGGCTGTGAATGTGTTGCATCTTACGCCGGGCACCGATATCAATCCTTTTCATGGCGACCAGTATTCGCACGAAGGTTTTAAATTAGTAAAAGAGGAGGCTGCAAAACTGAACATCCCCATCGAAACCGAATATAAAATCACCGATAATATTGAAGGTAGTATTGTACGAACTGTAAATTACAATAATTACGACTTTTTACTTGTGGGTGCCGGTGTGGCTTTGTCGGGGATCCCGTTTTTCAAGGAAACCACTTTTCTTTCGAAGATAAAATGGCTCAACAGAATTCTCAACAGGGTAAGCCGTACACAATCCATTTTTTATCCGGGTTCGCTCATTAAGGATAAAACACGCTATTTTATTGAAAACAGTCGTTGTAGTGTGGGTGTGTTTGTAAATCGTGGTTTTGCAGGCATTTCCACCACCATGATTTTGCTTCAGAATGAGTCCGATGATTTTCTGCTGCGTTATGCCCGCAGACTTATACGCAACAATAAATCGGTGAGCATTTTTATTATGGATGTAAATCAGGTGCTTCAGACAAGTGCAAAAGTGCGTGAGGCAACAGATGAATTACGGAAAATGTTCCCGAATTCTGTGAAGATTATCAAGAGTTCGAAAAACAATGCTTCGGTAATCTCAAAATTCAGTTTCCTGTTGCTAAGCTATCAGGCATGGAATAACCTCTCGGAGAATGATGCGGCAATGTTGCGAAGTATTCCTTCTACCCTGATTATAAACAAGAAAACAAGCAGATTCCATATCCGGAATGCTGAAAAAACTCAGATAGTCGAAACTGATCACGAATAATGGATTCAGTTTTCTTTTTAGCTTAAATTTTTAAAAATAAAAAAGTGAATCTGCTAATGGGCGGATTCACTTTTTTATTGTTTATCAGAGTTTTAGAATAAATATGTCAGGTTTACCGAGAATACGCGGTTGATACCTTCAGGCTCCGTCGTGCCACTGTTTGTGCTCTCAATCTTTTTCAAGCCCTGGCTCCAGGTAGTTCCAAGCTGAATTTTCCGGAAAAACTCAACCCCCACACCAAGGTTATAACCAAAATCCAAACGATTCATAAAGTTTTGGAAACCAATTTCTTCGGTTGAGTTTTGCGTCTCATCTACTTTTTTTCCGTTCAGCGCATATCCTGTGTAAAGTCCACCATATCCGTATAATCCAAGAAATGCAAGCTTAAGGCGGTATCGCAGGTTAAAGGGAACTTCGAGGTAATTTATTTCCTTGTAGCCCTGCAAAACTGCGTTTGCAATGCTTAGACTATCATTGTAGGTATATCCTTTTTGCGAAAGTAAAATTCCCAGGTCTCCACCCAACCCTGATTTTTGTGGCATTGCCTGATACACCAACCCGATATGATATCCCGTGAGATTTTCGGTGCTGAAACCTGCCGAAATATCTTCATTGCTGAACGATTTTATTTCGTTGGCCAGATTTATTCCAGCTCTGATACCAAGCTGGGCAAAAAGAGTGGCACCTGTTGTGCAGGCTATCAGTATGATAATTAAGAAAAGTCGCTTCATTATTAATAACGAATGGGTGTTTGTAATTTTCTGATTTTTTCAGTTTTTGCATTCAAAAAAACGGATACGGAATTTTAATTCCTGTATCCGATTGAATGACAGCGCAAAAATACAAAAAAGTACAAATAACGGTACGTTTGCGGATAATTATTTTTTAGTCATGCGTTTTCTTTCGTTTTCGTCGAGATAAATCTTACGCAGACGAATGTTTTGCGGTGTAATTTCCACATATTCATCTTCCTTGATATATTCGAGTGCTTCTTCAAGACTGAAAACAATAGGCGGAATAAGTCTGGCTTTGTCGTCGGCTCCCGAAGCACGCATGTTGGTTAGCTTTTTCGATTTGGTTACGTTTACCACCATGTCGCCTTCTTTTGCACTCTCGCCAACTACCTGACCTGCATATACTTCTTCCTGCGGGAAAATGAAGAATCGGCCACGGTCCTGAAGTTTGTCAATGGCATACGCATAGGCTGTACCGCCTTCCATAGCAATGATAGAACCATTTGTGCGTTTTTCAATATCGCCTTTATAAGGTTGATACTCAAGGAAACGGTGCGACATAATGGCTTCACCTGCCGAAGCAGTCAGTACATTGTTTCGCAGTCCGATAATTCCACGTGAAGGAATCTGAAATTCGAGTTGTACGCGGTCGTTAACCACTTCCATGCTCAACATTTCTCCTTTACGCATGGCCACCATTTCGATGATTTTTCCCGAGCAATCTTCAGGAAGATTAATGGTGAGCTGCTCAACAGGTTCACAACGTTTACCGTCAATTTCTTTGAAAATAACCTGTGGCTGACCCACCTGAAGTTCGTAACCTTCGCGGCGCATGGTTTCAATCAGTACCGACAAGTGCAACACACCACGTCCGTACACATTCCAGATATCCGAATCTATGTCTTTTTCCACACGCAAAGCAAGGTTTTTGTCAAGCTCTTTGATCAAACGATCGTGAATGTGGCGCGAAGTCACAAATTTTCCTTCTTTACCGAAAAATGGTGAGTTGTTGATAGTGAACACCATACTCATGGTTGGTTCGTCGATAGCAATCGGTTTCAACGGCTCAGGATTCAGCAGGTCGCAAATAGAGTCGCCAATTTCGAAACCTTCGATACCTACGAGTGCGCAAATATCGCCCGACGAAACTTCGGTGGCTTTTGTGCGTCCCAATCCGGTAAAAGTGTGAAGTTCTTTGATTTTCGCTTTTTTGGCAGTACCATCTCTTTTTACCAGACTTACATCCATGCCTTCACGAAGTGTACCGCGATGTACGCGACCTACTGCAATACGACCTACATAATTCGAATAGTCGAGTGAAGTAATCAGCATTTGAGGTGTTCCTTCAATCAGTTCAGGAGCAGGGATATGTTCGATAATGGCATCGAGCAGTGGCAAAATATTGGTAGTTTCGTTTTTCCAGTCTTCCGACATCCAGTTGTTCTTTGCCGAACCGTAAATGGTATGAAAATCAAGCTGCTCTTCTGTGGCGTCGAGGTTGAACATTAGGTCGAAAACCATTTCGTGTACTTCGTCGGGACGACAGTTTGGCTTATCAACTTTATTGATAACCACAATGGGTTTCAGACCAAGCTGAAGTGCTTTTTGTAATACAAAACGGGTTTGTGGCATTGGGCCTTCGAATGCATCCACCAACAGCAAAACGCCATCGGCCATGTTTAAAACGCGCTCTACTTCGCCGCCAAAGTCGGCGTGCCCCGGAGTGTCGATAATATTGATTTTATATCCGTTGTAATCTATGGATACGTTTTTGGCAAGAATGGTAATACCTCTTTCACGTTCAAGGTCATTATTATCCATAATGAGTTCGCCCGCATTCTCGTTGTCGCGGAATAAATGGCCGGCCAGCAGCATTTTATCTACGAGGGTTGTTTTTCCGTGGTCAACGTGGGCAATAATAGCAATGTTTCTAATTTTCTGCATGTAACACAATCTTTTTTTTCAGGCTGCAAAAGTAATCAAAAAAAATCAGCTATTTATTATATGTATGAATTAGCATCTTATATATTTTTCTGAAAGGGTTTTCTGTGGGGCTGTTCCTTCATATCATTTTTTTGTACTGAAATGTTTCAGAACTGTTTTTTATGAATAACAGGGTGATTTTTGCATAGTTCATTTTAAATAAATTATTTTTGTGTCCGAATAAACTTTTACACTTATGCTGGCAAAAAAGGAACGCGCTAAAATCATACATTTAATCAAACAGGAAGTAACACCTGCTATTGGCTGTACCGAACCTGTGGCTGTGGCACTGGCTGTGGCAAAGGCGCATGAATTATTAGGAACATTTCCCGAAAAAATCGATGTTTTTCTGAGTGCTAATGTGCTGAAAAACGCCATGGGAGTGGGTATTCCCGGAACGGGGATGGTTGGACTTCCTATTGCCATCGCTATGGGAGTCATTGTGGGAAAATCGGAATACGGACTTGAAGTATTGAAGGATATTACGCCCGAAAAGCTTCTTGAAGGACAGGAGATGATAGCCCGCAAAATTATTTCCATTCATTTAAAGGAAAATGCACCCGATAAATTATTTGTCGAAGTGATAATGACAGATAATAAAAATACCGCAAAAGTAGTCATCAGTCACGAACATGCACGCTTTTCGTTTCTTTCGTTCAACGACAATGTGTTGCTCGATCTGGTCGAAACACAAACGCTCGATCGCGAAACCGAAGAACTGCAACTGTCGTTCGATAAGGTGTGCGAGTTTGCCTGTACAACTCCTGTCGACGAAATCAGTTTTATAAAACGTGCTGCCGAACTTAATACCTCCGCTGCTGTGGAATCGCTCAAAGGTACTTACGGACACAGTGTGGCGCATACGCTTGCCAATGGTATGATGGGAAATACGGTTTTTACCAAAATGCTTTCGGTGACGGCTGCGGCTTGCGATGCGCGCATGGCAGGCGCCATGTTTCCCGTAATGAGTAATTCCGGTAGTGGAAATCAGGGGATTGCTGCCACGCTTCCGGTATCGGTTTTTGCCGAAGATAGCGGAAAATCGGAAGAGGAGCTGATTCGCGCACTTACATTGAGCCATTTAATGACCATATATATCAAGCAAAGTCTCGGACGACTCTCGGGTTTGTGTGGCGCTGTGGTGGCTGCAACCGGTTCGGCTTGTGGTGTAACTTATCTGATGGGTGGAACCCGGGAGCAAATTGGTTATGCTGTAAAAAATATGATTGGTAATATCACCGGCATGATTTGCGATGGAGCCAAGCCCAGTTGTGCGCTGAAAGTCTCAAATGGCGTTTCTACTGCCACTCTTTCGGCCTTGCTGGCTATGGACAATAAAGTCCTTTCGTCGATCGAAGGTATTACCGACGAGGATGTGGATAAAACCATTCTGAACCTGACCAAAATTGGCCGCGAGGGCATGAATGAAACCGACCGCATGATTCTCGATATTATGACGCATAAATAGTTTTTTATTGTTTCAGAGTTTCAGAGTTTCAGAGTTTGGATTTGAAAATTTGAAGATCCCGTAAAACGGGACAAGTTTTGAGATTTGAAGATTTTTGGCTTCGAAAGTGATTCTCATTTAATCATGTGCACGATAGTCTTTTGTCTTTGCTCTTTTATCTAAGCTCATGTATTAGGAGTCGAAGCTAATAAATGGTAAATTGTAAATGATTAAATAGTAAATCATTTGCTTTGTGGTTTCCAAAAAAAATAGTAATTTTGCAGTCCAATTTTAGCGTAATCTCTGACAGAATGACGAGAAGTCTGTGAATATTGCGCATTAATTTATTAAAAATCAAGATCATGGACTTAATTAAAATTGCCGAAGAGGCGTTTAAAGTAGAAACCAATCACCCAGCATTTAAAAGTGGTGATACAGTAACAGTGTCTTACCGCATTAAAGAAGGTAACAAAGAGCGTATTCAGGACTATCGTGGCGATGTAATCCGTATTTCGGGTCATGGCGACAGAAAACGCTTTACCGTTCGTAAAATGTCGGGCAACGTAGGTGTAGAGCGTATCTTCCCTATGGATTCTCCTTTTATCGATAAAATTGTAGTGAACAAACGTGGTAAAGTACGTCGCGCTAAATTGTATTATTTGCGTGCACTTACCGGTAAAAAAGCACGTATCAAAGAACGTCGCGTTTGATCCTTTCAGTTTTGAAAGTACAAAAAAAGAGAAATCTGAATGCAGGTTTCTCTTTTTTTTTTGTGCTGATAATGACATTATTCTTTAAAATAAGAAAGCATCAACCAGAATAATTCCGATTGATGCTTTCTTAAAAGTCCCCTTTAGGGGATTTAGGGGTCTATTATTTCACTCCCACGCCATTTGTAACCACAGCACCCGGGCGGACAAGTACTAATTTACCATCGGCATCTTCGGCGGATAGAATCATACCTTCGCTCATAATACCGCGCAGTTTGCGTGGTTCGAAGTTGGCAATAAAGCAAACCTGTGTACCAATCAGTTCTTCAGGATTTGGGTACGAAGCAGCAATTCCCGAAAGAATAGTGCGACCGCCCATGCCGTCGTCCAGCTTAAACTGAAGCAGTTTATCGGCTTTAGGCACTTTCTGGCAATCAAGCACGGTAGCCACGCGGATGTCCACTTTCATAAAATCGTCGAAAGCCACATTTTCTTTTACAGCTTCGGGTTTGTAAGCCGCAGCTTCGTTGGCTAATTTTGTGTCCTGTAATTTCTGTACCTGCGCAGCAATAGTTTCATCCTCAATTTTCTCGAACAGCAACTCAGGCGTTCCGAGTTGATCACCAGCTTTTAGTAGATCAATGCGACCCAGTTCTTTCCAGTCGAAAGTTTTCAGTCCGAGCATATTTCTCAGTTTCTCCGACGAGAATGGCAGGAATGGTTCAAAAGCAATGGCCAGATTGGCTGCAATCTGCAGACTCAGATACATAATAGTGTCCACACGAGCCATATCGGTTTTGGCAACCTTCCATGGTTCAGTGTCGGCCAGGTATTTGTTACCGATACGCGCCAGGTTCATGGCTTCTTTTTGTGCGTCGCGGAAGCGGAAATTGTTAAGTAGTTTTTCTACATCGGCTTTTACATTAGCAAATTCCTCCAGCGTTTGTTTGTCGTAGTCGGTGAGTTCGCCCAAAGCAGGCACTTTGCCATCGTAGTATTTTTGTGTGAGTACCAGCGCACGATTCACGAAATTTCCAAAAATAGCCACCAACTCATTATTGTTGCGGGCCTGAAAATCTTTCCATGTGAAATCATTGTCCTTGGTTTCGGGAGCATTAGCGGTTAGTACATAGCGCAATACATCCTGTTTGCCGGGGAATTCTTCGAGATACTCGTGCAACCAAACTGCCCAGTTACGCGAAGTGGAAATTTTGTCGCCTTCGAGATTCAGGAATTCGTTTGCCGGTACATTTTCAGGTAAAATATACGAACCTTCGGCTTTCAGCATGGCAGGGAATACAATGCAGTGGAACACGATATTGTCTTTTCCGATAAAATGCAGCAAGCGTGTTTCGGGATCTTTCCACCACTTTTCCCAACTATCTGGCAAAAGTTCTTTGGTGTTCGAGATATAACCGATAGGCGCATCGAACCATACGTAAAGCACTTTTCCTTCAGCGCCTTCCACAGGTACGGGAATTCCCCAGTCGAGGTCGCGACTTACAGCGCGTGGTTGCAAGCCCATGTCGAGCCAGCTTTTGCACTGTCCGTAAACGTTTGGTTTCCATTCTTTGTGGTCTTCGAGAATCCACTGACGGAGCCATGCTTCGTGTTGATCGAGCGGAAGATACCAGTGTTTGGTTTCGCGCATTACAGGTGCCGAACCACTGATGGCCGATTTAGGATTGATCAAATCGGTTGGGTTCAACGACGTTCCGCACGATTCGCATTGGTCGCCATAGGCATTTTCGTTGCCGCAATGCGGACATTTACCTGTAATATAGCGGTCGGCAAGGAATTGCTGCGCCGTTTCGTCATAATATTGTTCGCTGCTCTGAATTACAAAACCGTCTTTTTCGTTGATAGTTTTAAAAATTTCGGAAGCCAGCTCTTTGTGTGTTTTGGAAGTGGTGCGCGAATAAATATCGAACGAAATACCAAAATCCGCGAATGATTTTTTGATAATTCCGTGATAACGATCCACAATATCCTGCGGTGTCACACCTTCTTTTTTAGCTTTTATGGTAATGGGCACCCCGTGTTCGTCGGAACCGCCTATAAAAAGCACATCTTCGCCTTTAAGGCGCAGGTAGCGCACATAAATATCGGCTGGCACATATACACCGGCTAAGTGACCAATGTGAACAGGTCCGTTGGCATAAGGTAATGCCGAGGTGACTGTGGTACGTTTGTAGTTATTCATCTAATTATTTCGTGTTTCGTGTTTCGTGTTTCGCGTTTTGTGTTTATCTCCCTTCGGTCGATGACCGTTGGTTCGTGTTTGGATTTGAAAATTTGAAGATCCGCCACGGCGGACAAGTTTTGAGATTTGAAGATTTTGCACTTCGGAAGTGGTTCTCATTTAACCCCGCCTCCTTAATTGTCAACTATTCATTGTCAATTCTCAATTATTCTCCGTGTCTTTGTGTCTCCGTGTTTAAAAGTCTTTTGTCTTTGTTCTTTGCTCTTTATTCTGAAAAAGGACTGCAAAGATACAGAATTTCATTTAAAATTAAATTGTGATGGCTATGTAATTATTAGCTAAATGTTTGCTGCGCTTTTAGTGGATGGTATTAATACGATTGATTTGATACTAAACGCGCTTTGTTCGCTATTTTTATATCTTTGTAAAAAAGATCATAATAATATGTTTCGCGATAAAAAACTACTAAAGGCCGGATTGTCTCAGTTTTCGAGAAAGGAACTGGAAGATATGGTAATTAAATTAGCCGGAAAACGGCATAATTTTGAGTTTTTGCTGATCAACTATTTCGACAGGGAAGGAGGGGAGCAATGGCTTTTTGGAGAAGCACTGGACGGACTTGAACGTATTTTTGAAAAGGAATACAAAGGACGCTCCATACAACATCGCGAGGTAAAAAGACTGAATGCTTCGGCCAAACTGATAAAGGATTTTGCTGTGGAAGTGAAGAATAAAAAGTACGAAGCTGATTTGATGATGCATGTGTTGCGACGCGAGTTTGCATTTCCCGACGAAATGTTTGGGGCGGGTTTTTCATTATTCGATTATAAGCTCGCGCTGTGGGTGAAGAGGTTGTTACAAATCCTGACTGAAAAAATTCATCCTGATTATTTAGTCGATTATCAGGATGAAGTAAACCGTATGCTGCGAAAGTTGCACCGTCGCTCGCATCGTATCAATACTGTAAAACTGTTGCCCGAAGAAATTTTGTTATAAAGCTCTTTTGCGAATATGCTATCCAAAGCACTATGTTCAGCATACGTCCGACGGGATTCGGAAATCCCGTCCGTTTTTCAGCATACCCTAACTGAAATTTACGTTTTAGAATTGTAAAAACATTACGACTAAATGATTACAAACTGCGAGGATATAAGACTATGCTAACTTACTGATCACTTAAATTAACTACAAGAAAAGAAAAAGTATTTTTAAATTTGCCGGAAGGGTTGTCGAAATGTAATTTTCTTTTCCCACGTATAACCACTCACAAACTCAAATTATCTGATATTTTTTCACGAGATTCAGTAAGTTGGGGACATTCCGTGTTCCGGTTTTTCTGAAAATATTCTTTCTGTGTGTAGATACGGTTTGGTCGCTTATAAAAAGGTGGCTTGCTATTTCCTTGTTTGAGAGGCCTCTGTCTATCATTTTGATAATCTCAATTTCTCTATCGGTAAGTGAAAGTAACTGACCTTCACGCGCCTGCTTTTCGTAAGCTCTGACTTCCGTCAAAATATCCACCGGGAAATAAGTTTCGCCCGTGTCAACGAGCGTAATAGCCTTAAGAAGTTCTGTTTTGTTTACTGATTTGGATAAAAAACCTCTCAACCCGGCATTTTTTATGAGATTAGAAACGATTTTCCCATCGTTATTCATCGAAAGAATAATTACTTTTATTTTCGGAAAATCATTCTGAAGCATCAATGCCGTTTCGTAGCCGTCAATTTCGGGCATCATTAGGTCCAGAAGCAAAATATCTATTGTTTCAGGAAACTTTTTTAATTTTTCCAGAAGTTTAAATCCGTTGGTGCTTTCAAGAACTACGCTCATATTCGGCTCATTTTCAAGGAGCAATTTTAAGCCGTCGATGACTATCTGGTGATCGTCCAGTATGGCAATATTGATTTTTTTTGTCATAATTCTATCCTTTTTACCGGTATATGAAATGCTATTAAAGTACCTTTTCCGGGCTGACTGCTGATGTCCAGTTCTCCTTTCAGGAATAGTATCCGTGTGCGGATATTTTCAAAACCTAACCCTGATGCAGGAGTGCCCTTCTCGCTGTCGAAACCTATTCCATTATCTTCGATGGTGCCATGCAAAAAATCGTTTTCCTGAATAAGCGAAATGTCTAATTTCGTTGCATCGGCATGTTTTATCACGTTACTGATACATTCCTGAATAATTCTGTAAACCATAAGCTGGATGTTGGAATCCAGTTGCGGCGTGATGCCTTCAACGTTCAAATGAACACGAAGCCTGTTGTAGTCAATTTTATCCACAATTTCGGCAAGTGACACGGCCAACCCTTTACGATAAACGGCTCGCGGCATCAAATCGTGCGATACCGACCGGAGCTCTTTCACCGATTCGTCTACTAATGCCAATGTTTTGTAGTAAGTAGGAATCACTTTTTCGTCGAAAGAAATAACCTGCGACTGCATGTACTGCAGGTTCATTTTAATCACGCTCAGCAACTGCCCGAGTCCGTCGTGCAGGGAAGCAGAAATTCTCGATTTCTCATTTTCTTCCGTATCCAGGATAGATTTGGTCAATTCTTCCTGGTGCTTCAACTGCAAAGAAGCGATTCTTGCCTGCTGTTTGTATTTCATTGCACGATATAGAAAAAAAACGGTGACAAGTATCCCCACAAATGATATGAGTGTAAACCAAATAATCATGCTTTTATCATTTGTATTGTTATTCATATTTTTTTACAGTTAGTCAAATCAAAAAATTAAAACCATCCATAGTTGGATTTTAATTTTTGATAATCTTCCACACACTGCCTTTGTTGTCGGTTAAATAATAAACGCCATTTGTTAAGTAACTTACATCAATACTGTTGTTGCCGGAGTTTAGTTTTCGGGTAAAAATTGTTGCTCCCACACTGTTCAATATCTTCATATTAGCATCACTACTCAATTCAATATTCATAATATCCCTGACAGGATTTGGAAATATTTTCACATCACTATTCTCGTTTAATTCGTTGATGTCAGAGGCTGTATCACTCCATTTCCAGAGTTCGTAGCCATAAGTTGAGTTTGTACCAATGGCAAAGGTTCCGATTGGCGTGCTCAGCAAATTGTCATAAGTGCTTGTAAATTGAGTGTTTGCTAAAGTGTTAGCTCCGTTGTTGTATCTGTAAATAGCATGGTTATAATAGTCGCCCATATATAGAAAGTCATTCCCGATAGGCTGCACAATATCAACCGAATAATTGAAAAATCCACTGGTTGTACGGGTAAGGCTGTCGATCTTCGAACCAGCTAATTTTGCAATATAATCATTGTAGGACGATGAACCTTTTTTGCACCGAAAATATAGTTCGCCATTAAATTCCTGAAATCCACTTACCATTGAACCACTCATGGTGCCCACCACAACGGTGCCGGCCGCTGTACCATCCGATTTGGTAAGCTGTCGATTTCCGCCACTCAGGTAATTGAAATATAAATGATTATCGAAAATGCACATTGAAGACATTATATTAGCACCGTAATTAGCACCACTCAGCTCCAGGGTTGTTCCTGCAATTGTTCCATCGGTTTTGTAAATTCCCCTGTATGCAATAAAGTAAACAGCATTTTTGTACGAAAAAAACTTCATTTCGCTGGCACCGTATCCACCCCACGAATTAGCCATTAAATCACTGCAATGCCCCGTTGGGTTAGAGTTGATAAGCATAAATGTGCCTGCTTCGGTACCATCACTTACCCACGGTTCCCATCCGTTGGTTCGGTCGTTTGCAAAAAAGTAAAGTTTATTGTCGATAACTGTTCCAATGTGATGCTTCGACGTCGTGTTGAAAAAGCCGACTAAGCCCGGAGCGAAATCCTTTATCATTCGGGTTCCATTCGCCGTTCCATCGCTTACCCAAAGTTCGAAACCGTTTACGCCATCGTTTCCGGCAAAAAACAGTTTATCGCTTGTGGCACCCATTATTGTGGCCACACCATACTGGTTTGTTGAGTCAGTTGGATGAATGTCGATCACCATGTAAGTTCCGTTAGTTGTACCATCGGTAACACAGAGTTCATTTCTTCTGTTTTTGTAATACAGTTTGTTGCCCATTGGTACAAATCTGTTTTTATGAAACGATAAAGCAGTCATTTTTTGCATTCCGAGAGTTGAAACAATCTGAGTTCCCGACGATGTGCCATCCGACACCACTATGTCGCCATAATACGACGTAAAGTACAGTTTTCCATCAAAATAGGTCATTCCGGCATCGTAATCGTAAAGAATACTTTCGGTTTTCTCGTACAGGTTTTTCACTAATTGGAATGATTGGGCGTTTAGAGTAGTTAAAACGCCACAAAGTGCGATTAATAATAAAATTCTTTTCATTTGTGTTCATTTAATTATTCAAAAATATATGAGAAACAAAGTAACCTGAATACATAGAATTTCGTGCTCTCAACAGAAAGTATGAAGTTCAGGCTTAACTTAACGACATGGTTTTATATTTATAACAAACTATCATACAGTAGATAAAGTTCAGTTTAAGTTTGAAAACTTATTATGTTGTTGCCTCAGCCTCATGCCGCTGGCTTTTTTTTAAGGCATGGAGCACTTTCGATATTTCTATGCATGTGTCTTAACAGCAACACCAAATAGAATAGCAGTGCCCATAAATTCGTTCTTCTACTTCTGCCTCAAAACAGTTATTTGCCTGTAACCTGTTTCGGGTCTTGTGCCCACTACTCCGAGGTAGACTTTTCCGTGCAGATACTTTAATTTTACGGGTGTGCCGTACTTCAAAAATCCATCCGACCCAACGAGTGAACTTGCACCGCCAGCCGATATTTTATAGACCGAAGTACCTGTTTTATCACTCCCGTTTTTGGCGTAGCCGGTGTAATACAAGTTGCCGGCTTCATCCAGATCCACATCCGAAGCCTCCTTGTTGCCGTAAGCAATGCTCACATTATCAAGAATTTTGGTCAGTTGTTTAGTGCTGAAATTATAAACAAACGTAGAATATTTATCTTTTTTTTCTTCATAAATATAAAAAGCAAGTATATTTCCATCTACAGAGTAATGGCGGTGTGTTTTAATGGGCAGTTCCAATGGGTTGGTTAAGGGTAATTTTGCCACAGAAGTCCTGTTTATCATCCATTTAATATTTGTGTTCGGGTGAGTGCCAAATCCGGTCTCCAGCGTAGTGGCTTCCAGCTCGTCAGCCCTGAACTCTATGGCAACGCCGGTACCATCGGTGCGCGGCTCGGTCAATCCGCCATGGGTGGCAGCCGATTCCAAATAAAGGTAGTGTTGATGAATTGTTCCTATGTAATTTGAGCTTTCGTTTTCCATATTAGCGCCAAAAGTAAAAATACCCCGATTACCTAAGTTAACAGTCGGATTTCGGAAAGCCATATCAAAATCACCTGATTGATACTCTCTGAAATCATTAACACCAGACTCTTCATTCGCAGCCTGTACTTTCATTAAGTAATTCTTCATTCCATTTTTATAGTGCTGAAAACCATCCACATAGTAATTAGTGTAAGGCTTGTAGGCTTCCAACATCAAGGTGTAATAAGATACTCCATATTCGAAGTAAGGCGGGTTTTTATCAATTGGCTTACTGTACAGAAACATGGCGACGCTGGTTAAGCCCAAATCGGCGGGTTTCATGGTCGTCAAATTGATACTTTTTCTAAAACTAGTGTACAGTACACTCTGCTGACTTTGCCACGCATGCCAGAAAACGATGTTGAGGCGGTTTTTTGTATCTACCGTAAAATCGGAAATCCCGGCTGTGGAAGAATTTTCTCTGCCTACTAATGAGGGAACGAGCATCATGGAATCGTAAACGGTTTCCCACGCTGCTCCATCGTGAAGAAGATTTATTACTGCCAGCGGATCTGTTGTGTTATCAACGTCGTCGGGCGGCGTTACATCGGTTTCGCAGGATGAAAAAATGAATAATCCTGTGAGAATGATGGAGAGAAGATGATTTGTTTTCATTGTGATAAAGTAGCGCTACTAACCCTTTTTTCTATTCGTATTTTTACACTTTCTCTTATCACTCCCTTCCAGTGTTTTTTTCTGAAAGTGTGAGGAATTGGGAAATAGTTTTTGGGAATTAGGGGCGCTGATTTAAATTGTTATTTTGTTTATTTTGTTCTTATAAAACTGATTTGATGGGTGTCGTATCCTGTTTTCTTCCCGGTAACGCACAAATACAGCTTCCCGTGTAAATGTTTTAGCTTTATAACTTGTCCGAATTTTAAGAAATTATCATTGCCTACAAGGGTGTGGTTTCCATCAGCCGAAATTTTATAAACCGATACACCTTCTTTATTTTTGCCACTGTCGGCGTATCCTGTGTAGTAAATATTGCCTTCCTGGTCAATATCCACATCGCTGGAATTTATGTCGCCATACTTCAGCGATACATCCTCCATCACTTTTGTAAACGTCTTTGTGTTAAAGTTATATACAAAGGTGGAATATCTGTCGGTATCAAATTTGTTCAATGCAAAGCTCATGATACTGCCATCGGGGCTATAATGACGGATAGTTTTCCCAAAATTATAAACCGGAAATACAAACGCCTGTGTTACCCAGGTTACATAAGGCGTCCAGTTTACAGTAGCTACAACTTTTCCTTTGGTGCCAGTCAAAGTGGTGGTGCCGAAATTTCCTGTTTCAGTGAATTCTATAGCTTGAATCTCATTCTTGCTTGTAAATCCGAAATAGATGCTTGGCCCGCTTGTTCTTGCTTCGCAAAGCAGGTGATATGTTTGCACATCGGGCACCATGTACTGAAAAATGGCATAATCCATACTCACGTTGGTGAATTTGTAATTAAAATCATCGTCATTTTTCCTATTCAAACTCCTGAAAATAACCGACTGAAAATAAGCGCTTTGGCCTACCGCGTTTTCATATCCAAGTTCGAGTCTTGACAATGGATAAAATGGCTGTGCCACAGTCATACTCACATCGCCCTGAAAGTAAACTTTATTGTAAGAAATTCCACCATCGCCCTCTGATGTGACTATTGCGGCCACATAGTAATTGGTATATGGCTTATAAAGTTCAAATGCAAGTTCTTTTTCGGCCTGGTAATTATATAAATTGCGCGTAATATTTTTTTCTTTGTAAGCTAACGGATTTTGTGGAATGATTTTCTTATTGGTCAAATCCCACGTACGGCGGTAGCTTTCGTAGAAAGTTGATTGTTGCGAAGGAAGTATTTGATAAAATACAAAGTGCATTTGATTTTTTGCATCCACTGTAAAATCACTAATGCCAAGACTGCCCGTAACTCCTGTATTCATCGTGCGAACATCCATAGTAGTATCCCAAACATTTTCGAAAGCCGAATTAGTATTTAGCACCTGCGCAATTTCAAACCGACTCGTCGGATCATTCGGGTCATTCGGGTCGTCGGGCGGAGTTACCCCGGTTTCGCAGGATGATAAAATGCATAATCCTGTGAAAATGATTGAGAGAAGATGATTTTTTTTCATTGTTCTTTTAATTTTATGATTCAAACCTTTTTTTCTTCTTAAAGTTTTACTGAAGCCCCAAACTTTATTTCCAAAATCGGATGTCCTTTTGAATTTTCTATGCCGTTGGTCAAATCATTTTCCACTCCCGGGAGCACCATATAGCCCAAATCAAATCCACCGAAAAAGGTAATCCTTTTCCATGGTCTAAAATCGTAGTTTATCCCCGCCACACCGCCTAAACCCAGTCGGCGAACGTAGTCCTGAGCGCCGTTGTGGTATTCAGCCATTGCCAGCGAGGCCGCAACAGCCTGCAGTTTTACAGTTGAAATACCGTTTCTCATAGCTTTGTATCCTTTGTAATAAGCCCTTGAGTGTGTCTGCCATTCAACTCCGGCCTGCAGGCGTCCATAGAAACCGGCATCCTGAAACACTCCCGCCATCAAATCAACCGAGGGACCGAAAATGGAGCGATAATCAGAGTAGCCTTTGTAGAAGTACGTCTTGTCGCCTGTTTCAGCAACAATGAATCTGGTCTTTCCATTCCTTAAGCCATCCGACATGTGATAAGTGCCACCCACAGACACTCCTTTGAAAGTTCCAAGATGTGCAGCCGCCCGTACATCTGCCAGCGTACCGATTTCATAAGCGCCCTGAATGGTGAGAATTGAAGCTAATTTTATATCCTTTGTCTCGGTGTAGGGTATTGGGATGTTTACAAAAGTTCTAACACGTAATTTGCTCCAGTCGAGACTTTCCTGCTCTACATCCTGAGCTTTTGATGCAAAAGCAGATCCGCAAATGAGCAGTATCAGAAATGTCTTTTTAAAAAACGGCTTGAATTGAATTGTTGTCATGTTTTTTGAATTATAAAGTGATTATTTTTTGATAATAAAAAGTATGTCAAAAGTAACCTGCAATTGAAGCTTCATCAATACCCTGCAAAGGGTATATTTTAAAATAAAAAAAAAGAATTCCTAAATTGTAGAAATTCTTTTTTATGAATATCCGTTTGGATACCTAATCTTTCAAAATCAAGATATCAGGGCTACGCCCCTAAAAATCAATTGTTATCATTATTCTACAAAGATACCACAGCTACGCTGCTTAATACCTGATATAAAGGGGCGTTAGCCCTGATATCTTTGTAGAATATAATTCAAATAAATATCAAAGGAGCGTAGCTCTGACATCTTTATAAATTCAAATTTACACAATGTACCTCATAAT